>CAMAXW010000018.1 GCA_945862315.1 Klebsiella pneumoniae
ATGGACTCGGGGCTGGTAGCGGGCACGTCGCCCCCGTGCGTTCTGGGGATATGCAGCGGGCTGCCCCCGACAAAACCCCACACGTAGGTGTTGAAGCTCCCAAAGGCTTGCTGAACTTCCAGAAAGCGCGCGGCATTGTTGATGGCCGCGGTAATTTTGGCGCGGTTGCGAATAATGCCGTCGTCGTGCATCAGCGTATCGACGGCGCTGGGTGGGTAGCCCGCAACCTGCACCGGATCAAACGCCGCGAAGGCTCGCCGATAGGCGTCGCGGCGCCGCAGAATGCTGTACCAACTCAGTCCTGCTTGGGCGGACTCCAGCACCAGAAACTCAAAATGCACGCGATCGTCGTGCACCGGGACACCCCATTCGGTGTCGTGATAAATCAGTTCTTCAGGTCGCTGCGGGGTGGCCCACGCGCAGCGCGTCAACCCCAGCATGGCGGCGTCTAGCATCTAGCGTTCTCCCCTGAAAATTTCGGCACGTGGGTGACTGCAGCCCGCGGCCAAAGGCTGGCCACGGGCTGCAACCCCATCCTTAACGCGGCGGCAAACGGCTGGCGGCATCCAGTCGGATGGATTCCCCGTTGAGATAGGGGTTATCGATGATAGCCAACGCCAACTTGGCATATTCCTCGGCCAGACCAAACCGCTTCGGGTATTCAATTTGCAGTTGAATGCCCTCGCGAATTTTATCGGGTAGGCCGCGCATCATCGGGGTTTCGAACAAGCCCGGCGCAATGCAATTGCAACGAATGCCATCGCGCGCCAAGTCGCGCGCGACCGGCAGGGAAAGTCCTACCACCCCAGCCTTGCTGGCAGCGTAGGCGGCTTGTCCCATCTGGCCATCCCAAGCGGCAATGGAGGCGGTGTTAATGATCACCCCACGTTCGCCACTGGTGCCTTCGGGGGCGTTCTTAGTCATCTCTACCGCCGCCAAACGCAGCACGTTAAAAGTGCCGATAAGATTGACCCCGACGATGCGCTGGAACTGCTCCAACGTATGGGGCGCGCCTTTGCTGACGGTTTTCGACGCACTGCCGATGCCCGCACAGTTGATACAAAAATGAATCGCACCAAACGCCTGCAGAGTGGCCGCAATAGCCGCCTGGACCTCGACTTCAGAAGTCACATTCACCTGCTGGTAGATTGCCGCCGGGCCCAGTTGCCCCGCCAAGGTTTGGCCCAAGTCGTCGCTTAAATCGAAGATGGCGACGCGCGCACCACCCGCCACTAAGGCTTCTACCGTTGCCCGTCCCAAACCCGACGCCCCACCCGTGACGATTGCCACCTTGCCTTGCACCTGCATTGCCAATTCTCCTCGTGATAGTCATGTTGCGAACGCCGAGCGACGTCCGTCTTGCGGCAGGTATGATAGCCGCTGATCGCCCAACCAACACTTGCCACGGTCTTTTTAGGAGAACCCTCGCGATGAAACTCTACGATTTTGTGCTAGCACCAAACCCACGCCGGGTACGCATGTTTATGGCAGAGAAAGGGCTGGAAATTCCCAGCATGCAGATCAATTTGCGCCAAGGCGAGCAGTTTGAGGCGCAATTCAAGCAGGACAATCCCGGCATGATCGTGCCAGCGCTGCTGCTGGATGACGGCACGTTGTTAACAGAAACCATGGCCATTTGCCGCTACTTGGACGCGCTGCATCCCAGCCCCGTGCTGTTTGGCAGCACCCCTAAAGAGCAGGCCGTAGTGGAGATGTGGAGCCGACGCGCCGAACTCGAGGGCTTGGCCGGAGCGGCCGAAGCATTGCGCAATTCTGCTGCGCGCTTTGTGAATCGTGCCATCCCCGGCCCGCGGGACTACGCGCAAATTCCCGCACTGGTTGAACGGGGGAAAGCGCGCGTGCAGGCGTTTTTTGACGATTTGGAAAGCGGCTTGAGCGGCCAAACGTGGCTGGCCGGTGAGCATTTTTCAGTAGCAGATATCACCGCCTTCGTGGTGGTGGAATTCGCGGTGAACATAGAGGAACAACCGGCTGCGCGCCACGTGCACATTGCACGTTGGCGCGCCGCCGTCGCCGCGCGGCCCAGCGCTGCCGCCTAAGCCTGCCGCCAAATAATCGCCCGAAAACCTACAGCAGTTCGAGGGCGATTGCCGTGGCTTCACCGCCACCAATACACAAACTGGCCACCCCACGCTTTAAACCGTGGTCGCGCAACGCGTGCACCAGCGTCACGATGATGCGCGCACCCGAGGCCCCCACCGGATGCCCCAGTGCGCAAGCACCGCCACGGACATTTAATTTCTCGTGCGGAATTTTAAGGTCGTGCATCGCGGCCATGGCCACTACCGCAAAGGCTTCGTTAACCTCAAACAAATCCACATCCGCCACCGTCCAACCCAGCCGCTTGAGTAATTTATCGATCGCCGACACCGGCGCCGTCGTAAACCAACCCGGCTCTTGGGCGTGGGTTGAATGCGCCAAAATGCGCGCCACTGGCGCTAATCCCAAGGCCGCCGCGCGCGCGCCCGAACTCAGCACCAGGGCCGCCGCGCCATCGGAAATAGAACTGGAATTGGCGGCCGTTACCGTGCCGTCTTGGGCGAAGGCAGGTTTGAGCAAGGGGATTTTATCGAGCTTGGCTTTGCCGGGTTGCTCATCGGTATCAATGATGCGGGGCACTTTGCCGCCCGGCAGGGGCACGGCGACAATTTCGGCCTTGAAATGGCCGCCCGTGATCGCGCGTTGGGCACGCAGCAAGGACTCAATGGCAAAGCCATCCTGTGCTTCGCGAGTAAAACCATATTTACGCGCGCAGTCTTCGGCGAAAGTGCCCATCAGACGGCCGCGCTGGAAGGCGTCTTCGAGGCCGTCAAAAAACATGTGATCTAACACTTCGCCGTGACCCAGCCGCGCACCGCTGCGCATTTTAGGCAGCAGGTAAGGCGCGTTGGTCATGTTCTCCATGCCGCCCGCCACCACGATGCTGGCCGATCCGGCGATAATGGCGTCGTGGGCCTGCATCACGGCTTTCATGCCGGAACCGCACATTTTGTTGATGGTGGTGCAACCCACGCTGGTGGGAATGCCCGCACCCATCGAGGCTTGGCGGGCAGGGGCTTGGCCAAGGCCTGCCGGTAGCACGCAACCCATGATGGTTTCGTCAACAATCTCGGGCGCCACACCCGCGCGCTCAAGGGCAGCTCTGATGGCCGCGGCACCTAATATGGGAGCGGTAACACTCGAAAAATCTCCCTGCATGCCACCCATCGGGGTCCGCGCGAGCCCTACCACCACTACGCTGTCTTGCATGGTCTATCTCCTGTAAAAAACGTTTATTCGGGCGAGTTTAACGGGCCGGCTGCCCTCGCACTAGGCGTGTGTTGGGCGCCGAGCAGGCGGGTGACGATTTCTGCGGCAATCGGCAGCGCGGCGGTCGCGGCAGGCGATGGCGCGTTACAAACATGGAGCATCCGGGTGGTTTGTTTGAGCAGAAAATCGTGGATAAGGTGGCCCGCGGGCGAGACCGCCTGCGCCCGGATCCCCGGCGCGCAGGGCAGCAAATCAGCCTGGGTTAGGCTGGGGCAGTAACGCTGCACCGCGCGCAAATAGCGCCGTTGGCTAAGGGCGCAAGCGAGCTCGCGCAGCCCAGCCCCAGGATAGCGCGCCAACAGCCGCCAAGTGCCGGCATAGCGTGCGGCGGCCCAAGCGTCGCGCCACTCAAACGCGTGCCGGCGGTAATCCTCGCGGGATAACGCCAGCATGGCGCTAGGTCCCACACTCACGCCGCCATCAAACAATCGGGTGAGATGGATACCTAAAAACGGCAGCCGCGGATCGGGCACGGGGTAGATAAGATGCTTAACAATATCGTTGCGACTGGCCGGCAAGCGAAAATAGTCGCCCCGAAACGGCACGATGGCGAAATCTGGGGTGATGCCGCTGGCACGGAGCAGACGGTCCGCTTGCAGCCCGCCGCACACGATCACTTGGCGGGCATAGAGGGTCCCTTGCGGGGTGTCCAATGCCACGTGGGCGGGGCCCTCGCGCAGCGCCTGCACCGGGGTGTTGAGCTTAATCTCACCGCCGGCCACCGTAATTTGACGCGCTAGGGCGTGACACATGCCGACGTAATCGACGATCCCGGTGGCGGCGACCAACAGGCCCGCAACGCCCACCACGTTGGGCTCTAGTGCTTGAATCTCCGGCCCTACCAGCCAGCGCACCGCGGCCCCGTTCGCCAACGCGCGCGCATGCAAAGCCTCCAATGGCGCCACTTCGGCGGGGGTTACGGCGAGGATTAACTTACCGCACTGTTGATGAACTACCGCGTTTTTCTGGCAAAAATTGAGTGTTTGTTGCAACCCGGCGTGACTTAAGCGCGCCTTCAGACTACCGGGCTCGTAGTACACGCCAGCGTGGATAACCCCACTGTTGTGGCCACTTTGGTGGGCCGCCAGACGGTCTTCTTTTTCCACCAGCGCCACACTCGCGCCGGGCACTCGTTGAAGCAGCTCGTGGGCGGTAGCGAGACCGACGATACCACCCCCCACCACCACGAAATCCAGCGCGGGGGGACGGTTCACGTGGGCTTGGCGTACCTGACACGCTCAGCGGCGTCGCGGGTGAAGGCATCGCAGCGTTGCAAAAAATTGTGGGTGGTCTTGGGCATGGGCACCCGCGCGACGGCGACCCATTCGACGATTTTTTTACCTTCGCGGAGAATTTCGAGTCCCCGCGCACCCTCCCGACTGATCTCACCCTGGGCATTAAGCCGGGGGCTGAAGTAGAAGAGCTTGTCACCTGCAGCGACAAATTCTGGCCACACGTTAAAAATGGAGGGGTCGGTTTTCATGGTTTCGCTTTCCTGCTTCGCGGCCAGCCCATAGGCCACGATGTCGGCATGCACACCCTGAAATTCCGCTAGCGCGGAGAATGTTTCGATTAACTTACGGGTGATTTGATCGATGGCCTTCATCGACTGACTCACCTTGATGTAACGGCTTTCATAAAAGTCCCCGATGGGCATATAGAAAGCCTTCAGCGGTTCTCCCCAGAGCTCGTCCAAGCCTTCCTCGCCAGAATAGTGGCGCACTTGTTTGCCGAGATCGAAGGCCTCGAGAAAGCACGATTCACACTCGCGCAGCAGTTCGTTGTCTTCGTGAATTTCGATGCCACGTTGGCGCAGTTCAAACAGAATATTGAAAATATCTGAGCCCCGGTTGAGGAGCGCACCGGCCAGCATCGCCGCATTAACTCGGCGCCGCTCGGGTTCGTGCTGGGCATCAAAAGCTTCACGCGCATGTTTCACTTTATGACCGGGCGTATTGATGCCGGACTCGGTGTTATGGAACACCCGTTTGGTCAATTGGTCGATGAGTTCCCGCCGGGCGACATCCTCATTGGTGGGCACCTCATAGAACCGAATCCAGTAGCCGTCGTAGCAAATACAACGTTTACCGTTGACCTCGCCCAGCGTGCCATCGGCTACTTTGGGGGCCACTGATACCGGCATTTCGGCCTTCATCGCAGATTCTCCAGACATACACCCTCGACATTTTAGAGGTCGATAATCCGTCAGGCGGCGGCCTTAGCCGACGACCGGTGGGGGCCACCACGCAGGAGCCGCCCGCGTAATGGGCGCACATCATACAAAGAAGCGGAATGGACGGGCAGCACTAGCGCAAAATTATTTTTTGCACTGCATCAACGCAGCGCCACGGGCGGGCGGCGTGGTATAAGCGGCCATTGTGTCCCCTGCGTGAGGCTGCCGTGTCTGACTATCCGCTCGATGCGTCCGAGCTGCGTACCAATTTCAGCTATTTCCTGCCCATCGCGCTGCGCTGGAACGATTTAGACGTCTACCGTCATCTCAACAACGCGCGCTACCACACTTTTTTCGACACCCTGATCATGCACTACCTCAGCGTGGCCGGCGGATTTGATCTCATCACGGGCGAGGTGCTGCCGTTCACGGTAGAAAACGGCTGTCGTTTTCATCGCGCGTTCACTTTCCCCGACGTGGTGGATGCCGGCCTGCGAGTCGCGCACTTGGGTCGCAGCAGCGTGCGCTATGAAATGGGCCTATTTCGCGCCGGCGACGCGCCCGTCCATGCCACCGGACATTTCGTGGATGTCTTTGTGGACCGCGTGAGTTCTCGGCCCCAGCCCATTCCCGAGGCGCTGCGCGCGCATCTGGCCCGACTGCTGCCCACCCTGCCGGGCTAGGCCGACACAGTAACAGCCCCCTCGCCCGGCCTGAGCAGGCCCATGTTAAAGTCCCGTCATGTTGCAACAATCACTCGTTATTCGGCGTCCCGACGACTGGCACGTGCATTTACGCGACGGCGAGATGCTCGCCGCCGTGCTCGCCGCCAGCGCTCGCGACTTCTCCCGGGCCATCGTCATGCCCAACCTCAAGCCGCCCGTGACCACCACGGCTGCGGCCTTGGCCTATCGTTCACGCATCTTGGGGTTGCTGCCGGCAGGTAGCGATTTTACGCCGCTGATGACCTGCTACCTCACCCCCAGCGTGGACCCGGACGACCTTGCCGCGGGTCATGCCGCGGGTATTTTTAGCGCCGCGAAGCTCTACCCCGCGGGCGCCACCACCAATTCGGAGGCGGGGGTCAAACAACTCCGGCAGATTTATCCCGTGCTCGAGCGGATGCAGCGCATCGGCCTGCCTCTGTTGATTCACGGCGAAAGCGTGGCGCCCGACGTCGATATTTTTGATCGCGAAGCCGTGTTTATCGAGGATGAACTGATCCCTCTACGCGCGGATTTCCCGGCGCTACCGATGGTTTTTGAGCACATTACCTCGCGTGAGGCCGTGCAGTTTGTGCGCGAGGCACCGGGCGCAATCGCCGCGACGATCACCCCCCATCACCTCATGATTAACCGCAACGCCATGTTTGATCAGGGCATCCGGCCGCATCTGTATTGCCTGCCGGTCGCCAAGCGTGAAGTGCACCGCTTGGCCTTACGCCAAGCCGCGGTCTCGGGTAACCCGCGATTTTTTTTAGGCACCGATTCGGCGCCCCACCTGCGGCACCTGAAAGAGCACGATTGTGGCTGCGCGGGGGTGTTCAACGCGGCATCGGCGTTGGCCTGCTATGCGCAGGTTTTCGACGAGGAAGGCTGTTTGGCGCGCTTGGAAGATTTTGCCGCGCACTTCGGCCCCGCCTTTTATGGTTTGCCGCCGAACACTCGCACCATCACGCTGGCCCGCGTAACGGCCACCAACACGCTTGCCGATTGGCCCAGTCCACTGGGGCCCATCAAGCAGTTTGAGCCGCCGGGCGGGTTGCGCTGGCGGGTGGTAGAACCCTGAGCACACCGCCGCCCATGCTGACCCCCGCAGAACTCCTTGCGCTAGACCGCGCCCATGTTTGGCATCCCTACAGCAGCTTTGTGGATCCACCGCCGATGTATGGCGTTGCCTCCGCACACGGGGTGCGCATCAAGCTCACCGATGGCCGTGAACTCATCGACGGCATGGCCTCTTGGTGGTCGGTGATTCATGGCTATGCCGAACCCACGATCAACGCGGCGTTACACGAGCAAATTGAGTGCCTGTCGCACGTCATGTTTGGGGGACTAACCCACGCGCCGGCGGTAGCGCTGGCGCAAAAATTGGTCACCGTCGCCCCGCCGGGGCTGGCCACCGTGTTCTTCGCCGATTCTGGCTCTGTGGCGGTTGAAGTGGCGATTAAAATGGCTTTGCAGTACCAAGTGGCGCGCGGGCGTCCCGGCAAACGCCGCCTGCTCAGCCTGCGCGGCGGTTATCACGGCGATACCTTCGGTGCGATGGCGGTTTGCGATCCGGTGACCGGCATGCATTCGTTGTTTCAAGGGGCGCTGCCCACCCAGTTATTTGCACCGCGCCCCAGCGTGCGGTTTGGGGAGTCTTGGGATCCTGCCGACATCGCCGCCTGCGCCCAACTGTTGGCCGACCACGCCGACGAACTGGCCGCCGTCATCGTAGAGCCCATTGTGCAGGGTGCGGGCGGCATGTGGTTCTACCACCCAAGCTGGCTCGCCGAGCTGCGGGTGCTGTGCGACCGGCACGACGTATTACTCATTTGCGATGAAATCGCCACGGGTTTTGGGCGTACCGGCGAACTGTTTGCCTGCCAGCACGCCGGTATTTCCCCGGACATTCTGACCTTGGGCAAAGCGCTCACCGGGGGCTATCTCACCTTGGCAGCAACGCTGACCACGCGCGCAGTGGCCACCACTATTTCGCAGGGTACACCCGGCGTTTTCATGCACGGGCCCACTTTTATGGCCAACCCTTTGGCCTGTCGTGCGGCACTCGCCAGCATTGCGCTGTTGGAGGCCTCGGACTGGCGTGGCCGCGTGGCTACCATTGACGCGGGCCTGCGCGCCGGCCTGGCACCCTGCCGAGACTTGCCGCAGGTGGCCGATGTGCGCGTGCTCGGCGCCATCGGGGTGGTGGAACTCCACACCCCAGTAGACCTGCGCACGCTGCCCGAGGCGTTTGTGGCGCGCGGGGTGTGGGTACGCCCTTTCGGGCGCCTCGTCTATGTGATGCCGGCGTATGTGATGTCACCGGCAGATTTGGCCCAGCTGACCGCCGCGATCGTCGCGGTGGTCAGCACCCTACCTTGAGCCCACACCTTCCAGTTCAATCCAGCACCGGCGCCACATAGGGTAAGCCGGCCGCCTGTGCCACCGCGCGATGGGTCACGCTACCCGCCAGCAAGTTCAAGCCATTGCGCAAGTGCTCATCGCGCGCCAGCGCCGCCCGCCAACCGCCGGCGAGCGCTTGCACATAGGGCAAGGTGGCGTTATTGAGCGCCTGCGTGGCGGTGCGGGGCACAGCGCCCGGCATATTGGCCACGCAGTAGTGCACCACGCCATCCACCACAAAAGTGGGCTCGGCGTGGGTGGTGGGGCGGCTGGTTTGCGCACAGCCGCCTTGGTCGATAGCGACATCCACAATCACGCTGCCGGGCTTCATCCGCGCCAAGATGTCGCGAGTGATTAATTTGGGCGCTTCGGCCCCCGGCACCAAGACCGCCCCGATGAACAAATCGGCCAGCGCCGCATAGTGTTCCAACGCATCACGGGTCGCAAAAACAGTATTGAGTCGCGCGCCAAACTGCGCAGCCAGCACCCGCAAACGCGGCAGTGATTTATCCAGCACCGTAACTTGCGCCTGCAAGCCCAACGCCATCTCAATCGCATTAGTGCCCACGACGCCCCCACCCAGCACCACGACTTGCGCCGCCGGCACCCCAGGCACACCGCCTAGCAACAGGCCGCTGCCGCCCATCTCGCGCTCTAAGCAACGCGCCCCGGCGGTAATCGCCAAGCGCCCCGCCACTTCACTCATCGGCGCCAATAGCGGCAAAGAGCCATCGGGTGCGGTCACGGTTTCATAAGCGATGGCGCACGCACCGCTGGCCGCCAACGCCCGCGTGAGTGCCGGTGCGGCCGCCAAATGGAGATAGGTAAACAGCACGTGCTGGGGGCCGAGTAGGGCCACTTCGAGCGGCTGAGGTTCTTTCACTTTGACGATTAACCCGGCCTGCGCAAACACTTCGGCAGCACTACTCACGAGGCGTGCGCCTGCCTGTGCGTAGACCTCATCGGTGGCACCGATGCCCGCCCCGGCTTGGGTTTCCACCAGCACTTGATGGCCCAGCGCCACCAGTTCACGCACGCTGGATGGGGTGAGTCCTACCCGGTACTCGCTGGGTTTTATTTCTTTCGGCACTCCGATATACATCGCTTTTCTCCAATACCTGACGGCGCGTGGGTTAAGGTCAAAGCGTAGAGCCTTGGACGGAGAATTAGCTTGCAAAATACGAGTTTTTTGCGCGTGATCCGCAAGTAAATGCGCAATCCGCAGCCCATCAAGCAGGAAACCACCATGACTAGCGGGTTTGACCGCACCGACCGTGCCATCCTCAGCGCCCTACAGCGCGAAGGCCGCACGAGCAATGTGACGTTATCGGCGAACGTGAATCTGTCGGAATCCGCGTGCCTGCGGCGCGTCCGGCAGTTGGAGGAATCGGGTGTCATCGCCCGTTACGTGATGCTGGTCAATCAAGCGCACGTGGGCTATCCCAGCGATGTCTTTGTGCGGATTAGCCTAAATCGCCAGCAAAGTGAGGATTTGGCGCAATTCGAGGCGGCGGTGCGTGAAGTCCCCGAAGTCATGGAGTGCTACCTCATGACCGGGGAAGCCGATTATCTTCTGCGGGTCATTGCCGCCGACGCCACCGATTACGAACGTGTGCATACTCGCCACCTCACGCGCCTGCCGGGGGTGGCGCGCGTGCACTCGAGTTTTGCGCTGCGCACGGTGGTCAAAAAGACCGAAGTACCCATTCCCAGCAAACCCAACGCGTGACCTAACCACGGATGATCGAACCATTCACGGATAATTTTTCGCCAGAAGTCCGCCGTGCCCTGCTGCGCTGGCCGGCGGTGCCAGCGGCCTATGGCTGGTTGCGACTCGACCGCCGCGCCCGCTGGTTTGTGCGCGAGGGTTTGATCACCCACACGCGGGCCTTGGCGTTTCTTAATGCGCATTACGCGCCCGATGCGCAGGGTCGCTGGTTTGTGCAGAACGGTCCGCAGCGGGCCTACGTGACGCTGGATCTCGCCCCCTGGGTGCTCAGTCTGGAAGCCAACGGGCAACTGATGGCCCAAGGCGGGCGGCCAGTGCACGCCCCCCACACCCTCGTCTTGAGCGATTGTGGTGCCGTGCTCATTGCCAGCGAACTGGGTTTGGGCAACCTCGTGGACCGGGACTTGGAAGCCTTCACCCAACTGCTCGCCGCGGGGCCAGATGCGCAGGATCCCCACGAGGTACTAGAAGGCACCTCCTCAGGGAGCCTGCGTCTGGGCGCGCAGGTACTGGCGGTACAGCGGATGTCCCGTGCCACACTCGCCAGCCATTTTGGCTTTATCTGCGACCCCCACCCGGAATGACCCGCCCCTCGTGCGGCGCACGCCATCCCAGCAGTTGGTCAAAACTACCGCACCCAGCAGAGGAAGCAGATCAGCTTGAGCGAGCAGATTAAAAACCCGTTATAGCCAACTGAGCTTGTAAAAACACTGTCCGAAAATCATTAATCCTAGTAGACTTTTTGCGCCCGTTAGTCCTCGTAGCAGCAAAAAGTGTAACCGCCCACGAGCCTGTCTTTTGTCGGCGGATGCAGAGCATTTAAATGGATCTTAACGACGCCGTCAGCGAAAAAATTTCAGCTCTACAGCGCGAGGAACCACTGCGCAGTGGCCGCCTAGAATTCGGCCTCGGCGGCGGGCTGATGCTGGTGGCCGCCAGTCTCGCGGCCACTACTGCGTCGCTGTGGGTCGCGGCGCTGTGGCTGGGGGTCTGTGCACTCACATACCTCGCGCGCTTCTCATTGTTAGAAAAATTCAAAGCCCAGCCCGACGCCGGACCGGCCCTGTTGCCCCGGTTCATCCTCAGCCTTGCGGCCACCGGGCTCGCTTTTGGCGGGCTCGCGGCCTGGGTGTTCTTCCAGTCTGGGGCTGCGGCGGCCAGTCCCTTGCTACTCTTGCTGGTGGCGCTGAGTGCGTTGTCCCTGCTCATCCACGGCGGCGGCGTGCCAGTGGTGCGCGCGGTAAATTTAAGCGCTTTAGGCCCGCTGCTAGTGGCGTTTAGCCTGCGCCCCGATCCCGATGCCTACCATGCCCTCATCGCCTTGGTCGGCGCCACGGCGGCCATTGTGATGTGCGCCCGGCAGCTCCGCCACGCGGCTTGGCTGGCCGCGGTGGCGGCCGAAGAAAACGAGCAATTGCGCAACTATCTCGACCAACGCCGCGAGCAAGTTGAAAAACTTCAGGTTGAAGTGAAAGCCATGCAACTCAAGCGCGAAGAAGCTGATACCGAGCTGCGACGGATGTCGGCAGATATCGGGATGGCACAGGGCAAATCTAAAGCCCTGTCCGACATGCTCACGCGCGTCTCGCCCATCGATCAGGTGACCGGACTCGACAACCGTCGCCACTTTGAGGAAAACATCGATGCCGAGTGGCGACGGGCCCTGCGCGAGGCCAAGCTGGTCTCGCTCCTCATCGTCGAAGTGGACGACATGGACACCTACGTCGACGCCTATGGCCGCCCATCGGCAGACATCATGCTCAAACGAGTGGCGCTGGCCTTGCGCGGGCTTGGCCGTCGCGCGGGCGACACCGCCGCACGCTACGACGAAACACGTTTAGCGCTGTTGCTGCCCAACTGCGATGCACCCAACGCCGAGCGCTTAGCCGAAGCAATGCGTGAAAAAATTGCCAGCGCCAACCTGCCGCATGCGCGAGCAAAATCCGGTAAAACGCTCACCACCAATATTGGGGTGGCCACCGTGAAGCCCTCGAAAAATCAAGATTGTGACGTCCTGCTAAAACGCGCCGAGTCGGCGCTCTACCAGGCCCATTTTCAGGGTGGCAACACCGTTGCCGCCTACCAGCCACTCAGCCAGCTGCGGCTCGAACACTGGGATCTGGCAGCCAACGGCCTCCTCAGTGAACAATCCATGACCCAAAAATTACTGATCTGGGGCTACGATACGCACCGCGAAGTACTAGCCGTCGGCTCTAAAACCGGGACCGAGGCGCTTGAGGGGGAATCCATGCTCGGCATCATGACCGGTGAACTCGCCATTGAACTAGAGGGACATACGATGCGCATCAAGGGTGGGGACTGCGTCATAGTCCCGGCCGGCATCGCTCTGAGTATGGCCGTGGTGGGGCCTCGAGCGGTGCTTAAATTCACTGCCTCTCGGGTCAACTAAGTTCTAGACTATGGCCGAGAAATTTTGGCTGCGGCCGTCTAAATGCTCGCTTGAATTCCTCATCGTTTATTTTCATTTCTCCTAGGAGCTTCGATTTCATGAAATGTTACCTACTGGCGGCCTGCGGGCTGTTCACGGTTGGCCAAGCCTTTGCCGCAGAGACCACCGCACTGGATACGGATGTCAAAAAGAGCAGTTATGCCATTGGCGTGACGAGCGCGCAAAGCATTGCCCGTCAGGGTGTGACGTTGGATACCGACGCTTTTGTGCTAGGTGCGCGCGATGCGCTGGAAAAAAACCGACCCCGTTTAACGCAGGCGGAATTTGACGGCGCACTGGCCGCAGCTTCCCAGTCGGTCAACGAGCGCATGGCCGCCAGTGCCAAAACCAACCTCGAGGCTGGCCGCAACTATCTGGCTAAAAACAAGCAGACCCAAGGCGTGGTGGCGTTGCCCAGCGGACTGCAGTACAAAGAAGTTCGCAAGGGCACGGGCGCACAGCCTAAGGCTGGCGCTACGGTGACGGTTCATTATGTGGGCACGTTCATCGATGGGATGGAATTCGACAGTTCACGGCGTCGCGGAGAAGCCGCCACGATGCCTTTGGATGGCGTGATCCCGGGCTGGCAAGAAGCTATTCCACTCATGAGCGTGGGCTCGGTGTGGGAAATTGCGGTACCGTCCAGCCTGGCGTATGGCCCCAAAGGTTCTGGCCCCATAGGCCCCAACCAAACGCTGCTCTTTGAGATCGAACTGCTCGCGATCAAAAAATAAGTGTGCTTACCCGTTGTCTGTGCTGGCTTCTTGCAGCACGGACAACGCCGCGCCCAACTCCCCCGCGCGCCAGCCTTCCGTGAGCTTAGGCACGGGCTGACCACACAGCAGTCTTTCCAGATCGCGCCTGCTGGCGAGCAAAGTAGGTGCCACGCATAACTCAATGGCCCGCAGGCGAATCATTTCTTGCACCCGCGTTAACTGTGCCGACTGCGCACCGCTGAGCCGCACCACCAACATGGGCTCCCCGGTGGGACCACGGGCCGCCGCCTCGCTGCCCAGCTGCAGCAACACCTCGCCATACCGGCGGACCGTCGCTGGCGGCATGCCGGGCAGCCGGGCTAATTCGGTCATCGAGTGCGGCAAGCTACGGGCAAAAGCTAACACGGTTTCGTCGCGCAAGATCCAGGTGCGCGGCCGATTGACCTCGCGGGCGACGGTCTCCCGCCATTTACACACCGCCTGGGCGACCGCCAACGGCGCCCCGGTAAACTGGGCAATGCCCTTCATGCGCTGCCACACGGGCTGATTTTCGTCGGCGGGGACGCGCAGACATTCTTCCTTTAGCCAAGCCAGCTTGCCCTGCGTGGCCAACGCTGTCGCCATCTCATCCCACACCGATAGCAGCCATTCGACATCTTGCGCCGCATAACGCCACTGGGCGTCCGTGAGCGGACGGCGTGCCCAATCGGTGCGGGTTTGAGATTTATCGAGCACCACCCCGCGGTAGTGTTCCACCAGCCACGCGTAGCCCACTTGTTCGGGCAAGCCGAGCAAGGCGGCGGCTACTTGGGTATCAGCCAGCGCGTTGAGCTGATGGCCACCATGAACGGCCAGCACTTCTAAATCTTGGCGGGCCGCGTGCATCACCTTGAGGCAGTGCGGGCTTTGTAATGCGCCATCCAGTGCCGAGAGGTCGGGCACGGCGATGGGGTCAATACAGAAAGTGCGCTCCTCACTGGCGATCTGCAGCAGGCACAGCTGCGGGAAGTAGGTATCGACCCGCATAAACTCGGTGTCGATGGCCCAGCGTTGGGCACCTTCCAAGGCCGCCACGGCTTCGAGGAGGCCGGCATCTGTCTGAACGAACGTGGGGACATGGGTAGTCGTCATAGATTCCTTAAGAAGGCGCGAAACGCGCTCGCCTAATTTTAACGACAGAGCAAGAAGTCACCTGATTTCCACAGCGCTCTGCCACCTTGTTACGCTACACTAGCTGCGCCCTGGCACCAACCCCGGGGTTTGCATCGCACTCCTTTCAATTTGTAGCTGTTAATTACCAAACGCATGAAAAATTTGTTCGCCGCCGCCCTGTGTGCGGTGCTGCTGGGACTTTCTTCCGCCACCTACGCCCTCGCGCCGGTGGTGCCGCTGACAGACCTGACCCCGCAGGCAGAACATCGCCGAGCTACGCGGCTCATCACCCATTTCATCAGCAATTACCACTATAAAAAGGCGCCGCTGGACGACCAGCTCTCGCAGACGATCTTCGACAACTACCTTACCGCGCTCGACCCCACCAAAAGCTATTTCACGCAGTCCGATATCGACGAATTTAGCGCCTTCTCGCATGAGCTAGACGACGACCTGCGCAATTCCGACCTCCAGACATTGTTCGATATGTTTGTGCGCTTCCGACAACGGGTGACGGCGAGGATGACAAAAACTCTGGCGAGCCTCGCCACCCCCATCGACTTCACCCTCAACGAGACCTTTGAATTCCAGCGCGAAGACGCCGCGTGGGCTAAAAACGAGGCCGAGCTCGACGAACTCTGGCGCAAGCGTGTCAAAAATGATGTGTTGGCGCTCAAGTTGGCGGGACGCAAACCCGAAAAAATTATTGAGACCCTCCGCAAACGCTATCAAGGCATCGTCCGGCAAACCGCCCAGTACAACGCCGAGGATGTGTTCCAAACCTTTATCAATGCTTACACCACGGCAATCGATCCCCACAGTTCCTATTTTTCGCCCCGTACCTCCGAGAATTTCAAAATTCGGATGAGCCTCTCACTGGAGGGCATCGGTGCGGTGCTCCAAAGCGATAACGAATACACGATTGTCAACGAAGTGGTCAAAGGTGGCCCCGCTGATCTCAGCCACAAACTCAAAAAAGGTGACCGCATCGGCGGCATTGGTCAGGGTGCGGCGGGTGAGATCGTGGACGTCGTTGGCTGGCGTTTGGATGAAGTGGTCGATTTAATCCGTGGCCCCAAAGATTCCATCGTGCGCTTACAGGTACTGCCGAAAAACGCCGGACCCGATGGCCCGCCCAAGATCATCAACCTCACCCGCAACACCATCCAGTTAGAAGACCAAGCGGCACGCCAGAAAGTGCTGACCGTCGAGGGCGCCCAAGGTCCGCAAAAAATTGGGGTGATTGAAATCCCAACTTTTTACATGGATTTCGAAGCGCGCATGCGAGGTGAGGAGAACTATCGCAGCACCACCCGCGATGTGCGGCACCTGATCGCCGAATTGACGAAACAAGGCATCATTGGGCTGATCATCGATTTACGCAGCAATGGCGGCGGCTCGTTGCCCGAGGCAGTGGAACTAACAGGCTTGTTCATCCCGAGTGGCCCGGTGGTCCAAGTGCGCAATTCACAGGGTCGGGTGCAATTAGAGAAGGACAGCGATGACACCGTCACCTATGCCGGCCCCCTCGCAGTGCTGGTGGACCGTAACAGCGCCTCGGCGTCAGAAATTTTCGCGGCCGCCATTCAAGACTATCGGCGCGGACTGATACTCGGGGAAACAACCTTCGGTAAAGGCACGGTCCAGAACTTGGTGGACCTCAACCGCTTTGATGAAGACTCCAAAGGCAAACTGGGACAACTGAAAGCCACGATCGCGCAATTTTTTCGCGTCGACGGCGATAGCACGCAACATCTCGGGGTTATTCCCGATGTGGTATTCCCCTCTAACTTAAGCACCAAGGATCAGGGCGAGCGAGCGCTTAAACAGGCCCTCCCCTTTGCGCACATCCCGCCGGCAGAATTCATCCCGACCACCGATCACCTGCTGCATCTGGAGCAACTGCGGGCCCAGCATCAGACCCGTGTCAAAACCGATAAGGCCTATCTCGCGCTGCTGGATCAAGAGCGTGCGGTGCAGGAAGTCTCCGATAAAAAATCCGTCTCGCTGCTGGAAAGTCAGCGCCGCAAAGAGCACCTGCAGTCCCGCCTAGACCAGCGGATGCGCGAAAACGCCATCCGCGTTGCGCATGGCAAAGCGGCACTGCCAGCCACGCCGAAGCCAGAAGAAGACGATGACGATGAGGGGACCAGCGCCGACGAGGCCGAGCGCGAAAAGCCCACCGATGACTTTGATGTCGTGCTGGAAGAAGCCTCAAAAGTGCTGCGTGATGCGGTGGAACTGAACGCCCCCACGGGCACGCCGGCCGCAACTGCAGCCGTGCTCACCCCACCAGTTGAGCCCGCTGCGACATCTGCTGAGCCTGCGAGCGCTGCTGGCCCCGCGACGAGCGGCCTCCCCGCGACCCACTGAGCGCCGCCGGTTTGGCCAATCTGCCCCCTGCACCACGCGGCAACAACCCGCGAGCGCAGGGCCGGGTGCGGCGGCGGCTGCCGCCCCTCTCGGCCCCCGCCAGACCCACTCTGCACGGGAGAAAACCTTGCTGATGCGCCCCGCAACCCCGCCGACGGGCCTGGTTTATGACCCGCTGTTTCTGGCCCATGACACTGGCGCTGGTCACCCGGAGCGCCCCGCACGCCTCACCGCTGCGCGTGCCGAACTCGCGCTCCATCCCTGGTATTCGGGGTTGCTCAATCTGCGTGCCACGCCGCCCGACACATTGTGGATTGAAACCACTCACCGGCTGGACTACATCAAACGGGCGGCCCAAGCCTGCCTGCAGGGTGCGCCATTTCTGGACACCCCCGATGTGCCTATTTCAAGGCAGTCGTTTGACGCCGCACTGCTCGCAGCGGGGGCGGGTTTGCGGCTGGCCGATGCCCTGATGAGCGGCGAGATTCGCAACGGTTTCGGCTTGGTGCGCCCACCGGGCCACCACGCGGAAACGGCAGGCGCGCTCGGTTTTTGCCTGTTCAATAACGTTGCGATTTTGGCCCGCTATCTACAACGCCAATACGGGGTGGCCAAAATTGCCATCCTTGACTGGGACGTGCACCACGGCAACGGCACGCAGCACAGTTTCGAGACCGATCCCTCCGTGCTCTACATCAGCCTCCACCAGTACCCGCATTATCCGGGCACGGGCGGCGCCGGCGAGACTGGGCAGGGTGCGGGCACTGGCGCCACGCTCAATTGCCCCATGCCGGCCGGCGCGACCGATGCCCATTATGTGGCCGCGTTCCACGCCCAGGTGCTCCCCGCCCTCGCACTTTTTCAACCCGAAGTGGTGCTGCTGTCTGCCGGCTTCGACGCCCATCGCGATGACCCGCTGGCGGCTGTCAACCTGTCGACAGACTGCTACGGCTGGATGACCGCGCGGGTCATGGAAGTGGCCGAGCAATACGCCGGTGGGCGGGTGCTTTCGCTGCTGGAAGGCGGGTATCACCTGCAGCGCACCGGCGAATGTATCGCGCGTCATCTGGGCGTGCTAAACGGCGCACTGTCCGCTTGAGAGCACCCGCGCGCCCCACCGTGGCCCGTGTGCAAAATGCTAGACTCGCGCCCTTCGCTGCGGCGTCCAGCGTCTAGGTTTTTAGTTTCGCTCTCGTCCTCCCACATAGGCGTTGTCATGTTCAAACGCGTGCTTATTTTGATCGCCGTTGCAGGCCTTATTTTTGGTGGCCTCGCGGTTGCCAAATATCGGCAAATTCAGGCGCTAAAAGCCCATTTCTCGCGCCCGCAACCACCCACCCAAGTCGCGGCGGTCACCGTTGAAAGCCGCCAGTGGGGTCGTTCGTTGTTTGCCGTGGGCTCGCTGAGCGCGGTCCAAGACGTGAATGTGATGAGCGAAGTGCCGGGCCAAATTTCTGCCATCCTGTTTGAATCAGGCAAAGAAGTGCACGCGGGAGATGTGCTGGTAACCCTCGATGCCAGCATCGATGAGGCCGAATTACGGGGCCACGAAGCCTTGCTCCGTCTGGCCGATATTCAGTTCCAGCGGGCCGAAGAACTCCAGCGTAAACGCACGATGTCGCGCGCTCAGTACGACGAAGCGGCCGCGCGACGGGCCGAGGCAGAGGCCTTGGTTGCAGCCAAACGCGCCTACCTCGCTAAAAAATCTATCCGCGCCCCGATTTCCGGCACGCTCGGCATCCGGCGTATCGATCTCGGCGATTACCTCGCGCCCGGTTCGCCAGTGGTAACGCTGCAATCCATGGATCCGATATTCGTGGATTTCCGGCTGCCAGAGCGCTTTATCACCAGACTCAGCAAAGGCCAAACGGCCACGCTGAGCGTGCAGGCGCGGCCACAGGAAGTTTTCACTAGCCACATTACCGCCATCGATCCGGCTGTGGATGTGGCCACTCGCATGGTGAAGGTCCGTGCCAAATTGCCTAACCCCGAGGGTAAATTACGGCCCGGTATGTTTGCGGAAGTGAACGTTGTGGAAACCACCATCGACGAGGTGCTGACCGTACCCGAAACCGCCATCACCTATAGCCCCTACGGCAGTTCCGTATTTTTGATCGAAACCCACGCAGGGGGACTGAAGGTCAACCGACGGCCGGTCACCACCGGCGAAGTTCGGGACGGCTGGGTTGCGGTGAGCAAAGGTCTCAGCGCGGGTGACCGCATCGTGGCCGTGGGGCAAAACAAACTCCGCAACGACCTTACCGTGGCGATCGTTGCCAGCCCCACCGCTGCCCCTGCCCCTGCCGGCCCGTGAATCATTTCACCGATATTTTTATCCGCCGGCCGGTGCTGGCAAGCGTCATCAGCCTGCTGATTTTTATTCTGGGCTTGCGGGCGATCGTCAGCCTCGACGTGCGGCAATATCCCAAGACCGAAAACACTATCGTCACCGTCCGCACCCCCTATCCGGGGGCGAGCAGTGAACTGGTGAAAGGTTTCATCACCACCCCGCTGCAGCAGGCTATCGCAGAAGCCGACGGCATCGACTACATCACCTCCAGCAGCAAGCAGGGAATATCCACGATCGAGGTCTACATGAAATTGAACTACGACGCCCACGCGGCGGTGTCGGAAATTCAAGCGAAAGTGGCCAGCCAACGCAACGTGCTGCCCGAACAAGCAGACGACCCGATTATCGAGTCCGTGACGGGCGATGCCACAGCACTCATGTACATCGCCTTCTACAGCACTAGCATGTCGCGTCAGCAGATCGCCGACTACCTCTTGCGGGTCGTACGTCCACAACTACAAGCCATCACGGGCGTGGCAAAAGCGCAGATTTTCGGCAACCAAGCATTTGCTATGCGCATCTGGCTCGACCCTCGGCGCATGGTGGCGCATAACGTCACGGCCAACGACGTGCGCGAGGTGCTGGAGAAAAACAATTACTTGGTTGGCGTGGGCGCTACCCGCGGCAAACTGGTGTCGATCGATCTCACCACCACAACGGATATCAACCGCACGCAAGATTTCAGCGACTTGGTGATCCGCACTCAAAACGGCGCGCTCGTGCGCATTGCCGATGTGGCACGGGCTGAACTGGGCGCAGAAGACTACAACGCCAGCAGTTTGTACAAAGATAAAACCGCGACCTACATCGGCATCGACGCCGCGCCCGGGGCTAATCCGCTGAGCGTCGCGGAGCGAGTGCGGGCGGTCATGCCGGCGCTCAAAACACAAATGCCCGCCGATTTAGAGGTCTACATTCCCTACGACGCCAGCGTGTTCATTCAGGAATCTATTCGCGAGGTTTTCGCGAGTCTCGCCGAAAGTCTGGTGATTGTGCTGTTGGTGATTTATCTATCGCTAGGTTCGCTGCGGGCGGCGCTAATCCCCGCGATAGCGGTCCCGTTATCGGTGGTTGGCGCGGCATTTCTCATGCTGCTAATGGGGTTTTCGGTCAATTTGCTCACGCTACTGGCGATGGTCTTGGCCATCGGGCTCGTTGTCGACGACGCCATCGTGGTGGTCGAGAACGTCCATCGACACATTGCCGAGGGCAAGTCCCGCCGAGACGCAGCGCTGGTGGGCGCGCGCGAACTCTGGCTGCCCATCATCGCCATGACCACCACGCTGATGGCGGTGTACGCCCCGGTAGGTTTCATGGGGGGCTTGGTCGGCACGTTATTCACCGAGTTTGCTTTCTCGCTGGCGGGTGCCGTACTCATTTCAGGAGTGGTGGCCCTGACGTTATCGCCCATGTTGGCCTCGCGCATCCTCAGCGATGGCCCGCCCACGGGCTTCGAGCGCCGCGTGGAGCAAGGATTTAACGCGTTGGCCGACGCTTATCGCAGGTTTCTCCGCAAGCACCTGCCCTATTGGCCGGTGTTCGTTGCGTTTGCGTTCGTGGTGTTGCTGAGTATGTTTCCGCTGTACCTCACCAGCCAGAAGGAACTCGCTCCCAACGAGGATCAAGGCGTACTGCTGGTGGCTGCCCGGGGTCCAGAAACCGCCACCATCGACTACACGCAGCGCTACGTCGCCGACACCCTCGCCACTTTCGAAAAAATTCCAGAATATTTTGAGAGCTTCTCTATTTTGGGGTTTAACGGTTCGCCCAATACCGCCTTTGGCGGTTTCAAGATTGTGCCCATGGCTAACCGGGATCGTTCACAACAGCAAGTGCTCGAAGATTTACAGGGTCGGCTTAATCAGCAGGTGGGACAGCAGGTGGCGGCCTTTCCGCGACCCAGCCTACCGGGCGCCGGACGCGGTCTGCCGGTGCAATTCGTGGTGCGTTCACCCGACGACTACGCCGGACTCGATCGGGCGGTAGACGACCTCCTGAGTACCGCCATGAAAAGCGGAAAATTTATGTTTTTGCAAAAATCAGTGGAGTTCTCTCGCCCTAAGATCACCTTGGAGATCGACCGTAATCGTGCCGCCATCTTAGGGGTTTCGATGGAAAACATTGGTCGGGAACTCGCCACCGCGTTGGGTGGCAATCACGTCAACTGGTTTAACCTCGAAGGACGAAGCTACAAAGTGATCGCGCAAGTGGAAGATCACTTTCGGGCTAATCCAAGCTTGCTAGACACCTACTATCTGCGGGTGGCCAGTGGCGAACTGGTGCCGATGTCCGCGCTGGTGAGCTTTAAGGCAAGCGTCGAGCCTAGCGAACGCACCCAATTCCAACAGCTCAACTCACTCACGCTGCAGGGGATCGCAGCCCCTGGGGTCTCTATGGGCGATGCGCTGGACTACCTGCAAGAGACCGCGCAGAGCTCGCTGCCGAGCGGCTATAGCTACGATTTTTCTGGGTCTACACGGCAGTATCGACAAGAAGGCAATGCGCTCGTGTTGACGCTTTTTCTCGCGACATTCGTCATCTATTTGGTATTAGCAGCGCAGTTTGAAAGCTGGCGCGACCCGCTGATCATCCTGATGTCGGTGCCGATGTCGATATCGGGGGCACTAGCGTTCATCAACTTAGGCTACGCGACTATCAACATCTACACCCAAGTGGGCCTGATTACGCTCATCGGATTAGTCACAAAAAATGGCATTTTGATCGTCGAGTTTGCTAACCATCTGCAGCGCACGCAGCATCTCAACAAAATTGACGCCGCCATCGCCGGTGCCGCCACCCGTTTACGGCCCATCCTCATGACCACTGTGACGATGATGATGGCCATGCTGCCGCTGCTCGCGGCCATCGGCCCAGGTGCGATGAGCCGCTCGCATATTGGGCTGACCATCGCGGCGGGGCTGGGTATTGGCACGCTGTTTACGCTGTTCGTCGTGCCTGCCTTCTATGTGTGGTTGGCGACGGATCATCGTGGCGTGGCATCGCAAACTTAGACCCTGCGTTTTTTTGAGGAAACAATATGTCCAACAATCTATTTGATCTCACTGGCAAGGTCGCCCTCATTACCGGTGGCAGCCGGGGTCTGGGTCGCCAAATGGCGCTCGCTTTTGCTGACTATGGTGCGGATGTCATCATCGCCAGCCGCAAACTTGAGGCCTGCATCGAGGTGGCCAAAGAAGTGGAAGCACGCGGCCGCCGCGCGCTCGCCCACGCCTGTCATGTGGGGCGCTGGGCCGATTTGGATGCCTTGGTGGAGGTGTCCCTGAAGACCTTCGGCAAGGTCGATATTCTGGTTAACAATGCGGGGCTGTCCCCGCTATACCCGGCGCTAGATGAGGTCACCGAAGAGCTATTCGACAAAGTCTTGGCCATCAATCTCAAAGGCCCGTTTCGCTTAGCAGCCCTACTGGGCAAGCATATGGCGGCCGGTGATGGCGGTTCTATCATCAATGTGTCGAGCACTGCCGCTGTAACCCCCAGTCCCAAGTCCGAGCCCTATGGCGCGGCCAAGGCGGGGCTGAACGCGCTGACACGCTCCTTGGCTTATGCCTATGGCCCTAAAGTACGGGTGAACTGCATCATGCCAGGCCCCTTTTTGACCGACATT
Source organism: Klebsiella pneumoniae (assembly GCA_945862315.1). Lineage (GTDB taxonomy): Bacteria > Pseudomonadota > Gammaproteobacteria. Next base: position 23,008 of record CAMAXW010000018.1, read on the forward strand.
TCGAAGGCCTGGGACTTGGCCGCCTTCGAGCGCAGCGCCAAAGCCCGCATCCCCCTAGGTCGTGGTGGGCAGCCCCACGAAATTGTGGGTGCAGCGCTGTATCTGGCCAGTGCCGCGTCTAGCTTTACCACCGGCACGGTGCTGCCCGTCGATGGCGGCGTGCAGGGCAATCCTCAGGTATTGGACTAAGCGCTTGCCGGGCGCATAAACACCCGTCGCGGCGCAGGAGCGTCGCGGCCGGTACACGCCCCGCCCGCCGAGACCACCCAAAGTTTTCCTTGATAGGCGCCCCACCGTGGCGAGGTCATACCCTCAGCACGCCCGCGGCGCGGGCGCCCTGTCAACTGGTCGCCGTCAACCCCGGATAGTCGAGCGGCACCTCTTCTAGGGCGAGTGCCACGCCAGGTGGTGAGTAGCGCGCATAACTGGCAAGCACGCTGGGGGCCAGCGGCCCACCCAGTCGCGGCAACTCACCGAGTTTTAATCCTTGGCGTACCAGAAAAGCAAAATAGGTATGTCGCAGGGCGTCCAAGGTGATTTCTGCCGGGTGCGCAAGCCCGGCGTCGTGGGCGACATACAGCAACACAGCCGAGAGTTCGGCGGCGTCACGCGCGCGTGCCAAACCTTGCGGCACCACCCCACCCAAGGCGGCGTCCTCCTGTGCCAGGCGGGTCAACAGTGCCGCATAACCCGCATTTAAACGCACGCCGCGTGGCGGCAACCCCACTTGCAGCAGGCCATCCGCACCCGCATCAGCCCACTTAAACTGGCCTAACTCCACCCCGCTCACGCCACTCATGAGCATAGCGATCATCAGCTTGGTAGGGTCGTCAGCGGTTGCCAGCAACGCCCTGACTTCTGCCGGCAGCAGTTCGCGCGGCAGCGGCGCCGTGGCGGCCGGCAACGCCAACGGCACGAGCGCTGCGTGTGCGTAGGCATCGGACGCTGACGGCGACAGCACGGGCCACACCCCCGGGGGATTCGCCGCATAGACTACCGACGGCGCGTCGTTCGCACTGGGTTCGGCTGGCGGCTTTCGACTCAGAAACTCCATTAGCCACACCCCTAGCAGAGCGAAGACAAAGGCACCTCCGAGGCTGATCGCGGCATCTCGACCATAATCCGGCCGGCTCGGCCGTAACGGCAGGTCGGGGGGCGACAACACACTGACGGTGGGTAGCAATTCGGCTCCAGCCACTTCGGTTTGAACCAGCCGTTCGCGCAGCGGTTTAGCCTGTGCCTCGAGATCCAGCAGTTGCTCTTGCTGCAAGCTGAACGCCTCGAAGTGTTGCGCAAAGGTGGTCAGCGCGCCCCGCAGCGACGCTTGTTCCGCGAGCAACGAAGCTTTATGGCTCCGCACGCTGGCCAACTGCGTTTCAGCCTGACTACGCACTTCCCGAGTCGCCGTTTCCTGTTGGGTGGCGAAGTCGCGTTCAGCCTGCGCCAGCGCCTTTTTCGCATCCACAATTTCCGGCGCGATCTGGGCGAATTTATCGGTGTAGCGATCAGCATTAGCGCGCACCTGATCGCGCAGCAAGGCGATACGCTCGGTCAAACGATCTAGGGCCGCGCGGTCGCGTTCTTGGGTCACCGGCTCGCCTAGCTCTATCGCCCGCCTGACGGCTACCAGATAGGCGCTCGCTTTGAGTTCTTCTTCCTCAGCCTTGCCGAGCGAGTCATTCAGGCCACGTAACTTCGCCGTTTCGCGGTTCTCGGTGCGGTCGCTCGAGACTATTCCGTAGCGCTCCCGGTAGGCGTCGAGCGCGCTGCGCTGGGTTGCAATGCGCGCCTCGAGTTGCTGTAACTCAAGCTGCAGCCGATCCCCTTTGGTGCTACGCGTCGTGGTGTTCGAGGCCACACGCCTCGTCTCATAAGCGGCTAACCAAGCGATCAACATGCGCTGTGGCAGCGCCGGATTTGCCCCTTCCAGCGCCAGCTGAATCAAGTTGGTCGCGGCGTCATATTCGATGTTAAGCAGGGCCTGCAACCCAGCCTCGGGGTTCAATTCGGCGCCTAGCGTGCGTAATTCTGCGGTGAATTGCTGGGCCACCTGCGTCACGACCGAAGGGCTCAAAAAGCGCTGTCGTTCAGTGGCTAGCACCTGTTGGTTGTCCGGCGGCGCACTGAAGACAACGTTTTGGTCGTCCTGCGAGCGTAGGGAGTCTGCGCGATTGCGCGCCGGCTCTACCAGCAGGGTTGCCACACTGCGATACACCGGCGCGCGCGCAAAAGTGAACCCCAGCCCAGCCGTAGCACTCAGTACCAGCAGAATGATGAACAACCTGCCCCGCAGGGGGAATGACCACATCCGCCGCCACCCGGTGCGTGGCGCACGCGCGCCAAAAACCTCTTGCGTGTCCTCCAGCCTTTTCATTTTCAGCCTCCAGCCCAGTTTCGCAAGCGTTGCGGAAGGGAACTATAAACGGCCCGTTTAGGGGAAGTCGTGTCTTTTCGCATCGTTGGCTTGCGGCTTATTATCAGGGCCGCCTCACGACAGTCAGTCTTGGGCTGGCGATGGACAGTAATCGTAGCGCGACTCGCAACAAGCCCTGCGGATTAAGGCCCAGTTCGCGATCCCGCGCCTTGATATGGCGCAGGTCCAAGCGCCCCAGAGACGGGTCAATGAACCAACCCGATAGGAGGCCGCGGTGACCGCATTCGAATCCTTAAGAGTGAGCCGCTCTGGCGGCTCCGGATACCGCGGCGCAGGCATGCCCCTCTCAACGTGTGGGTTGCGTTGGGCCGCACGTCACGGCCTTGAAGCCTTAAAAATCTGGCCCCAACAAACGCCGAGCGCCGCGCGGCGCGAGCTTCGTGGCAACGCGTTCGTGGGGGCGACAAACCGCTTTTAGCTGGCCAGGCCAACGCGACGCACGGGACTTGCGCAGGGCACGCCGACCTGCGAGCCTCGAAGCTCGAGCCTCCCCCGGCTTATCAGACTGCCTCGGCAACGCGGTGTTTATAAAATACTGCGCGCCATGGCCACCCCACGACCCACTACAGCCAGCAGTGACTGAATTATTCCCGGTAATTTAGGCATTTTGGGCCGAGCGCCACGACATGAGAATTAATTCGCTACATTATTTTAGGGCGATAGCCATCCTCTTGATCGTGGCCGGCCATTCCTATGCTTTCTGGTATGTCGACACGCTGGGCGAGAAAATCCTTGCCAACCTCATTACCGGCGGCTCCGCGCTGTTTGTTTTTATCTCAGGATTTCTGTTCCATCATTTGAATGCCCATCAATTCGCCTATGCGCGGTTTATCGGCCAAAAAATAAAATACGTTCTCTTGCCCTACCTAATCCTCTCTATGACCGGCCTCCTGTTATTTACCGCATATCCCGGAACCGACCGCAGCAGCCCAGCGCTGGCGGCCAGTTGGGCGGCGGGCTGGGCAGAATATCTGGCGCTGGCCGCGCGCTACTTGTGGACCGGCGAGCTGTTTACGGCTTACTGGTACGTCCCTTTTATCATGATAATTTTTTTTCTAGCACCCCTGTTTGTCTGGCAGACGACCCTCGCGCGCCGCACACAACTGGCTATTTTCGTGAGTTTTCTGGGGTTGGCGCTGCTGGCAAGGCGGCCCACGGGCAATTTTTCACCCGTGCATTCGGTGATTTATTATTTGCCGGCTTACCTGGCTGGCATTATGTGTTCGATCGAGCGAGTGCGGCTGTTTAAATTGCTCGAGAACAAAACGGTAGCACTGGGGATAGGGGTATTCGCACTGGCCGTTGGGCAAGCCATCCTAGAGCCCGGCTTTGGCAATTTTCACAAAAGCGACATATTTTCGTTTGCTGGCATCGATATCATCCTGATCCAGAAACTAGTCCTGTGTTTGTTTGCGTTGTCTTTGCTCAATCGCTACGAACAACGCGATATTCCGAGTTTAAATTATCTTGCCACGCTGAGCTTCGCTATCTATTTTCTGCACCCGTGGGTGTTGGTCTTGCTTAAGCGGAGCGGCGTGCTGGACTACGCGCAGGTGCTGCCAGGCTTTTTTAGTTTCGTGCTGACGGCACTCACGGTATTAGCCCTGAGCATCTTGCTGGCGCAACTGATTAAACTCGGCTTAAAAAATCGCAGCCGTTTTTTGATTGGCTGGTGAGCTGGCACGCGCCCACCTAATGCGGTGCGTCAGCCGGCTACGCCTGCCAGCGCTCGATCAACTGCACCGCCAGACCGATCAAGCCACCAAACACGCCACCCCACAACACCAGCCAACCCAGATGGCGGCGGATCATTTCTTCGACGATTTCCTTGACCTTCTGGGGCGTCAGTTCGGCGAGACGGCTATCGATAATTTGCTCGACTTGGGCAACTAAGCCGTCGGTAAAGTCCCCCTCCCCCGTGCCGCCGGGTGTTGCCGCCAGTTCTGCCAATACTCCGCGGAGCTTGGCCACAATGGGGTCTTTCAGCGGTTCCAGCGCCTTACGTCCGCCCATCATATTGAGCGCCCCACCCATGGGCGATTCCACAATGGCGTCTACCAGCAAGATAAACACGCGGTCAAAATCGATGCGTGCGCTCAACGCTTCGGCGGAACTCACCCCAGACTGGTTAAAGAAACGCTCGATGTGCACGCGCGAAAAAAACTCCGTCACGATGAGATGTTTAATCCCCGCTTTGAATTCTTCGAAGCGCATCGGAATAACACCCGATCCGTACAGATAGGGCACCCGATCAAACAGCATGTATATCGCGAGCCAGTTGGTGATGGCGCCCGAGAGCGCAAACACCCCAGCGGCGGTCACGAGGTCGCCGTAGTGCGGCATAAAATATCCCACCACCGCAATCAGCAGCGAGACCAAGTTGGTCATAAAGCTCATATTTAGCCACGACTTCCGCACTATCTGCCCCCCGTTCAAAAATTAGCCGTTCACGCGCGCTAGGTCGTGAGATCGCGAATAACGTAATTAAGCGTCGTGAAAAAACTGGACTCCGCCGCGAAGTGGCGTTCGTCTGCCACCAACGCGGCATGGTCGGCGCCGCCCACGAAGTCCTCGCAATCGTTCATGTTAGCGAACGAATAAACGCCGATTCCGTCGTAGCAATCGCCCACCGGATCAAACAGCGTGTCGCCCTCACGGCCGATGTTCACCAGTTGCGCGTAACGCCGCACCAAACCTGCCCCGCCGTTCAAGCTGCGCACGAGATCGGCATGTTGGGCCATCCAGCGTCCGCGAAACTCCTCCCGCGACCAGCCGCTGGCGCGCTGGTGCAGCTTGGTCAGAATGACCGGATCCCGGCGGCGGTCACCACGCTGGATCACCACGTGTTCTTCGGCCACATGGAAGGCAAAACCGCGGATAAACACGGCTTCGTCCGGCATGATTTTCTCGCCGTACTTGGTACCCTCCGTCGCAAAGAAGGCTTCCAAATCGGCGCGCGTACGGTAGCCCAGCTGCGCCATACCATCGAAGGCCGGGCGAACATGCACGGCGCAACTCGCGGCCGGCGTCCGCGGCAACAAGCCCTGAGCATCGAGCGGCGGCGCATAAGGCGGGGCACGCTGGCTAGAGGGCCCGGCCGGTAGGCGGTGCTGCTGTAGGTAATAGGTCAGCACCCCGGTTTGCTGGTCGTTCGGGCCATCGGGATGCAGAATTTTAGGGCCATGCACCTTGCGCCAATATTCGTCATAGGCTTCCCACTCGAGTTGCGGCGTGGGCGACATCGCCAAGGTGCGATCGCGGGTGGCGGCGTCTTCAATACCCTCGCCAGCCCGATTGACGTTGTAGCCAGGTCGCGCCCGGCGCGCACCCTCTGGTGGCGAACTATCGCCCCGCAACACCAAAGCATTCAACACGAATAGCGGCTGGCTCAGCATCGGTCAGTCTCCTGTCTTAGAAAGTAATGGGAGGCGTCACGGCGCGCGCTCTGGCGGCGCCCGGCGGGCAAAAAACCGGGCTGCGTAAGTGGCGGGTTCCGTGGTGTGATAGGCGTCCACGAAGGCCGCAACGCCCGCCTCAATCGCGTCCTCCAGCGGCAACTGCTCCCAGCGCTGGAGCAGTTTTTTCTGGGCCCGAATAGCACCGGGAGCGCCAGCAAGAATGTCGTCGACGACGACCGCCAAGGCGGCATCGAGCGTCGCCGGGCTCGCCACCTGTTCCACCAGACCTATCGTCTGTGCGGTCTGGGCATCGATGAGATGTCCACGCAGAAGTAATTCGCGCGTGCGGCCCCAGCCAATGAGCGTGGGCAACAAGGCGGCTTCGATTACCGAGGGCACGCCCACCCGTACTTCGGGCATGCCAAAGCGGCTGTCGCTGGCCGCGACGCGCAGATCACAAGCGGCTGCGATCTCCAAGCCACCGCCCAAACAATGTCCAGCAATTCGGGCGATGACGGGGGTGGGGAATTCGCGCAGGGCCGTGCAAAAATCGTGGATGCTGCGGATAAACGCCTCGGCGGTTGCCGCCGTGAGCGCACCGAGTTCTTTGAGATCCGCGCCCCCTATAAAACTACCGGGTGTGGGGCCGGCCAGCACCGCGCAACGCACTGAGGGGTTAGCCGCCGCGTGGCGAATAGTGGCCGCCCCCGCGCGCAGCGATTCGCTGCCGATGACGTTCAGTGCGGTGCGGCCATGGAGCACAAACACCAGCACCTCGCCGTCTGCCCGTGGCTGAGTTTGAACCTCTACCCCGAGACTCATAGCGCCACAATACCGGGATTAGACGCCCGCAATTCGGCCGCTTTGGTTCTGGCCTGCACTTCGCTGGGGTACACCAGATCTTCGAATAACTGCACCGGCAGCGCCGGATCAGCGCACAGCTGCCCCACCGCAAAACGCCCTAGCTCAATCTCGACGATGACATAAAAGCCGCGCACGGGGCCCGGCCGGTTGCTGTTTAAGCGATAGAGAATTTTGGCAAAGTCGGCGTAGGGGCTGTCTACTTCCAGCTGGACTTCCGGGGTTTCGAGCGTGCCGTCTGAGCGCACCCAACGATGCGGCATGGCGCCAGCACCGGCGTTGAGCGGCAGCGACTGCTGGCCGCGCAAGACCGGGTGCAGCCACCAGTTTTCATCCCGCTTCAGGGCGACTTCTGCGGGCTTAAAAGGGACTTCGGCCGGTTTACGGCGCGCCGTCACGGTAAGGCCCCGGGCTTGAGGAAACCATCGATGGTGTTACGCATCAGGCGCGAGACATTATTGTTGTACTGGTTATGCGACAAGGAACCACACCACGCCATGGACCCGACCGAAAACACCGCGCCGTCACCCGGCGTTTTGTAGTAGACGATGTCGGCACGCGTGTTCGGGTTGTTATCGCCGGTCCCGCCGGGGATATAACCACGCGCGTTGAAGGTAGATTCCTCGGTGACCGAGACGTACATATCGGAGTGGCCTTCGGAGTTCGCCAGCAGATAAGCGCGATGCGGTGTGCCCAGTTCCAAGTCGTAGCGGTCCAATTCCAAACCCGCCGCCCCGTCGCCCACCAACCCAAAGTTGCCGATGGGTTCATTACGCCCAATGCCGCGAAACATCCAGCTGCATGCCGGCAGTTCGCTGTCGGGTGCGCGCCGGTAGTAGGACGAATACGTCAGGCCAAAAGAGGTGAAAGTCACGCCGAGCAGTTTGCTCATAACGCGGCCACGTACCCGCCATAGCCCGCCGTGTTTGCCATCAAAGGCATTGCAATATTCGCCCGGCGAGATGGTCCAGGCGCGGGTGCCGTTGTCACCTTTGCGCACCTCCACAATGTTGGGATTCTCCGGGTGCGGCTGACAAATCCAGTAGAAACCATTCGCCGCCAAATACATGAAACGGCCGCCACACTGCTGGTAATCCTGATAGGCCTGCATTTGTTGTTCAGACATGTATTCCGGGTGGTGGCCGGTCAACACAATGCGGTACTGCTTGAGCAATGCGACGCCTTCGCGTTGGACATCTTCATCGGTGAGAATGTCGACCTCGTAGCCCATTTCGTAGAGCCAGTCGACCAGATGCAAGTCGGCGTTGAACTGCCACAGCGACGGCGAGAGCACGTGGATATATTTGGGGCGCATATTGAGAATGGGCCGCAGGCGTGAGGAAATATTGACGCCCCAGCCATCGCGATAGCTGGTGTAGGTACCCAAACCGTAGCCGCGCTCTTTATTGAGCAAGAGATCCCCGGGTTGTAACAACGGCACTTGCCCGGTTAACAATTGGGCAATCACCGAATTCACGCTGAGGTTATCGTTGGCGTAAGCCAGGTAGCTGTGCATCGCCATCACCAGCGCAATCCGCGCGGTAGGACCTGCCGCCGGCGGACGCACGAAAAATGGCACATAGTCTTCGCACTCAGCGCTGGTAGAACCTTTGACGCGCAGGCGCGCCGCATACACGCCGCTCTTGAGCGTCTTGGGCACTTTAAAAGTAAACGATGGCGTCCAGCGAGCGTCGTCTACGGATTCGTCGTGGAAGTGGATCGCGCCGTATTCTTGGGGCGCATGCCGGAAGCTCATGTAGTCCGAAGACCAATTAAAGCCGGTCACGCCGCGCACCGGCAGGTTGATGCCCACCGCGTGCAAGCGATTGGGACTGGTTTCCACAATATGCGTAGACGCGGCGTTGTCAGCGATATTGGCGCTGAAATCCCAAGCCGCGACGATCGATGCGCGCAGTTCCGCCGGGATGAGTTCCATGCCCGCGCCGGCCAGTAGGCACTCAATTTGAGCGGCGTCTAACGCCACATTCGCAATTTTAGGACGCTCGATCTTGCCGTTGAACTTATGACAGTGGACCGGCACCTCCCACGGGGAATCGAGGTGGCGAAAATGCGCACCACTCACGTGGCGGCCGGAGTGCGGCGCCAGCGTACTGGCGGCCATCAGCAGCGGGCCTTCGGCGGCCTTCGGTGCGCCTTTGGTCGTGCGATGACGCACGCTGGCAGCGGTATCATCCAACGGGTGCAGCAGGCTTAAGCCATGGCCACCGTTGGTCATCGTCACAAAGGGCGTTTGCGAAATGCAGACCTCACCGGTGCGCGCGTCATAGCTCGCCGCCACTTTGTACCAAACCTTGCGAAACAGCGGTTTGCCCGTAGAGAACTCCTCCACCCGACCCCGTCCTCGCCCGATGCGCAGGGCAAGTTCACCGTGCTCATTGATAAATAGGCCATACCCGGTACCGGTCCGGGCATTGAGTTTGGAGATAATGGCTTGGGCGCCCACGGCCACGCCTTCCACATCCACCACTGGGGTGGTGGGATACAGATAAGCGCACAACGTAAAACTCTGGAGGTTCAAACGCGGATCGTGTGGCACCAAGAGGTAGCTGCCCGCGTGCACCGCCTGATGCTGGCCCTGATACTCCCCGCTCACCGCCGAACGGACGATTTTTTCCTTAAAGCCAGGGCCCTCCGGATTGGTATCGCCGTGGATCAAGCGAACGATGTCGGCTTGGTAGGGCTCGTTGAATTCGCTGTGAATGTGAAAAGTCACGGCCTCACCGGGACGTACCGAGCAACGGTCGGTGTAGCCGGTGATTCGCAACATCATTTGCTGAGTAGTAGTCATTAGGGCAGCCCTTAAAATTTAAGAATTCGACGCCGAGTAATCCACCCCGTACTGGTCTAGCAGCAAGTGCAGGCGCTTGAGAAAAATCGCGTGCTCCGCGTCCTCACGGGTGGCGTAGCGCTCCTTCGTGATGCGAATCACACCACCACGTCGGCCGGGCAGCAGACCAATTGAATATTCCTGCCACGGCACGGTTTCTACGATGGTGTGTTTGCCGGCCTGTGGCGACATGCGCAGTTTGTCGATCAGCCGTTTGAGGTCAATGCTGTGATTAGGTGGCCGCTGGCCAGGTTGCGCCGCCGCCCCGCGCGGATTCGCACGATGCTCGGCGATGATCCGCGCGCGGCTCACAGCGTCGCGCAGTGGCGGCAAAATGTAGGTTTGGGTGTCGTAGTCGTCTACCGCGCTGGCGCCGTAATTACGCGCTAGCGCGGTATCGGGGCCTTCGTGTCGTTTGTCCTGCATGCGACGTTCTCCGTTCTTTATCACCGTTAAACACAGCGCACAGCGTGGCATACGCCGCTTCCCCGCGTCATCCCCTCTTAACAGCCTTTTCGCAGCACGCCCGTGGGGACGGCGCTGCGGATAGTGACATGCACACTTTGGTCGGGTCGATCGCTGGCCCGCAGACACACCAAGGCCTCGGTGTCGCTGATCCAGCGCAAATTGATATTGTGGTTAGAAAACGGAATACCGTCGTAGGCTAATTCTGCGCGACCCACCGGCACGCGGGTGCCCTGCGCCCCGCGTTGGGCGTAAACCACCACAAAATGCGGGCCCTGCGGCGCCCAAGGTTCGATGACCGTGGTGATAATCTGCCAATCCCCCGTTGGCGCCAAAACCCGCAGAAACTCGCTTTCGCGTGCTGCCTCACTACACGCGACACTCAGCAGTGCCGCCAACAAAACCACAAAACCTCGACTTAGCGACATCTCAAGGACTCAACCACACGGTTTGAATAGTGCGCGTGCGGCCATCCTCATTGTTGCGTAGCGCATTACGCGTTTTGTCGAGCACGCGGTCTGGCACCAACACGCCGATGCCCAGTGGTGTGGGTGCGGCGTCGCTCGCTTGCGCTTCCTGCAGCAAGCCTGCCAGCCGTCGCCGGCCTTGGGCGAGTACTAGCGCGGTGGTGTCTAGCCAGGATTGCTCTTGGAGACCGGCCTGCGTGAAGGTGGCGCGCAGTTCTTCGGGTGTTGCGACAAAGCTCAGCGCGGGCTCCGCCGCCCAAAAGCAGGGATAGAAAATATCGCCCGTGCCGGCGACCACCGCCTCGATCGCACAACGACCACCCGGTTTGAGCACCCGTCGCATTTCCTGCGCAAAACGTAGTTTGTCGGGGATATTCATCAGCATGTTTTGCGACCAAATCCAGTCGAAAGAGCCATCAGGCACTGGCAGCGCCAACGCCGATCCGTGCAGAAAAGTGACGGCATCGGCCATCCCTACCCGCTCCGATAGCAGCTTGGCCGCGACAATGAATTGATGGGTCAAGTCGACCCCGGTGACCTCACAGCCAAACTCAGCGCTCAAGGTGCGCGCAGGCCCGCCCACTCCGCAACCCACATCTAAGACGCGTTGGCCACTCGCCAGCCCTACCGCCCGCGCCAGAGTCCGCGTGGACTCGCGCCCGCCGCCGTGAAATTCATCGAATAGCGCCGCCGCATCGCGTGACAATTGCTGGGGATCGAGGCCCGCCACGCGCACGGCGGCGAGAATCCGGTTGGAGACATCCTCTGGTGCGTAGTGCGCGTTGAGGGCCAGCGTCAGGGCTTGGTTATCGGTCATGGTCAATCCTCACGGCCGGGGCTAGCCCAAAAGCTCACGCAGCGCGCTATCGATGAACGCATCATCCGCGGGTGCTAGGCCAAAACCCGCGCCGTGCCCCCAGCCAGAGGGGATGGGGCGCAGTTCAGCGTGGGGCATTCCCTGCACTTCCAACGCACTGTCCGCGGGCGGAAAGTATTGATCCGTAAGCGCGGGCAGCACGATGGCCCGACAGGTAATCGCGGCCAGCGCACGGTTAAAATCGCCGTCAAAATGTGGATTCGCGCTGATATCGCCCGTCAGCCAGGTGTCGGCCATCGCGAGCAAGTCATTGGCGTCGTTTTGCAGAAAATAGTTCTGCGTCAGGAGTACGACATCGCGGCGCGACTGGAGTCCCAAGCTGCGATAGAGTTTTTCGCGCATGAAATCTTGCGAGAAAAGCCAGGCGGCGTAGACCTTGCCAAAGGTCAGCAGGCCACGGAGCGGTGGCGTTTCGTACCAGCCGTCTTTGTAGTCTGGATCGAGCATCAGGGCGGCCTTGACGCTGTCGACAAATAGATAATTGTGGTCTGAAATTCGCGCCGCGCAGCAAATTGGCGCGATGGCCTCGACCAACCCGGAATGCAGCGCCCCCCACTGATAAGCCTGCATACCGCCCATCGAAAACCCTGCCACCAAGCGGATGCGCTGCACCCCTAGATGCTCGGTCAGCAGACGGTGCTGGCAGAGCACATTGTCGTACAAGGACATCAGCGGAAAACCGCCGCGGCCATAAGGTGCCGGCGTGTTGCTGGGCGAAGAGGACAGCCCGTTGCAGAACATGTCGGGGATGACGACAAAGTATCGAGTGGGGTCGATGGCCCGGTTCGCCGCCACCATGTACTGCGCTTCGGGATGGCGGCCGCCGTAGAAAGTGGGCACCACGATCACGTTGTCGCGTTGCGGAGAGAGCTGTCCAAAAGTCCGGTAGCTCAGGCGCAGATCGAGCGTCACACCGGACTGCGTGGTGTAGCGGGGGATTTCAAAAGTCTGGTGATCGCTCATAGGCCTGCTCCTGATAGAAGTCGGTGGAGATTGTGATGGCTGACACGCCGCGCCCAGCCCACGCTGTCCTAGTGTGGCATCGATTTAGAAAACAGCGCGAGCACCAGCACGCCGGACAAAATGAGCGCAATGCCCAGCAGCGCGGCGAAGTCGAGTGTTTGCCGGTACAAGAACCAAGCCACACACATCACCAGCGCCTGTCCCACGCCGGACCAAATTGCGTAGGCAATGCCAACCGGCAGCGTTCGCAACGTGAGGCTGAGCAAATAATACGCCGCCGTATAACCCACCAGCACTAACACCGTGGGGGCCAGCACCCGAAAACCGTCTGACGCCTTGAGCGCGCTGGTGGCGATGACTTCACACATGATGGCGATGGCTAAGTAAAAATATTGCACTGGTGATGGTCGAGGAGAATGGCCTTGATTATCCAGAGTCTGCACCGATTGCCAAGCTACCGGCGTGATCGCAAGCTAGCGCCGATCGCTGATTAAACTGGGAACCTGCATGCTCGGCACCGTTCACGCCTTCTTCGACCGTCATTTGCCAGCCTTGCTGCGCGAACTGCGCTGGTCCTACCTACCCCCCCTGATGGTGTATTTGGCGGCCGGCATCTCTGGTCTTACCGGCATCGTCGGCACCTTTTTTATCAAAGACTATCTCGATTTGTCGGCGGCCTTTTTGGCTGCCGTTGGCTTTTGGGCCGGCATTCCCTGGGCGCTCAAAGTGCCGATGGGTCATTTTGTGGATTTGATTTGGCGCTACAAAGCCGCCCTAGTGGTGTTGGGGGCCAGCCTCATCGCCGCCAGCCTCCTCATCATGATTGGCCTCATCACCCGCCCCAGCGCCATGGCGAGCGTCATGCCCAGCAGCTGGTGGTTTGTGCTCAGCGCGCTGCTCTCACCCGTGGGTTATATGACCCAAGACACCGTCGCCGACGCGATGACGGTCGAGGCGGTGCCGCGCGTCGATAGCCGTGGCGTAGCCATACCCCTCGCCGAGCGCCGCCGCATGAATACCACGCTCCAAACGCTAGGGCGGGTGGCCATTATCGGCGGTGGGGTGTTGGTGTCGGTCCTCAACGTCGTGTTGTTTACAGGGGCAGAAAGCCTGTCGGCAGCGGCAAAAATGGCTATTTATGCGCAGATTTATGCCTATGCCCTCCTGATCCCCGTGGTTTCAGTGCTGGGGGTGGCGGTCGCCGCCGGGCTCCGGCACCGGCAGTGGCAGCGGCTCGCCGCGCAGGGTTTGAGCGCTGCGGCCATCCTCAATTTACTCGATGATCGCGGGGCGGCAGCCACGCCGAACTGGTGGATTTTGGGCGGCAGCGTGGTTTTTTTAGGACTGACCCTGAGCATCGGTCTCTCCACGCTGGTCTACGCGCAAGAGCTTATCTTTGCCGGCTCCTTGTTGGTCATTGGCACTTTAATGTGGCGGCTACTGCGCGAACTCGAAGACGAAGCCAGACGCACCCTGCTCGGCACGGCGATCGTTATTTTTGTTTTTCGCGCGATGCCCGGGCCGGGCGCCGGTTCCACCTGGTGGATGATCGATGAACTCGGCTTCGACCAAAGCTTTCTCGCCCGCCTGTCGCTGGTCGCCAGTGTGCTCACCCTGGTGGGGTTATTTGCTTTTCGCCGGCTCATGGCCGAGCGTTCGTTGGCCTATATCGTGGGTGGCTTGACACTCGTCAGTTTCATCCTCGGCCTGCCCACGCTGGCCATGTACTACGGCCTGCATGTGTGGACCGCAGCCCACACCGGCGGGTTTGTCGATGCGCGGTTTATTGCGCTGGTGGACACGGCGTTGGAGTCGCCGTTGGGACAAATTTCCATGGTGCCGCTGCTGGCATGGATCGCCAACTCTGCACCCGCACATTTAAAGGCTACTTATTTTGCGGTCATGGCATCGTTTACCAATCTCGCGCTCTCCGCCTCCCAGCTGGGCACCCGCTACCTGAACGAAATTTTTATCGTGGTCCGCGAAATGCGCGATCCCCTCACCCACGCCGTCACCACCACAGCCGATTATAGTGCGCTGGGTGGGCTGTTGATCTGCGTGCTGGGTGGCGGCCTCGTGTTGCCTTTTGTGGCTATTCTTGGGTGTCGCGTCGCGGGTCTGCGCAGCGCCTAGACAGCTCAGCTCAGCTCAGCTCAGCCCATCCTCACACGGGCCGGCGCGCGGCTCATCACCAGCACAAGGATTTCCCCATGGCGTTTGAATTTTTCTACTGGCCTACCATTCAAGGCCGCGGCGAATTTGTCCGCATTGCCCTAGAAGACGCTGGCGCCGCCTATATCGATGTCGCCCGCAAACCCGAAGCGCTGGGCGGCGGGGTGGCGGCCTTACTGCAAGCGCTGCGGGATCCCAACGCAGAACACCCCCCGTACGCGCCACCCTTCCTCAGAGATGGGGCACGAGTGATTTCGCAGTCCGCGAATATCCTGCGCTACCTGGGTCCCAAAATTGGCCTCGCGCCGAGCGACGAGGCAGGGTGCGAATGGGCGCACCAACTGCAGTTGGTGATCACCGACCTCATCAAAGAAGTGCACGACACTCACCATCCGCTCGCCGCCAACTGGTATTACGACGAGCAAAAACCCGAGGCGCTGCGCTACACGCAGCATTTTCTCGCCCAACGCCTGCCCGGCTATCTCGCCTATTTTGAACGTGTGTTGGCGCGTAATAGCCACGGCCCCGGCCATTTGGTCGGCAATGCCATCAGCTATGTGGATACCTCGATGTTCCAGATGGTCGAGGGTCTGCGGTATGCCTTCCCCAAGGCCATGGCGCGCGCAGAGAACGCCCTGCCCCTGCTCATCGCACTGCATGACCGGGTGGCCCAGCGGCCCAAACTCGCGGCGTACTTGGCTTCGAGCCGACGCATTGCGTTTAACGAGCACGGGATTTTTCGCCACTACCCAGAACTAGACGCCTAACGGCCACTCAATCCAGCCACCAACAGGGAGCTATTACCATGATCAGGGGCGTCCATCACGTTTCGTTGTCGACCCGCAATTTCGAGGGGCTGCTGCATTTTTATCGTGACCTGCTGGGCCTGCCCTTCGCGACCAGCTACGACTGGCAGCGCGGCAGCACAGCGGCCGATCAAGTGGTGGGTCTCACCGATTCAGCCGTCAGAACGGCGTTGCTCAAGGCCGGCAATACCTTTGTGGAAATCTTCGAATATCTTCATCCGCTGGGCTTGCCGCCGTTAGCCGGGCGACGAGCCTGCGATGCGGGCATCACCCATATCTGTTTTGATGTGATCGACGTCATCGGCGAATACACCCGCTTATGTGCTGCGGGAGTTGAATTTCACACCGCGCCGATCGACATCGGTGGGGTGGTGCGCACCACTTACGGACGCGATCCCGATGGCAATATCTTCGAACTGCAAGAAGTCATCGCCGCCGGGCTGCCGCTGGACCTCGCCACGCTAGTGCCCGGACTAACCCCAGCCTGCGGCCCGTCAACCTGAACCAGCACACTCAGCGCTGCGGGCTAGTTGGCTGCGTCCTACCTCACCCAGCAACCAGTAAGATAGGCTGCGGTTTACGCGCCTCGAACCCAAGGCCTAGCAAAACACCGGCGGGATGTGGCGACGCCAAACACCCACGAGGCATGCTCGCCAGCCTTGGGACTCGCCGCGTTTCGAACCGCCACCCGGCGCGTTGCCACAGCGCACCGCACGGGGGATTTTACCGCCAGTCACACGCCGCCAAGAGCACTCACGCACGATGAATTCCACCTCCGCTGTCTTCCTGATTTTTGTGATTTTCGCGGGTGCCGCGGTGCTCGCAACCCTCGCGCTCTTGGCGCGCCAGGCGATGATCGTCGCCTATTTGTTAGTCGGCGTGATCCTCGGCCCATCTGGCTTGGGAGTGGTGAATAACGCCGCGTGGCTGCAGGATATCGCCGACATCGGCATCCTGTTTTTGCTCTACCTGTTGGGGCTCAACATGGTGCCTACCCAGTTGCTGAAGATGCTCCGCGAGGCCACGGTCGTCACCTGCTTAAGTTCGCTCGTGTTCTTTTGTGGCGGCGTGGCGGTAGCGCTGGCTTATGGCTTTTTGCCCCATGAAGCCCTCGTTATGGGGGCCGCGATGATGTTTTCCAGCACCATCATTGGACTGAAATTGCTGCCCACGACCACGCTGCACCACCAACATACCGGGCAGGTGATGATCAGCGTGCTGCTGTTGCAAGATTTGCTGGCCATTGTGGTGCTGATGGGACTGCAAGCCAGCGCCATCAGCCACCCGAACGCCCTCACTTTCGGCCTCCAGCTCTTGGCCTTGCCGGTGTTAATTGGCGTGGCCTACGGGCTGGAGCGATGGGTTTTAGAACCCCTGCTGAGGCGTTTTGACCAGATTCAGGAATATCTGTTTCTACTGGTGATTGCGTGGTGTTTAGCGCTCGCGGAGTTGGCCCATCGTCTGGGGCTCTCTCACGAGATTGGCGCATTTATCGCCGGCGTCGCCCTGGCGAACTGCCCGGTGTCGTTGTTCATCGCGGATAGCTTGCGGCCACTCCGCGATTTCTTTCTGATTCTGTTTTTTTTCTCGGTGGGCGCGAGTCTCGAACTGGGCTTACTGGCGCAGACCCTGCTGCCGGCCATCACGCTGGCGGCGTTGATGTTGGCCACCAAACCGTGGGTGTTTCGGCAGTTATTCCTGCGCGAAGGAGAAACCCTGGCGCTCGCCCGTGAAGCCGGCGCGCGTTTGGGTCAGGTTGGCGAATTTAGTTTGCTGGTCGCGGTGCTGGCGACCCAAATTGGCTTGCTGGGAAGCCTAGCCTCGAATGTGCTCCAGCTGGCCGTCGTGATCACTCTTGTGGTGTCGAGCTATATCATCGTCATGCACTATCCCACGCCCATGGCGGTGCGCGACGAACTGCGCCGCGACTGAGACCCGCGGTTGCGCCGTGTGCGGCCGGCGACGGGTGCGCCCGCACCCAGCCGCAGAATTTTAGCCGGTGATCAACCGCAAACCACACCCGTGCCGCCCAAACCGCAGTAGCCACCAGGATTTTTGGCCAAATACTGCTGGTGATAGTCTTCGGCGTAGAAGAACTCGGGTGCCGCCACAATTTCGGTCGTAATGGCCCCAAAACCGGCCGCCTGTAGCGCGCGTGCGAACGCTGTTTGGCTCGCCTCACTCAAGCGACTTTGCTGGGCGTTGCACGCATAAATGCCCGAGCGGTATTGGGTGCCTACATCGTTCCCCTGCTGCATGCCTTGGGTGGGGTTATGCGATTCCCAGAACACTTTGAGTAGGCTCTCGAAAGTCGTCACGGCGGGATCAAACACCACCCGCACTACTTCGTTATGGCCGGTCATACCACTACACACTTCCTGATAGCTGGGGTTAGGCGTGTAGCCACCCGCATATCCCACCGCGGTCGAGAAAATCCCCGGCAACTGCCAGAACTTGCGCTCGGCACCCCAGAAACAACCCAAGCCGAACAGCGCCAATTCTGCGCCCGCCGGAAACGGTGGCAGCAGTTTGGTGCCCAACACAAAATGTCGATCGACGATGCGCACGGCTTCGGCACGCCCCGGCAGGGCGTGGTTCGGCGAAGGTAATTCCGATTTTTTTTGTAACCCAAACATTGGCAAAAGCCTCCCACGTTAGATACCCATCGTGGCACGATGGCCGCTCGCCCCCCGAAAATCAAGATCACAAGCCATGAACCAGCCCTCTCCTCCCAGCGTAACCCCTCTCATCACCTGCGAGCTTGCGCATGCGCCCCTACATCGTCCTCGTCCTCTGGATGCTCGCCATGCAAACTGAAGCCTGCCCAACGAGTCTGGATTTCTCCTTCCGCCCACTGCTGGCGAGTGCGCCGGTGAAGCTATGCGACGAATACGCCGGCAAAGTCGTGTTGGTCGTCAACACGGCCAGCCAATGCGGTTTCACCTCCCAGTACGAGGGGCTGGAAAAGCTATACCAAGAACTGCGCGGGCGGGGTTTCGTGGTGTTGGGCTTTCCCTCCAATGATTTCGGCGGCCAGGAGCCCGGCAGCGAAGCCGACATTCAAAAATTTTGTCGCTCCATCTATGGCATCCAATTCCCGATGTTCGAGAAGACCTCGGTTAAAAAGGGCCAAGCCAATCCGCTGTTTGCGCACCTCGCCGCGGTCACTGGCACCGCACCCCGCTGGAACTTTTATAAATACTTGATAGACCGCGAAGGTCGCGTGGTCGAGGCGTACAGCAGCATCACCGGACCTTCCTCCGGGCGCTTGCGCCAACGCATTGACGAGCTGCTCTGAGGCGTCAGGCGACGGCGGTGCTACCATGGCACCGCCATTGTCTTACTTAAAAGGTTGCCCTTGTTTCGCCCCTTGCCACTCTTCATTGCGACACGCTACCTGCGTGCCAAACGTAAAAACCGCTTCGCCTCGCTGGTGACGGGCGTGTCCGTGGCGGGCATTGGGCTGGGTGTGGCGGTGCTCATTATTGTGCTGTCGGTGATGAATGGCTTTGAACGCGAGATCTCCGCGCGCATTCTGGGCATGACCGCAGACGCCACCGTGTTTGGCTCCCCGGCCGATCTGCGCAACTGGCCCGCGCTTGCCCAACAACTCGAGCGCGATCCCCAAGTGGTGGCGGTACGGCCGTTTGTGCGCGGCAGTGGCATGTTGAGCGTGCGCGGCAAAGTGCGGGGCATTGTGGTGTATGGCGTACCGGCGCAAGGCGAAGGCGCGGTCTCAGAATTAGAACACTACCTGCGCGACGTCACGCTAGCAGCACTCACTCGCCCAGAGCGACCCGCGGGCATTATTCTGGGACACACGCTGGCCGATGACCTCGGCGTACACCCCGGTGATCTGGTCACGCTCATCTCGCCACAATGGGATAACGCCCAACAACTGGGTCTGCCCGCCTACGAGCGGCTGGTGAGTGTGGGCGATTTTCAAGCGGGCATGCATGAGTTTGATTCCGCTTTCGGGATCATGGCGATGAGCGAAGCGGCGAGAATTTTTAAGCTCGACGGCACCGTGTCGGGCCTACGCATCAAACTCAAGGACTCGCGCTTAGCACCCGCCGTCGCGGCAGCCATAGGCCAGCAGCTTGGTCCGAATTTTCTAGTGATCGACTGGACCCGCTATCACCGTAATTTCTTTCTGGCGATCAAATCGCAGAAACGCATAATGTTCGTGATTTTATCGATCATCGTGGCTGTCGCCGCGTTCAACGTCGTGGCCTCGATGATCATGATCGTCAAAGAAAAGCAACGCGACATCGCGATTCTGCGCACCTTAGGACTGACGCCCATCAGCGTGCTGTGCGCCTTCTTGTTGCAGGGTGCCATCGTCACCGGCTTGGGGGTGGGGTTGGGGGTTGGCTTAGGCCTGTTGGGGGCGGATTATGCCAACGACTTCATGCATCTCGTGGAGCATATTTTTGGCATTCAGTTCATCAAGCCCGATGTTTATTACATCAATTATCTACCCACCGAAGTGCGCCTCAGCGACGCTTTGGGGGTGGCTTTGGCCACCTTCACCATCTGCGTTATTGCCACCCTCTACCCCGCTTGGCGGGCGGCCCAAATTGCCCCGGTAGATGCGCTGCGCTACGAGTGACTAGAACAACAAATAACTAAAAAAATCTGGATGCCAAGCCGCCCCGCGCGCCAGCACGAAACGCGTTAACTCGCGCAACAAACACCCCGAGGTGGCATGGATACTCGCATAAGGCTCTGGAAAAACACGCGGCAAACCGCCACCGGCGGGCGGGCTCAGCGCGATTAGCCGCGCGCGGGTCTGGGGATCACTCAACTGCGCATGCACCGCCTCGTAGGCGCTGAGAAAACGCTCAAAACCCGCCGGGTCGAGCGGTTGCATCACCATGGCAATGCGCTCCAGCGGCGTCAGCGCCAGATGCGCGGCCAACCACTCTAGTTTCTCGCAGCCATGCGTACTGCTCGCGCCCAACAGCAGCAATAAACCGGCAAACGTGAGCAAGCGCGAACTGCGTAATTTTGCCTGCCGCAAATACCAGCCGTCGTCTTCGGTCGCGCCGAGCTTATATTGCTGCCAGCCCGCATAGGCGTGTAAGTAACGCGAGAGATCGTTAATCAGCAACGTCCACTGGGCATCCGCGTAATGACCTAGGTAATCGCCGGCATACCATTCCAGAACGCTGCGGCGCAACGCCCCAAACGCCGCCTCACCGGTGACCGCGCGCGTATCCAGCAAGCAGGCCATGCGCCGACCAAAGATATCGGGGGTCTCCTCAAGGCTGCCGCGGTCTTGTGCGCGCAGCAGTGCCGCGGCACTCAACGTGGATCGATAGATGCCCGCCTGTTTGGGGGCGCGCAGCCCATAAGCCCCAACTTGGGCAAAAAACGCCTCCACCGGCCAAGGGGGATGGCCGAGCGGTGCCACCACAATGATGGCATCGCAGTCCGACTGGGTGTGAGCCTCGAGGCGCCCTAAGGATCCGGCGACTACCAAAGTAGACAAACTGGAGGACGCTGAACACTCGGTACCCAAGCGCACCGCAAGTGCCTGCAGCGCCGTCAAGGTAGTCAGCGAGAAACCGCGACTGGCCGCGAGGGTCGGACTGTTCGAAAGGTCCAATGGGGACATGGGGGAACACTCTTGGGGTCGTGCGGAGAAAAACGCCTGTAACGCCCTAGCAGACGAGACGTTGCGGGGCTTGACTGAAATCTCATAAAAAGCTAGAAAATCTCCTCTTAAATAATTTTATCTGTTAGCAAAGAGCCGTCGGGAAATCTGGTCCATGCGCACCCCGGCAGCACGCTTTTTGCACACCGAGCAATAACCGCAAGGTGGCCCAATTAGTCCCTTCGTCTCGCGCGGGCACCGGTTATTACAATTTATAACCACGCCGGTTTCCGCGCGAACTCCTTGCCCCCGCCAGCCTCAAGCGAAGCTCTGCAGAGTCTGCGCCAGCCGGGTAAGCCCAAGGCGTAACGTGGCTTCTGGTTGCGCGTAGGAAATTCGCAAACACTGCGCTAAATGTGGCCACGGCGTGGCCAGCCCAGGTCCAAAATGATGGCCCGGAATAACCAGTACACCCCGCGCTTTGAGCGCTTCGTAGAGTACCTGTACGGGTACTTTCAAACTGGGAAACCATAGCCACAGAAAAATGGCACCCTGCGAGAGGTGCACCAGATAATCTGTGCCGGCCAGCAATTCGTCGCACAACGCCAGGGCCGTGGCGGAGTGGGCAGCGTAATGCGGGGCGATAATTTCACGCCCCAGTGCCAACAAATCCGTGTTGCGCATGAGCTCCAACGCCAGCCGCCCACCGACCGGATTAACCGACAGCGTTAGCATGGCGTGCAGGCTGGTCAGCACGTCGATGGTCGCCTCGGAGGCGATCACCAGCCCCGTCCGCACGCCCGGCAACCCGAGTTTCGATAAGCTAAGGCACACCACGAGGTCCTGATCCCACTGCAAGGTGGTCGGCACAAAACTAATGCCGGGAAAAGGCTCACCGTAAGCGCAATCCACGATCAACGGCACGCCAGCTTGGCGCGCCAAGCCCCGTAATTGCGCCAAGTCGGCGTCGCTCAGGACATTGCCGGTGGGATTACACGGGCGGCTGACGCACACCGCACCACAGCGCTCATCTACCGTGATGGCCGCGAAATCTGGGTGATATTTAAAGCGATGAGCCGACACCCGCTCAATCAATGCGGGATAGGAACGCAACATGTCGGGCTCGATACCACTTTGCGCGTAACCGATATATTCGGGCGCCTGCGGCAGCAGAATTTGCCGGCGCTGGCCGGTGGCCGTGGTGCCCCCAAACAAATTGAACAGCAAAAAAAACGACGCTTGACTGCCGCCCGTCACTAAAAAATTACGCGCGCTCACCGGCCAACCCAGCCCTGTGTGCAGCGTGTGCGCCAGCGCTTCGAGAAACGCTTGGTGGCCTTGTGGGGCATCGTAGCCGCTGAGAATTCGCAGCCACTCACGCGTGGGCACCGCCGCCCACGCCGCCTCGAACTGCGTCTGTAGCGCCGGAATCAGCGCCGGGTTACCCCCGCCGAGATTGATCAAACCCGCGCCACCCCGCGCCACCTCACCGAGATCGTCCATGAGCTGGCGCGTGCCGCTTTTCGCAGCAAACCCGGCCCCGAAGCGTGAATACATCAGGTGCTCCCTCAGCGCGACAGCGCGCACGAAACCTTAAGGCTACGCTGCGCGCAGGTATTGGTGGATAATTCCCACATGATGACAAAAAATTTACTGCGCGGCTTGAACCCGCACCGTGTGGCCATGCTGGCCTGCACGCTGGTGTTAGCGCTGATCAGCCCCTTCCAAGACGGTCTCACTTACGTGCGGGACTGGCGTATCGTGACATCGGTCGTGGCACCAGCCCTCATGGTGATCATGGTTTTTGTGTTGCTACTCGATTTCACCATGACCCGTGTTTTCGCCATCGACGCGCCCCCGGCGGAGCGCGCGGACCTCCACCGCGCGAGTAGACTCGACCTGTGGGCGCTGTTGGTGCTGGTGGTGGCGTGGACGCCGTTCATCCTCAACCTCCTCGGCTTTTCGGTGTACCAATGAGCTGCCGCCGGGCACGCGCCTGACGCCGCATCGTGCCTAAGCGCGTTCCGCCTCTAAGCTGACCGCGAGTTGCCGCGCGCGTTTTAGCGCGAGTTCCTGCACCCGCGCCAACACCGGAGGCCAGCCGTTAAGCGCGCGCCACGCCTGTGCCTGCGCCTCCACCCAACCTGGCATGGCCAGCGCCAAGTCGCCCACGAGTGCGAGGACGTAGTGCGCGTTCAAATCCAGTTGCTCCGCCAGTTCCCGCCAACGCGCCGGCCTCACCCAGTCGGGGCGATCTTCTTGGCCGATCATCATCCCCAGCCGATCGCTCAACTGGGCGTAGACGTGGGTAGATAGCAGGTTAGCAAAGGGGGCGAGGACGGGACCTTGGGCACCATAACGGAACCGCAAGTCACGCGCCGTCGCTAAGCCATTACCCACGAGGTGATTAAAAATGACCCACCGCAACAGCGCCCGCAAATCCAGCGCCGGGATGGCGCTATGTCGCCTGATCACAGAGGCACACGCCGCAAGCCCCAAGCCCCCTTCCCGCTCGAAAGCCTGCTCGGGCGGTAAACCGGCAATTTGCGCAAAGCTCTCCTCGTGCCACAACGCCTCAGTATCTCCCTGCCCATCCAACCGTCGATCGGCGCGCTCGGTCAGCAGCCACGGCCCAGGGGACTGGCGCCACTCACTGCGCACCACCGGCACCCCGGCACGCGCGGCCAGCAACAGGCAAAACGCCTCGTTGTGGGCCGCGTCCTCCCAGCCGTGTCGCCCCCCTCGTACCCACACGTTACTGGGCCGACCCGCCTCGGGGTAAAACCACCCCTGCGCGGTGTGGCGCAGAGCAACGCAACCCGCATCAACCGGCCCCGTCACTTCGGCAATGTGGGGGCCTAGGCGGGCCTGCCCAAGGGCCGTAACCCACGCCGCTAACTCACCCGCATCCAGGCAGACCGCAGCACCTAGGGGTCGTGCGAGTTTGCCCGGCGGGCGCAGACTCAAGGCCCCCGGAGCCTCGGTACCCAGCGCACCCAGCAGCGCGAAATCATTGCCCGATGAAAATCCCAAGCGTTGGGCAAGTTGGCCGCAGGTATGGGTATCTGGCAGCAAATGCCGAAACCACGCCCGCACGTTTTTGGTTTGATTTTCGGGCATTGACGTTAACTGACGAATTGACCAAAACAAGCCGAAGGCCGCTGGCGGCCCAGCCACCACGGCACGATAAGACCAGTAGTCCGGTGCATGTTGTTCGAGTTGTCCCAGCAAAGCCCCCGCCAGTCGCAGTTCCAAAATGGCGGGTTTCATCGTGGGATCCACCAGCGACGCGGCGCCACCAACAACTCCAAACCCAACGCTGTCAGCACCCGCACTACCCGCCCAATTTCCAAGCCAGGCTTGCCATTTTCCAGATCAGAGATAAACCGCAAACCCACACCGGCCAATCCTGCCAGCTCGTTTTGTTTGAGTTGGGACGCACGTCGCCGAAGGCGCACCGCTTTTCCGAGGTCCACTAAGGGCGGGTTTTTTCCTAATTGCGCGTTTTCCACTTCTAAACTTTTTTTCAAATTCAATTGTCCTCAATGCGTTTTATTAATTTTTTTCTAATTTATCTAATTATTATTCCTGTACGGGAATTTTTTAAATCAATTCTCTCTCGTGCGCACCGGCTTTACCGACCAACAGGCGTTCCCAGGCCCGACCCGCACCAGCGCAGTTAGCGATGCTAGCTACGAGTGCACTTTAACGGAGACGACGAGGAAGGCGACAGTCAGATGCGCCGGGCGCGGTCAGCAGGGCGGCAATGACCGCCGCGGGGCAGGGCTACCTGAGCCGGCTAGCGCGGCGGTGGAACGGTGGCTCGCTGCGCATAGCGCTGGGCAAACAGCAGCCAGTGCGCGAGGCGTTCGGCGGCCGCACTCAGCGCGTGGCGGGCGTTACCCAGAGCGGCCGCGGTGCCCATGGGATGGGTCACTGCGGCTAGGAGTCCGTCAAATCCATGCTTGAAATTAACGTTAGCGTCAATTGATAAAGAACCCGCCAAGCCTACCACCGGGATCCCTAAGCGCTGCGCTAGCGCCGCAACTGCCGCGGGCGTTTTGCCAAAGCGGGTCTGTTTATCTAAACATCCCTCACCCGTGATGACCAAATCCGCACCCTCTAGCCAGTTTTCAAAGCCGACCAAGCGCAGCACTAAGCCCGCCCCGGAATGCATCTGTCCGCCGGCGACGCCCAACAGTGCAGCCCCCAAGCCACCGGCTGCCCCGGCCCCCGCGCGGTGCAGCAACCGCGTGCCAGTCACCTGCTCCAGCAAGCCGCCGAAGTGGCGTAAGCCGGCATCGAGCACCTGCACCTGTGCCGGGTTGGCGCCTTTTTGTGGACCATAAACAGCTGCCGCCCCACGCGGGCCGACCAAGGGATTGCGGACATCACAGGCCACTAAAATCTCGCATTGGCGCAGTCGTGGGTTGATGGTGGTGAGGTCGATAGCCCGCACGCGAGCCAAATCCCCGCCGGTCACCCCCGCTGCCAGCGGCCGTCCGCGGGCGTCGAGGAGCCGTGCGCCTAGGGCTTGGATAAAGCCCGCGCCGCCATCGTTGGTCGCCGAACCGCCGAGACCTAACAAGATCCGCCGCGTGCCGCGGGCCAAGGCGTGGGCCAGCAACTCGCCCACCCCATAAGTGGTGGTCTTCAGCGGATTACGCAGCGCCAAAGGCACCAGCGGTAAGCCCGCTGCCTGGGCCATTTCAAGCACGACGCTGCCGTCTGGCAACCGTCCGTACACCGCGCGCACGGGCTTTTTGAGCGGACCCGTGACCCACACGCAGACCCGTCGTCCACCCAGCGCCCCCAAGAGCGCGTCGACCGTGCCTTCACCGCCGTCGGCGAGGGGAATTTTGACCACTTCGACAGCGGGCAACACCCGCCGCAAACCTGTTTCGATGGCATTGGCCGCCGCGCGGGCGCTCAGGCTTTCTTTAAATGAATCCGGGGCAATCACAATTTTCATAGCGGTTCAGCGCGCACGCCGCCAAGCGCGGCTGGGTTTCGGCAGGCGGGCGCCGGTGAGTGCGGTGCGCGCGCGGATTTGCTCGTCAACGGCCAGCGGACGCAAAAAATTGATCTCGTCACCCAATTGCACCGCCACCAGCTCGCCATCCAGTAGCACTAAGCGATTGTTGAGCGTGGCGGGAATCTTGGGACCGGGCAGCACAATGCCGACCAGGTTCGCCGGATCGGCGGCATGCAGACCGACGAACTGCCTCGCACCGCCCCGTTCGCGCGCGGCCCGCAAGACCTCCACCGCCGTGGGTGCCGCAAACTGTTCCCCCGAGAAGCCCGCTACAAAACGCCCTCCACGCAGTTCCCCGCGCGCCTCCAGACGGCGCAGCGCCGGCAGCAAATCTCGCCACGGCGGCAACAGCGATTCACGCTCAAGCAGGTGCCGAAACACAATGCCGTAGCGCTTAATCAACACCTGCGCGATCCGCTCCAAGCGTGCGGGTGCCGCTTCTAGATCAGCCAAGGCATCGGTGGGTCGACGCCGGACCAAATCCCAACGGCCCACGGATTCCAAGGCCGTGGGCGCGTGACTACGACGCGTGCCGTGTAGCGGTCGTCGCTGAGCAGACGGCAAAAGCAGCGCGCGCAGACCGGCGAAACTATCGGCAGTCACCCATCCCAAGCTGGCCAGTTCCCCCAGGATGTTTTCGGTTTGTGTGCGCAAGAGTCCGTTGTCGCTGGTGATGTCCTCAAAAAATGCGGCGCCACCGGTGCGTAGATACTCGATCACCCGCTGCGCGGCCCCGCTCGGCAGGCCACTGGACGGCACGGCGAACGCGAGCCAGTCGGCCAGTTGTAAGCGGGGCAAAATGGCCAACGGCATGCTCTTGATAGGGCTTGCGCTGCGCGCGCCGGTGTCTATTTTGGCGCTCAGTCGAGCCCAAGTGCTGCGCCCACCCGCCATGAGTGCGTCGAGGTAGTCGGGGGAGTAATCGACGATGCGCGCCGGCAGCAGTGCCGCCTCCCAGGCCGCCGCCGGGGCTTCAAAACCCGCGAGGGTTTCGATGACTGCGCGGGTGGCGTCCAGTCCTTCCACGCGGGTGCCGGGCGTGAGGTACTGCCAATCCAACAAAAAGCGCACGTAAGCCGCCGCCGGTACGGGTTCAATTTCCGCGCGCAGGCGATTGAGCGTATAGCGATGAATTCTGGCCAGCAGGCGCCGGTCGCACCATTCGGTGCCCGCCGCCGTGGCGCTAAAAGTACCGCGCAGCACACTGCCCTCTTGTTCCAGTCGCGCGAGGGCCGTATCGGCTTCAGCCACAGCCACGCCCAAACACCCCGCCAGCGTGCCGGCGCTCAGCGGCCCGGCGATGGCCATTCGCCCGCGGGCCAACTCCCGCAGGGCGTCGTCGCGGCTAGCCGCCACCCGCAGCCCCAGCCCCGCCAATTCGCCACGACCCTGCGTGACCTGTAACCCTGGCCAGACCAACAGTGCGTCGGCGAAACGCTCGCTCGCCACCCACCGCGCCGGGGCGGCACCCGGCAGTTCAATGCAACTGGCCCGGCCCGCCAAACTCAAAGCCGCCAGCCACGCTAGCACTACCGGACGCTCGCCGGACTCACCCACCAGTTCGGCTTCAGTCAACGCGCCGGCGACCAGCAGGGCATCGTGGGTTTCTTCGAGATTTTGCGGGGCCGGCCAGACTTCCTGGCGCACCCGAGCGATCGCGTCGGGATCGAGGGCACCGAGATTGCGCGCGGTATCCGGATCCAACCAGCGCCGCGATTGCACCGCCTGCGTGCGGCGCTCCTCCAACGGCGCGTCGTCCAGAAAGGCGTAGGGATTGGCGTTGAGCACCGCCTGCGCGAACGGCGATGGCTCCACCTGATCGCGACACACCAGTTCAATGCTCCCCGCCTCCATTTGGCCGAGCAACGCCTCCAGACCCTCAATATCCATGACCTCGTTGAGGCAGTCAGAAATGGCCTGCTGCACCAGTGGATGGTGGGGAATTTCCCGCCGGCCTTGCAGGTTTTCGGCGCAGGCCAGTTGGTCTGGAAACACGAGCGAAACCAAGTCTTCAGCCTGCATGCGCATCAGCCGCGGCGGGGTTTTTTTGCCCTGCCGAAAACGCTGAATCGCCAGCGCACAGCACGCCACCCAGCGCCACCGAATGCCAAACATCGGTGCGTCTAACAGCGCTTGTACGAGCACCTCGCGCACGGTGGCCGCCGTGAGATAACGCCACACCTCATCCAGTGGGAAACTGTGCACGGCGCCGAGTGAAATCACGATGGCGTCTTCTACCGCCGCCGCCTGCAGCTCAAAATTGAACTGCCGACAAAAACGCTTACGGAGCGCGAGTCCCCACGCACGATTGACGCGCGCGCCCAACGGCGAATGGATAACCAGCTGCATGCCGCCGGATTCGTCGAAAAAACGCTCCAGCACGAGCCGCCGGTTGGTCGGCATGGCCGCCAGCGCGCGACAACCGCTCAGCAGATAATCGTAAAGCTGGCGCGCCGCCACCGGGCCCGCGCCAACCTCCAGCGCCAACCACTGTTCCACAGGCGGGCGGGCTTCACCGGTTGCGGCATCGACCCGCGCGATAAATTCCTCACGCAAGCGGGATACCGCCTGCGACATCTCAACGCTGCGCGCTGGCGCCTCACCAAACCAGAACGGAATATTGGGAGGCTGGCCTGCGGCATCCACGACCCGCAGCGCGGAGGCCTCTACTTTTAAGATGCGCCAAGCCGTATTACCCAGTTGAAAAATACTGCCCGGCAAACTTTCAATCGCAAAATCTTCGTTGACCGTGCCTACCACATGGCCCATGGGCTCGGCGATGACATCGTAGTCCGCGGTGTCTGGGATCGCGCCACCGCAAGTCAGCGCGGTCAGTCGCGCACCGCGCCGCGCCCGCACCAAACCGTTGACGGCATCCAGATGTAAATACGCGCTGCGCCGTCCCTGCGCAAAACTATAGCCTTCGGCCAGCAGGGTGATGACCTCATCGAAGCTCGCACGGGGCAGGTCACGGTAGGGATAGGCGCGGCGGATCAGTGCATAGAGTTCATCCAGACTCATATCCCGACTAGCCACCTCGGCCACCAGCTGTTGGGCCAGCACATCCAAAGCCGGCCCGATCACCGCAATGCTGTCGAGTTCGCCCCGGCGGGTCATGTCCAGAAGCGCTGCGCATTCCACCAGTTCGTCGCGGGTTTGCGGGAAAAGGCGACCCTTCGCGAGCCCATCCACGGCATGGCCGGAACGTCCCACACGCTGTAAAAACATCGCCAGTGAGCGCGTAGAACCCAGCTGACAGACCAAATCGACTTCGCCAATATCGATCCCAAGTTCCAGCGATGCGGTGGCCACCAGCGCTTTAAGCTCACCACCTTTCAGGCGCTGCTCGGCCAGCAGCCGCCGCTCGCGCGACATGCTGCCGTGGTGCGAACTCACGGCGTTTTCCCCGAGGCGATCGGTGAGCGCCTTGGCCACCCGCTCGGCCAACCGCCGAGTGTTAACGAACACCAGCGTGGTGCGGTGCTCACGAATGAGCTCTGCCATACGGTCGTGAATGTCAGCCGCCGATTCCCCCGCGAGCACCGCCTCTAGCGGTGCGGGTGGTAGCTCGATCGCCAGCTCGCGCGCACGCAGATGGCCTTCATCGATGATCGTGCAAGGCGCGCTTGGCCCCACCAGAAAACGGGCAATGTCGGGCAGTGGTTTCTGGGTGGCCGACAGCCCCACGCGCTGCGGCGGCACTGGCGTCAGGGCCGACAATCGTTCTAAAGACAGGCTGAGATGTCCGCCACGCTTATTGCCCGCCAAGGCATGAATTTCATCGATGATCACCATCCGCGTGGTGGACAACATCGCCCGCCCGCTGGCGCTGGTGAGCAGCAGATAGAGCGATTCGGGTGTCGTCACCAGAATATGCGGTGGCTGGCGGCGCATTAGCGCGCGCGCCGCGCTGGACGTGTCACCGGTGCGCACAGCGGTAAGCAAGGTGATGGGTTGCTCACCGCGCGCGCTTAATTCGGCACGAATACCACTGAGTGGGCGCTCGAGATTCAGTTGAATATCGTTGCTGAGCGCTTTCAACGGCGAGACGTAAACAATACAAGTCGCCTGCGGCAGGTCACCACGCAGCCCCTCGCGGATGAGCGCATCGAGCGCCGCCAGAAACGCTGCGAGCGTCTTGCCCGAACCCGTGGGCGCCGCCACCAAGGTATGTTCACCGGCGGCGATCGCCGCCCACGCGCGGCTCTGAGCTGCTGTGGGTGCGCCCAGATCACGCGCAAACCATGCGCTCACCGCAGGATGAAACAATCCCTCTGTCATGGGCTTTAGCCTAGCGCGGCCCCGCGCTTGGAACCAGCGTAAGGGACTTGACGCAGCCCGAGGCCGCTATCACCGTCAGTCCTATCACCCACCGACGCACGGTTTATCACATGAATATCTCCCCATCACTCGACGCCTTCGCCGTCAATTTAGAAATCATCGGGCGGGTCCAGACCGCCGTGCCCGACGCAGACATCGCGCGCACGCGCCGCGAATTGGTGAGTCACATCGTGATAGCCCCGCGGTTTGCCGAGGCGCTGACGGGCATCGAAGCGTATTCGCAGATCATCGTGCTGTTTTGGTTAGACCGCGCTCGCCCCAGCGAGGGTTGGCTGACCCACCCTCGGGGCAACCCGGATCTGCCCCTGACCGGCGTGCTAGCGGGGCGCGGCAGAGCGCACCCCAACCCCGTAGGGCTGGCGGTGGTGGATCTCATCGCACGCCACGGCAACACCCTCGAAGTTCGCCGGCTAGATGCTTTCAACGGTACGCCAGTCATCGACATCAAGCCCTATGACCATTTTGATGTGTACCCAGATCCGCGAGTACCCGCCTGGTTTCGCGCGCGACTTCCAGACCCCCAAGCCACATGACGCCAGCCGCCGCAGTGAGCTAAAGTGCGGTCACTCTCCACGGCCGCGGGTTTGGTATTGGGTGACCTGAAACCATGCTTTTGATTTTTTCTTGGCCCCGCTTGGCCGCCATACTCACCCTGTGCGCGGCGCTCACAGCGGTGGCGTGGGCGCAGGGTAGCGAAAAATTTGGCGCATGGACCACCCGCTGCGAAACCGCCCACGACCAAGTAGAAGGCGGCTGTTTTATCTATCAGAATTTAGTCCTGCGTGAAGGCGGGCAACGGGTTCTGCAGTTTGCGGTGGGGTTTGTTAACAACACCCCAGAACCCGTGGCCTTGCTCAGCCTACCGCTTGGTATTTCCTTGCCACCCGGCGTCACGCTACGGGTAGATGCCGGCGCAAGTGCCACGCTCACCGTGGAGCGCTGCGAACCGGACGGCTGCCGAGCTGGTCTAAAACTCCAAGCGTCGCTCTTACAGCAGCTCAAAACCGGCGAGAAAGTCACCGTGTCATTCCACGACGCCGAGCGCAAAGTCATTGAAGTACCACTATCGCTAGTGGGTTTTTCTGCTGGGCTCGCCTCGCTCAAGGGCCAGGCGGGAAATTAGCGGGCAGGCGCAAGCGCGCGCCGGGCAACAGCCCAAACTGCCGGGCCTCACCCGCGTTAATCTCAATCACGTAGCGCGCCGGCAGCTTGCCGGGCAGCAGGGATTCCGAGCGCACGGTGGTGTTGTATTGAATATCCACCAGCACCCCGGCCGCAGTAATAAACAGCATGTCGAGCGGCACGAAAGTGTCTTTCATCCACATCACGATGAAGTCGTCCGCGCCAAAATCGAAAATCATCCCCTGTTTGGCGGCCAGTTCTCGGCGGCCCATCAGCCCTTGTTCCCGGCTGTGTGGGCTGGCTGCGCGGGCGAGTGTGAACGGCACCAACACCCCGTCGGCACGCTCTAGTGCCACCGGCCACAACACCTCCGCAGCTGCCACCCACACCGCCCACAACCCAGCGGCCAAGCCCAGTAGCAGCGCCGGCAACGGGCGGGTCAGCCTCATTTGCTGGCCTTTAAACGCGCCAGCGCGGCCACTCTAGCCTGCGCATGGTCGAGCATCGGCGCGGGGTAATCACGCTCCAATTTAAAATTCGCCGCCTGCAGTCGCAGGGGTGCCGCTTGCCACGGCGCGTGCAAATCGTTACCCGAGAGTGCGGCCAATTCCGGCAACCAACGCCGCAAATACACGCCGTCCGGATCGAACTTCAAACTTTGCGTCAGGGGATTGAAGATTCGAAAATAAGGTGCTGCGTCGGCACCGCAACCCGCAACCCACTGCCAACCCAGGGTGTTATTGGCCAGGTTAGCGTCCGTGAGCGTGTCCCAAAACCAGCGCGCACCCTCCAACCAGTGCAGCCCCAGATCTTTGGTCAAAAACGAGGCGACGATCATCCGCACACGGTTGTGCATCCAGCCGGTCTGCCACAGTTGGCGCATTCCGGCGTCAACGATGGGGAAACCCGTCTCACCGCGACACCAACGTTGGAAACCCGGGACATCCTCGCACCACGGAAAGTCGTTAAATTCTGGGCGCAGCGGCGCTTGCGCGGTGGCCGGGAAATGCCATAGCAAATGTTGCGCAAACTCACGCCATACCAGCTGGCGCAGCCACGCCAGCGCCGCGGCGTTCGGCGCGAGACGACCTTCGCTGGCCGCACGGGCGTGCACTTCGCGCCAAATCTGATGTGGCGACAACTGGCCCAGATGCAGATAGGGCGACAGCCGCGAAACGCCTTCGCGCCCCGGCCAATCACGACCCGTCGGATAGTCCTCCACCGCGGCGTCCAGAAAACTGGCCAGCGCCGCATGGGCCGCGGCCTCGCTGGCCGGCCATTGCGCCCGCAGGGCTAAATCCCAGCGCACTCGCGGCAGTAAACCTAAGGTTTCCAAGGCGGGTGAGGTGGGCCATGCCGCCGGCGCCAACAGCCGTGCCGGCAGCGGCGCCACGTGGGCTCGCGCTGCGCTGAGCAAGCTGTGGGCTTGGCGCCAGAACGGGGTAAAGACCCGGTAAGGGGTGCCGCCGCCGGTCGCAATACCCGCCGGATCAAGGAGCAGCGAACCGTTGCACACCCGCACCTCTAACTGCGCGGCGAGCACCCGCGCCACCCGGGCATCGGCGGCGCGTCCGGCCGGCTCCACCCGCGCATTAAAACTCAGTGCGCTCGCGCCAGTCGCCGTGGCCAGTTCCGCCAACACGCGCTCGGGCGCACCCACCCGCAATAGCAGCCGCGCACCGCGCGCCTCTAGCGCTGTAGCGAGCGCGGCGAGCGTATCGTGGAGCCACACCCGGCTGGCCGCCCCCGGCGACCAGAGCGTGGCGGGCTCCAACACAAATACCGGCAGCACCGGCTGCCCGCGTTCGATCGCAAACTGCAAAGCAGGTTGGTCACTTAAGCGCAGGTCGCCGCGCAACCACACGAGCGTGCTCATCGTTATTCTCCTTCATTGTGCGGCGCTGGGTACCGAGGGCCGCCTGCCACGGCCCCGCGCTGGCACGGGGCTAATGCCACGGCGTCGGACCCCAACCTAGTTGCCACAGCTAGCGCCACGACGTATCCAACGGCGACTCGCAGATCGCCAAGGCTTAGTCCGGCGTCCTCGCCAAAGGTAAGGGCAAGGGCCCTGCTGCGAGGCCCGCCCGAAAATCCCGATACTGTGGCTGCCAACCGGTGCGCGCGATCGTCAGGGCCGGCGAGCAACGCCGTGACGCACTACCGCGTGGGGCGGGCAGGCCCGAAAAAATGGGCGCCGCAAGGCCGAGTTGCGCGGCCAAATATTGGTAGTAATGCCGACGCACCACTGGCGTGCCGTCGCAGCCTAACTCGACTGCAGCCCCCCCTGGCTCCAAACAGCGCAACAACAGCGCGGCGGCGTCACTGCGGTGGATAAGGTTCAACCACGCGTCCATCTCACCGCTCACGGCCTCGCCGCGCTGCAAGCCCGCAGCCCCCACAATGCGTCCCGGCCCATACAGACCCGCGAGGCGCACGACACGGTTTCCCGCGCGGGCCAGCCAGTGGGTTTCGAGGTCGTACAAGCGCTGCGCGCGCGGCGTGTCTGGCGTCGGGGGCGTATCGGCGTTCACCGTGGCACCGGCTCGGTCACCGTACACGGCCGTGCTAGACGCCATCACCGCGCTTTCGAGATCAGGGAGCGAGCTCAGCACCGCGCAAAGTTGCGTCCACGGCGCGAGTGAGTTGGCCGCGTCTGTGCCGGCGCTGGGGGGCAATAGACACACCACTTGGCGCACACCGCTAGCCAGGGCTGCGATCCGTGCCCCGGCATCAGCTTGGGTGAGGTCCAGTTGCGCCACCTCCCCCAATCCAGCCGCCCGCAGCGTCGCCGCGCGTGCCGCACTGCGGGTCGTGAGGCGCAGCGTCAAACCCGCCGCGCGCGCGCGGGCCGCCAGCGCGAGTCCCACATAGCCGCCACCGATCACCAGTAAGGTGGCATTGGGTGGTGAGCGGCTCACGGGTTTACCCGCGAGGCGGCCGCACGAATGAGTGCCGCCACGGCTGCCGGCTGCTCCCAATGCATCATGTGGCCGCAGTCGGCGAGGGTGTGCTGGGTTACCTCACGATAGTGGCTGGCACAATCGGCCATGGGATCCATGCCGGCAAAACGGGTGGTGAAATCAGACGCCGCCCCCGCCACCAAAGTGACCGGCGCCAGCGTGGCACGCCAGCACGCGGCAGCTTCATCGCGGCGATAGAGCACCGCATTGACGGCCTTGTGCTGCGGATCCATACGCAGCCGCAAGCCGCCGTCGGGCAAGGCCTGCGCCCAGCGCGGTACCACCGCGCGCAGCACAGCGTCGCTGGCGGCGGGCGCGAGCCGGCGCAGGTGTTTGAGTAGGGAGGCCAGGTCGACGAAATCGCGTAACACGGGCGGCGTTGCGTGTTGATCGAGCCAGCGCGCGTAGCGCCCCGGCGCGCCAGCAGGGGTAGTCGGCGGCATGCCAAAGCCTTCCAGCAGCACGAGGCTCGCCACCCGTGCCGGGCGCACCCCGGCGTAGAGCCCGCACACATTGCCACCCATACTGTGGCCCACCAAAGTCACCGCTTGGTCACCTACCGTGGCATCGAGCACGGCATCCAAATCGCGCAGATAATCGGCAAACCAATAGCTGCGACGCGCCAGCGCAGACTCCCCAAAGCCACGCAGGTCCGGCGCAATCACGCGGTAATCAGCCGCTAAATGCTGGGCGACAAACTCGAAGGTCGCGCCACTGTCGGCCCAACCGTGCACCAACACGACCGGCGGGGAATGGGCAGCACCCCATTGCCAAACCCGCAAGGTGGTGTCGGGCAGTTCGAGCAGCGTAGCCTGCGGGCAGTCGGGCGCGATCATGGAGAAAAAATCCTGCGCCTGGGTCTAGCCGGTCGCCGGCAGCCGGCGCGGTGCCTGCGCCTGGGTTTCGCGTAGGTAGTCGATCACGGCGTCTTGCTGGAGCGGCGTGGAGAACCAAAAACCTTGCCCCGCAGGACAGTGCATCTGGCGCAAACGCAGGAACTGTTCAGCGGTCTCAACCCCCTCTGCCACCACCTTCATGCCCAACGTGGTACCCAGCGAAATCAGCGCTTGAACGATCGCCGCACTGTCAGTTTTTTCCATCATGGTAGAGACAAAAGATCGATCAATTTTGAGCGCGTCGTAATGGAAACGCTGCAGATAGGTGAGTGAAGAATACCCCGTGCCGAAGTCGTCCACATGCAATTGCACGCCCAACTCTCGTAGATCAGCGAGCATGCTGAGGACGAGATCCCCGTGATCTATCACGACCCGCTCGGTGATTTCGAGGTGAATAGAGGCGGGCGACAGAGCATAGTCTTCCAAAAGTGCCGCCAATCGCTTGGCCAGGTCGTCGGTCAGAAACAGCTTGCCGGACACGTTGATGCTCATGGAGAGCGGGACAGTCTGGGGAAACAAATGCTGCCATTTTGCCAATTGTTGACAAGATTGTTCGATCACCCACCAACCCACGGGCACCACGAGGCTGGTGCTTTCAACGATGCCGATGAAATCATCTGGCAGCACCATCCCACGGCTGGGATGGCGCCAGCGCAAAAGCGCCTCAAAACCCAACACGGTTTGGCTCTCAATCGCCAGAATAGGCTGGTAGTAAACCTCGAGCTCGCGCTTGTCGAGCGCGCGTCGCAGGTCGGTTTCCATGCGGTGCTGAAACATCGCATGGTCATGCATCTCGTTGTCGAACACCGCGTAAGTCGCCTGCCCCGCCCCTTTGGCGCGATACATCGCAATGTCCGCGTCGCGCAGCATGTCTTCTGGGCGACGATAAGATTCGTTGCTGATCGCAATGCCAATGCTGGCCGAGGTGTAGACGAGGTGGGAGTCAATCTCAACAACCTGCGCGAGCGATTCTTGCAAACGCTCCACGACGTAGATGACGTCGGTCGCACCGCCGATATCGTTGAGCACCACCGCGAATTCGTCACCGCCCAAGCGGGCTAGGGTGTCGCCGGGGCGCAGGCACGCCAGTAAACGGTTAGCCACCTGTACCAGTAATTCGTCGCCTGCCGCATGTCCCAGACTGTCGTTGACGTGCTTGAAGCGGTCGATGTCGAAAAAAAGCACGGCAAACTGCTTGCTGGGATCGCGACGATAACGCCGTAGTCCAAGGTCCAAACGGTCCATAAACAGATTGCGATTCGCCAAGCCGGTCAGCGCATCGTGCATGGCTTCATGGAGCAGCCGCGCTTCGGTTTCTTTGCGGCGCGTGATGTCGGTCATGGAGCCGGCCATCCGGCTGGCGGCCCCAGCCGCATCGCGGACTGCCACACCGCGCGCGGCTACCCAACGCACCTCGCCACCGCGGGTCACCATGCGATATTCGCATTCAAAAAAACCCGAGTGTCCTTCTAAGTGCTGGGTCAGCGCCTCGTCAAAGCGTTCGCGGTCGCGTGGATCTATGCGTTCCAACCATTCGGCCATGCGCTCAGAGACATCGCACTCGGGGTAGCCAAGGATGGCTTTCCAACGCGCCGAGAAATACGCCGTGCCATCGCGCACGTTCCAATCCCAAATACCATCGTTAGCGCCACTGACCGCCAGCGCATAACGCTGTTCGCTTTCGCGCAACGCCTGCTCGGTACGATTACGCTCGATGGCGTAGCGAATGGCGCGTCCCAGCAACGGGCCGTCCACTTCGCGTTTAATGAGATAGTCTTGCGCGCCTTCGCGCAGCGCTTTCAAGCCGAGCTCCGGGCTGTTTTGATTGGTCAACACGATAATGGGGGTGTGCGGGGCCGCGGCGTGCATGCGTTGGCAGACTTCAATGCCAGCGCCATCGGGCAGGTTGAGGTCCAGCAAGACGACGTCATAACGCGCCTGACGCGCACGCTCAAGCCCCGGTGTCAGGCGGTCGAAGTGTTCAATCAGAAATCGCCAGCCACTCACGCGCTTGAGATTTTTTTGGACCAGGGCCGCCTCAGATTCAATATCCTCAACCAGTAGCACGCGGCAGGTAACGGTTTGCTCGGTCATCGTGCGGCGCTCCCATCGCGCAGGGGTGGGTTGATCACCGAGCGCAGACCGGGACCTCTAAATTCCATCACAAAGCTGGCCCCGCGGCCCAGCGCAGACTCCACGAAAAGTTCGCCGCCGTGGGCCCGTACAATTTGCTGGCAGATCGCCAAACCCACCCCAAGCCCGGGGTACTCGCGCTCGGTATGCAAGCGCTTGAACATGCCAAAAATGCGTCCGGTGTCTGCGGGGTCGATACCAATGCCGTTGTCTTCGACCACGATGCGCAGACACTCCCCGCTGTCCTGAGAACTGATCCGCACCCGGGGCGGGTGCGGGCCACGAAATTTGAGCGCATTGGACAGCAAATTTTGGAACACCTGCACCATGTGCTGACGATTGACCAACAACGTGGGCAGCGGCTGACGCTCAATGCGGGCAGCGGTGTCTTCAATATCGCTGCGTAAATTGGCCAGCGCATCGTTGAGCACGCTGTCCAGGCTCACCGCCTCGGGCTCGTGGCTACCCGCCCGCACCGTGGCCAAGCTCAAAATGCCGTCGAGCATCTGTTGCATGCGTGCCGCAAGGCCCGCCATTTCGTTGACGGCTTCTGCCACCTCGGCGTCCGGATGCGCGGTTTGTGTCGCCAGCCAGCGCGCATTGCTGCCCAGCGAATTGAGCGGCGCTTGGAGGTCGTGAGTGACCGCAAACAGCAGTTGTTCTAGTTCTTCGGTGCGCGTATCGGGTTGGGTCGCGAGGGGCGCGGTGGCGGGCGGGCCTAAGCCCACAACGCTCAAGCTCCACCAAGCTGCCTGCCGCGCGGCGCTGCCCACGGGTTTTACGGCGAGTGCTAGTGCCTGGGTAGGGCCACCGGTCAGCAGCGTCCAAGGTGCGCGTGGGCCCTGCAGCCGCTGGGCCATTTCGTTCTGCGCCGCGGACGTGCTGGTAAGGGCGGAAAGCGCGGCGGACAGGAGTTCGTAGCGCGGGGTTTCGAGCAGATGCTCCAGCGCCCGATTAACGACCTGAAAATTCCCGGCACGGTCGATGAGCCCGGCAGCACCCACCATGGCGCTACCTTGCAAAATCGCCATTTCCTCGGGGAAACGGCTTTGGCAGTCGCGGGCGAGTTGCACGCGCGCCAGCAGTCGTTGGGGGATTTCGAGGTAGCCAGCACTGTCTTTGCAGTCCCGCCCGTCCACGCCACGGCCTTGGCACTGCTGCACGGTGGGTAAGTCGGCGCTAGCGGTGAATAGCCAGAATAAAAAATCTGGCCCGCGCTGACGGGCGAAGTCGATGATGTCGCACAGCGCGTCGAAGTCGCTGCCCGGATCACACACCACCGCAGCCGGGGAGCTACTGCTCAATTCGTGCATGAGTTCCAGCAGGCTAGCTGTTTTGACGACATCAAACTCTGCTTGGGCGGTCCGCAGGGCAAGACAGAGCAGCCCGCGGTCATAACGGTCGGGGTCGAAGACGATGATTCTCAGGCTGGGAATCAATGTGTGGTGCTTTTTTCTGCTTACTGCTGACCGTGAGAAGAATAGGCGAACGACGCCGTAGACTCAACGCTGAGCAGATATCTACCCCTTGGGCCACGCCACCGCATGACAAGCCGGCTGGAATTGTGAAAAACTGATGGGGATTTATTTCAGAACGGGAGGCAGCACACTTGAGTACGACATTCACTCCGCCGGCCGACGGCGCGAAAATAACCATCACCAACGGACTCCTCAACGTCCCTGACAACCCCATCATTCCGTTCATCGAAGGCGACGGCATCGGCGCCGACGTATGGCGCGCCAGCCAGCGCGTGATGGACGCCGCAGTGGCCAAGGCCTATCAGGGCCGACGCCGCATCGCGTGGATGGAAGTCTATGCGGGCGAGAAGGCCAACACCCTGACCGGCTCTTGGCTACCAGACGCCACCCTAGACGCCTGCCGGGAATTTTTAGTCGCGATCAAAGGCCCGTTAACCACCCCAGTGGGTGGCGGCATCCGCTCACTCAACGTGGCGTTGCGGCAGATTCTCGACCTCTACGTCTGCCTGCGCCCAGTGCGCTGGTTCAAAGGCGTGCCCTCACCCGTGAAGCGCCCTGATCTAGTCGACATGGTGATTTTTCGCGAGAACACCGAGGACATCTACGCAGGTCTGGAATTTGAGCAGGGCACGCCGGAAAACCAACGTTTTCTGTCGATGATGGCCGAGTCCTTCCCGGATCTTTACAAAAAAATCCGCTTCCCCGGCACCACCGGCATCGGCATCAAGCCGGTCTCGCAGGAAGGCACCGCCCGGCTGGTCCGCGCGGCCATCCGCTATGCGCTGACCAATGGTCGCAAGAGCCTGACCTTCGTGCATAAGGGGAACATCATGAAGTTCACCGAAGGCGCGTTCCGGAACTGGGGCTATGAAGTGGCCGAAAAAGAATTTGGCGACCAGTGCTACACCTGGGAACAGTTCGACCGCACCGCGGCCGCGCACGGCAGCAAAGCCGCCAACGACGAACAAACCGCCGCACTCGCGGCCGGCAAATTGCTCGTCAAAGACTCCATCGCCGACATCACGCTCCAACAGGTGCTCACCCGCCCCACCGAGTTCGATGTCATTGCCACCCTCAACCTCAACGGCGATTACCTGTCAGACGCGCTGGCCGCCCAGGTCGGCGGCATCGGCATCGCGCCGGGCGGCAACATCAACTACGACACCGGGCACGCCATTTTTGAGGCCACCCATGGCACGGCGCCGAAATATGCCAATCAAGACAAGGTCAATCCGGGGTCTTTGCTGTTATCCGGCGAAATGATGTTCCGCTACCTCGGTTGGACCGAAGTGGCCGACATGATCCTCAACGCGATGGACCGCACGTTTGCTGATCGCATCGTGACCTACGACTTCGCCCGCATGATGGATGACGCCCACGAAGTGAAGTGCAGCGAATTTGGCAGTGCACTGATCGAGCGGCTGTAAGGCCGGCCGCGGCATGCTACCAGCGAACCCTCGCGCGCCCCTGTTTGAAGCAGGCCGAATCGCGCGCGAGGCGTTCGTTAAGTACAACGACAACTTTGGCCGTATCACCCGCCGGGCGAAACAGCGCTTCGAAACGCGGGATGCGCGCGGTGCGGAACGCGACTTCGGCGAGCGCATCGAGCTCTACACTAAATCGGTCAACCGCGCGGTGGGCGCTATCACTCGCCTGCTGGGCGATGACGCCTTGGTGGTGCCCCGGTGGCGCGAGCTCAAAGACATTTTTAGTACGCGCATGGAGGGGATCCCCGACGGCGCGTTCAACAAAACCTTCTTCAACTCCATCAGCCGCCAAATACTGCACACGGTGGGTGCGGATCCGGAAACGGAATTCGTGGATGTGCGGTTTAATCTTCACGATGCCCAGCGCCACGCGGTGGAATGTCGCAGCTATATCAACTGGGGCGATCCCAAAGCGATCATTCGGCAGCTGCTAGAGGACTGCGCCTTCGACATTCCCTATGCCGATCTCGCAGGCGATGTCACCCGTATCGAGGCCGAACTCGCCAGTTATGCGCAACGCGCGTTACCAGCGCCAGACGAATTCTTGCGCTTAGACTTTCTACCGGCGGTTTTTTATCAGTCTAATCGGGCCTATCTCATCGGCCGGGCATTTTGGCCGACCCACGCCGCGCCGCTGGTGATCATGCTCAACAACCCAGATGGCGGTGTACGGGTCGATGACATCATCATGTCGGTCGACGACATCAGCATCTTGTTTGGCTTTACCCGTTCGTATTTTTTTGTGGATCTGGAGCCCGTAGAAGGGGCCGTGTATTTCATTAATTCGCTGCTACCCGGCAAGCCCATTGATGAGCTATACACCGCGCTCGGGCGCATCCGCCAGGGTAAAACCGAACGCTACCAACTGTTCTCCACGCATCTGGCCAATTCTCACGACCGCTTCGTGCATGCCCCCGGCGACCGCGGACTGGTGATGATAGTGTTCACCCTGCCCTCCTACGATCTGGTGTTCAAGGTGATTCGGGATCGCTTTGGCTTCCCCAAAAATACCAGCCGTCAGGAGGTCATGGAGCGTTACGAATTCGTCCTGATGCACGACCGCGTTGGGCGCCTCATCGACACCCAAGAATTCACCGACATTGAATTTCCATTGGCCAAGTTCGCACCCGAAATGCTGGCCGAACTGATGGAAGAAGCCGCTGAAAGCACCCGCATCGACGGCGAAAAGCTCGTGATTCGGCATCTTTACGTGGAACGGCGTTTGCGCCCGCTCAATTTGTATCTGCGCGAACACGAACCAGCAGCCACCCATGCCGCCGTTCTAGATTACGGCGAGGCGCTCAAAGACCTCGCCCGCGCAAATATTTTTCCCGGCGATCTGCTGGTCAAAAATTTCGGCGTGACGCGCCAAGGACGGGTCATCTTTTACGATTATGACGAATTGTGTCTGGTCACCGACTGCCATTTTAGGGAAGTCCCGCCAGCGCGTTTTGATGAGGACGAATACCGGCCGCGGCCTTGGTTTCACGTCAACGCCAACGATGTGTTTCCGGAAGAATTTCTGAAATTCCTCGCCATCAAGCCCGACCTGCGCGAGGTGTTTCTGGCCAAACACGCCGACTTACTGGGGGTGGCATTCTGGCGGGAGATCCAGCAGCGCTATCGCAGCGCCGCGGATGACGGACAAACCGCGGCACTCGCCAACGTCAAACGGCCGCGCGCACGACCTGCGTTTAGCTAAGACGCTGCGGCACCTTCCGCCGTTATACTAGCCACTTGCTGGTACCAAGCGCCCGCGGGGCCGCCGCCGCCAGCACTGGCAAGTGGGAGATGACACACCATGTTTCAGGTTACTGACGACGCAAGAATCGCCGGCTATCGCCCGCTGATTCCACCGGCAATCCTCCTTGAGGAACTTACCCTAACCGAACGCGCCTCACAGACCATCACGCAAGGGCGGCGTAGCGCCGAGCGGATTATTCGGGGGGAGGACGACCGACTCTTGGTCGTCGTGGGGCCGTGCTCTATTCACGATCCCAAAGCCGCTTTGGAGTACGCCGACAAACTGCAGCGCGTGGCCGAACGCCTCGGGCAGGATCTGCTCATCTGCATGCGGGTTTACTTTGAGAAACCCCGCACGACCATCGGCTGGAAAGGCCTGATCAACGACCCGCATCTGGACGACAGCTTTGACATCAACAACGGCCTGCGCGCCGCACGGCGTTTACTGCTAGAACTTGCAGAGCGGGGATTACCCGCCGGCACGGAGTTTCTCGATGTCATCACACCGCAGTTCATCGCGGATTTAATCACTTGGGGCGCCATTGGCGCGCGCACCACCGAAAGCCAGATTCACCGCGAAATGGCCTCCGGGCTGTCGATGCCCGTGGGTTTCAAAAACGGCACCGACGGCAGCATCCAAATTGCCGTCGACGCCATTGGTGCCGCCCGTCACCCGCATCATTTTTTGGCGGTGGCAAAGCAGGGCATCGCGGCCATTGTGACGACCAAAGGCAACGAAAACTGTCACGTCATTTTGCGTGGTTCTAATACCGGCCCCAACCACCACGCCGCAGCGCTCGCCGAGTGCCAGCAAACCTTGGACCGGGCCAAGCTCACCACCGGCATCCTGATCGACTGCAGTCACGGCAATAGCCGTAAAGATCATCGCAACCAACCGCAGGTGGCCGCAGAAGTTGCGGTGCAAATCGCCGGCGGCGCACGCAATATTTGCGGTGTGATGATCGAGAGCCACTTACGCGAAGGAAAACAGAATCATTCGGCTGGGGCGCTGCTGGTTTACGGACAAAGCATTACCGATGCCTGCCTGTCTTGGGACATGACCGTGCCGGTGCTCGACCAACTCGCGGAGGCGGTGCAGGCGCGGCGGGCTCGCCGCTAAAACGTGGGCCGAATGTCGGCCCCCTTGCGGGGCCTACGCCACGGTATGGGCGGCCGTGGTGCGCCGCTGAGGTGATATTAAATGGTGCACCCAGAGCCGCTTGTTCGAGGTAACCGCGGCCGGCCCAAGGGCTGCCGGGGCGGCCCCGCCACTGGGCCCACCTGACGTGGCTAAAACGCCCGCAACAGC
Source organism: Klebsiella pneumoniae (assembly GCA_945862315.1). GTDB lineage: Bacteria > Pseudomonadota > Gammaproteobacteria. The sequence goes on from CAMAXW010000018.1 coordinate 66,402, forward strand.
GCCTATCCGGCGCAAAAATAACCTACCCGCAAGCCCCCGCTAAGGCTGGCCCTTGCCAGCGTGTTTTGCGGCGCATCACCCCTCAGTGTGCGTGCGTCGCAGAACCCAAGAGTTCTTTGGGCGGTTGATATTCCCCGATGAAATATTTTAGTAACGGCGCCAGAGAATACTGATTTTCCACTCCGGTATGCAGGGGTGAGAGCAGCATGATGGCTTTTTGCACGGTGCGCAGCGGCAACGGAATATCATTCTGCGTGAGTTCCCCAGACTGCAGCCGGCGTTCGATGGCGAAGCTCCCAATCAACGCCTCCAAGGTGACCATTTTCTCCAATCGTTCTAGCGCGACCTCGGCCATGGCGACCGAGTTCGGGAACGCCGCCGAAATGTCTTCGTGGCCTTCGGCCATGAAACTCGCCGTCAGGCCAATCACAGGCGTCGTGTTCTGCATCGCCTCACGCAACAGGCTAGTCAGCCAATACGAGATGTTGCGCGTATACAGTCCGTCGTATTTCGTGGGGTCGGTATTCGCAAATCCGGATGGCAGATCAGTCAGTGGTCGTGACATGGTTTTTAAGCCACGGCTCTCGACGGCAATGGCCAGTATGGCCATCGCCTGCCTGAGCTGATCGACATCCAAAGTCAGCTGGGTCGGGTCCCACTCCGTCACGCTGAGCAGGGTGCCCGTTTTGACATCGACCATCGGGCTGACCGGCACGGCGTTGCAAAACGCCACCAGGGTTGCGTTCAATCGGTCGAGGCTCGTTTTAACGGCGGCGAGAACATCAGGCGCGACCCTCATGCTCAGGAAGTCCTGCAAATTACGCGGGCCGCCTTTTTCGCCGACTTTTCCCCACAACTTGCTGTCACTCAGCAGAAACTGCATCTCTTGCTGCACCACACGTTTGTTGGCCGTGGTGGCGTTCGCCATGGCCACTGGCGAAACCGGCGAGGGATTGGCGCGGAAGCCTTCCATATCAAGCGCCAGCGCCACCTTCGATTTGGCGAGCAGCGCTTCAAATCGCTGGACGACGACCGCCGCGCGGGCGATAGAAATGAAGCTGTGTGTCATCAACGCCGTGGCCTCCCCG
>CAMAXW010000019.1 GCA_945862315.1 Klebsiella pneumoniae
CCCAGCATCAGCGCGTCGCGCGCGCCGTGGCCCATAACAGCGGTCGCGAGGTCAACCGTTTTCTGCACATCAATCAGACCACCGAGGACCTGCTCGCAAAACTCGAATATGTCCGTTTGGTGTGCCAGGAAACCGGCTGCGCCATGCGCTATTTGTCGATGGACGGCCTGAACGCCCTGTTCCAGTTAAGCCATCGGCTAGACGCTGAAGAAGGCTGCGACTACCACCCTCGCGTGTTGGAATATCTTCAACACGTGCAGGATGAAGACCTCACCGTCGGCATCGCGATGACGGATGCCAAAGGCGACCGCAGCCTGCGCCCGCATGAGCAACCCAACCCCGACACCTATGTGCATATCGTGGAACGGCGGGCCGACGGTATCGTCATTTCGGGGACCAAATCTATCGTCACCTCCGCACCCTATGTCCATGAGCTATTGGTCCTGCCGGGGCGCGCGATGAACCTCGAGGACCGGGATTTTGCCGTGGCCTGCGCTGTGCCGATCGACGCCCCCGGTCTCACCATCATCGCCCGTCCAGCGGGTCGGCCGGGAGAAGCTCGTGCGCTTTTTAGCGCGCAATACGGCCAAACCACCGGCGTGTGCCTCTTCGACCGAGTGTTTGTACCGCACTCGCGCGTGTTCTTATGCGGCGAATATGCGCACTCGGAATTTCTCACCAAGTCCTACGCAACCCACCATCGCCACACCTGCATCGCGGCACGCGCGGGCTTTGGCGACCTCCTCATCGGCGCGGGTGCCTTGATGCTCGAAGGTAACGGGCTAGACGGTAACCGGCATGGGCATCTACGTGATGCGATGGTGGAACTGATCAAAATTGTGGAGGCTATTTATGCCTGCGGCATTGCGGCGTCGGTATACGCGGTGCGTGATCCAGCCGGCAATGTCGAGCCCGACGCGGTGTATTCAAACATTGGCAAATTGATGCTGGCCACCCAGATTTACGATATGCATCGCTTAGCGCATCAGGTGTCCGGTGGACTCATCGTGACGCTGCCCGGGCCTGACGAGGATCACAACCCCGAAACCCGCGCGGATCTCGCCGCCGTGTTGGGTGGGCGCGCGGGTTTCCCCTATGAACGACGCGCCGAAGTGGCACGCTTTATCGAAGATCTCACCGCATCAGATGCAGCCGGCTGGATGTCTGTTATCAGCCTGCATGGAGGCGGTTCACCAGAGGCCATGAAGCGCGAAATTTATCGCAAGTACCCGATCTACGAGCGCAAGGAATTAGTAGAACGCTTGCTGGAGCGAGGCGTGCTGGCCAACGCACCGGCGAGTTCTGCCCAGCCTGGGCAGTGCTGCGATGAGGGCTGTACCCCCAGCGGACCCAAGCCCATTGCTTTTGTGGCACGCCGCACGCCGCAGCTTGAATAAGCGCCGGGCAGCTTAATCTGAGGTGCTACGTGCCAGCACCATGAGGCTTGCGATCACCAGTGCACCACCCACCAACAACGCGGGCGAGGGCATCTCGTCCAGTAACAGCGCAGAAAACACCACGCCAAAGATGGGTACTAAATTGATATACGCGCTGCTCGTCAGCGCGCCCAACGCCTGCACCGCTTGGTAATACCACAGGAAACCCAGCGCGGAATTCAGGCAACCCACAAACCCCACCATGAGCCACACACGGGGATCGCCTAGCAACTGAGGTAGGGCTAAAACATCCAGCCACACCAAGGGCAGCAACATGCAGGTGCCACACACAGAGGCGTAGAAAACAATCGTCAGCGGGGCGTAACGTTGCAGTACCCCGCGCCCCAAGACCGAGTACAACGCCCAACTCGCCGCGCTGCCCAACACCAACCACTCGCCCCGCCCTATGCCCCCGCTGGCGAGCTGCGCGAGATCGCCATCCGTCACCACGAGCGCGGTGCCCACGATGCCGATCAGCAGACCGCAGGCGGTGAGCAGACGCGGCAGCCGGCGCAGGAACAATAGATCCAAGAGAACGATGAGCAGAGAAATACTCGCAAAGATGACGTTCGCACGATTGGCTTGGGTGTATTGCACGCCCATCAACACCAGCACGTTATGCAGACACACGCCGGTGAGGCCCAACAGCATGAATATCGGCAAATCACGCCAAGCAATGCGGTGCTCACGCGCCGGGCGAAAAAATAGGATGGCCGCCAGCGCTAGCGTCGCGAAGATAAAACGTCCGCAGGCGAGCGCATAGGGGGCGCGGTAGTCCGCCAACAGCCGGCCAAAGATGGGCGTCATCGCCCAAAATGCTGCGGCGGTGATGAGTTTGAGATGGATGCGCTGTACGGGCGACGCCAGCTTGAACATGAGGAGTGCGCCTCGCATTTTTTAGAATTCACCTGCGTGAGTCCGTTAGCATACGTTACCGTGCGCGCGGGTGGTCAATGCTGAAAGCGGTCAGGGGATGCTCCTGTAGCCAGACAATACCGATGCGCGTGCGCGGCGCGTTGCCGAAGGTCGTCTGCGCACCACGCAAGATCTCGACGAGGCAATCCACGAGGGTGCCGTGAAACGCATTCGACCAAAGACCCTAGTGCGGCCAGCTATTTGTTGACGCCCCGCACCCGCAGGCTGCAAACCGATACGGGCCCGAGCGTCAGGCTGAGGCGGGTGCGCCGGTCCAACGGTAGACCGCAATCGCCTCACGACCACCATCGCGATAGTCCAAAGATTCGCACAGCGACCGCACCAAGCGTATGCCACGACCTTTTAACTGCGTGCTAACACCTGGCGAGTTGGGTAGCTCGGCCGGGTCAAAACCGGCGCCGTTGTGCACCAAACGCACGGTTAGCTGGCCGCCGTCGGCCGCTGGCAAGTGCTGGCAAGCTATCGATAAAGAGGCTTCTTCTAACGCATCGAGGCGCTGTTGCCGGGCTTCGTAATACTCAAAAAACCCATTGGGGCGCTGTTTGATGTCCGAGGCCAAACCCAGCAGGCCGTGCTCTAGTGCGTTAGAGAAGAGCTCGGTTAACACCATAAATAACGGGGTACGTAATGCCCCTAAGCCCTGTACTGTCTCCATCACTTGGATCACGGTGGCCACGGGTTCGGAGCGCTTGAGTGCGGCGGCGTCCAGCACGATAGAAAAATCCCAGTGCCCGGGCGGCTGGGTTACCGTGGCCGGCCCCGACGCGCGCTTAGCCGAGGGGAGATCGGGATCACAGCGCACATACAGGATGGACACATCGTCGCTCTGCGGGGCCGCCTGCACGTGTTCGGCGAGGCTCGCGAGCAGCGTATCAAAAAGCGTATCTGGCTCACCGGGTTGGGCAAACACTGCCTGCAACCGTGCATCACCAAATAATTCCGCCGCCCGATTATGGGCTTCGGTCAAACCATCTGAATAAACCAGCACTTGGTCACCGGGTTTGAGCGCGCCGGATGCCGTGGTACTGCGATAAGTCTCGGGTGAGACGATCCCTAGGGGCAGGTTGACCGACCGGAATCGACTGATAGAAGTACCCTCGGCATTGCGCACAAGAATATCTGGCATCCCGCCGTTCCAGACCTTAAACAGCCCCGTTTCGTTGTGGAGCTCTAGAATGGCAGCGGAGAGAAAACGCTCCACCGGCAACAGTTCGCACATCTTGCGGTTGAGTTCGCGAGCGATCTCCTCCACCCCCAAACCCTTCGCGACCATCGACATAAAAACGCCGTGCACGGTCAGTGCGCCGATCGCGGCCGGCAAACCATGCCCGGTGAAATCTCCCACTAGGAAGCACTGTTCGCCGGTGGGCCGATTGGCGGCGAGGATAATATCGCCGTTCAGCAATTCCATGGGTTGCAACAGATAGCGCACATTACCCACCGCGAGTTCTTCACGGGTGGCCACGTTGTCGAGGATACGTTTGGCGACCGCCATGTCGCGCTGTTGATGATCCCGGTAGTCGGTTAGTTTGTCACGCTGCGCGGATAAATTGAGGTGCATCCCGCGGACCCGCAACGAGGCGGCTATTTTGGCCTCTAACAGGAGGCGGCTATAGGGCTTAGAGAGAAAATCGTCACCGCCCACTTCAATACAGCGGCGTAGTTGGCTCTCTTCGGAGAGCGCCGTCAGGAACAGCACCGGCACAAACGCCGAACCCAGCATCTTCTTGATCCGCTGCGTCGCCTGGAAGCCGTCCATCTTCGGCATGAGGATGTCCATGAAGATGAAGTCTGGCACCACCTCTGCGCAAACAGCACAGGCCTGCTCGCCATCCTCCGCCTCGATGGTGTCGAAACCCTGCGCTCGCAACATGGCCACCAGCACCCTGCGGTTTACCAATTCATCGTCAACCACCAAAGCCTTCAGCGCTGCCGCCGGCCGTCCAGCACCCGCCGTCGCGAGGATGGTCATGGCATCATTTCTTGGTGAGTGGACGCGACGGTCGGCGCAACGGCCGCGCTAGTCGATTTGCATGAGTTGGTCGAAATTTGCCACCGCCAGAATTTCTTTAATCGATTCATTGGCATTTTTTATCTGCACCGAATGAAGGTCACCACCGGCGTGCTCTTTGAGTTGCAGCAACATGCCTAACGCCGAGCTGTCCATATAGTGGGTTGCGCGCAAGTCAACGATGTAGGTCTTGAAACTAGGGCGGTCGCCCGCATAGGCGGCTCGGAGCGCCGAATGCGCGCTAAAATCGAACCGCTCGCCCATTCTGATATGTAGCGTTTTGCCGTCAGCGGAACCCGAAGAGGTGATGGCCATCAATTTATTTCCTGTGATTCCTAAAACAAGACGATTTCACCACCGTCCCTATGCTGCTGGGCCGCCGGCTTCCTAGGCAAAGACGCACGCAGAGCGGCGGCGGCCTCGTTGATCTCACGGGTGGTCGTACCCATGTCACTGGCTGGGTAATTATCGAGTAACTGCGCGCTGGTCACGATGTACTGGTCGACTCGGATGGCAGTCTGCGTTGAATGCTCGCTGACCTGCCGCACAATTTCCTCGAACTGCAAAGAGCGCACGGCGTCGGCAGTACGGCGGCCGATCGAGTTGGACAAAACCGTGGCTTCGCTCAGATGAGCGTGCAGAAAACTCTCGAACTGCTGCAGCCGCGTCATCATTTGATCAACCCGGCCCTTGCTCTTGAGCAGCAAGCTAACGTCTTGCGAGGCCGCCTTGCCCACCGAGGTGCGAGTTCGCTCGATCGAGCGCTTGGCCTCCTCTACCTGCTGTCTAATTTGCTCGTTAAATTTATTGGAGTTGTGGGAGAGATTGCGCACTTCGTTCGCTACTACGGCGAAACCACGCCCGGCATCACCGGCCCGCGCGGCCTCAATGGCAGCATTGAGCGCGAGTAAATTAGTTTGATCCGCGATACTCCGCACGTGCGCCAACAGACTGAAAATATGGTCCATCTTCAAGGTCATTTCATCGATCAGCGCAACGCTGTTCATATTGTGCTTGCTCGAGGTTACACACATAGCGACAAAATGGCGCATCAGTTCCGAGGTGTTCTCTACCGCGCCTGTAATGGTCAGCCCTGCAGGGGGATCGCCGGCCACGCTGCCGTTGTTATTGCCCAAACCCGTGGACAGCGCGCCCATTACCTCGCCCATTAATTGGGCCTGACGGCGGGCGTCTTCGTCGAGTCCCTGAAACGCTGTACTGAGCGTGCCCACGGCATCGGCGGTAAGCCCCCGCATTTGGTCTGCGCCGTCACGCAGTTGCGAAAAACAGTCCCGCAGGGTAGCAATGAGCAAGCCATAGATTCGGTGGACGTCACGCTTACCTTCAGGCTCGGCGTCTTCCGCAAACCCTGCGCCGCGCACGGCCGCCGAGTGCACGGCATTTTGGGCCAGCCACCAGACTAACGCGGTGGCCGCCACGCTGAGCATGGCACTGACCGCAGAAGGCCACACGGCGACCACGCATAGCGCGGCACCCGTGACTATCCATTGGGGCAGTGTGGAGCGTGTGGCGGTCTTCGTCATGAGGCGTTCTCGTTCGATCAGCGTGGCCGGCGGCGTGCGCTCAGTTCATCGGAAAACACCGAGGTTTTCTTTAGCAGGGAATCACCCGTTTTACTCAGCGTGCTGCAAAAATCAGACTCTGTGCGGCAATCAGGCTCAGCGGCAGCACTCTCTCAAGCGCTCCCAACTGCACGGCTTGTCCGGACATACCCCAGAGGGCCGAGGTGTTTTCGTCTTGCGCAATGGTTGCCGCGCCGGCCCTTCGCATTGCCAGTAGGCCGCGCGCACCATCAGCCCCCTGTCGGTCAGTCATGCGCCCGCCGCATTCGCGCCGGCCGTTCGCCACCGAATGGGACAGATCGCGGTGGAGAAACCTGCCCTAAAAAAATTTATTGCTGAGTTAGGGCGTCCGTAAGATGCGGCTGGGGCGCAAAGCGCAGCCGCCAGCCGGTAGCTAGCAAGGCGTTGATCACCGCTGGACCCGTGTGCTTGGGGGGTCTCGATACCTGACTGAACTCGGTGATGGCGCGCAAACCAAACGTGCCGCCGGCAGCCGCGACGCCGGATGCTTTATGAAAAAATTTTCGCCGCCTGGGGAGGTGCGCCAAACCGCGACGCTGGGCTCCCCGCGCTAGGGTTTGACCAGCCCCCAGCGCCCACTCGTACCCGTCGTCACGCCGAGCATTTGCTGGGTCGTGCGATCGCGAGGCAGGCTGTACACTACGGCCGGCCACCCCCACCGAGGGGGACAAAATCATAATCATGAGCAGGGAGAAACATGAAACAAAGCGACACCCGCATTTTGACCACCCACGTTGGCAGCCTGCCCCGCGCGCGCGAACTAAGCGACCTGCTCATCGCAGCAGAGGCGTTGCAGCCCGTCGATGAGGCCCGCCTAGATGCCTTGGCCGCCGCCGGGGTGCGAGACGTGGTCTCCAAACAGGTCGCCGCTGGTCTGGATATCATCAACGACGGCGAACAGCCCCGCGTAGGCTTTCAGACCTATGTCAGCCAGCGCCTCGAAGGTTTTGGTGGCTCGAGCATCCGGGAGCCTTTCAAAGATTTCGCCGATTACCCGGATTTCGCTGACATCTGGATCAAACGCGGCATGGTGATGTCGAAGGTTTTCGATGCGCCGCTCGCGCAAAGCGAAGTGTTGTACAAAGATTTATCGGCCGCCACGCGCGAGTGCGACCTGTTCGACGCCGCACTCGCCGAGCAAAAGGGCAAAATTATTGAGCCCTTCATGACAGCCGCCTCCCCCGGCATCGTCTGCACCACGTTGCGCAATGCTTGGTACGACAGCCACGAAACCTACGTGCGGGCCGTCGCTCAAGAACTCCGCAAAGAATACGAGCTCATTGTCCAACGCGGCTACGTGCTGCAACTCGATTGCCCCGATCTGGCCATGGAATGGCACGGCATGTTCCAAAATGGCTCGTTGAGACAATTCCAAGACGCCGTGGCTTTGCACATCGACGCCATCAATGACGCCCTGGTTAATATTCCACGCGACCGCGTGCGCCTGCACCTGTGCTGGGGCAATTACGATGGTCCGCACGACTGCGACGTACCGCTCGAAGACATCCTGCCAATCGTTTATGGCGCCAAAGTGGGTGCATTCTCCGTCGAGTTCGCCAATCCGCGTCATCAGCACGAGTATGCGGCGGTCAAAAAACACCCGCTGCCGAAAGACGTGGTGCTCATCCCCGGCGTCATCGACTCCACCGTGAACTACATCGAACACCCACAAGTGGTCTGTAACCGCATTCTGGAAGCCGTTGCAGTCGCTGGCGATCGCGAACGCGTGATTGCCGGTTGCGATTGCGGTTTCGGCACCTTCGCGGGCTGGGAAATGGTGGCAGCGTCAGTGGTGTACAAAAAATTTGAAGCACTGGCGGAAGGTGCGCGCCTCGCGACCAAACAACTTTGGGGCTGAAGGCCCGAGGACTGTCACATGCAAGATATTTACCGGCAGATCTTTAAAGATCCGCGTTTTCACGAGCTACAACGCAAGCGCAGCCGGTTGGGCTGGACTTTGGCCGCCATCGTCATCGCCAACGACGCCTGGTACATACTCGCCACCGCGTTCTACCCGGAGGCCGCATTCGCGCGCTTCTGGGGGCAACCTATCAGTGAGGGCGCGGCGACCACCTGGGGCATCGTCATTGGGCTGGCGCAGACCGTGCTGTTTATTTTGCTGGTGCTGTATTACATCCACCGGGCGAATGGTGAATTCGAGGTTCTCAAAGACGGCATAGTGGCAGACGCCCTCCGCGTTGCAGGTAAACAATCATGACAAAGCTGGTCGGCTCAGGTGTGCCGCGGCTGGTCGGCGCAGCGCTCCTGTTGAGCACCGCCACCGCCTACGCGGATATTGGCACCTCTATCCACAAGATGTTTTCACTGCCCGAAGACATGTCCCATCTCAAACCCACCGCGGTCGTCATGTTTTGCATTTTCGTGGTGATCTCCTTGTCGATCACTTGGTGGGCCGCTAAGCGTACCAAGTCCACCGCCGACTTCTTCACGGCCGGCGGTAACATTGGCGGCTTCCAAAACGGTCTGGCCATTACCGGCGACTGGTGCTCTTCCGCCGCTTTAATGGGCATCGCGGCGCTCCTTTACAGCTATGGCTTCGACGGGCTCATTTACTCGGTCGTCCCCTTTGGCGCCTGGCCGCTCATGATGTTTTTGCTGGCCGAACGCCTGCGTAACCTCGGCAAATACACCGTGGCCGACATCGTCTCCCTGCGTTTTGCGCGGGTCCCCATTCGCACCCTAATCGCCAGTGCCAGCCTGGCTTTTGTGGTGGGCTATCTCATCGTGCAAATGGTGGGCGCGGGCACGCTCATTTCGAATCTGTTCGGTCTTAACTATGAAATGGCACAGGTCATGATTGGCGGATTGATTGTGGTCTACGTGGCCTTTGGCGGCATGATCGCCACCACCTACGTCCAAATCGTTAAAGCCGTGCTGCTGCTGTCGGGGGCCACTTTTATTGTGGTCGCGGTATTGATGCGCTTTGGCTTTTCGCTAGACGGGCTCTACCAAGCCGCCGTCGATAATCACCCCAGCAAAGAAGCCGTGATGCAACCCGGTGGGCTGCTGTCGGATCCGGTGAACGCCATTTCCTGCGGCCTCATGCTGCTGCTGGGTGGGGCGGCAATGCCGCACGTGCTGATGCGTTTCTTCACCGTCCCCAATGCCAAGGAAGCTCGCTTGTCGGTGGCGTGGGCGGCCTCGCTGATTGGCTATTTTTACTTGCTGACGTTCGTCATCGGCTACGGCGCCATCGCATTTGTGATGAAAAACCCTGAATTTTTGGACGCCCAAACGGGCCTCATTCGGGGCGGCGCCAATATGGCGGCGATTCACTTGTCCTCGGCGATGGGCGGGGATTTACTGCTGGGCTTCATTTCGGCGGTTGCCTTCGCCACCATCGTCGCGGTGGTCGCGGGGCTCACCATTGCCGGCGCCTCGGCCATTTCTCACGACCTCTACGCCAATGTCTTCCGTCATGGCAAGGCGACTGATGCAGAAGTCATGCGCATGTCCCGCATTGCCGCGCTGTCGCTGGGCGTGCTGGGCATGGTGCTGGGGATTGCGTTCAAAGACCAAAACATCGCCTATCTCATTGTGCTGCCTTTCACCATCAGCTCCACCGTGTTTTTCCCGGTGTTGTTCCTGGCGATGTACTGGCGCCCCTTAACCACCACGGGTGTGGTGGCCGGTGGTTGGCTGGGTCTGGCTTCTGGGGTGATCATGTTAATTCTGGGGCCCACCATCTGGATGGACATCTTGGGCAATGCGGCACCGCTATTCCCGTATAAGTATCCCGCCTTGTTCTCCATCGCCATTAGCTTTGGCACCATGATCATCGTCTCCTTGCTCGACAAGAGCGACCGGGCGAAGCAGGAAATTGCGGCCTTCGCCGACCAATACGTACGCTCGCAGACCGGTCTGGGCGCGGAAGGGGCTGTTCGGCACTGACGCCAGCATGGAAAACTGGTACCGGGCCATTGATGCGGACCCCCGATTTCACGCCCTCGCCCGCCAGCGCAGCCGTCTGGGCTGGGGGCTCGGGGGTGCAGTATTGGTGGCCTATTATTCGTTTATCTTGGTCATCGCGTTTAAACCCGCCTGGCTGGTGCGGCCCTTGGGGCCCACTACCGCGATCACGGTCGGGATTGCGGCGGGTCTTGCGATCATCGCCCTGTGCGTCGCACTGACCGGCGTTTATATCTGGCAGGCTAATCGCGATTTCGACCGCAAAAACCGTGAAATTGTTGATGATGCGCGACGCAATGCTTAAGCCACTTGGCCCTGCGCTGCTGCTGTTGGCACCCGCCACGGTGTGGGCCGCTGAGTCCGTGAATTCCGGCGGCATCGCCATCACGTTTTTCATCGTGTTTGTCGCCGCAACGCTCGCCATCACTTGGTGGGCCGCGCGGCGCACCCACACGACCCACGATTTCTACGCCGCCGGCGGCAACATCAGCGGCCTCCAGAATGGCTTGGCCATCGCCGGGGATTTTATGTCTGCGGCCTCGTTTCTAGGGGTCACGGGGCTAATTTTCGGGTTTGGCTTCGATGGCCTGATTTACGCTGTTGGCGGCTTGGCAGGTTGGCCACTCGTGTTGTTCTTATTAAGTGAACGGCTCAAAAATCTCGGCAAATATACGTTCGCCGACGCGGTGACACTGCGCCTGGCTGCCACCCCTATTCGCTGTCTCGCGGCCAGCGGTTCGCTGGTGGCAGTGGTGCTTTATCTCATCGGTCAGATGGTGGGCGCGGGCAAGCTCATCGAAGTGTTGTTTGGGCTAAATTACAGCGTCGCGGTGGGTTGCGTGGGCACGCTGATGATTGTCTATGTGTGCTTTGGCGGCATGTTAGCCACGACCTGGGTGCAGATTATCAAGGCCGTGCTGCTATTGGGCGGGGCCTCGTTAGTCACGGTGCTGGTGCTGGCGCAGTTTAATTTTTCGCTCAATGAACTGTTGCTGGCCGCGCTCACGCAACACGCGAGCGGGGCGGCAGTACTCGCCCCCGGCGGACTGGTAAACGACCCCGTGTCGGTCGTGTCGCTGGGCACGGCACTGGTGTTCGGTACGGCGGGGCTGCCGCATATCCTCATGCGATTTTTCACGGTGCCGAACGCCCGCGAGGCCCGACGCTCGGTTTTTTTCGCTACCGCGTTCATCGGGTATTTCTACACGCTGACTTTCGTCATCGGCTTTGGCGCAATGGCGCTGGTGATGGGCAACCCGCAGTTTGCGGATGCCACGGGGCGCTTGCTGGGCGGCGATAATATGGCCGCCATTCACTTAGCCAATGCCGCAGGGGGGCCATTATTGCTGGGCTTCATGTCGGCGGTGTGCTTCGCCACCATTTTGGCCGTGGTGTCGGGCCTGACGCTGTCTGGCGCCTCGGCTATCTCGCACGATTTGTATGCCAGCGTGTTCCGTCCAAACGCCAGCGAACAAGAGGTCGTACGGGTGTCCCGCTATGCCACCATCGTGCTCGGCGTTGTCGCGGTACTGTTAGCGTTGTTGTTCGAGTCCCAGAACGTGGCCTACTTGGTGCTGATGGCCTTTACGGTCGGCGCCAGCGTTAATTTTCCGCTGCTGTTCCTTGCCCTGTTCTGGCGCAACCTCACCACGTCCGGCGCTCTTACGGGTGGGGTGATGGGTCTCGTGACGGCGGTGGGCTGTATTGTCTTGGGCCCCACTGTTTGGGTGGAGGTTTTGGGTCACGCCGAACCCATAGTGCCCTACAAATATCCCGCACTCTTTGCGATGTGCGCGTCTTTCAGCGGCAGCATTGTGGTGTCGCTGCTGGACCGTAGCGCGCGTGCCACGCGCGAGCGTGCCGGCTTTAACGCCCAGTACATTCGTTCCCAAACCGGCTTGGGCGCTGAGGGGACGCCGGCTTAACCCCGCCCCTTCTAGGCCCGCCCGCTAACGGGCGGCGCCCCATTCGGCCGCGCCTGGCTTAGCGTTTAAACAAGCCAATCAGGCTGGCTTTGGCCAACGTGCTGAAGTTCAGATGAAAACCCACGATCGCAGCCGAAGTATCCGCCGTGACCGGCAGGGTGTTCATGCTCACTGCGTGCACGGTAAAAATGTAACGGTGCACATGGGCCCCCGGTGGCGGGCAAGGGCCACCGTAACCGGGCTTGCTAAAATCGGTGCGGACTTCCACCGCCCCAGCTGGCATTTTGCCACTCGCGGGATCGCCCGCGCCCACCGGCAGCGAGGTCACAGTGGCTGGAATATTCGCCACCACCCAATGCCAGAAGCCACTGCCAGTCGGCGCATCAGGGTCGTAGCAAGTCACGGCGTAGCTTTGCGTGCCCTCGGGGGCGCCGCTCCAAGACAGCTGTGGCGACAAATTGCCACCGCTGCAACCAAAGCCATAAGCGGCTGACAAAACGTGGTCATGGCCTAGGTAGTCGCCTTCGCCAAAACTCTCACTGGTGAGGATCAAAGACATGGGGTTTCCTTCGAATTTTCCGAATATTACCGGGCATCAATGGCCGGCATGTTTACCACTAAGCTGCGCGCAGCGCTGACAGCACCTCGTCCAGCATCTTCTTGGCGTCGCCGAACAACATGCGGTTGTTCTCTTTATAGAAGAGCGGGTTATCCACACCGGCATAACCGGAGGCCATCGAGCGCTTCATCACGATAGACGTTCTGGCCTTCCAGACTTCTAGCACCGGCATCCCAGCAATAGGACTGTTGGGGTCGTCTTGCGCACCTGGGTTAACGATGTCGTTGGCGCCAATGACCATCACCAAGTCGGTCTTGGGGAAATCGGCGTTGATTTCGTCCATCTCCGCCACGATGTCGTAGGGCACGCGGGCTTCTGCCAGCAACACGTTCATGTGGCCGGGCATGCGTCCTGCCACCGGATGAATCGCAAAATGAACGTCGATGCCTTTAGCGCGCAGGAGCTTGGTAATTTCGCACACGGTGTGTTGGGCCTGGGCTACTGCCATGCCGTAACCGGGCACAAAAATGACTTTCCCGGCATTGCGCAGCAAGTCTGCCGTTTCCTCGGCGTCGATAGGCTGCACCTCGCCCTGCTGGGCGTCACCGGCTGCCACTACCGTGCCGCCAGCCGTGCCAAATCCGCCAGCAATGACGCTAAAGAAATTGCGGTTCATCGCCCGACACATGATGTAGGAGAGAATCGCCCCTGAAGATCCCACCAGCGCGCCGGTGACGATCAAGAGGTCGTTGCTTAACATAAAGCCCGTGGCCGACGCCGCCCAGCCCGAATAGCTATTGAGCATCGACACCACTACCGGCATATCGGCCCCGCCAATGGCCATCACCATGTGCACCCCAAAGGCCAGCGCGATGAAGGTCATGACGAACAGGAACAGCATGCCAGCCCCGTGAGAGGCCACGTTAATGAACAAAGAGCAGCACCAGATCACCGCCAGTAAGCCCGCCAAATTCAGTAAATGACGCGCGGGCAGCAACAGGGGTTTGCCGGAAATACGCCCAGACAGCTTGCCGAAGGCGATCACCGAACCAGAGAACGTCACCGCACCAATCAGGATACCGATGTAAATCTCGACTTCATGGATGGTCTTCTCAACGCCAAAAAACTCGATGGAGTTATCGACATAGCTCGTATAGCCAATGAGCACGGCGGCCAGGCCCACCAAGCTGTGCATCAGCGCGACCAACTCCGGCATTTGCGTCATCTGCACGCGCTTGGCAGCCGCCATGCCTACGCCACCGCCAATGAGCATTGCGATGATCACCGGCACGATGCTGGTGACCTTGGGCCCCAGCAATGTGGCGAGAATGGCGATCGCCATACCCGCGATACCGTAGTGATTGCCGCGCCGAGAAGTCTCGGGATTAGACAGGCCGCCCAAACTGAGAATAAACAGAATTGTTGCGGCGATATAAGAGACCGTCACCAAACCTTCGCTCATGGCGATTACTCCGAACGACGAAACATGCTGAGCATGCGCTGGGTAACCCAGAAGCCGCCAACCATGTTTACGGTGGTGAGAACCAGCGCCGCGCCGCCGAGCAGCGTTAGCAGCACACCGGGCGATGAAATTTGCAGAATGGCGCCAATTCCGATGATGCTGCTGATAGCGTTGGTCACGCTCATCAGCGGCGTATGCAGGGCCGGCGTGACGTTCCAAATCACCATGTAGCCCACAAAACAGGACAGCACGAACACCATGAGGTGGGCCATAAAGGCCGGCGGTGCCACACTGCCCAGCCACAGGAGTGCCAGCGCGCCACCCGCCAATACCAGCAGGCTGCGCAAGCCCGCCGACAACATAGGCGCGGCAGCAACCGGCGGCGGCGCCACCGCACTCGGCGCGGCAGCTGGCGCGGCCGAGAGTCGCGGCGGCGGGGGCGGCCACGTAATGGCGCCCTCATGGATGACCGTGGCGCCACGCACCAATTCATCGTCCATATTCACCGTCATGGTGCCGTCTTTACCCGGGGTGACTTCTTCAATCAGCCGCAGCAAATTGGTGGCGTAGAGCTGGCTGGACTGGCGTGCCATGCGGCTGGGCAAATCTGTGTAGCCCACAATGCGTACCCCGTGGCGCTCGACCACCTGCCCCGGCACGGTGAGTTCGCAGTTGCCGCCTTGCTCGGCAGCCAAGTCAACGATCACGCTGCCCGGCTGCATGGAGGCGACCATCTGCGCGGTAATCAGGCGCGGCGCTGGCTTGCCGGGAATGAGTGCGGTGGTCACCACCACGTCTACTTCCGCGCATTGCTTGGCGATCATCGCCAGCTGCGCGCGTTGAAAACCCTCGCTCATGACCTTGGCGTAGCCGCCCACGCCGGTCCCTTCTTCTTGGTATTCCACCGGCACAAATTCTGCACCGAGGCTTTTGATTTGGTCGCCGACTTCCGGCCGAGTATCGGTGGCCCGCACGATAGCGCCCATCCCATTGGCAGCCCCAATGGCGGCCAACCCTGCCACACCCGCGCCGATAACAAATACTTTGGCCGGCGGCACCCGCCCAGCGGCGGTAATCTGCCCTGTAAAAAAGCGACCGAAATTTTGCGCCGCTTCAATAATGGCGCGATAGCCCGCGATATTGGCCATAGAACTGAGCGCATCGGCTTTCTGCGCCCGCGAGATGCGCGGCACACTGTCCATCGCGAGCACGGTAGCCCGACGTTCAGCCAAACGCTCCATCAGGACGGGATTTTGCGCCGGCCACAGAAAGCTGATCAGCCGACCGCCTTCGGGCAATAGCGCTACTTCGTCGGGCGCGTCGAGCGACGGACCCCGCACTTTCAGCACGATGTCTGAACTCGACCACAGCTCAGCGGCCTCGGCGAGAATCTCCACGCCCACCGCTCGATAGGCGTCGTCGGCCAAATCGGCCGCGGCACCCGCGCCTTGTTCTAAAGCCACCGTATAACCGAGCTTAATCAGTTTCGCGGCGACATCGGGCGTGGTCGCCACACGCTTTTCGCCAGCGTAGGTCTCCTTCGGAACGCCAATACGCATTCAAGGTCTCCTTCGGAAAGTCTGTTTGCAACATCCGTGGCACTCGCCCCACACGCCGCCTTTGGATGACCCAAGGCCGGGTGCCGCGCCCGAGCGCCAATCGTAAAATGAGGGTGAATTCTAAGCCCATACGCTACCGTATGGAGGCCGCGTTAAGCTGCCCGGACAGTATAGGCAAGCCGAGGTTTTGGCAAATGCAAGCGCCCCTGTAGCGCCCGTTGCTGGCGCCACGCGCGACGGGCTAGTGCCGAGGTGACGCTGCAGGCACAATTCGCCCCCTGCAGCACGCGCCCATAGCTCAGCTGGATAGAGTACCTGGCTTCGAACCAGGTGGTCGGAGGTTCGACGGGCTCGCAACGCGAGTCCGGACGCACGCAGTGCGCCCCGCAGGGGTGAACAAACGCCCTAGCGTTTGTGAATCTATCCGTCCGGGCGCGCCAATTCTTCTTCAAATTCAAAGCGCTGACATGGCGCGCGAACCGGCGTTCTGTTTCAGCACCACCAATGCCGGAGTTTTGCCGGACTTTCCTTCACACACCCGATTTGCCGCTTCCAGCAACTCCGCCAACTCCGGCGCGGAGTAGTGCGAAGTGATGTCGCCGTTGCGATGACCGAGCAACACTTTCCTTGTCTCCAGCGGCACCCCTGCGGCACGCAGCCGTCGACCAAACGTGTGCTTCAAGTCGTGCACCCGGACATGCTTCAGACCCACCGTCGCCCGGAGTCGCTTCCAGGCGCTGTTGTTGATCTGTAGCACCGGACGACCGCGGTAGCTGAACACATGCGTGGGATGCATCCCGCGCACGCTCTCCACCACCGACTTCGCCACCCGGTTCAACACCACCAGACGGTCTTCGCCGTTCTTCACGCCCGAGCCCGGAATGATGAACACCGAGGTCTCCAGTTCCGGCACCTTGATCTCCCACTCCCAGCGCAGGCGACACACCTCCTGCTCACGACACCCCGTGTTGATCTTGAAGAGGCACATCCGGGCCAGATGGTCCGGCAAGGCCTTCAGCAAGATCCCCTGCTCATCCCACGACAAGGGATAAGGCTTGCGCGCATCGTTGATCGGCAGCATCTGGATCAAGGGCGCGGTATCCAGCCAGGTCTTGCCCGACTCGTCCCGCCACAGCCTCGCCGCCAGATTCAGCACCCGCCGCACCACACTCAAAGCGAGGTTGATGCTCTTGTTCTTGATGCCTGCCTGCTGCCGCGCCTCGATGAACGTGCGCAGGGTGCCGAGGTGCACCTGCTCGATTTCCAAGTCGCCGATGTAAGGGTCCAGCTGCCGCAGATGCATCGCGTAATCCGCGATGCTTCTTAAGCTCAGGTTTTCCTCGAGGTAGCGGGTCGCCGCCTCACGAAACACCCGACGTGGCCGCACGCCAAACATCTTTTGCATCCGGGCTTCCTCAATTCGCCGCGCCAAAATCAGCTCGGCCGTTTTGAGGTCGCCCGTTCCAGTGCTTTCGTGAATCTTGCGACCGAAGATCTGCTTGTCGATATGCCAGATCCCACCGCGTTCACGCAGCCCCGGGATTCTTTTGCGTCCCATATTCCTTCTCCTTGTGGATTGGAGGCGGGACGCCCGTTGCGGCGCTTATAGTCCTCAACCCATGCGTCCAGTTCAAGGCGGTCGAAAGCAATCCCCTGACGTCCAATGCGGAGTTCCGTGAGGCAGGGCCGGACCTCACGGTTGAAGCGGTTGCGGTCCATGCCGAGGTAGCGCGGGGCGTCGCGGAAACGGAGCAGGCGGGGCGTGATGGATGGGGCGTGCTGCATGCAGATTCGCTCGTCAGCGGCCAAGGTAAATGGCCGTCACCGCTTCCCGCTCGTGGCCGAGTTCGCGGCTGATGGTGAGGCGGGCGGCGCGGTCGGTTTGCTTCTGTGCGGCGGTGAGTTGTGCGGACACTGGCCCACCGGCCGCCGGGCACGGCAGCCCTGTTAATTCCTGATAGCGCTGCTGCGCATAGGCATGACGGAGCCCGTGAAGTTTGGAGAGCCCGGCGCGGCTGGTGTGCCCTTCGTAGACGCGGAGCTGCTGCACGTAGTTGCGATTCGGTGGGATGAGCGAGCCGCGGCCGGCCAGCTGGTGCGCGCGGTGCAGGACCTCGCGTTGGGCGTCGGTGCGAATCGGAATCTCCCGCGCCTTGCCGCCCTTGGTCCAGGAATCTTTGAGCGTTAGCTGGTCGCCCCTGTCGGCGTAGCTCGGGACGAACTTGATGGCCTCCTCCCGCCGCAGCCCGAAGGCTTGTTGGAGTTCGAGGCTCATTCGGACGTGAGCGTCCTTGATGTTGGCAAGCGCCTCAGCCGAGACCACCCGCGCCTTGCTCACGTTGCTGACGAACTGGCGGTCCGGAATCCCGTAGTGGTCGTTGGTGCGGGCAATCACGTTCTGGCGGTTTACTTTCTCTGCCCACCACCGCAGCGCCGTCATGCGGTTCTTGATGGTCGCGACCGCGAGGTTCGCGTCCTGCCAGTGTTTGATCAGCGCCTCCACGTGTTTGGGTTTGAGCGACTGCGCGCTCATCGCTCGAAAGCCAAGTTCATGCAGCTGGTGTGCGGCTAAATCGAGCATCCGCTGCCGCTGCGCCTGGGTGGCGTAGCTGCCGTCGCGGTTGTTCCTGCAAAGGGTTTTGAGTTGGTAGTTGAGGTCTCTCATGTGCGTTTCGTTTCTGGTAAGTGTTGATGACCACCCATGGGCCTGAGCCACATGAGCACGCTTGCGCGTGACCGGTCGGGGACACGACCCCCAGGACCTCAAAGTGCCGGTTTCCGGCGGCGTGCGGGGTCTTCGTGGAAGACCGGACGCATGCCAGACCAACGCCCTTTGCGGGCATTCAGGAGCTCGGTGTTTGCACACCGAAAAGATGACGACGGGCGAAGCCCCGTGTGACGACACGCGCGTGTTGGACAAGCCACAGACCCGAGCAACAGGCTCGGCCGCGACGCGCTATCCGGTGATGAAACCGGTGAAAGAGGAACGACTGGCCGCACGTTCAAGACCGCTAAGGTCCTGCACGGAGGCTGAGGAAGGGACGGGCTGGATGGCCCGTCCGACTACATTGCAATCACAGTCTTTCGACTGCCGCACCCGATGAGATTGCCGGGGGTGCCTGGTTGCCACGATAAGCGTCGTGGCCACGCATGAAGTCGATGGCGGCGATTCTAGGGAGAGACTGCCGCAGCGAAAGCCGGTTTCAGGTCCGGCGTGCGGGTCTGATTCGGCGTTGCGTGGGGAGTTCCGTTGGCGCAGGGATGGGGTTCATCGGCGGCAGCGCGGGGCGTCGTCCTCTGCGTGTCCTTGGGTCAAAGGCTGGAAAACGTCGGGACTGTTTGGCGCAGTCGTCCTCGTCCCTACCGCGTGTGCAGGGACGAGGACGGCCTTCGGGACTGTCGAATGCAGCGCCAATCACATGGCGCTAGCCCGCGACCGCGCTGGCGACGGTGTTCGATGACCCGCTAGACTACTGGCTCGTAAGGTATCGCAAGGACGCGATGCATGACGCCGTTATTGGCCGGCAAGGACGCTGGCGCTGTGCGTGGGGGCGCGTATGTTCGGCATGCGCCTGAGCAGACGCTCCTCTATCAAATCGTTGAGCATTACTACCCTGCGTTCGTCGAACACTTGGCAGCGCGTGAGCGCTCGTTGCCGACGCATGTGCAGCGTGAATTCGAAGACTATCTGAAGTGCGGTCGGCTGGAGCACGGCTTTCTGCGCGTTCGCTGCATGGACTGTCACGCCGAGCGACTGGTGGCGTTCAGCTGTAAGCGACGCGGCTTCTGCCCGAGCTGCGGCGCACGCCGAATGGCGGAAAGCGCGGCATTGCTGGTCGACGAAGTGCTGCCCCGAGAACCTCTACGGCAGTGGGTGCTGAGTGTTCCGTTCGCATTGCGCTATCTGTTCGCCGTCAATCCCGCCGTGATGGGCCAGGTGCTGGGCATCGTCACTCGGGCGATTGCGAGTCATTTGATCAGCGCCGCCGGCTATCACCACGATACAGCGCAGACTGGCGCGGTGACGTTGATCCAACGCTTCGGTAGCGCGCTGAACTTAAACATTCATTTCCATATGCTGTTCCTCGACGGCGTGTATGTGACGAGCGGCGAGCGGTTGACCTTTCGCCGGCTACCACCGCCAACCGTGGCTGCACTTGAGAAGTTGGTTCACGTTATCAGTCAGCGCGTTGGCCGGGCACTCGAACGCCAAGGGATCCTGGTGCGGGACTTGGAGAATAACTTTCTGGCGGTGGACACGCCTGACGGCACGGACTTCGACGATCTCCTAGGGCATTCGATTACCTACCGCATTGCGCTTGGTCCTCATCAGGGCCGCAAGGCGTTTACCTTGCAGACGGTACCGGCAGCGACAGACGCCATCGACGGCAAGTTAGCGCGGGCCGCCGGCTTCTCGTTACACGCCGGGGTGGCGTGCGAGGCGCACGAACGCGAGAAGCTGGAACGTCTGTGCCGCTATATCACGCGCCCGGCGGTCTCGACCGAGCGATTGTCGTTAACGGCGCAGGGGAATATTCGGTACCG
Source organism: Klebsiella pneumoniae (assembly GCA_945862315.1). Taxonomy (GTDB): domain Bacteria; phylum Pseudomonadota; class Gammaproteobacteria. The sequence goes on from CAMAXW010000019.1 coordinate 19,968, forward strand.
TCTCAAAACACCCTACCGTGACGGCACCACGGATGTCGTGTTTGAGCCGCTCGACTTTATCGCCCGGCTTGCCGCGCTGGTGCCGACGCCCCGGGTCAACCTCACGCGTTACCACGGGGTCTTTGCGCCGAACCACCGATTGCGTGAGCAAGTGACGCCGGCCAGGCCAGGCCTTTGCCTTGCTGAGACCGCCAACGAGGCCGCACCCGCGCGCCATGTCTCGATGACGTGGGCACAACGGTTGAAGCGGGTGTTCAACATCGATATCGAGACCTGCGAACACTGCGGCGGTGCGGTCAAGGTGATCGCGAGCATTGAAGATCCGGCCGTGATCAAACAGATCCTTGAGCACCTCGACCGACGAGTGCAGGCCACGCCCTTAAGCCTCAGACCCTTCGCCCGCGCGCCGCCGCAACAAGCATTGCCGGGCCTAAAGGAACCAGGCTGACGGCACTGCCCCTTTCTAAACTATGGACGCGAGGCTGGCTTGACCCCGGCTCGGTGTCGCGCGCGCCTGTCGATCCAAACGCACGATAGCTCAAGGTCAATCACTCTCCTGGGCGAACGGGCTCGCACAATTCCGAGCGAAACAGCCGCCGCCCACCGCCGACCGGTCCTTCAGGGGCCTTCCATTTTCCCGCACTCGACGCTCGCTTTCGCGGGACAGGGCCGACAAAGGGCAGTTAAATTTCCTATACTCTGACCAGCCCGATGTGCTGTCTCAGACTCTTCTTTTCGGGTCCCTATCACCATATCAAGATTATTATCTAAAAGTTGTTGAACAAGTGCAGGCGCAGCGCTTGCATCATAGGTGCCATCACCATCAATCATGATATAAAGGTCTGCTTCAATGTCAGCAAACATGCGACGAACGACATTGCCTTTCCCCTGACGTGATTCGGATCGAACCACTGCACCCACATTTTGTGCACGCGTAATTGTTTGATCTGTTGAATTATTGTCATATACATAAATGATTGCGGTTGGAATGTGCTTTTTGAATGCATTTATAACATCAGCAATTCCGGCTTCCTCGTTGTAGCAAGGAATAAGAATGGCGATAGATAGTTGAGAGTTAATCATCTGCGTATCCATTAGCTAGGTTTTGTTGCTACAAGAAAAAAGCCAGAAACAATAAGATCTTCAGCTGAAATATTTCTAAATGTAGATGAATATGATTTATTGTAACGGTTGAAATGTTGTATTGCTTTTTCTTTTAAATTTGAGGGGATTTCTTCAAATTTGCATTCATGTTCAAGGCTTCCTACTCCATAAAGCCCTGTTACTAAAAACTCATGCGGGCATCCTATTTTTTTCATGACTTGTTTATATTGATGGATAAGTACACGATTAGGAAAGCCAGATCCCTTTGTCATAAGTTGATATGTCCAGCCAGGGATACTTAAAAATGTACTGTCATGGCAATGTGGTGTAAACATGGCATGATCTCGTAAATCCACTTTATGAATTAATTTTCCGCCTGGATTTAATGCTTCATACATAGCGCTTAACGACAAAATGGGATCATCTAAGTGTTCTAGCACAGATCTAGATACTATTATGTCATAGCCCTTATTATCGTTAAAAAAAGTTTCTCCGGCAGCTTTTTGCCCATAATAACGTTTGATCATGGGAAATGTTGTATCATCAGCTAAATTAGTTTTTTTAAGCATTTTTTTAATTATAGGATGTGTATCGCATAGTTGTTTGTAAATTTCACTTTGTTTTGCAGCGTTACGTTTTGAGTAAAATCGATCTGCTAAATCTGCTGAGGTGCAGCCATCTTGTAAAAACATTAGTGCAACTCCGACATTGTCTCCAGGGCCAATTTCTGCCATTTTGCCATAGAATTTATCGAATCCAGATAGTCGTTTGTAGTCTTGAAACACATCCGTTATATATTGAACAGATTCATGAAGATTAATTGCTGAGTGAGTTGTGCCAGATGTGGATTCAATATCACCATGCAATCTACGAAGATGAATGCGAAGATTATGTATGATATATGCAAAGCAATTTAGGATGATTGATTTCTTTAGAAAAACCTTAATTTTTTGTTTCATTTATTATTCTCATCCGTCAAAATGTTTTCTGTTTTTGAAACCATTTTTTCAATTGTGTAGCGTTCCTTGATTTTTTCTCTAAGTCGAATCATATTGTCTTTATTGTTCGGTGTGCCGAGTTGTTTTAAAACTTTTTCTCCCATGCTGGCAGCGTCTCCCACATTAACAATTCTATCGTCGTATACTCATCACCTCGCGCAGCTTGCTGCCGATCATCTGCGCCACGTCGAACATCGAACGCGCGGCATGGATGTCCTGTCCTGGCGCGCCACTGCCGGCGCTCTCTCGCAGCGCCGTGACGACGGCCTGCGTGGTGGCCAGGTTGCCGGCCGAGAGCACCGCGACCACGTGCCGGCCGGGCACCTCGAACACCGCGAGCTTCTTCACCAGCGCCACCTGATCGACGCCCGCATTCGAACGCGAGTCGGACGCCAGCACCAGGCCATCGGGGAGCAGAATGCCAAGACAGTAAGTCAAGTGTTCCTCCATCGTCATTCGCTGGTCAGCGTCGAGGCGGTCGGACCGGAGTGCAGACAGCTTGCGAAACCCGAACGCTGCGCCATCAAGCGTTGCACAGCAATTCGAAATGGCAAGGGCGCTCAGGTCGACGGTTGCTGTGCACTCCAGGTTTCAGACCGGGCCAGTCCGTCTGGAACGCAAGGCTGGCAACAGCGACGCGCCTGCCTTGCAAGCACTATCGGCCTGTGTCCGAAGGAACCGCAGTGGCAGGTTGGCCGCGCCAGGAAGGTGGCAAGCAGGAGTGGTAGCCGGGTTCCTGCAGGGAACGCCGGGTCGCCCCCCGGACGACGGGCGTGCCGGTACATTGCTGGCAGGCGCGTCAAGGCGAGAGTCGGGACGACACGACTCAGGGCAAGACAGACGAGCGCGCCGGCCGGAGGACGCGGCAAAGCCCGGTCTCAGCGTCCTCCGGCGACGTCAATGAAGCTGCCGGTGACGTAGGAGGCTTCCGCTGACAACAACCACATGATAGCCGTCGCCACTTCGTCTGCGTGCCCACCGCGCTGCATGGGGACCATGGGCCCCAAACGCTCAACCCGGCCAGGCTCACCGCTGCTGGCGTGAATGTCGGTGTCGATGATACCGGGGCGTACTGCATTGACGCGGATCCCCTCTGCCGCCACCTCTTTAGCGAGGCCTAGCGTGAGTGTATCAACAGCACCTTTGGTCGCCGCGTAGTCGACATACTCGCCTGGAGAGCCCAGACGGGCCGCTGCCGAGGACACGTTGACGATCGCGCCGCCAGCGCCACCGTGTTGCGTCGACATGCGCAAGACCGCAGCCCTTGCGCAGAGGAAGCTGCCGATGACATTGGTGGCGAACACGCGGTGCAGGCGCGCCGCGTCCATCGCGTCGACTCGTGTTTGCCGGCCGGTCAGGCCGGCGTTGTTGACCAGTGCGGTCAGCGGCCCGAAGGCGCGGTCGCAGGCCTCGAACAGCCGCAGGATCTCGCTTTCGTTGCTGACATCCGCCTGCAGGGACAGCGCACGGCCGCCCGTGTCTTCGATCGCTTGGACGACCTGCGCGGCCGCTGCGGCATCCTCGCGATAGCTCAACATCACACAGTAACCGTCGCGACCGGCGCGCAGTGCCGTGGCGGCACCAATGCCGCGACTGCCGCCGGTAATAAGGACCACTTTGTTCATGTGCAAGACGTCTCTGCTCGCATGTCGGGAACAGGCGGCCAGTCGGGTCGCTCGGCCTACGCAGCAATCAAGCGCAGTGGCTGGTGTTCGACGATGTCCATGATGGGCTGACGGGCAAAGTGGACGGCCTCCGGGCCCTGCGGATACTCCAGCGTTCGGGTGCGCGCAAGCAGTTGACGGAGCGCGATGCGCGCCTCGAGCCGGGCAAGCGCGTTGCCGATGCACATGTGCACGCCGGTGCCGAAGCTCGCATGTCGGAGTTGCCCGCGGGTGACGTCGAACTCATCCGGGCGATCGAACACTCTGGGATCGCGATTGGCGGAAGCCAGCCACAGGGCGACGAAATCACCTTTCCGGATCTCGACCCCATCGATAGCACAATCAGTGTTTGCGATACGTTCGAGCTTGCGCAGCTGACTGCGCAGGCGCAGCGACTCTTCGACCATTGGTTCGAGGAGGGCGGGCGTTTGCCGAAGGAGTGCGTGCTGCTGAGGGTGCGTCATCAGCAGATGAATGGCATTGCCGATGAGATTGGTGGTCGTTGCCTGCCCGGCGATCACCAGCAGCTGACAGAAGCCGGACGCCTGTGCGTCGGTGAAGCCGCCATCGAGCATGGCCGACAGCACGTCATCCTGGCGGCGCCGACGCCTTTCGCGGATGAAGTCCGCAAAGTATTCGCCCATTTCTCGGCAGGCCTCGCCAATCTGGGCTTCAACCGCCGGCCGCCGCTCGCGCCAGAACACCGCCTGGCCGTCGAACTCCTCGAGCTTCTCGGTGAGGCGTCGAATCCGCGGCAGCGCTGATTCCGGCAGCCCGATCAGTTTCGAGATCATGTAGATGGTCAGCTTCGAGGCGAAGTCGTCGATGACATCGATGTCGCGCGCGGCCAGACAGTCATCCAGCAATTCGGTGCAGCGTTGTTCGATCTGGCTGGTCAGGGCGTGCACCCGTGCCGGCAAGAACAGCGGCGCGACTATCGCCCGCAGCTTCGTGTGCTCGGGCGGATCGTCGTAGAACATCACGGTCGCGTCGCCCAGGTTTCCTTTGCGGAATTCCTCCCCGCGGTCCGAAGACCAGTCATGCCAGTTGTTGGCGATGGCGCGGACGTCCTCGTTGCGGAATACGGAGACCACGCGACACAGGCTGTCGGCATGCCGGTAGGCGCGGCAGGACTCTCGCATGTGATTCAGGATGGCGTAGGGCCGTGCCAGAAAGTCTTCCGACAACGGTTCGAACTGGAGGGGATGGTGCATGACGTCACGTCCTCGTGCTGGCGAACTCAGACCTGGCTGGATGGGAGACTGACCTGCATGCCGTCGAGCGCCGGGCTCGTGCTGATTCGGCAGCTGAGGCGTGAGTCAGGACGCCGCTCCAGCGCGCCCTCCAGCATCACTTGCTCGGTGGCGTCGGGTGGCGGCAGGCGTGCCTGCCATTCCTCGGCGATATAGACGTGGCAGGTTGCGCAGGCGCAGTTGCCGCCGCATTCCCCGATGATGCCTGGCAGGCCATGACGTACCGCCAGTGACATCAGGGTTTCTCCGGCCACAGCCTCCAGGCTGGTTTCCTCACCCGCACTGTTCACGAAGCAGATTCTGATCACGCGGCCCTCCGGTCACTGCTGTTGGCTGCATCTGTCAGCTCGACGTATATGGTCGACGAAAGTGTAGACAGAATAGACGGCAATGTTGCCGATGTCCAGCGTCGAAGCGGGCGCGGGTTGCGTCCGGAACGCCGCGCGGACTGCGGGCCGTGCGGATTCACCGGTTCCGGTTTACGATTCGCTGCTGGAATCGTCTCCCACTACGGATTAGCCAATGTCGGATGGGTCATCATCGGTCGAACTGGTCTTGAACAAACTTCTGGACGGGATCCGGCAGGGGCGCTACGTGCCGGGTCAGCGCCTGGTGGCCGGCGACGTTGCCAGGGAGCTGAATGTCAGCCGCGCGCCCGTACGGGAAGCGATTCATGTGCTGGCTGGCGAAGGTGTGGTCGAACTGACACCCAACCAGGGCGCGCGCATCGTATGTCTGACCGCCATGGATTTGATCCACGGCATGTTGCTGCTCAAGGCCGTCGGTGCACTGGGTATCGAATACGCCTGTCCCCTGATGTCGCAGCCCGCCAATCGCAGCGCGGTGAAGGCGAAGGCCAAAGAGGTGTTCGAGGCTGGCGGCACCCGTCAGCCTTATCCTTGGTTCACGGGACTGATCGAACTCCATCGGCTGTTCAACACAATCAGTGGCAATCCCTACCTCAACCTGCAGGTGTTCGGGCGGCTGCATCTGGTCTATTTCAATCGCGCGTTGTCGGAAAAGCTGCCGGGCCGCCATTGGGAAAAGTATGTGGCCAATTATCACCAGATCGTCGAGCTGGTACTGGCAGGCGACGCGCGCAAGGCCGTCGCTGCCTTCAATTCGCATATGACCTGGGCCATCGATGGCCTGCGCAAGGAATATCTCGCGGACTAGCGCCAGGCTGCCCAACGCCGGCGTCGGCTGAGAAAGTCGCGCTTGACGCTGCCTGATTCGTCGACGATAGTGTCGACACTTCTGGCGATCGTTCCGATAGGGCGCGGATGCTGATGCCCCGGATGGACGCCGCGCACCCGCGAACTCCGGAGCTATACGCGATGAAAGCCAGTACCGATCGGATCCTCACCACCCACGTCGGCAGCCTGCCCCGCTCGGACAAGCTGCTCGCGATGATCTCGGATATAGAGGCCGGCAAGGCGGTGGACCGCGCGGTCTTCCAGGCGCAGGCCAGGCTGGAAATGGCGGCGGTGGTCCGCGAGCAGGCGACGGCCGGGATCGACATCGCCGGCGACGGCGAAATTCCGCGGCTCGGCTTCTCCATCTATGCCAAGAACCGGATGTCCGGCTTTGGCGGCGCGGCCAATCGCGGCACGGTCACTGACTTCGAGAAGTTTCCGAAGTACGCCGAGTTTCTCGCCCGGCGCGTTGGTGCCACCACCATCGGTAAATCGGCCACCACCTGGCAGATGCCGGAATGCGTGGCCGAAGTGCACTACGAGGACGATTTCGCGCAGGCGCGCGAAGAGCTGGATCTGTTCGCCGACGTGCTCGCGCAGGAGTCCGTCGCGACGGCGAGCTTTGCGCAGACTTTCGTGACGGCGGCGACCCCGGGCATTCTGTCGACTACCCTGCTACGCAACGCGGCCCATCCGAGCTATCCGACGGATACTGAGTACGTCTACGCGCTCGCACGTGAAATGAAGAAGGAGTACGAGCTCATCGCGTCCCGTGGCCACATCCTGCAGCTCGACGCGCCGGATCTCGGCCTCGAGCGGCAGATCCTCTATCGCGATCGCCCGCAGCGGGAGTTTCTCGAACGCGTCGAACTGCATATCGACGCGATGAATCTCGCGATTGCCGACATTCCGCGCGAACAGGTCCGCCTGCATTTGTGCTGGGGCAACTGGGAAGGCCCACACTGCGACGACATCGATCTCGAACCGCTGCTGCCGCTGGTCTACAAGGCAAAGGTCGGCGGCTTCTCGCTGGCCTGCGCGAACCCGCGGCATGCGCATGAAATCGATCTGTTCCGCAAGTTTCCGCCGCCGAAGGACTGGGTGCTGTTTCCGGGTTGTATCGATGTCACCTACAACTATCTCGAACATCCGGGCGTCGTCGCCAAGCGGATCCTGGAATTCGTCGACGTCATTGGCGACAAGGAGCGCGTGGTCGCGAGCACCGACTGTGGCTTTTCGACCTTTGCCGGCTACGTGATGGTCGCCGAGGACGTCGCATGGGCGAAGCTGAAGGCGCTGGCCGACGGCGCGGCGCTGGCTTCGAAGAAGCTCTGGTCCTGAACGCAGCGTACGGGGAATGCAGATGAGACTGGATGGCAAAGTTGCTTTGGTCACGGGTGGCACGTCGGGTATCGGCGAAGCCGTATGCCGGCGTTTTGTTTCCGATGGTGCCACCGTCGCCGTGGTTGGCAGTCAGGACCTTGCGAAAGCGCAGGCGGTCGCGAACACGCTGGGCGCCCGCGCAGCCGCTTATGTCTGCGACGTGCGCGATCCGGCAGCGCTGAGCGCGCTGGTCGCGCAGGTGGAGCGCGAACTCGGCCCGATTGACGTGCTCGTGAATTCGGCCGGGGTCTATTACGCAACGCCGGTCGGGGCCACTGCCGAAGCGGATTACGACCGCATGGTGGACATCAATCTGAAGGGCACGTTCTTTGCCATCAATGCGGTGGTGCCCGGCATGAAGGCACGTCGTCATGGCCGCATCTTGAACATCTCGTCGGTGGCCGCCGTCATGGGTATTGCGAACTACAGCCTTTACTGCGCGACCAAGGGCGCCATCGCGATGATGACGCGAGCGCTGGCCCGCGAACTTGCGCCGTATGACATTCATATCAATGCGTTGGCCCCCGGCAATACCGCGACCCCGCTGAACGAGGCGCTGCGCACGCTGCCGGAACACCGGGATTACATGGCAGGCATGGAGGCGCTGACACCGTCGAATCGAGCATTCAGCCCGCCGGAAGAGATGGCTGCGCTGTGTGCGTTCCTGGTGTCGGACGAGGCACGTGCCTTCCACGGGTCACTGTTGCTCGCGGACGAGGGCATTTCCAGCGGCCTGGGCTGAAACCTGCGGGAGTAGATGAGCATGAGCATACGCTGTGCGTGCGACACGGGCGGTACCTTCACCGACCTCGTCGTCGAAGACCACAAGGGCCGGATTCATCTGTACAAGGCGTCGACGACGCCGGCCGATCCGGTGCAGGGCATCCTCGATGCGGTGGCCCTCGCGGCGGCCGATTTCAGCCAGTCGCTGGCAGACTTCCTTGGCGACGTGTCGAGCTTCGTACACGGCACGACTCACTCGATCAACGCGATCATCACCGGTGCAACCGCGCGTACGGCTTTTCTGACGACCGCCGGACACCCGGACATACTGGTGCTGCGCGAAGGTGGTCGCCAGGAGCCGTTCAATTTCGCCGTGCCGTTTCCCCAGCCCTATGTGCCGCGTGCGCTGACGTTTGAAGTAAGCGAGCGCGTGCGTGCCGATGGCAGCATCGCGCAGGCGCTGGACGAAGCGCAGGCCGTCACCGTGATCGATGAACTGCGCCGGCTAGACGTCGAAGCGGTTGCAGTGTGCCTGCTGTGGTCGACGGTCAACTCGGTCCACGAGAGGCGTGTCGGTGAACTACTGGCCGCACATCTGCCCGGGATTCCGGTTTCGCTGTCGCATGCGTTGAATCCCATCTTGCGCGAGTATCGGCGCGCATCGTCGACGGCGATCGATGCGTCGCTCAAGCCACTGATGGCGCGTTATCTCGGTGGACTGTCCGCACGGCTCAAGGAGTCGGGTTTCGCCGGGCGGCTGCTGATGCTGACATCCAAGGGCGGCGTCATGGAATTCACCGATCTCGCGGCTGCACCGATTCATTCCATAGGCTCCGGTCCGTCGCTCGCGCCGCTCGCGGGGCGCTACTTCGCGCGGCGCGATCTGAAAAGCGACACCGCCATCGTCGCGGATACCGGCGGCACCACCTACGACGTCAGTCTGGTGCGCAAGGGCAGCATCCCGACCACACCGGAAACCTGGATCGGCGAGCGCTATCGCGGGCACCTGGTGGGTTTCCCGTCGGTGGACGTCAAAAGCATCGGAGCCGGTGGTGGCAGTATCGCCTGGGTCGACGGTGGCGGCCTGTTGCACGTGGGGCCGCGCAGCGCGGGTGCTCAACCAGGGCCCGCCTGCTATGGACGAGGCGGCACTGCGCCCACCGTCACCGACGCTTCGCTCGTGCTAGGGCATCTCGATCCGGACTACTTCCTCGGCGGCACGATGCACCTGGACAGGGCGCTCGCCGCGCAGGCGATCGAGGCGGGCGTCGCGCGCCCGCTGGGACTGTCGCTACTCGCCGCCGCCACCGCCATCATCCGGCTGGCGACCGAAAACATGGTGTCAGCGATCGAACAGATCACGGTGCACCAGGGCCTCGACCCACGCGGCACGATACTCATCGGCGGTGGGGGCGCCGCCGGACTCAATTCGGTGAGTATCGCGCGCCGCCTCGGTTGTCGCGAGGTCGTGTTCCCGGAGGTCGGGGCCGCTCTGTCGGCCGCCGGTGGCATGTTGTCCGATCTTCACGCCGATTTCCGTGCGCTGATGCCAACCGCGAGCGACCGCTTCGACCGCATCAAGGTCAATCGCGCGCTGAAGGCATTGGCGCAGCAATGCACGCGATTCTTCAAGGGGCCGGGCAAGGGTGCGGCGCGACAGACGGTGGAGTTCTTCGTCGAGGCGCGCTATCGCTCGCAGATTTGGGAAATCGAGGTGCCGCTCGGCCTCGAGGCTTTCGACAGTGCGGCGGATCTGGCGCAGTTGCGTGAACACTTCGATGCCGCGCATGAGGACATCTTCGCCTACCGCGACGTCGGCTCAGCGGTGGATTTCATCGGCTGGCGCGCCGTCGCGCGCGCGCAGGTCAGCACCGGCCGCCTGGGCAGGCTGAAGTCGGGGAAGAAGACCCCCCGGGCGGCAGTGCGCCGTGAAGCCTGCTTCGACGGCCAGCGGATGATCAAGATCCCGATACATCACTTCGATGCGCTGGATTCGGCTTCGCGCATCAAGGGCCCTGCGATCATTGAATCGCCGTATACCACGGTGGTGATCGATGCTCATGCTGTTGCGCGCGTGTCCCGCGGCGGTAGCCTGGTCGTCACGCCATGAAGAAGGATCGCAGCATGCCCAAAACCCGCAAGACATCCGCGCGAACCTGCGGCACCAGCTTCGATCCGGTGACGCTCGCCATCTTGAACAAACGCTTCGAGGCCGTGACCACGCGCATGGCGAATACGCTGCTGCGCTCGGGGCGCTCCGGTGTATTGAATCTGGCGCGGGATTTCTCCACCAGTGTCGTGACCCGCGACTGTGAATTGCTGGCCGGCGCGGAGTCGCTGCCGATACACCATCTGAGTGGCGCCGACCTGATGGCGAAAGCCATGGTCCAGATGCACCCGGTGCTGAAAGCCGGCGATGCGTTCCTGCACAACTCGCCGTACCACGGCGGCTCGCATCCGGCAGATCACACGATCCTCGTGCCGGTGGTCGATCCGTCGGGCGAGCATCGCTACACGATCTGGGTGAAGGCCCACCAGGCGGATTGTGGCAACGCGTTGCCCACGACCTACATGGGTGACGCGCGTGACGTGTATGCCGAAGGCGCGCTCATCTTCCCCGCCGTGAAGGTCCAGCAGGATTACGCCGACATCGAGGACATCGTGCGCATGTGCGAAATGCGCATCCGCGTGCCCGAGCAGTGGCGCGGTGATTTCCTGGCGATGATCGGCGCGGCGCGCATCGGCGAACGCGAAGTGCTGGCGATGGGCGAGGAGTACGGCTGGGATCTGCTGGAGGCCTTCGCCCGCGAGTGGTTCGACTACAGTGAGCGGACCATGGCCGCTGCGCTGAAGAGAATTCCGGATGGCAGGGTCAGCGCAAAGAGCCGACACGACCCCGTGCCGGGCACCCCGCCCGACGGCATCGAAATCACGGTGCATGTCACGGTCGACAGCGCGGCCGGCACCGTCGATGTCGATCTGGCGGACAACCCGAACGCGATGCCCTGCGGGCTCAATTTGAGCGAGGCCTGTGCGCGGACGGCGGCGATGATGGCAGTGTTCTACAGCCTGCAAGATCCCGTGCCTAGCAATGCCGGCAGCTTCCGCCGTCTGCGCATCCATCTGCGCGACGGCTGTATCGTCGGCGGTGGGCGCCATCCGACGAGCATGTCGGCGTCGACCACCAACCTCGCCGACCGCGTCACCAACGCCACGCAGCGTGCCTTTTCGATGCTGACGGATGGTATCGGGCTCGCCGAAGCCGGACCGATCTTTCCCGCGTCGCTGGGCGTCATTTCCGGCCGCGATCCGCGGCACGACAATGCGGCCTATGTAAACCAGCTGTTCCTGCTCGACACCGGTGGACCGGCGGCGCCGACGGCGGATGCCTGGATCACGATCTGCCACGCCGGCAATGCCGGCATGTGCTTCATCGACAGCGTCGAACTCGACGAACTGCACTTCCCGTTGCTGGTTCATGCCCGCCGCCTCGTCACGGACACTGAAGGCGCCGGCCGCACGATCGGCGCGCCGTCGGGCTACTGTGAATATGGGCCCGTCGGTGACAACGAGATGGACGTTGCCTTCATCGCCGATGGCGCGGTCAACCAGGCGCTCGGTGCGCGCGGTGGACATGAGGGCGCGGCGATAGCGAATTTCCTGCGCCGTGCGGACGGCGCACTCGACGCGCTGCCCGCCGTTTCCGTCGTCAGCTTAGGCCCGGGTGAGCGCGTCGTGTCCTACTCCGCAGGCGGCGGAGGGTACGGCGATCCGCGTGAGCGGGCGCCAGCGGCGGTACATCACGACATTCAGGAGCGCTGGATCAGCGCTGGGCGTGCCGCAACGATCTACGGCGTAAAGCTCGCGCCGGACGGCACGGTCGACGAGGCCGCTACTCGCGCGCTGCGCAGCGGACTTCTGAAAAAAAGGCGCGACGGCTGATTCAAGACGGCAGTAGCGCCGCCGCTGCGTGGTGTTGCCATCGCCCACGCCTGACGCGCGGGCGATGACCACGGCTTACTTGCCTTCGAACTTCGGCTCGCGCTTCTCGAAGAACGCATTCACCGCCTCGACGTGATCGTCGGTGCGCTGGACCAGCACCTGCATCGCGGCCGACATCTCCATGATCGTGTCGAAGCTCGCGGTCATGCCATCGCGCATCAGGCGTTTCGTCATGCGCAGCGCCTGTGGCGGCTGCTGGCAGATCTTCTTTGCGAGCTTCTCGGCTTCGGCCATCAGCTGGTCGTCCGGGTAGACCTCGGACACGAGGCCCCATTCGCAGGCCGTTTTCGCATCGACGACGTCGCCGGTGAAGTACAGTTGCGCGGCGCGCGACCAGCCGATCGTGCGCGGCAGCAGCCACGCGCCACCGTCACCGGGGATGAGACCGATCTTCAGGAAGGTCGCCGTGCAGAGGCGCAGGCGTTGGGGGAGACGCCGCGCCGCTTGCGGCAGTACTGCGGGCAGATCTTCCGCTACGCCATAGCAACGGGGCGGGCGACCCGCGATCCGGCTGGAGATCTGCGCGGGGCGCTGCGGCCGCACAAGCCGAAGCATCACGCCGCGGTGGTGGACCCCAGGGCAGTGGGCGAACTCTTGCGAGCGATAGACGGTTACGCCGGCGAACTGGTAACCCGGGCGGCGCTACGGCTCGCGCCGCTCGTGTTCGTGCGCCCCGGCGAATTGCGCGGGGCAAGTTGGGACGAGTTCGACCTCGACCAACGCGAATGGCGTATCCCCGCCGCCCGAATGAAGATGCGGGATCCCCATATCGTGCCCTTGTCCCACCAGGCGGTGAATATTCTTCGGGAGCTCCAACCGCTAACGGGCCGGTGGGCTTACGTGTTCCCAAGCATCCGCGCCAAGTCCCGCGCGATGAGCGAGAACACCGTCAACGCCGCACTCCGAAGGCTGGGCTATCCGCACGAAGTTATGACCGGTCATGGTTTTCGCACGCTGGCCTCAACCCTGCTGAACGAGCAGGGCTGGAACCGGGACGCTATCGAGCGCCAACTTGCGCATGCTGAGCGCGACAGCGTTCGCGCCGCTTACAACCGCGCCGAGTATCTCGTCGAGCGCCGCAAGATGATGCAGGCGTGGGCTGATTATCTGGATGCCTTGCGGGCTGGGGCCGAGGTGGTGCCGCTCTTCACCCGGACTGGAACGTAGAACCCCGGCTCGTGCGCGGCCTCGAGCTGGGCTCGGCTGGGAATAGGCCCGCCACTAAGATTGATTAACTGCAGTAGTTGCTGACAGCGGACGCAGATCGCGGTCCGGAGAGTTGTTCTGACAGCCAAGGTCAGCCTCAATCACTGTTGGGACAGGGGCGGTCAGCGGCCAAGATAAATGGCCGTCACCGCTTCCCGCTCGTGGCCGAGTTCGCGGCTGATGGTGAGGCGGGCGGCGCGGTCGGTTTGCTTCTGTGCGGCGGTGAGTTGTGTGGACACTGGCCCACCCGCTGCCGGGCACGGCAGCCCTGTTAATTCCTGATAGCGCTGCTGCGCATAGGCATGGCGGAGCCCGTGAAGTTTGGAGAGTCCGGCGCGGCTGGTGTGCCCTTCGTAGATGCGGAGCTGCTGCACGTAATTGCGGTTGGGTGGGATAAGCGAGCCGCGGCCGGCGAGCTGGTGCGCGCGGTTCAGGACTTCGCGTTCGGCGTCGGTGCGAATCGGAATCTCTCGCGCCTTGCCGCCCTTGGTCCAGGTGTTTTTGAGGGCTAGATGGTCACCCTTGTCTGCAGCGGCCGGCACAAACTTGATGGCCTCCTCGCGGTGATCTGCGGCCGTGCTAGCCCTTGAAGCCCAGCAGCTCCCACCAGTCGCTTGCGGCGTGCAACACGCGCACGACAGCAACGCCGTCAGGTCGCGGCAGGTAAAAGACCAGATGGTTGTCGAAACCCTTGACGCGCCATTTGCGGATGGTGGCCAAGTCAGGATGTTTAAGTGTGAGCGGTGCGCCCATCGTGGGCTGCCGCGCCAAGTCAATGAAGCTGGCTTCCGCGTTGCTCAGGAAGCGTTCTGCCACGTCTGGGCTGGCGTTCTCCACCAGATAGACGTAATGCTCCACCAGATCGCGTCTGGCCGCTTCGCGCTGGGTAACAACCGGCATCAGCGCGTTTTTTTTCGCGCTTCAACTTGTGCCAAGGCTTCCTTGCGAATGGCGCTCCAGTCCGCCGGAGTCAGCTCGCTTTCGGCGCTGTTCAGCCCTTCGAGCAACTTGGCTTCAAGTTGCTCTTCGGCTTTGCGTCGCTCGTCTGCACGAATTAACTCGCGCACGTACTCACTGACGCTGCTGTAGCGCCCCAGTGAAATCTGGCTGTCAACAAACTGCTTGAGCGGGTCAGGCAGTGAAATGTTCATGCTTTGCATCGGGAGCCTCCTTGGCTTCAATACAGTGCCGAAAATGACATTAAATGGCAAGAATTGTCATTATCTGCGGTGCAGATGATGCGTCCGTGCCGCTCCTGCGCATCCTGCGCGCGCGGCATTCGTGCATCCCTGCACAGCATCGTGAGCATCGAAGATCCGGCGATGATCAAAAAAATCCTCGAGCATCTCGAGCGGCGCGCTGAGGCCGCAACCCCAGTCTTCAGATCCTTCGCCCGAGCGCCGCCGCCACCAGAATTGCCGGGCCTAAAGGAGCCAGGCTGACGGCAGACCCCTCTCTGACGCATGGCTGCGCAGCTGGCCTGATACCCGGCGCGGTGCCGCTCACGTCAGCGGGCCCGAAAAGACATCATGTCCCGAACGAACCCCTCGAACGACCCCGCAGACCACATTGGCTCCCGGATTTTTCGTTGCAAACCCGACATCACCGGCTGTCGTTGACGCCAGTCGTTCCTTGGCCTCAGCGCGAAGCGTCGCATTTCCAATCTCAATTTCGAAATAGACGGCGTTTAGGCTCCCTATACGTCGATGGGGTTCGCCTGGAGGACTTCCAGGGCCTCGTCGGTGTTCTTGGCGTCGAAGATCTGGCCCACCCGCATCGACTCCAGCATGGGCCACACGGTCATGCGCATCTCGCGCAGGTCATCGACCACGAGGAAGCGGAAGTCTTTGAGATTCAGGGCCATGTCGCGTGAACTTCCTTCGCAGTAGTTTTTCCGGTTGCAACTCCGCGTCGCGGCGAGGCAGTGCACGGCTTGAGCCACCCGGCCTCGTCCGAGGGTGGCATGTAACGCCTGTGTAACCTGCTCGCCGTATCTAGAAGGTCGCAAGGAACAGAGACCTGCGGCGGACTCACACATGCCGGGGTGCTCGCTCGTGCGAACAAGACAGGGGAAACCCCTCGCCTCAATGATTTTCAGGAGTACTCAATGAAGCTCAACCGTATTGCTGCCGCCCTCGCGGTAGCCCTCGCCGCGCCGGCCTCTTTCGGCGCATCGCTGTTCAACTACCAGTGGACCTACCAGCACACGGGTACGGCGGCCTCGCAGGCCCAGGGCTCCGAAATCCTCGCCTTTGATGCCGCGAACAGCCGCCTGTGGGTCATTGGTACGGACGCCAACATCACGACCCCGGTGGGCCGCAGCGGCATCGACGTGCTGAGCCTTAGCGGCAATCTCGTGAATTCCGTCAACCTGCAGTCGATCGGCGGCGTGAACAGCGTGGCCGTTGCGAATGGCCAGGCGGCAGTCGCGATTTCCGCGCCGGTCAAGACGGACGCCGGCCTGGTAAAGTTCTATGACACCACCAGCTTCTCGAACACCGCGAACGTCACGGTCGGTGCCAACCCCGACTCCGTCACCTACACCCCGGACGGTAGCAGGCTGCTGGTGGCCAACGAAGGTGAGCCCATCAACTACACCGGCACCTTCCCGGACCCTGAAGGTTCGGTCAGCATCATCAAGTCTTCCGACTTCAGCGTCAGCACCGCTGGCTTCAGCAGCTTCAATAGCCAGGCCGCGGCGCTGAAGGCCGCCGGCGTCCGCCTCAACGGCCCGGGCGCGACCGTCGCCCAGGACCTCGAGCCCGAGTACATCGCGGTGAGCAAGGACGGCACGACGGCCGCCATCACCCTGCAGGAAGCCAACTCGATTGCCTTCGTCGACATCGCCAGCGCGACCGTGACGTCCATCAAGGCGCTTGGTCTGAAGGACCACAGCCTGGCCGGCAACGGCCTCGACGTATCAGACCGTGACGGTACTGGCAACGCAATCAAGAACGGCGAGATCTTGAACTGGAACGTCAAGGGCGTGTACATGCCGGACGGCATCGCGAGCTTCACCCAGAGCGGTCAGCAGTACTACGTGACCGCCAACGAAGGCGACTCCCGTGACGATTGGCAAGCGGGCCTCGATGAAGTGCGCGTTGGCGCAGCGGTCATCGACGCCGCCCTGAACACCTCGCTCATCGCCGCCCACGGCGCCGACTACAAGACCAATAACGACAAGCTCAATCGCCTGACGGTCCTCAAGACCGGCGACACCGACAACGACGGTGACCTCGACGAGCTGCAGGTGCTTGGTGCGCGTTCGTTCTCCATCGTCGACGCGACCGGCACGCTCCTGTTCGACTCCGGCGACAAGATTGAGCAAATCATCAAGGCCAGCTTCATGCCGACGACCAGCTGCACGCTGGCCACCCCTAACTGCCTGTGGGATGACACCCGCAGCGACAACAAGGGCCCGGAACCGGAATCCGCGGTGGTTGCCACGGTGGGTAGCGACACCCTGCTGTTCCTGGGTCTCGAGCGTTCCTCAGCCATCATGGTGTGGAACCTCAACAACCTGGCCACCCCGACTTTCGTTGAAATGATGTTCCACACCGGTGACGTCGGTCCGGAAGGCCTGAGCTACTTCACCGACGGCGGCTATGGCTACCTGGCCATCTCCAGCGAAATCAGCGGCAGCACCTCGCTGTACCGCACGGCTTCCCCGGTGCCGTTGCCGGCTGGCGTGTGGCTGCTCGGCAGCGCGCTGGGCGCGCTGACCATAAAGCGCCGTCGCAAGTCCTGAAGAAAAGCGCTTTGCCGGTGGGTGCGCCCGCCGGCAAGGTGCAGACATAAGGCCGCACGGGGGACCCGTGCGGCCTTTTTATTTACAGCGCCGTGCTCAGGCGTCGTGCTCAGGCATCGTCGACCGGGAACAACAGCTGCACGTCGTTGCGGAAGCAGAAACCGGTATCGGCGGGCCGCACCCCGTCGGCCGTCTGCACCAACCACCCCCTGGCCTCTGCGGCCGCCAGCGACCCGTTCAGTACGGCCCAAGGTAATCCCGTGCTTCGGTGAACACGTGGCGCGTGAAGCCACCGCCATGTTCGGGTTCATTGTCGTGAGATTGACGCTCATTAGCACACCCGCAGGTGTCGCAAGTTTTTGATAAATGAATGCGTCTGGCCCGCTTCCCGGCCTTCGAACCAAGTGGTCGGCGGTTCGACGGACTCGCCATGCGAGTCCGGACACACGCAGTGCGCCCGGCAGGGGTGAGCAAACGCCCTAACGTTTGTGAATCCATCCTGCTGGGCGCGCCAAAAATCTTTCAAAAAAAAAGCGCGCGCGTCATTGCGGCCGCATTCTGCTTCAAGAAGAACAATGTGGGGATTTTGCGGCAGTTCTCTGCGCATACCTGGTTGGCGGCCTCCATGAGGTTCGCCAACTCAGCCTGCGCGCGCGGCATTCGTGCATCCCTGCACAGCCGCCGCTCCTGCGCATCCTGCGCGCGTGGCATTCGTGCATCCCTGCACAGCCGCCGCTCCTGCGCATCCTGCGCGCACGGCATTCGTGCATCCCTGCACAGCATCGCGAGCAGCGAAGATTCGGCCGTGTTCAAGAAAATGCTGGAACACCTCGGCCGGCAAGGGGCGGTCGATTGGCCGAAGTGGCACCCTCTGGCGTCAGGGGACGCCGATCCCCATGGCCTCCGTGCGCCAGTCATCGGGATGACGATCCCGCCTGGCCCACTGGCTGCGAGATTGGGTGTCCCGTTAGTCCGGGGCTGTCAGCATCTTGTCGCGTTGCCAGCGCCGTAGGCATGTGCAAGTCCGGCAAGCATGCCGAAACCGATGCCGAGCAGGAGCAACGAATTCATGTGGCGTAACGCCATGCTGCGCTCATCGTCGGGTGGGACTTACGCCCGTGTCGCGACCACTTCCAGGTACTCTGCCTCGATGCGGGTTTCACCGTCACCCGCCTGATTGGAGGCGGACCAATGTGCCTCCAGATCCTTTGCGAGGGCCGCCTGCCCACTTTCGTCCAGGGCCGCGAACGCGCGGTTCGTCGGTCCGTAATAGGTCCTGAAAAACGCCACCACTTCCGCCGGTGGCAGCGGGTAGTGCACCGGATACAGCTGACGCTTCAGGCTCAGCGCCGATAGGCCGCTCGAGAAACGCTGGCGCACGGTCGCTTCGTCCCCCCACAGCACGGGCGATGGCATACCGGGCGGGGGGGGCACGTGAGCGCCGGTCAACTTGAACATTTGGCCGATGAATCCACTCGGCGTCCAGTTGCCCATGATCACGCGGCCACCGGGGCGACACACGCGCAACATCTCCGCTGCCACCCGTTCCGGGCGTGGTGCGAACATGGCGCCGATCAGACTGAAGACGAGGTCGAAGCTGCCATCCGGGTAGTTCAGCGCTTCCGCATCGCCTTCCTCGAAGTTGATCGACAGCCCGGCTTCCTTGGCACGACCCTGCGCCTGCTCGATAAGATTGGTCGCAATATCGACACCGGTCACTTGCGCCCCGAGACGTGCAGCGGGCAGTGAGAGCTGGCCCGCCCCGCAGGCCACATCCAGCACTTGCTGACCGGGCTGGATGTCCAGCGTGTCAAGGAACGCCAGTGCACCGGGTTCGAGGTACTTCGCGAAATGACCGTAGTCGCCGGCCATCCACATCGATTTCAAACGAGCCTTCAGGGCATCCATGTCGGTGGACTGTGTCACGTTAGTTGCTCCGGGTGTCTTGGTTGTTATTCAGTTCGTGGTCGTGAGAGGACCCCTGTTCGGTCGCCCAGCCGCGCTCCCGCCAGGCCGTCATACCGCCGCGCACCGCGTGGGCAGCGGTGAAGCCGTGCTCCGCCAGCAGGGCGACCGCCGCGGAGGACCGGCGATCCGTGCGGCAGACAATGGCGATGCGCTGGCCACGATCAGCCCCTAGTTCCGCGAGCCGCGACGGCAGATCTTCCAGTGGCAGGTTGAACGCCCCCGTGATATGGCCCTGTTCGCCGTTGAAATCGGCTGGAGAACGCACGTCCAGGACGACGCCGGATCGGCTATCCACCTGCGCCTTCAGCTGCTCGATCGACAGCATGTCCGGCGCAGCGGTTTTCGCCTGGGCGCGACGCCGGACGAACCATACCGCCGCTACCGCGCAGGCAAGCGCGGTAGCCACCAACAGCGTCAGGAATTGATGTTCAGCGTTCATGTGTGGATTCCCCTGTCGTCCACTGGCGTCGATTAATGGCGTAGCGGGTAATCGCCCCCCTGAAGGGCAGCAACAGCATGCCCGGCAGCCAGGTCACTTCTCTGGCCTGTGTGTAGTCGCGGATACCGATGGTCATGCCGGTGTGGCCGCCGCGCGGTTGGGCTCGATAGGTGCCGAACAGGAAATCCCACCACGTCAAGTTGAAGCCGAAATTCGAATTCGTTTCGTCGTCCTCCACGGAATGGTGCACGCGATGCATGTCTGGCGTCACCACGAAACAGCGCAGCACGCGATCCAGCGCGAGCGGCAGCCGTACGTTTCCGTGATTGAACGTCGACATGCAGTTAAGCACCCCTTCAAACACCATGACGGCCAGCATCGAGGGACCGATCACGATGATCGCGGTGAACTTGATCAACATCGACAGCACGATCTCGAGCGGATGGAACCGCGCGCCAGTCGTCAGATCGTAATCGAGGTCCGCGTGGTGCACGCGATGCAGGCGCCACAGCGCCGGCACGGCGTGCACCATCACGTGCTGCAGCCAGATCACGAAATCCAGCGCCACAATGGCAAGCAGACCTTCCACCCACGTCGGCAGCGCCACCAAGCTCAGGACACCCCAGCCGCGTGCGTCGGCGAACGCCGCGACGCCGATCGCACCGGTCGGGAACAGCAGGCGGACTATCGCCGTGTCCAGTGCGACCAGCGCCAGATTGTTGGTCCAGCGCACCGGCTTGGAGACAGTCAGTTGCCGCCGCGGCGCCAGCACCTCCCACCCCGCCACGACGAGCAGTACGGTGATGAAGGCCGCGGCGCGCAGTCCCGGTTCATGTTCGGCTAGCCATGGGCTCATGGAAGTCGCCTGTTTTACGTCTTGCTGAAATTAAGATTATTCAATTGATTGATTGAATGACAGAGGGGAGGCACAGTACGCCCATGGCAACCGGACCTAAGCAGACGCTGTTCGAGGAACTGGCGCGGATCGCCCAGGCCTTGGGGCACGCGCATCGGCTCGGCATCCTCGAGCAAGTCGCGCAGGGAGAGCGCACGGTCGAGGTGCTTGCGCTCGCGAATGGCCTTTCGGTCGCCAACGCATCGCAGCATCTGAAGCTGCTCCGCAGTGCCGGACTTGTGGCCTCGCGGCGCGATGGCAAATTCGTGCGCTACCGCATCGCGGATGATTCGATACTCGACCTGCTCGCCGCGCTACGGCAGACGGCGGAGCGCAACTCGGCGGAAGTCCGGCGCGTGCTGAACGAGTACTTCTGGCAGCGGGACAGCATGGAAGCCATTCCTCGCGTCGAACTACAGGCCCGCATCGAGCTCGGTCTGGTCACCGTGCTCGACGTGCGGCCGCACGACGAATTCATGCTCGGCCACCTGCCCGGCTCGTTGAACGTGCCCCTCGATCAACTCGAAGCGCGGTTGTCGGAACTGGACCCCGCCCAAGAAATCGTCGCCTACTGCCGTGGCGCCTACTGCGTGCTGTCCTTCGACGCGATCGCCCGCCTGCGCGCGCTCGGCTTCAACGCGCGCCGCCTCGAGGACGGCTATCCAGAGTGGCGCGCTGCAGGCCTACCCTGCGAGGTGTGCGACGCCCACGAGTGATGACGACGTGGCTGTGCCCGTGAAGGTATTTCCCCAATCCAACCCCGCCACCACGCGGCTAACTGGCGAGAAGGATATGCCGCAGGCCAGTGCAAAACGGGAGACCTGACGTCTAAGCCCCATACGGAATGAAAAATGGGAGACCTGCCCCCTAAGACTCGCGCTAAGCCTGCGCCCTCTTGCCATCCCACCGGAAAGCGCAATGCAGGGGGAAGCATCCCCCTGCGCCCCAAAAAAAAACGCCCTCACACCCCAGTTGCACGCCCGTTTTAGCGAAATGAACGATGGGTGTCCCCGCATTAGCACAGGTCAACACGGTGCGCGACCGGCCGGTGTTGTCGTGGCACTTCATAGGGCGGTGGGTCGCGGATAAGTTCTTGCGGCGAAAGCGGTTAAAGGTTCTTGAACAGGTTCTTCAGGACTTCCCGCAATACGTTGTCCCCGGAGAAATCTACGGATGAAAATTGTGGGGATCTCTCAGACTCTGACCCCAAAATCTTGGCTCTACCTACTCGTGAACAATCAGCGTGCTGCGCGTGATTTCAAGGTAGCGGCAGCTGCCAAATGCCTGCTCAATTGCTGGCATATTTCGGTGAAGCAAGCCCTCGAGTTCAACGTTGCCGATGTTCCCTGTTGCAATGAGCAGCAGCGCCGGCTGACCGGTCAACATGAAGCTTTGAACGAAGTCACTGTCCTTGGTCACCACCATGCGGTCGTCGCATATCGCTCGCGCGATGACATCGGAATCGGTCGTACGGTTCCCTAACGGCAAGTCCAGTGTGTGTAGGGCGTCATAGCCATGCTGCTTTAGCCAGTCGGCAAGCCGCCTCGGCAACTGCGCATCGATCAGGAATTTCACGCCGTAAGCGGTTCCGCTCGATTGACATGCGCGAGGCGGGCGGCATACGCCAGCGCGGCGAGGATATCCTCGCGCTCAAGATCTGGATAATCCGCGAGGATTTCTTCGATGGTCATGCCACCGGCCAGCCATTCTAGGACTGATTCGACCGGATAGCGCAGGCCACGAATGCAAGGCTTGCCATGGCAAATCAGGGGGTCGCTGGTGATACGGTTGATCATCGGTTTTATCCACGTATGACTGGGTCGGCCAAAGTATACGGGGCCTCGCGCAACTTCCACACACTGGCGTCACCACAAAGCAAAACGGGTGTGCCCAAAAGTGTCTGTAGCACCGCCATGTTCGGGTTCATTTTCGTGTGATTGACGCTCATTAGCACACTGGCAGCTGTCGCAAGTTGTTGACAAATAGATACGTCTGGCCGGCTTCTCGGCCTTCGAACCAGGTGGTCGGAGGTTCGACGGACTCGCCATGCGAGTCCGGACACACGCAGTGCGCCCGGCAGGGGTGAGCAAACGCCCTAGCGTTTGTGAATCCATCCTGCTGGGCGCGCCAAAAATCTTGCGAAAAACCGCACGCGTCATTGTGGCCGCATACTGCTTCAACCAGACCCTCGGTGGGAATTTTGCGGCGGTTTTCCCCACGCACCTCGCCATAGCGTGGCGAACCCGTTGCGGGTTTTGCTCAATGTGTATCAAGGCCGTTTCGACCTCGTCCAAGAAGCCTAATGCGGCGTCGGCTTCATTCAGATAGACGAAAAGGCGTTTTCAATATCGGTTTCGGCAATGCGCCGCAGGGCGCGGGGCTGCATGCCTCACTTTACGGCGGGTGGCTCGCGGCGCGATGTTGTTCGGCGCGGGCTACCAGTTCAGCCTTGAATTCGCCCCACTCCCGACCGGGCGGCGACGCCAGCCCTTAGGCTACCAATGCGCGAAGGGTGTCCTTTGCCGCTGCTATTTCATCCTTGCACACGAGGTCGCGCAGGTATTCGCTGTGCGAACCGTAGCCGCGAGCCTTCACCCGCTGGTCCACAAACACTTTCATGCTGTCGGGCAGGGATATGTTTATCGTGGTAGTCATGCTGGCACCCTGGCATCGATGGCAAAAACTGCCAACGGCCCCGTTTTTTTGCTGCCATCTTCGGTTCGAAGACGCCGTTCAAACGCATGGGGTCAGGTCTCTTATTTCCCATTTTGCAGACCATCACGAGGCATTCCCACTATCCAAACCCGCCACGACGCGGCTAACTGGCAAGGAGGACACGCCGAAGGTCAGTGCAAAACGGGATTCCTTACTCCATTGACCTAGGCAGCGCAATGCCGGGGGAAGCATCCCCCTGCACCCCCTCAAAAAAGCGCCAAATGACCCAAATTACCCAATGACCGCGCCAACCCGGTGCCGGCTTCGCTTAACACCTGCCCAACCCAACAACCCCGCCCCTAGCAACGCTAACGTCCCCGGCGCGGGCACCGGATTGCCGCCGACATCGCCGGAGCGAACAGCCCAAGCAAACAAATTGTTGGACTTGAAGCCGCCGGCGCTCTGGAAACCGTTGGCGAAGCCGAAGCCCCACGCGAGGAGGAGTTCAGACTCGACGCCGGACCAATAGAGGCTGGACTGGATGTTCTGGAAAAGGTCGTAATTCGTGGCGTTGCTGTGGGTGATGGTGATAGAACTCCCGTCCGTGCCGCCCAGCACGTTGTAAAACATATTCCCCATCTCGCTCGTCGTCTGGTTGTAGCCGTATGTCACCATCTGCCCACCCGGGAGACGCCAGTCATCCACACCGCCAATGCTCAGACCGTCGGCCCAAGCCATCGCCGTGGACCAATTCATCTGACCATCACCGTCATAACCCGACGTCTGCGCATAATTCGCATCCCGCAGCCACGTCAACTGCGCTACGTCGTCGTACACCGCCTGGTTATTCAAGCGATAAGACAGCGTCGCTTGCGCACCGCTCGCCGCTAATAAACTCACCGCGCTCAGCGCCATCGCCGCGAGGGTCTTCATCCTGCCTGTCGTCATGATTGCAATGTCCTTGTCGTTAAAAAACCCAATTGATGAGGGTTGGTAATCTCGTTCAAAAAATGCTTTTTGAACTCGCAATTTCAGCTCGCAAAACGCATGCCACTATTTTGAAAACCACAAAGTTATTTTAAAACAATCAGTTAACTTTTTGGCCCTCGCGCGAAAACCGCCATTTTGTAAAGTTTTCTGACAAAAGGCCTTTTTGGACTGTTTTTTTGTTTTTCGAGGCCTCGCGACAGGCCTTAAAAAAGCTTGATGACAGGCTGGAGTAGTGCGGATAAATTTTTATTATGTTTTCTATATAAAAATTCATAAAATAATTAGCATTAGAAATAATTATCGTGTCTACCGGTGGCGAGCCACAGTCGCCAGCCTCAGCGGCAAAAATGTAAAGTTTTCTGACAACCCCCTTTTTTACCCCCTCTAAAACGACCAAAAACGTCCTCACACCCCGTTGCACGCCCGCGCAAACGGGCCTTAGACAGGCTTTATTGGGTGCTGCAGCAGCGCCAATTTTTTATTATTCTTCTATAACAAGGCATTAAAACTAATTACTCCTTAAGCCGGTGGCTAGCCACCGGCCTCAGCCTGCGCGCCAAAAAGTGTAAAGTTTTCTGACACCCCTTTTTACCCCCGACACCCCATGGGGTCAGGTCCCCCATTGCCCATTTTGTAGACCCGCACGAGGCATTCCCCCGCGCCAACCCCGCCACCACGCGGCTAACTGGCAAGAAGCATATGCCGCAGGCCGATGCAAAACGGGCGACCTGACGCCTATTTTCTTCACGAGCAGCTCAGCTTCGTGTCTCCTGAAAATGATTCGGTATTGATAATGCGAACGATTCTTATTACCATTCAGATATGTGTGAATTCCTCGTTAGCCGCTGCTCGTTCGCGACCTCAAGACAGTTCCAAAAAAGGACGATTTCATGAAGTTTATTTCTCCGCTAGTGCTCTCAGCGACGCTGGCACTGAGCATCCCTCCTGTCTTGCAGGCAGAGAGCCTGCCTTCACAGGCGGAAATGTGGCGGATTATTCAGCAGCAACAGCAACAACTTGAGGCCTTGCAGAAACAGCTGCAGATGACGACCGCGAAAGTGCAGGCGAGCGATGAGAAAATAGAGGTCACGGCCGCCAAAGTGCAGGCCTCTGACGAAAAAGCAGACCTCACGGCCGCTAAAGTGGACGCCACTGAAGAAAAAGCCGAGGCCGCAGTGGCCGCAGTCGAAGAATCCAAGACCGCAGCCTCAAGCTGGGCTGAGCGCACCCAGATTGGTGGTTACGGTGAGCTGCATTACAACAATCTCGCGGGCGAAGGCGCGGCTGTTGACAAAAATGAGGTCGATTTGCATCGCTTCGTGCTGTTCTTCGGTCATCAGTTCAACGATCGCATTCGGCTGTTCTCCGAACTCGAAATTGAGCATGCGATCAGTGGTGACGGTGAGAATGGCGAGGTTGAACTCGAACAAGCCTACCTCGAAATGGATCTGACGGCACACCATCGCTTGGCCGCCGGCGTACAGCTGATCCCGGTGGGCTTTCTCAACCAAACCCACGAACCACCAACGTTTTACGGCGTGGAACGCAATCCAGTCGAAACCTTCATTATTCCCACTACTTGGTGGGAAGCAGGCCTTGGCGTGCAGGGTGAAGTTGCGCCGGCGGCGATCCCTGGTTTGAGCTACCACGTGCTGCTGCATTCCGGTCTCGAGACGCCCGTTGCGGGTGGCAACGCCTTCAAGATTCGGAACGGTCGTCAGAAAGTTTCCGAAGCGCCGGCTGACGCGGGGGCTATCACTGCGCAACTCAAATGGACGGGCTATCCGGGAGTCGAGATTGGCACCACCCTCCAGTATCAACAGGATGTAACGCAGGATGCGCTGGCAGAAGCCATCGATGCCTTCCTTTTCGAAGCGCACGCGGACCTGCGACGCGGACCGTTTGGGCTGCGGGCGCTCTATGCGCGCTGGAATTTGGATGATGGCGGCCTGGGTATCGGGCCGGCGAGCGGCGCGTCCATCGGCCGCGAGCTCCAGTACGGTTGGTATATCGAACCCTCGTATCGCATCCCAATCAACTGGGTGCCGGGCGAAATCGGCGTTTTCGGGCGCTACAACGAATGGGATAATAACGCGGGTGCAAATGGCGACTCAGGGGAGCGCCAGTACAATGTGGGACTCAACTACTGGCCGCATCCGTTAGTGGTGTTTAAGGTCGACGCGCAGTTCCAAAACAATGAAGACGGTGACGATCAGGACGGCTTCAATTTGGGTGTCGGCTATCAGTTCTAGAATCTGTGGGAATAGCCTGAGCGTTCTGCTAGCGAGCGCAGCACTTTGGCTCGTGCCCTGCCTGGCGCGCGGCGAGGTCTATCAAACGCCCGACGCCTTTCTTGGCGAGGCGTTTGAGCAGAGCATACCCAAGCCGAAAATCGTCTGGCTCAAGGGGGCGGTAAAACAGCAGGTCCGCGCAATCCTCGGCCATGATTACAGCTTGCGTGTCCGTTATTGGACACGCGCTGGGCGCAGCGCGTGGATCCTCGACGAAGTGGGCAAGGATCTGCCCATCACGACCGGTATTGTGATCGGCGCCCAAGGCATTGAGCGGCTAAGGATCTTGGAATTTCGCGAAAGTCGTGGCTGGGAAGTGCGCTATCCGTTTTTTACCGAACAGTTCGAACACGCTGAGTTGACCACCGAACTGGGTCTGACTACCGCTATCGATGGCATCTCGGGTGCAACGCTGTCGGTGGGCGCGGTCCAACGACTGGCGCGTATGGCGTTGTATCTACACCGTGAAACGGCGACGACGCATGTCCAACCCTAGGCGCCGCCGCGACCAATGGCGATGGCTGTCTGTCTGGCACCGTTATATCGGGCTCACGGCCGCGCTCTTCGTGATCATTCTCGCCATCACCGGCGTGCTGCTGAATCGCACCGATGCGTTAGGGTTCGACGACCGCCATGTGCGCTGGCCGCCGCTGCTCGCTTGGTATGGCATCGCGGGGCCAAAGAACCTGGTCGGGTTCGATGTCGGCGATCAGCAACTCAGCCTGGTCGGACGTCGCCTCTATCTCGCACGTCAGGCACTGTCCGGCGAATATGGCGCACTACAAGGCGCGGCGCTGTACCAAGAGTCGCTGGTGGTTGCAGCGGACGGCCACCTCTTTTTGTTTAGTCTGACCGGCGAACTGATCGAACGCCTGAACGGTGCACCGCCCCAGATCACACGTCTCGGTGCTGATCAGGGTGGTGCGCTGGTCCTGGAGGCACGCGAGGGTCTATTCCAGTCCGATCCCGATCTGCTGGAATGGCAACGGTGGACGGCAGAACCCGCCACCGTGATCTGGGCGGTCGGTAAACGTCCCGCGCTCGCGGCGGAGCTGAGCGCTGATTACCGCGGCCACAGCCTGAGCTGGGAGCGCGTGCTGCTTGATCTGCATAGCGGCCGGTTGTTCGGTCGTTACGGCACCTGGGTGATGGATATTGCCGCAGGCCTTTTGTTAGTGCTCGTGATGACCGGCATCTGGTTATGGACACAGCGTCGGCGCTGAAGGCAGCAGGCTTAACTTTGATGCGAAAATCTCAGCTCGACCGACGCCGCTTTCTGACCATCATTGCGGGCACCCTAGGTTGGCCGCTGGCGCAGGCCGCCGGGCCATCAGCGCCAGCAATGACGACCTGGCGCGGCGTGCTGATGGGTGCTGAGGTCAGTATCCTCCTCGGCGGTGCCGACCAGCCGCGCACAGCTGCGGCGGTGCAGGATTGCGCGGCCGCGGCACAGCGGCTAGAAGGTTTGTTCAGTCTGCAGCGGCCGGACTCGACCATTGCACACCTGAATGCCCACGGCGTCGTGGCAGATCCGCCAGCGGATTTCCGAGCCTTGATCACGACCGCGCAGTCCCTCTCAGCGCTGACCGACGGCGCGTTCGACGCCACTGTTCAACCACTCTGGCGGCTGTATAGCGCGCATTTTGCGCGCGTTGGAAATGGCGCTGGCCCATCGTTAGCAGCCGTCGCGGCGGCCCGTGCGTGCGTCGATTTTCGTCGACTGAGTATCGACGACACCGGGATTGGCTTCACCCACGGGGGCATGGCGCTCACTTTAAACGGGATCGCGCAGGGCTATATCACGGATCAAATCGCAGCGCTGCTACGCGCCCGCGGGTTCAGCCAAGTACTGATCAATATGGGCGAACATTACGCGCTCGGTAGCCATCCCAGCGGCCGGCCATGGCAGCTCGCGATCCGCGATCCTCAGCAGCCGCTGTCCGTGCTTAAGACCCTCCCGCTACGGGATGCGGCACTGGCCACCTCCGGCGGGGATGGCCTGCGCTTCGATACCGCGGGACACTTTCATCATCTGTTTGATCCCACCACGGGCGCCTCCACCACACGCTACCTCAGTGTATCGGTGTCTCACCCGCGTGCGACCTTGGCCGATGGCCTATCGACGGCGTTCTCTGCGATGTCGATCTCAGCGATCCGCAGAGTCGTTGCCGCACTGCCCGGCACGCAGGTCTGGCTCGTGCTGCCGGATGGCGGTCTGACGACCATTGGTCAGGCCTCGACTGTTTGAGACTGCCCATCCCTGTCCAGTTCCCAGCGGAATGGCGCCTATCGGTGAGCGGATGGCTTGGGCTCAAGCCATCCTGCGGGCCCGTCCGGTAAGCGGTTTTTGATCATCAAGAGGTCGCTTCGGCTGGATTCTTTTTGCGGTGCTGAATGGACGAATACACCGCAGCGATGATGAACCCGACACCGACCAGGCCAGTGAACACCTCAGAGACGTGAAAGATTGGGCCGAGCAGCATGATCACGGCCAGGGCGCCGATGGCATAGTGCGCCCCATGTTCCAGAAAAATGTATTCGCTCAAGGTGCCGCGGTTGACCAAATAAACCGTCATTGATCGCACGAACATGGCGCCAACACCCAGACCTAGCATGATGATCACCACATCTTTGGTGATTGCGAATGCACCGATCACGCCGTCAAATGAGAATGAGGCGTCTAGCACTTCCAGGTACAAGAAGCTGGCGGCACCAGAGCGTTGGATCGTTTTGACCGCGCCGTCGCCTTCAACCTCGTTTTCAAACAAGGCGCCTATCGCATCAACCGCCAAGTACAGCAACACGCCCGCCACGCCAGCCACAAACACACGGGTTTGATCTTTTTCGGGGACCCACCACAGGGTGGAGAAAATCACCGCCAGCGCAATGAACACACTGATCGCATCAAACTTAGCAATTTTCACCAAGCGCTCTTCCATGGCGCCCAGCCAATGCGTTTCTTTTTCGGCGTCAAAGAAATAGTGCAAGAACACCAGCAACAAAAAAATGCCGCCGAACGCCGAAATCACCGGGTAGGCATCGAATAAAACCTTGGCGTATTGGTCCGGGTTGTTCATGGCCATGTTGACGGTTTCCATCGTGCCGATGTTGCCGGACACCGCCACAATGACAATGGGAAACACCAACCGCATGCCGAACACCGCCACCAAAATACCGACCGTCAGAAACAACTGCCGCCAAAGGTGGCTCATGCCCTTCAGGACTCTTGCATTCACCACCGCGTTATCGAAAGACAGGCTGACTTCCAGGACGACCAGCACGGCGGTCAACCACAAGGCCGTCCACAAACCTAGGTCGGTCTTGAGACCCCACCAGCCCGCGATGCCCAGACAGACCAACGTCACCAAAAATGACAACCTAAATTCTTTCATTCCATGCTCCGAAGGGGGTACTACCAGGAGGGTCCTACCCTTTGAAAGGCGCGATCCTATCCAAAACTCGGCACCCAATTGGGTGGTTCACCCCAAATCGATGGCGCCAATGGTGGCTTTAGAATCAGTTTTCTCAAGAATTTGCGGCAAAGACTGCCGTTTCTTCTTGTCATATTAATGTTTAAAAATACGTCATGCGCCGGCTCCCCGTCTATCTCTTTCCGGGTACCGCCGGCTCCCTGCAGGGCGAGTCCATCCACGCGGTGAACGTGGACCTGCACGCTATGCTGAGCGCATTGCGCCAAGATCCCAAAGCGCCAGTTGGGCAACATCGTGGTCGGTGCCGCGGGTTCCAAGGCCAAGATTTAAGAACAACTGCGCCAGCTCACCGACACCGTTGTGGTCCTGGACGGGATGCATGCCAGCAGCTTTCCCAGCTTCTGCCAGTGGGTGAGTGCCAGCGTGGCCACGGGGATGAACAGCAACGCCCGCGGCAACAAGCTAGCGCCGCCACCCGCGGCAGGCGAGCGGACGGTTGGGGAGATGGCCTAGGGCGCTTGGTGCAAGAGCACTGCCTGCAGTAGGATCCCTGCTCGTCTCAGCGGAGACTCCCTCAATTGATTCACGGAGAACAACGATGTTGAGCTGGCTCAAGGGTAAAGCGACCGAGGTTTCCAATAGCCTCAAAGACGAAGTCAAGAAAATCAAGAATCAGAGCTTTTTAGAGGGCGTGGTTGCCGGCTGCACGTTGGTCGCCTATGCCGACGGCATCGTTCAGCCCGAAGAAAAGCAAAAAATGATGGGCTTCATGCGCAACAGCGATGCGCTGGCGGTGTTCGACTCGGGCGACATCATCAAATTGTTCAACAAGTTCTCAAGCCGCTTTGAGTTTGACCGCGCCATTGGCGAGGCCGATGCCTTGCAGGCCGTGGGCAAGATCAAAAAGAACGAGTCTGAAAGCCGCCTGTTGGTGCGTGTGTGCTGCGCGGTGGGTGCCTCTGATGGCAACTTCGACTCGATGGAGCAAGAGGCCGCACGCAAAATTTGTCGCGAACTGGGCCTTGACCCTGCAGAGTTTGATCTAGCTAAGTGATCGGAACCCCCTGTCGTTAGTTGCCGTGAGGGTGCCCTCAAGGTGAAACTTATCGCGATAATCCCGGTCAACTGTTTCCTCATGCGGCCCTACCGCTTTTAAATCTGTCTTAAAGGAGAACCACCATGACCATCAGCCTTCAAAAGGGCGGTAACGTGAACCTGAGCAAAGAAGCCCCTGGCTTGTCCGAAGTCGCCGTGGGCCTCGGCTGGGATGTTCGCGCCACCGACGGCGCTGCCTACGACCTCGACGCCAATTGTTTTTTGCTCAATGCGACCGGTAAGGTCCGCAGCGACAGCGATTTCATTTTTTACAACAACAAAAAAACCCCCGATAACAGCGTCGAGCACATGGGTGACAACACCACCGGCGCGGGCGATGGCGATGACGAAGTAGTCGAGATTCGTCTCACCAAGGTGGCTGCTGAGATTGAAAAAATCGCGTTCAGCGTCACCATCCACGATGCCGACACGCGTCGTCAAACCTTCGGTCAAGTGTCCAAGGCTTACATCCGTGTGGTGAACAAGGCGGACAACAAAGAACTGGCGCGCTACGACCTCTCAGAAGACGGCTCAACCGAGACAGCCCTGATTTTCGGCGAACTGTACCGGGCGGGCGCTGAGTGGAAGTTCAAGGCGGTTGGCCAGGGCTTCAAGGGCGGTTTGGGCCCCTTGGCCAAAAACTTCGGCGTGAACGTGGGCTGATTGGCGCCACGATGCAAACCTTGTCCCGTGGTCAGCGACTGAAGCTGGCCGACCTCGTCGACACCAGCGTCCCCTTCACCCTCAACGTGCAGGTGAAGGCGGGCTTTGCCACTGATTTGGCCTGTTTCGGTGTGGATGGGCGGGGCAACCTGCTGGGCGACCCCTACATGGTGTTCTTCAATCAGTTGCTCACGCCCTGTGGCGGCGTGCAATTGCAGATGAATACGGGGGGCGCACTGTTTGCCATCGATCTCGGGCGGCTGCCTGCAGCGCTTGAGCGGCTGGTCTTCACGGCCACTGTCGATGGCGAGGGCGTGATGAGCGCACTGCAGGAGGCGGTGATCGAAGTGGGCCAGGCTCAGGCTGTGCGCAGTCGTTTCACCTTGCAGGGCCAGGATCTGTCAGACGAAAAAGCGCTGCTGTTGACCGAGGTGTACCGCAAAGACGGTGCTTGGCGACAGGCTGCTTTGGGCGATGGCTTCAGAGGGGGCTTGTCGGCCTTACTCGCCCATTTCGGCGGTGAAGAGACGACGGCGGCTGCGCCAGCACCCACTGCGCCGCCACTCAGCAAGGTGGTGCAGCTTGAGAAAGAGCTGAGCCAGAAAGCCCCCCAGTTGGTGAGTCTGGTCAAGGCCGCCCATGTCTCGCTCGAAAAGCAGGGTTTGGTTGATCATGTGGCCAAGGTTTGCCTGGTGCTCGACATTTCGGGTTCGATGCTTGATCTGTATCGGCGCGGCGTGGTCCAGCGCATCTGCGAGCGCCTGTTGGCATTGGCCTGCCTGTTTGATGACGACAAGTCAATTGATGTGTTCCTGTTCGACAGCCGTGCCATCGCGGCGGGTGACATGTCGGTCGACACCATCGATGGGGCCGTTGATCGATTGATCGCCAAGCACAAACTGGGCGGCGGCACCGACTATGCGCCGGCCATGAACCTGGTGCGCCAGTATTACAAGGGCACGACGTTGCCGGTTTACGCGCTGTTCGTGACCGATGGTGCACCAGGCGACAAATCGGCGTCGCAGAAAGCCTTGCGTGAGGCGTCTCGCGAGGCGATCTTTTGGCAGTTCGTGGGTGTCGGCGGTGAGCGTTTTGATTTCCTAGAAAAACTCGATGATTTGCGTGACAGGTTCATCGACAACGCCAATTTCTTCGCAGTGCCTGATCCGTCCAAGCTCAGTGATGACGAGGTCTACCGTCTGCTGCTTCAGGAATACCCCGGCTGGTTGCGCTTGGCGCGCCAGCACTCTTTGATCATGAGCTGAGACGGTTAACGCTGAGCACTTTTACGATCACCGAGGGGCAAGCCCCCGGCCTTCAGGTGGCCCGCAGGCAGGGAGAGTCGGTGGTTGCGGAAAGCGACGCCCTGGTGATGATGGACGGCACGCTGCACCTCAGCGGCAATCTGCCGGGCGGGCTGCTTGGCGCAGCATTGGGTGGCGGGTAGCTGACGAGCCGCTTTTCACACAGCAGATCGTGGCCACGGGAGGCCCCGGAGACCGCCTCCTGTCGTCTCACAGGGTCACGAGCACCTCGCGCCAGGGAGGTTTTTTGTCGAACCTAGCCCGCAACCAAACCTCGGGTGAGGGTCTGGTGATGAAATTTTCTGGTGAGGGGCAGGTGCTGGTGTGATCACGCAAGCATCCGTCGTTTGCGTCGTGGTTAGGTCAACAAATCGGGGCCGTGGTTGACACGAAATTTATGGCCACCTCATTCCGGTGGTGCCCCTCGTCAATTTAGACAGTTCATTTTCCAAGGAGAAAAGCATGACAGTGACATTGCAAAAAGGTCAAAAAATTTCCCTCGACAAAGAGGCCGGCAGCACCCTGACAAAAATTGTCATGGGCCTGGGATGGGACCCGATCAAAAAGAAGGGCCTGTTTGGCTTTGGCAGCTCGTCGGTCGAAGTCGATCTGGATGCTTCCTGCGTGATGTTCGATGAGACCAAAAACGTCGTTGACACGGTATGGTTTCGCCAGCTCACCAGCAAGGACGGTAGCGTTCACCACACGGGCGACAACCGCACGGGCGATGGCGATGGCGACGATGAGCAGATTTTGGTCAATTTGGCTCAGGTGCCTGCCAAGGTATCGGCGATGGTGTTTGTGGTAAATAGCTTCACCGGGCAAAATTTCAGCCAGATTAGCAATGCCACCTGCCGCATTCTCAACGGCCAAAATCAACAAGAGGTGGCGAGCTACAACTTGTCTTGTCAGGGCACCCACACCGCGCAGATCATGGCCAAAATTTACCGCCACAACAGCGAGTGGAAAATGCACGCCATCGGCGAAAACTGCTCCGGCCGCACCTTCCAAGACTTGATGCCCTTCATCTTGCCGCACATCTGATGGGGTCTCTGACACAGCGCCATGGCGCTGTGTTGTTGATTGCTTGAGCGTCGGGCGATGCACGCAGTCGGGTTAGTTTGTTATTCAGCGCTGCGGCGCAATCTCCCAAGGTTTGTTTATGCGTGTCTGGTTCAATCGCCACTTTGAGCTGGTGTACCGCGTCCTGCGATTGATTCGCGAAGGCGACGTTGAGCAACGCTTCACCCTGATCTGCACTCACAAGCACCGCTACTTTGTCGGCTATGCCGCGGCCCACGAACATGCTCGTGAGCCGGAGGGCTTATGTACGCCAGACTATGTGCAATGGTGTTTGGAGTTTGCGGTCGCTCAGCGCGTTGAGGTGTTTCATCCGGCGCATGAGGCGAATGCGATTGTGGCCGCGCGGGCCCAGTTTGAGGCACGCGGCATCCGCGTGATTAGCGTGGCAGACGCGCCGACCTTGCCTCGTCTGCACAACAAGGCCTGGGTCTACCACAAGATGGCAGGGCGTGTGCCGCTGGCCGCATCCACACTCATCCGCGACCCCCGAGACTTACCCGCTGCGCTGGAGCAACTTTGGTCGCAGGGCTTTCAGGCCTGCATCAAACCCACCGTATCCATCTACGGCAAGGGCTTTTATCGCTTGATGCCTCCTGAGGGTCAACGCAGTCGTCGGAGCATCACGCCACAAGCGTGGATGGCCCGCCACCCTGGTAGGCGTTGCGCGTCACAGATGCTTCTAGAGTACCTGCCTGGTCACGAGTTCAGCGTTGATTGCTTGGGCGATGCCGGGCGCTTTGTCACCGGTGTGGTCAGAAAGAAGTCGCTGACGACGCCCACCCAATTGCTTGACCGTGCGCCGGGACTGCTCACCCATGCCGCCAGCTTGTTGGAGCGTTTTCGCATCAGTGGCTTGGTGAACATCCAATTCAAGGAAGACCAGCACGGCGAGCCCAAGCTGTTGGAGATCAACCCCCGTGCGTCTGGTGGCGTGGCCATGAGCTGCCTGTCCGGTGTCAACTTGCCTTATCTGGCGCTGTGTGGGGCAGTGGATGGCTATGCGGGCTTGCCGATTCCCACCCCTCGTCTGGGTTTGCGCGTCACGGAAGTCGGGATGGCTGTGGTGTTGCCGCATGGTTAAGGCAACGGCGGTGCTCAACTCCCCTCTCCGACACGAGGTGCTGCTGCCCAATGGCCGCTTGCAGGTCGAGGTTGATCGGGCCGACTGGTCCTTACAGCGGCTGTGCGGTTTTGCCGCACGCCACAACCCGCGCCGGGGCTTCTTGTTCGTGAGCAAGGTGTTGGGCAAACACTGGCCCAGCGCACCCAGCGAGATGGCGGCAGCCCACGAGACCCTGGCGGCGCGGCTACCTGGGCCTGGCCCTCGGCCCGCCCTGTTTATCGGCATGGCGGAGACGGCCACCGGACTGGGGCAGGGCGTTTTCGAGGCGTATCTTGCTCAGCACGGGCAGGACAGCGCAGTCTACGTTCAGACCACTCGCTACCCGCTCTCCGGGGCTCAGACGCTGAATTTTGAAGAGCGTCACAGTCATGCGCAAAGCTTGCGCCTGCATTGGCCCGAAGAGGCCGAGCTGCGCGAGGCTTTTGCCAACGCCTCCATGCTGGCCTTGGTGGACGATGAGTTGTCGACCGGGCAGACCTTCCGCTCGCTGCTGGCGGCTTATCGCTCGATCAACCCGCGGGTGCAGCGTGTGTGCTTGGTCTCCCTCACGGATTTCATGGGTCATGAGGCGCGTGCTCAGTGGCGGGGCGAAGCAGCACAGGTTGATTTCATCTCCTTATTATCAGGCGCGGTGACCTTTGAGCCTGACCCGCACTTTCGTGCCGAGCCTGCGGCTCCCGCGCAAGCCCAGGTCGCTTGCCGGCGCGATCACGTGGGTCCTTTCAGTGCCCGCCTCGGCACGGCGCAAGCCTTGCGTCTGCCGGGTGACCTGCTTGAGCGACTGAACACCCGTTTACCGATGGATCGGCCGGTCTTGGTTTTGGGCACCGGTGAATTCATGCACCCTGCGTTTTGTCTGGCACGCGGCCTGGCCCTTCAGGGGCGGGACGTGCGCGTGCAGTCCACCACCCGTTCGCCCATTTTGCTGGCCGCGGACATCCAACAGCGATGGACGTTTCAGGACCCCTACGGCGAGGGCATCCCCAATTACCTTTACAACGTCAAACCACAAGGTCAGACCGTGCTGCTGTGCTGTGAAACGCCGCTGTCACGGGCTTTGGCTGACACCGTGCAGCAGCTGGGTGCCGAGCTCATCCGTTTCGGAGTGATCCCATGAGCGGCGCGGCCGGGCATGACACCCCGGTCTTCGTGTTTGCGGATCTAGACGACTCCCTGTTCAACAGCGCCCGCAAGTGCGCACCGGGGGTGCCGCTGGAGCCGGCGGCCCTGCTAAAAAACGGTGAGGTCATCTCGTACACCAATCCGCGCCAACGCGCCCTGCTTCACTGGCTGCGCGAGGGCGCGACCATCGTCCCCGTGACAGCCCGCAGCGCCGAGGGTTTTGCGCGGGTGCTGGTGGATTTCCCGGGGATGGCCGTGGTGAGTTTTGGCGGCGTCATCCTGGACGCCCAACGACAGCCCGTCGCCCGCTGGGCTCAGCGCATGCAGGCGGCGTTGGCCGTCAGCCGTGAGCCGATGCAGCAAGCATGTGCCAGCATGTCGGCGTGGCTGGTCGAGCATGAGATCGATGCTTGGGTCAAGGTGGTCGAGGAGAACGGGCAGGCCCAGTACCTGCTCACCAAACACCGGGCTGCTGATGCCCAGGTGCTCGCGCAACTGGCCGAGCAAATGCTGCGCCCATGGGCCGCAACTCGCCCAGGCTGGCGCGTATTTCAGAACGATAACAACCTGACCCTGCTGCCCCCCGGACTCGATAAATCGTATGCGGTGGCCTACCTGATGGCCGAGCTGCGTGCGCAGGGTGACATTGTCACCGTCGGCATCGGGGACAGCTTGAGCGATGCCGGCTTTCTCAGCCTGTGCGATTACGCCATGGCTCCCCAAGGCACCCAGCTCGGGCAACGCTTGTGGGAGTGTCTGGCATGACGGTGCCGATCGCGGCGACGTCGTTTCATGGCAGTTACGCCCCTGACGATGTCACCTTTTTGTTGCAGCCTTTGTCCGCGCAGCACACCCACACAGTGGACGACTTGTTAGAGAAAGAGCGCCTGATCCAATCCGGCGAGCGCCACTACAGCGAGATGATCACGCCAGAGCAGCCCCCCACTGCGGCCTACCTGGCCTTGTTTCATGCGGCTGTCGAGGCCTATACCCAGCGCATGGCGCGGGATCTCATGCACCTTGCCAGACGCATTCGAGCCGAGCGACCGGGGCCGCTGACCTTGGTCTCGTTAGCCCGTGCGGGCACGCCAATTGGTATTTTGTTGCGTCGCGTCCTGCGTGAGGCGTTCGCCATCAACGTCTCGCACTACTGCATCTCCATCATTCGCGACCGGGGTCTGGACACCCACGCCCTGCAGCACATTCTCGCCAGTCACTCCCCAGCCAGTCTGGCCTTCGTTGACGGGTGGACTGCCAAAGGCACCATCCTGGGCGAACTACAGCGCAGATTGCGGGCTTTCGAAGCGAGCGAGGGCGTGCATCTTCCCGCCGAGCTGTTTGTCTTGTCCGATTTGGCCGGGGTGGCCCAGGCTTGCGGTTCGACCCAAGACTATTTGATTCCCTCTGCCCTGCTCAACGCCAGCGTCTCGGGCTTGGTGAGCCGCTCGATCTTGAACGAACATGTCGGTGCTTCGCAGTTTCACGGCTGCCTGTTCTATGCCGATTGGCAGGCTCACGATCAATCGCGCTGGTTTATCGAGCAGGTGAGTGCGGCGCTCAGGCGTCATGGGCCCGCATGGTCGTGTGAACCCTTGCCCGTGATTGACCGCGGTGCGGCAGCCCTTCGTGCGCGTGAGTTAATGGCCGCTTTGGCCCACCGCCACGCCGGTCTGGATCCCCAGCTTGTCAAACCCGGTCTCGGTGAAGCGACGCGCGCATTGCTGCGCCGTGTACCGCGTCTTCTCATCCTGCGTGACCCGGCAAGCGTCGAGGTCCGCCATCTTGTGCAACTCGCTACCGAGCGTGGTGTGCCCATCGAGATCGATCCCTCCCTGGCACTCCATGCCGTGGCGATCATCCGGAGTTTGTCTGATGGCTGATGCTTTTCAACTCGGTGCGTCCTTGTATGTGCCGGCCCTGCACGCCAAGCTCCCTGCTGTGCTGGCCCATCAGGCCTACCCCCATCTCAAGTCGGTCATCATTTGTACCGAAGATGCGGTTGCTGAACGCGATGTGGACGAGGCCTTGCGCCAGTTGCGCGAGGCGCTGCGGGTGATGCCCGCTACGTCGCCCCTGATGCGTTTCGTGCGATTGCGCAATCCGGCGGTGATGCGTGAGGTCGTGGCCATGCCTGGCAGTGAACATTTGTCCGGTTTTGTGCTGCCCAAAATCACTGCAGAAACACTGCCTCACTACCAGCTGCTATTGACCGGCACGCAGTGCCTCATGCCCACCCTGGAGACGGTGGAGGTGTTCGATCCCGACGCCATGCGGGCGCTGCGCAAAGTGCTGATGCGAGCGGGTTTGCGTGAGCGAATTCTTGCGCTGCGCATTGGCGGCAACGATCTGCTGCGCCTGATCGGTATGCGCCGACCGCGTGGCGTGACCCTCTACGACACCCCACTGGGCGTGCTGCTCGGGACCTTGGTGCTGACCTTCAAGCCGCACGGCTTTGCGCTGACCGCGCCCGTGTTCGACCTGTTGGACGATGAGCACATGCTGCGCGAGGAAGTTCGGCGTGATTTGGCGTTCGGATTTTGTGGCAAGACCGCCGTTCATCCAACGCAGATCCCTGTCATCGAAGCGGTCTTCAAGGTCAGCGCGATGGAACTCGCTGCGGCCCAGCGCCTGGTGGCGCCGGACTGCCCAGCGGTTTTTAAGCTGGGCGGGGCGATGCACGAAGTCGCGGTCCACGGCGCCTGGGCGCAACGGGTGTTTTCGCGTGCTCATCACTTCGGTATTGAGCCCTCTCCAGAGGGGTAAACAACCGCGCGGTGAACGGATCGTGGGCGTTCTCGTTGGGTGCTGCCCCCACACCTGACACCCAACAGGCCCACTGTCGGGGCAGACCTAAGTGTCTGCCCGGCCGACGCAACGAATTTAGATGCCCGAATTTAGGTGCCTGCCCCGAAACTTTCGCGCACCTGTTCAAACCACCGCACTGTCCGCCGGCAGGCGAGATCCGAGGCCACGGCGTGGTCGTATCAAGTTCGGTGACTTGACACCGGGAACGGATCTGTTCGAAATCGGCCGCCGGCGCGCCACCACGCTGCGCGCCATCACATTGAATCTAACCACTCGTAAGGGAAATTAAGCTTGGGCTCTATCACTGCTTCTGAAATACCGACCCCTCACTATGACGCCATTGTCATCGGCGCAGGTTTTGCCGGGCTCTACATGCTCCACAAACTGCGCAATGAGCAAGGGCTCAACGTGCGCGCTTTCGATAAAGCCGGCGGGGTGGGCGGCACTTGGTATTGGAATCGCTATCCCGGCGCCTTGTCGGACACAGAGACCTATCTCTATTGCTATTCGTTCGACAAAGATCTGCTGCGCGACTGGAACTGGAACACACGCTATGTGAACCAGCCGCAAATTCTCTCCTACCTCGAGCATGTCACCGACCGCTTCGATTTACGCCGCAGCATCCAGTTCAACACCGGCATCACCGGTGCATATTTCGATGATGCCACCCATCTATGGCACGTCAAAACCGACACTGGCGAGGCGTTTACCGCACGTTTTATGGTGACGGCGCTCGGCCTGTTGTCGGCCACTAACTTGCCGAACATCAAGGGCCGAGACAGCTTCAAGGGCGAGCTGCATCACACCGGCGCTTTTCCCAAGGACGCGCAGTTTGCAGGCAAACGGGTGGGTGTGATTGGCACCGGCTCTACCGGCTTGCAGGTCAATACCGCGATTGCCGGGCAGGTTGCGCACCTCACCGTTTTTCAACGCTCGCCGCAATACAGCGTGCCGGTGGGCAACGGCCCGGTGGACGCAGCAGAAGTCGCCGAGGTTAAGGCCAACTACGACCAAATCTGGTCTGACGTGCGGGCATCGATGGTGGCGTTTGGCTTTAAGGAAAGCACCATTGCGACCATGAGCGTGTCGCCCGAGAAACGCGAAGAAATTTTTGAGAAGGCTTGGCAGGAGGGCGGCGGTTTTCGCTATATGTTCGCGACCTTCAACGACATCGCGATCAACGCAGAAGCCAACGAAGAAGCCTGCAAATTTATCCGCCGGAAAATCGCTAGCATCGTGAAAGACCCGGAAACTGCCCAGAAGCTAACCCCGACGGACTACTACGCCCGGCGGCCACTGTGCGATGGCGGTTATTACAAAATCTTCAATCAGGACAACGTTGCGCTGGTCGACATCAAGGCCAACCCCATTGATGAAATCACCCCAGAGGGCATCCGCACCGCCGATGGTGTGCTGCACGAACTGGACATGATCATCTTCGCTACCGGCTTCGACGCTGTGGATGGCAGCTATGTGCGACTTGATCTGCGTGGGCGTAACGGCGTGACCATTCAAGACCACTGGAAAAACGGCCCCACGAGCTATCTGGGAATGAGCGTCACCGGCTTCCCCAACATGTTCATGGTGCTCGGCCCCTATGGCCCGTTCACTAATTTACCGCCGAGTATCGAAACCCAAGTGGAATGGATTTCCGACACCATTCGCGATGTCCTGAAGTCTGGCAAAACACTGGCCGAAGCGACCCCAGCCGCCGAAACCTCGTGGATTAGCCACTGCAATGATATTGCCAAAGATTCCTTATTCTCCAAAGTGGACTCTTGGATTTTTGGCGCCAATATTCCGGGCAAAACCAACACGCTGATGTTCTACTTTGGCGGCATCGGGGGTTACCGCCAGGAACTGCACAAAGTCACCAGCGGCCAGTACGAGGGTTTCTCCTTAGAGTCCGTAGCCGGCCCATAAGACCGCAACCCGCAACCCCTCGCGTGGCGGCGAGGGGTTAAACCCCAGTCCATTCACCACGGGCTGGCCGGCCTGTTGTGCCGGCGTGCCGTGGCACTCGCCTCGGGGAAACCCGGCTCCACGGCGTGAACCGTGAAAAGCCTATTGCGAGCCGGTGCTGAAGGTATCGCAGCTCTGCAGACTAGTGGCCTCAAAGCCGCGCTTGAACCAGCGCACGCGCTGGGCCGAAGTGCCATGCGTGAACGAGTCGGGCACCACGATCCCTCGCGACTGTTTCTGCAGCATGTCGTCGCCAATGGCGTTGGCGGCATGCAGCGCTTCGTCAATGTCCTGGGGGTCCAGAAAAGCCTTGGTGCGATTAGCCTCCTGCGCCCACAGCCCGGCCAGACAGTCAGCCTGCAGTTCAACACGCACCGAGACCTTGTTGTATTCGGTCTCACTCATTTGCGCACGCAGGGCGGCGGTCCGGCGACTCACCCCCAGCAAATTTTGCACGTGGTGCCCAATCTCATGGGCGATGACATAGGCGCGGGCAAAATCCCCGCCCGCCCCGAAGCGGCTTTTGAGTTCCTCGAAAAAAGCCATATCAAGGTAGACCTTCTGATCCCCCGGGCAATAGAACGGGCCCATCGCCGCCTGCCCCAACCCGCAAGCGGTCGGGGTCTGGCCGCGATACAACACCAACACCGGTTTCTCATACTGGCTATTGATAGACCGAAAGACCTCGCTCCAAACGACCTCGGTTTTATACAGCACTTTAGCCATTTCGGACTTCAAAGCGGCTTGTGGATCGCTCGCCTGGTTGCTGGGGTTCGTGGGTTGCTGGGTGGGCGCCTGAGAATTTTGCGGGTTGCCGGCGAGGCTGAGGAGGGTCTGGGGATCGATGCCGGTGAAATAGCTCACCGCGAGCACGATAACGATCGTGCCAAGGCCAATACCTCGCCCTCGCCCTCGCCCACGGCCATTGCCGCGGCGGTCCTCAATATTGGCGCTTTCGTTTTCATCTTCGAGACGCATGCGGTGTTCCTTGGTGTTGAACTAACGCTGAGGGCGATGGCTAGGCGAAGTTCGCCCCCGTCAACCCTCAGGTATTTTCGAAGGAAGTATCGAGGTCTGCATCGAGCTGTACGCCAAAGGTATTGAGCACCATCGACACCAGATTGTACTGGCCAATGGCAAACACAATGTCCATCAAC
Source organism: Klebsiella pneumoniae (assembly GCA_945862315.1). Taxonomy (GTDB): domain Bacteria; phylum Pseudomonadota; class Gammaproteobacteria. The sequence goes on from CAMAXW010000019.1 coordinate 62,228, forward strand.
TGTTGCGTATCGTAATGCTGGGTCAGACCCGCCCAAGTGGGATCCGTAATGCACGCGTCTTTGTGTAATTCGTCGGTCGCCTTGAGCAGCAGCACATCGCGCGGCGACCAGCCTTTGGCCGAGTGTCCAATTTTGATGCGATGAATTTCCTCATCGTTCAAACCCGCTTCTTTGCCAATGCGCACGTGCTGGGCCCATTCGTACTCCGCCTCGCACAGCCAGCCGATGCGCAGAATGACCAGTTCTCGCTCGCGTGCCGGCACCGTCGATTTGAACAGCACGTGGTTACCGAAAACCAGCCAACGACGCATGAGATCTGGGTGGTGTGCCAGCGTTCTAAAAATATTGGGAACCGCGCCTTCCCCCACTTTGACGTCGCGCAGCGTATTTTTTACCGTCTCATTCCATTCGGATTCTGGCAACGGGAGCACACGGGGCTGGGCGAGCTTCATAGTATTTCCTCCAATAGCTTGGGTTTTAACGGGCCTAACTTAGCACCTTGATCAGGCCAACAGGACGAGCGTTGGGGCGTAGGCTGATGCTGCATTGCGAAAGCCTTGGGTACGCCGTCGGCGCGTGGCCTAAGACGACGGCAGCCCCTCAGAAAAGTCATCGCAGATACCGGTCGGTTTCGCTAAGGTAGTGCCATATAGACCTCCGACAGGAAACTAGTCCGCATGCCAAGCCACTACCAATACGCGCCGAAGCAAGTTGCCGAAATTGTTATCCGCGCCTACGCGTTCGAATTTCCAGATGATCTGGATCCGCAATGGGTTCCCGGCAACCCGGTGCGCTCCCATCTCTTTAATGGGATGTCGCTGACCATGCCCTACCTCGAACCCTACCTCATCAAAAGCACGCAAAAGGCGATGGCGTTCATCAACGATCCGCAATTATTGGCGGATATGCGCGCGTTTAACGGCCAAGAAGCCCGGCATTTTCAATGCCATCGTCGCCTCAATGATTTACTCAAAGCCAACGGCTACCCAGAACTGGCCGCGGTTGAGCAGCGAATGGCGGCCTCTTTCGAGCGGCTGTCGCGGCGGAGTTTGCGCACACAACTGGCCTATAACGCGGGCTTTGAAACCATGACCAATGGGTTTACCCATTGGCTGATCAACCGCCGAGTGGCGCTGTTTCGCAACGCCTCACCGTGGGTCACTTCTTTTTGGTTGATGCACATGGTGGAGGAAACCGAACACAAGACCGTCGCTTTCGACACCTACATGGCCTATTCGGGTAACTACCCGGCGCGGGCCTTCGGGGTATTCCATGGCTCTTTCCACCTCGTGGGTTATGGTTTGCTGGGCATGCTCACCGCCCTGAAAAAAGACCGCACGCTGCGCCAATGGCGCGGCCTTGCGGCGCTGGTGCGCGAAGTGTCGTCGATGATTTTTAACGTGGGTCCTTTTCTCCTGCGCGCGCTGCTGCCGTGGCATAACCCACGTTGCGAAGACGATCCACGTTGGATGAAAGACTGGATCGCGGGTCATGCCGCCCATCCCAAAGACGCTTTGCTGCCGTTGGTCGATACCCAGAGCGCGGATATTCCCGTGCCATTTCCGAGTGGCGCCGGCCGGTGAAACGTTGGTTAACACAGTGAGTGAGGGTGCCAAAATGGAAAGACTGCAACGGATCATGATCGGACACGGTTTATTGGTCGTGCTCGCGGCAATGTTGTCAGGTTTTATGTTGATGTTTTCATTGCTCGGCGGCATCGAAGTCTGGCCGGGAATGATTATCAAACTGCCGCTCTACGGCACAGTGCCCGGCTGGGTGCGGGCGCATACCGGCGGCGCCCTCAATGGCGTGCTACTGATCGTGGTTGCGCTGGCGCTGCCCACGCTGCGCTTAAGCCACTTCATGCAGCGTTTTACCGCCTATGGGTTCATTTACGTCGCGTGGTCTTTTACGCTGTTTTACTGGTTAGGTAATGCGTCTAGCAATCGTGCCCTGACGTTGGGTCCTAGCCCATTGGGAGAGCC
>CAMAXW010000020.1 GCA_945862315.1 Klebsiella pneumoniae
TCCCCAATTGCGGTACTGTTCGCCGACACAGACCACCCAGAGTGACGAACCCATGACAAAAAAAAATCGGCCGGGCAGCACCGGCGGCGAAGTCCTGGCGGATGCCAAGGAACACGCAAAAATTGAACGCAACTGGCGGCGGGTCAGCAAGGGCCGGCGGGGTGCTGTTGGCAAGCATTACAAGTATGTAGAGGAGCTGGCCTTGCTGCAGGCGGAGCTTATCAAGCTGCAGGAATGGGTTCGCCTCAAGGGGCTGCGCGTGGCGGTGCTATTTGAGGGACGTGATGCTGCCGGTAAGGGCGGGGTTATCAAGCGCATTACGGAGAGTCTTAACCCACGGGTGTGCCGTACGGTGGCGTTGGGCACTCCCACGGAGCGCGAACGTAGCCAGTGGTATTTTCAGCGCTATGTGCCGCATCTGCCGGCGGCGGGTGAAATCGCGCTGTTCGACCGCAGTTGGTACAACCGGGCGGGCGTAGAACACGTCATGGGGTTTTGTACCGAGCCCGAGTACCAAGAGTTCTTACGCTCTTGCCCGCTATTCGAAGAAATGCTGGTACGGTCCGGGATTATTCTGGTCAAGTATTGGTTTTCGGTGAGTGACGAGGAACAGGAGCAGCGTTTTCAAGAGCGTATCCGCAACCCGATTAAGCGCTGGAAACTCAGCCCGATGGATTTGGAGTCGCGCAAACACTGGGTGGAATATTCCATGGCCAAAGATGCCATGTTTAAGGCCACTGACCGTAAAAAAACGCCGTGGTATGTGGTGGATGCCAACAATAAGAAAAATGCGCGCCTGAATTGCATTGCGCATTTACTGCAACAAGTGCCCTATGAGCACATGACACCCGTCGAGATTAAGGTGCCGCCGCGGCAATCGAATCTGCATTACAAACGCCCAAAGATGTCGAGCCAACGTTTTGTGCCCGTGGTCTACGGAAAACCCTAATCCTAAATTGAACCTCGTGAAGGGGTCTTGCTGATTTCGCGGTCCATTGGGTGGACGCGTTGGGTGGCCTGTCCTCACGGCACCCGTCGCGGCCCGCGCACCGTTTTCCTCTCACGCTCGAGAATCAAGGCGTCGCTGTGGCACACGTTATCGCCAGGCACCCACTCCATCAGAATCGTTAACACGCCGCGGCGGGCGAGGTGTTGAGAGCCCGAGAAGACGGGGCTTTGGCCACGCAAAACGGCGGCGGCCATCATCATCCGGGGCGTTAAAGCCTCGGGCCGAGGCTGCCATTGAACCGCGCGTAGGCGCTGCGGCGCCCCCGCTCGGTGTGCTGGCTGGGGTTAGCGTTTGGCCCGCTTCACGGTTAAGCGCACGGGCGATGGCGGAAATTTAGGCCTCATTAATCCGTGATATTGAGATCTAGACGAGGGTGATTTTCCCAGTCGCTAAATCGTACACCGCCCCCACAACCTCGATTTTTTTAGCATCCAGCAGAGACTTCACGAGCGAGGGGCGGTTTTGTAGGAACTGCTCCTGTAATTTGACGTTCTCTACAATGGAGCGATCGAGCAGGCTACCGCCGGTTTCGCGTTGGGCCCTGACCACGGCAGGTTGGATGGCCGTGATAATGTCCTGCATGGTGCCGGGCAGCGTATCTTTGGTTTCGATCATTTTGACGGTGGCGGCGACCGCGCCGCAGTTGGTGTGCCCCAGCACTATCACCAACGGCGCATTTAACACTGCAACCGCGTATTCCAGCGAGGAGAGTACCGCGGGGCTGGCGTAGTTGCCGGCCACCCGCGCAACGAACAAGTCCCCGGGGGACTGGTCGAACGCGAATTCCGGCGCTAGGCGCGAATCCGCGCAACTCAAGATGGCGGCAATGGGATATTGCGCGTTGACTCGGGCGGCACGGCCGGCAGAAAAATCTCGCTCCTGCGGTTGGTTGGCGACATACCGAGCATTGCCCTCCATTAGGCGCTTGAGTGCGGCGGCGGGCGTGATGGCATTAGGCGCTGCGGCTGCAGCGGAGTCAGCAAAGGCATTGTTCATGCCCCAAGAAGCGGCCACGGCCAGCATGCCTGAGCGCAGAAAACCACGGCGTGCCGGGTTGCCAGCAGCCGCTTGGTGGGACGTCGTTAGGTGATCCGTCTGCGGGGCGGTTCCGTCGTTAACACTCGGTGGGCATAGATGGCACATGGGCAGATGATCCTAAAATTTAAGCACAAAGTGAGTCGGAATAAGTTGTCTTGAAAAAGACCAGTAGGGCGCGAGCGGGCTTTGCAATTCTCTCCTCAGCACTGAGTGCGGCCCGGCCATTCTGTGCGAAAAATCATAGTCCAGATCATCACTAGGTCGCCACCTGGTAGGCCATTAATTTAAAAAATTCGCCGTATCAAGCGCTGGTGGCCGGCCTCGGCCAATGGGTTTCCACGCACGCCGCCAGCCACTGCGCGAGCGCCGCATTGACGGCCCGCGGTTGCTCCTGCGCCATCCAATGACCGGTATCGATAATGCGTTCGCTGAGGTTGCTACAGCGTGCGCGCATCGGTGCGGCAAGCTGCGACTGGAGGGTTTCACACACATAGTCGTAACGTGCGTGGAGGAATAATACCGGCAGCGACAGCCGCTCCGGCGCGCCGGCCACCAGTGCGGCGTTGGCGGTGTGGTTCATGTAATAGGCGTCCGGCCCAAAGAACCCGTTGCGCCGCAGGGCCTGCGCATAGACTTGCAGATCATCCTCACTCACCACATCGTCGTCGCGCGGTAAATCCGGTGCTGCGTTGAGTGGCCCAAACCAACCGCCATTGCGCCGCACAGCGCTGGTAAATGCGGGCTTGCCGGCGGCGGCGGGGTCACCTTTACGCAAGAGTAATTTCATGCTGAGGTAAGGATCGGCGTCAAAAACGGCGGTCGCGCGCGCGAAATTCTCCTCGTAGAATTTCAGATAGTCCCACTGGCCGTAGGGGTAATCACCCACGGGATAGACCGTTCTATCTACCAGCGGTAGCAATCCTGCAAGGCCATGCTCTAAGGCGAAGTAGGGCACGCACAAATTGGCTATCGCGGTGCAGCGGCTAGGGTGCAAACGCGCCAAATTCCACACCGTGGCGCAGCCCCAATCGTGCCCAATCCACACCGCCTGCTCGCGCTCTTGGCTGGTCAGCAGCGCTAACATGTCTGCGACGACTTCGGCTTGCGCATAAGCGGACTGCTCCGCATAGACAGACGATAGCCCGTAGCCGCGCAGGTCGGGGGCCAGCACGCGAAATCCAAGCCCCGCGAAGACCGGCAATTGATGCCGCCAACTCAGCGAAAGCTCCGGCCAGCCATGCACGAACACCAGCAGCGGACCATCCTTTGGGCCCGCAGCCAAATAATGGGTGGTGTGTCGCGTAGTGCGATGAAAACAAGACTCGATGAGGGTTTCCAAAACGGCAGGCTCCGCGCGCGAATTTTCTCTAGGATAGCGCTTGGGCAGCCCTCAAACACGGGGCTGTTGTGGATAGCCGCGTGGCTCATGACGCGGCGGCTAACCGGCGCAGGGCAGCGTGAGTGCCGGCTCACTCAAAACATTTGGCGCTAGCCACCCGCCACGTCTCGCCGCGCGCGGGCAATGAGCGGGTGGCCACAAAACAGCGGTTTGGGGGAGCACTAACGACTGCTTACGCGCCATGCTGGGGTATTTGCCGGCGGCACGGCAACGCCTGCGAAAATTCGGCGACCTCATTGCTGTTTGAACGCGTCACCTTAGCGCCACCGGTCGTCCCTGGCGCGTCACCCTTAAACACCTTCGCTCAAACCAGTGCGCCGAGATGCTTAGCGAGGCCCCACCACTCGGCCACGCCGTGGATGCCGCATAACCCACCAAACCAGCGCCATTAACATGAACAAAACGCCGTGAATGAGCCATAGCCCCACGCTCGTGGGTAACACGCCTTTGAGCATCAAGGCTTTGCCCACGCCGAGTAGATTGCTGTAGCCGAAGTAACCGGAGATGGCGGTCAGTAGCCACAGGTACCAGTTATAGCCGTTACTGCACAGGGCGATCATGACGGCCAGTCCAGGCAACAGTAGGGCGCCGATGGGCTTGGCCAGGCGCCATTGCAGTTCGATCCGAAACCCTGGCGATTGGTAGCGCAGTAGTTCAGAGCTTTTCATGTAGTTGATTTGGTCCGAGACGTCCGTTGGCGCGTGGGTTTCGACGCGCAGCGCATATTTGCCAAAATTGGTGACGACATAATCCAGTGCGCCGGGTTTTCCCGCGTAGCTGACGCCATCCACGAAAACGGCAAAACGGTCGCCACTGGCGGCTTGTGTTTCCACCTGAGCTTGGTCCGCGCGCATCAATCCAACGTCCGTGTTGGTGCGCATTTGCACAAAGGTTTGCTCTAAAGCTTTACTGTCGGCACCCACTTTTTCGGCGTAAAAAACGCGCTTACCCCCACTGAGTTCCTTAAAACGGCCTGCTTTGATGCCCGCAATCGTGGCGTCGTTTTCGGTTTGATCGCGGATTCGCGTGATGAGTTCTTCGATTCTTGGCTCCGCATACAGGGTGAGCGTGCCAACCAGCACCGCCGCGATGAGCCCCAGTTTGGCCGCCGCCACCAGCAGGGTTCCGGGGTGCACCCCAGCGGCCCGCATCACCACCAGCTCCGAGTCGCGCTGCAAGCGAATAATGGCGGCAAAAATGCCTAAAAAAAGGCTCATTGGGATCAAATCCCGGAGCGAGACCAGCATTTTGAGACTCAGGATCTGCAGGATATGGGCGGGCGCGATCCGCCCATCGGCGGCCTGCCCGAGGTAGGTCGCAAAGCGCGTGCTGAAATAAATGACCAACAGGCTGCCGAACACCATGGCGAACCCCCGCAGGTATTCCCGCAGAACGTAGCGCTGGAGGATCATGGGGAGATAGTCCTGGTGAGGTGGATAAACAAGAGTGTGGGCGCCGTTAAACCGCAGCGCCCGCAGCCAAGGCGGTCCGGCGGTGTCGGCCATCCAGATACAAATTATAGGCGGCGACAAACATCGGAAAAATATTCGAAATCACGCCCACGGAATCGTTTTTACCAAACACAAAATAACTCAACAAGCACACGCTGCCCACCAAGCTCATGTACCAGAAGACTCGCGGCATCACTGGCCTGTTGGAGACGCGCGAGGCCACTAACTGCACGATCCAGCGCCCGGCGAACAAACTAGCCCCGAAGTAGCCTATAACCTTGCCCACTTCCAACTGCACGCCTAGCCAATTGCCTAAGGGCAAATTAAACAAGGTGGCGAGGGTGGTGTGGATCTCGAGCAGGGTTTTCATGAGCGCGCTGACGGCGGGGTAAGTTCTGCGCTGGGTACCAATGGCAAGCCTCGGCGGCGCAACCAGAGCACGCCAAAGATGTCGACAATCCCCACCCACAAGCGGTTGCCAACCCCGTATTTAGACTGGCCGTGACGGCGCGGCCGGTGATGAACTTCCACCGAAATCGCTTGTGCCCCTTCGCGTTGGACGAGTGCGGGTAGAAAGCGGTGCATGTGGTTAAAGCGCGGTAGTCGCATAAATAAGGCCCGCTCGAAGGCTTTTAAGCCGCAGCCAGTATCCGGTGTGGCATCGCCCAAAATCGCCGCGCGAACGGTGTTGGCGATCCGCGAGGACCAGCGTCGTAACCACGTATCCCGACGGGTACGGCGGTAGCCACAAACAAGGGTGGGCACATCGCAAGTGGCCAAGGCGGCCAGCAGCGCGGGAATATCACCTGGATCATTTTGACCATCGCCGTCGAGGGTCACGATACATCGGCCCTGCGCGAAGTCGATGCCGGTACAAACACTCGCACTTTGGCCACGGTTATGCGCGTGTCGCACCAGCCGCAACCGGCCGTCAAACTCACCCGCCACGCCCAGCAGGTGCTCGCCGGAGCCATCGGTGCTGGCGTCATCGACCACCAAAATTTCGAAGTGCCGCCCCGCGCAGGTCTGTGCTATTTCCCGCACCAATGCCAAGACATTATCGCGCTCGTTAAAGCAGGGAATGACGACCGAGAAGTCGGGCTCGCGGGGGGGTGGCGTGGCAGACGAGGTGGCGTGCATGTCAAAAATAATGATTCTGCTAAAAAGGCGCTGGCGGCGCAGGGCATTAACGAGGCGGCTTGGTCTGGGACCGCGCGCGTCGACCGCGGCGCCGGGCCGAAGTTTAACAGCCATCGGGAGCTGCGGTGCAGCCGCTTTTGACACCGACCGCGCGGGCTGCCTACAGTGGCCATCCCTACTTCTAATGGCAATACTGATGGGTCACCGTTTATCAAAAATTTACACGCGTACCGGGGATGCCGGTACGACCGGTCTGGGCGACGGTAGTCGCGCCACCAAGAACTCCGCACGCATCCACTCGCTCGGCGAGGTCGATGAACTCAATACGGTGTTGGGTCTGCTGTTGGTTGCAGATCTACCCGCTGCGATGGCGGCTTCATTGCTAGAAATTCAGCACGATTTGTTTGATTTGGGGGGTGAGTTATCTATCCCCGGCAGTTCGCTACTGGCCACCAACGCGGTGGCGCGGCTCGAAAATTTGATCGATAGCTACAACGAAGCCCTGCCGCCGCTCAAAGAATTTATATTGCCCGGCGGTAACGCCGCGTCGGCTTCCTGCCAGTTCGCACGCGCGGTGTGTCGCCGTGCGGAGCGGGCAGTTGTCGCAATCAGCGACGCCACCCCGGTGTCGCAGAGTACGCTGCGCTATATCAACCGGCTCTCGGATTTGCTCTTTGTGCTGGCGCGGGTGCTGGCCCGGGCGAATGGTGGACAAGAAATTATGTGGGACCGTTCACGGTTTGCGCCCGCCGGTGGTTGAGCTGGCGTAGCGTTCGCGCAGTTCCAACATATTGCCGGAACGGGTCATGTCGAGTTGGCGCAGCAAGGACTGTCCGAGCAACGCAACGCTGGGGTAGGCCCCGTCGATGACCACGGCGTCGATCTCGTTGAGCGAGATCGACTGTATTTTCACGTTGCGCAGCCGCAGGGCATAAGCCCGCGTAGGTCCCGAGGCGGTTTCGACGGTGAGGGGTGTACCGTCCACGCGATACAACAGGCCGATACGCCGCGCGGTATTGGCGTTCAGGGCGATAGTCGATGCACCGGTGTCAACGACAAACCGCAGGCCGTTGCCGTTAATGCTGCCTTCGACGTAGAACTGGCCATCCCGGGCTTCAATCAAACGCGCGCTGCGCGGGGTGGGGGGCGCCGTGATGGGGCCGCCGATGCGGGCATCCAAACCTACCCGGAAGGTCTCGCCACCCACGGCGAGGGTCGCGTGGGTAGCATCCGAATCAACCAAGCGCACGCCTTCTGGGCTGGTCTCGCCGCGCGTCAACACCCGCCGCCGTCCCTGAATCTCCAGCACGACTTGGTTGGGAAACAACGCCTGCACCACAATTTTTAAAGCCGGATCCGCGGCTTGCGCGCCGGTGAGGGTCAACAGGGCGATCCCGGCTAGAACGCCGGCAATATTTTTTGGCCAACAGAAAGTTCGCATGAGCCTGCTACACTGCCCCCCGTTTTTTTATAACTTAGCAGAGGTGGAGCTTCCCTATGCATATTGCTTGTCTTGATTTCGAAGGGGTCTTGGTACCCGAGATTTGGGTAGGGCTGGCCGAGCGCACCGGCATCGCCGAACTGCGCGCCACGACACGCGAAATCCCGGATTACCACCAGCTCATGGGCATGCGCTTGGCCGTCATGCGTGAACACGGCTTGGGTTTCGCCGATATTCGCGCCGCCGCCGACCAACTCGACCCGCTACCCGGTGCCTACGAGTTTCTCGAGTGGTTGCGCAGCGAGTATCAGGTTGCCATCGTGTCGGATACTTTCTACGAACTGGCCGCGCCGCTGCTGGAAAAATTAGGGCAACCCATGATGCTCTGTCACCGACTAACGTTGGATGCCGCGGGCGCTATTAGCGGTTATCAGCTGCGCCAGCCCGATCCCAAACGCAAAGCCGTACGGGGCTTTAAGTCGATGGAATACCAAGTGGTGGCCACTGGCGACTCCTACAACGATATTCCCATGTTGGAAGAAGCTGATCGGGCGTGGTTTTTTTGTCCTCCAGACAACGTGGTCCGTGATTATCCAGCCTTCCCAGTAGCCCGTAGCTATGCCGAACTCAAGGCGGCTTTTGCCGGCGCCAAGCGGGATTTTGGCTAATTCGCGGGGCTAAGTGGGGCCGCTAGGTCGTCTGGTCGGCGCGATTGCAGCGGCACGTGCGCGAGCGACCACGCCCCACAGGCCCACGCTAGGAGTGCAGCGGGTGCCGCACCCAAAGCGTCTGGCGGGGGCGGGTGGCCCAAAAACCGCAAGGCGAGTGTTAGCACCTCCGAGGCTGGGCGCCCCCTCACTGGGGCGGCCAAGGTGAGCTTGCTCAGTTTGCTGCCGTCCACGTCCAGCGCCAAAGGTAGATGACAGTAGCGCGGTGTGGGCAGTCCCAGACACTGCTGGAGGTAGCGTTGGCGCGGGGTTGAATCCAGTAAATCCACGCCCCGCACGATTTCCGTCACGCCCATCCAGGCATCGTCTACCACGACCGCCAAATGGTAGGTGGGCCAATCGTCGGCTCGCCACAGCACAAAATCGCCGCAGGCTTCACTAGGCGTCTGGGTGTAGCCGCCCTGCAGGCGGTCGTGAATTGTGATGGTCACGGGGCGCACGCGCAGGCGCTGCGTATACCCCGCAAGGGGCACCTCAGCGCGCTCGCGACAAGTGCCCGGATAGGCGCCATCGCCCGCCTCGCGGCGCGAACAAACACAGGCATACACTTGGTGCGTCGCGCTCAATTGGGCCAAGGCGGCCCGATACGCCGGCACCCGCTGTGCTTGAAAACACACTTCTCCGTCCCACTGCAGACCTAGCCGCACCAGCTCTCGCAGGATCGCGTCGGCAGCACCCGGCACTTCGCGTGGCGGGTCGATGTTGTCGATGCGCAATAACCATTCGCCGCCATTGACGCGTGCCTGAAGATAGCTCCCTAAGGCTGCCACGATGGAACCAAAATGTAGCGGGCCGCTGGGCGAGGGCGCAAATCGGCCCCGATAGCGCGGGGCGGTGGTTTGCCGGGGCATGCGCTTAGGGATCCGTGTCGGCGAACTGTTCGAGGTACATCAGCGTGGCGCCAATGACGCCCGCCGGCATCGCCACAAAATTGAGTAACGGCACCAAGGTGACCAACGTGCACGCCGCACCAAAGCCCAGCGCCATGCGAGCGTCTTGACTCAGTAGCTTTCGGGCGACTGGGTACCCCCGTCCGTGATTGCTCAGCGGGCCGTCGAGATATTCGATAGCGAGCATCCAAGCGCTACCCATCAGGCACAGCAAAGGGGCAAAAACTAGCAAGCCGGGGATTAGCATGAGCAGCAATCCGGCGACTCCGAGGAGCGCAAAATAACGAAATTTACGCAACTCGCTGCCGACACTCGCCCGCGCTTCGGCCAGCCATGGTCGCGTTGCAGCGGGTGCCAAGCGGCCAGTTTGTTGACGCTCAACCGCCGCCGAGAGCAGTCCATTGAAGGGCGATGCGATGAGATTAGCGAGCAGCGCGAGCCCAAAGAAAATGAGTGCAGCCCCCACCAGCACCAGCAGGGGCCACACCAAGTAGCCGAGCCACTGCAGGGCTGGGGGCAAGTAGTCGGATATCCAGGTGTCGATCCACTGCGTGGCCCAATAGAAGCCCACGGCACAGAGCACCGCGCCGACCAGTGTTGGCACTAGCGCATAGGCGCGGATGCCAGGTGCCCCTAACAGACGCAGCCCACGCCAGTAATAATCCATTCCCAGTTTGAAGCCCACGCGGCGGCGCACCGGGGCGCTCACGCGCCACCGACCCAGGCCAGGCGGGGGCGACTGGCAGGCAGTAGAGAAAGTACACGGGGATCCGCCATAGAACGGCCTGAGGTTAAGGGGCAATACGCGCCATGGTACACCGCGCGATCGCGCCTAAAAAGCCGCCTGCAATAGGCTGCGCCGAATCGATAAAAATTAAAAATTGTACTGTTAAAACAAAAAGATGTCGGCCAGTTACGGCCGCCATCCTAGATTGTGCAGGCGCACACCCTCGGGTATCCTTCGGGGCATGCGCATCGCCCGAATCAAGCTCTCCGGCTTCAAGTCTTTTGTCGATCCCACGACCTTGCACTTGCCCGGCAATCTCACCGGCGTGGTGGGCCCCAACGGTTGCGGCAAGTCCAATATTATCGATGCCCTGTTGTGGGTAATGGGCGAAAGCTCCGCCAAGCAACTGCGCGGTGAGTCCATGGCCGACGTCATCTTCAGCGGGTCCAGCACCCGTAAACCGGTGGGACAGGCGGCGGTTGAACTGATTTTTGATAATAGCGATGGCACGGTTGGCGGGCCTTACGCCAGCTTTGCCGAAATCGCGATTCGCCGCACGGTAGGACGCGACGGCGTCTCCAGTTATTTTCTGAACGGCACCCGCTGCCGCCGCAAGGACATCACCGATGTCTTTCTCGGCACGGGGCTTGGTGTCCGAGGGGGTTATTCGGTTATCGAGCAAGGCATGATCTCCCGCGTGATCGAAGCCCGGCCCGAGGAGCTGCGAAACTTCCTCGAGGAGGCTGCGGGTATTTCCCGCTACAAAGAACGTCGCCGGGAAACGGAAACCCGGATCCGACACACGCACGAAAATCTGGACCGCGTTAACGATATCCGGCAGGAGCTCGATAAACAGCTGTCGCACCTGCAACGCCAAGCGCGGGCCGCCGAGAAATATCAGGAACTGAAGATCGAGGAGCGTCGGCTAGAAGCGGAGAGCTTGGCTATTCGGTGGCGCGAAATCGATGCCTTGCGGCAGAGTCACCGCACGGTACTGCAGGCACGCGAAACCGAGGTGGAAGCGGCACTCGCGGCGTTACGAAAAATAGAGAACGATCAAATCTCATTGCGCACGGCATTGAGTGCTGCGCAGGGGCAGTTTAACGCGCGTCAAAGCGAGTTTTATGCCAAAAGTGCGGAGATTTCCCGCATTGAGCAGTCTCTGCAACATAACGAAGAACGCCGGCAAGCGCTCGACCAAGAACTCGCCCGCGCCCGTCACGCCCAGGCAGAATCCGCCCGCATGCTGGGCACCGATCGCGATCGCTTGGCCGAAATTGAGCTCTCTATCGCCAGCCTGACGCCTAAATTACAGGCGAGTACCGACGAAGAAGAGCGGCACGCCGAGGCCCTTAAACAGGCAGAACAGGCCGCCGAGGCTTGGCAGGAAGCTTGGGATGCGTTCAATCGGGAGTTCACAGAAACCTCGCGTACCGAGCACGCCGGCCAAGCGCGACTAGAAATGCTGGCGCGTGGGCAGGCCGATGCGGAACGCCGGCTAGCGGGGTTGGTGAGCGATCTGGCACGCCTGGATCCGGATGCGCTGCAGGTTTCGCTGGCCCAAGAAAACGCGGCACTGGCGCTTAAAAATAGCGAGTGCGAGGCGTTACGGGCGTCACACCAGAGCACGCGCGAGGCCGCAGCGCTGGCCCGTGAGGGTCTGCAGGGCTACGCCCGTGAGCTGAATTCGCGCCGCACCCAATGGCAGGAAGTGCGCGGACGCCTAGCGTCTCAGCAAGCGCTGCAGGAAGCGGCCCTGGGTCGGGATCAACGCGCGGTCATGACTTGGCTGACGGCAAATGGTTTTGCCCATTCCCGTGCACTCGCCGAATCACTCACCATCGAAGCGGGCTGGGAGCTAGCTGCAGAAGCGGCTCTGGCCGGGCGCCTCACTGCGCTGTGCGGCCCAGATCTGGACGTCGCACTGCTGGCCACCGCCCTACATTCGGCGCCTGCGGCGAGTTTAAGCGGCGTGAGTCAGCGCCCCGTGAGTGCGCTGGAACCGCGCGCGCTGGGGCCGCAGTTACCCCGACTCATCGATAAAATCACCAGTACTTTTGCGCTGGAGTCGCTGCTGGCGGGGGTGTTTGCCGCGCCCGATCTGGCGAGCGCCCAGGGCGTCCAAGGGCAGTTGGCGGCCCACGAATCGGTGGTCACCCCAGAAGGCATTTGGCTGGGACCTAACTGGGTGCAAGTGCCGGGTCGTCGCCAAAACGACGACAGTGTGTTGGTGCGGGAACGCCGCTTGGAAGAACTGCGGCGCCAAGAGCAGCAGCTTGCGGAGGGCGTCGCCGTGCTGGAGGGCGAACAAGGCGCCGCGCACAGCGCCTTCCAAGCCTTGGAAGCCCGTGAGGCCGAACTCTCCCGGCACATCAACACCCGCAACGGCGAAGCCACGGAACTGCGAGGACGGGCCCAGCGGCACGAGACCGAGTTGGCGCAAACCCTGAACCGCATCCAAGAGCTGGGGCGCCAGCGCAACGAATTGGCGGCGCGCGCGCAAACTCAGGCGCAAGAACTCGCCGAACTACAAACCCACACGGGCGGGTTGCGCGATGCGCTAGGCGTACTAGAAACCCAACGCGCGCAATTGACGGCGCAACGCCGCGAAGTGCAGCTGGCGTTGGAACACACACGTCTTGCGTGGCGGCAAGCGCGCGACGGGCGTCATGCCATCGCGTTGCAGTTGGAGAGCCTGAAGTCCGGACAGGCGTCCTCGGTTTTAGCCATTGAGCGTAATCACCGGTTGAGCGAAGAACTGGGTCTGCGCAGTCACACGCTGGCGGGCGAGGTTGCCGCAGCGCTGGCGCCCCAAACGGCTTTGCGCTTGACGCTCGACACGGCCTTGGGCGAGCGGCTGGCTTGTGACCTAGCACTCAAGCTTGCCCGGCAAGCGCTAGACCAACACGACCAGCAGGCCCGCCTCGACGAAAACGCTCGCACGGCGGCCGACCAACAAGCCGGTGAGCGGCAGCGTGCGCTGGAACAATGTCGTCTCGAAGAACGCGCTTTAGAAGTGCGCGCGCAAGAGCAGGAAGAGCGTCTTGTGCGTGCGGAGCAAGATCTGCACGGGATATTGGCAAACCTCGATCCGACCGCAACCGAAGAGACTTGGCGCGAACAGTTGAGCGTGCTGGGCGCTAAAATTTCTCGGCTGGGGCCGATTAACTTGGCGGCGATTGAGGAATTTTCCCAGCTAACGGAGCGTAAAACCTACCTCGACGCGCAGTTTGCTGACCTCACCGAGGCCTTGGCAACGCTGGCGGAAGCCATGCGAAAAATCGACAAGGAAACGCGTACGCGCTTTCGCGAAACCTTTGACCAAGTTAACGCTGGGCTGCAGCGTTTGTTTCCCATTTTGTTTGGCGGCGGTCATGCCTATCTGGAATTGATCGGCGAGGATCTGCTCGAAACCGGCGTGACCGTCATGGCCCGTCCACCGGGCAAGCGCAATAGTTCTATCCATTTGTTATCGGGTGGCGAAAAGGCCTTGTCTGCCTTAGCCTTCGTGTTCGCGTTATTCGAGCTCAATCCCGCACCGTTTTGTTTGCTCGATGAAGTAGACGCACCGCTGGACGACGCCAACGTGGTACGGCTGAGCGAGATGCTGCGGCAGATGTCGGTGCGGGTGCAGTTTCTCTTTATCTCCCATAACAAGATCACCATGGAAATTGCGGAACAACTTATCGGTGTGACCATGAACGAGCCAGGCGTCTCGCGACTGGTGTCCGTCAATATGGACGAAGCCGTACAACTGGCGGCCACCGCGTGACCGGCGCACGTTCTTGAAGGCGTTGGGGCAGGCTTAGAACCATGGAAAACTCCGCTTGGCCGCTGCGCATTGCGCTGGTGCTGTCCGGCCTCGTTGCCGTGGCGGGTGTCTATCTTTGGAGCGCCTGGCGACGCCGGCGCGAAGCCAACCTGCGCTACGGTCGTCGGCTGCGCGAGGCCCGCGCGCCTCGGCGGGGTGAGTTCGAGGCAGAAGAAGACTTCTCGCAAGAAATTGGCTTTGAAGCACGCGTCCCACCTGAAGACGACTACGACATTGTGTTGGTGAAACCGGTGGAGCGGATGGCAGAAATGCCGGCCGTCACGCAAGAAATTGACCGCCCACTCGCGCCACCGCCACTGGCCCCTGAGGCCACGCCGGGACCCGAGCCGGTGAAAATTGCGCGCAGCGCACGGCGGGGTACCAATCAATTAGCGTTTGGTTTTGGTGACGAGCACGGCGCCGTGCCGCCGCCTAAAACACCGCCTCCGGCCGAAGTGCTGGCCTTATATTTGCGCCCGCAAAAGGTACCGCATTTTGCCGGGCCAGCGCTTGAAACAGCGCTCGCCGAGGTGGGCATGCGCTTCGGGGACATGAATATCTATCACCACTATGGGGTGGGTGATCTTCGGGCTGAGAAGCCGGTTTTCAGTTTGGCCAATATGTTCGAACCCGGTCAGTTTGATCCGTTGAACATGCAAGATTTCACCACGCAAGGACTGGCCCTGTTTATCCGTTTTCCAACGCCACCCGTGGATGGCCCGGTGGCTTTTGAGTTATTTCTCAATGTCGCCCAGCGCTTGGCGGAAAGCTTGGGGGCCGAACTCTTAAGCGAACCGCGCAAAGCACTCGATTCTCCCGTTATCGAGCGGATGCGGCGAATCGCCGCTCGCCACGCGCGATAAATGTCCTCCTCGGCAGATAGCGCGCGCGCAGCGTGGTTGCGGCAGGCAATTCAGCTGCACAACGAAGCTTATTATGGGCAGGACGCGCCGAACATTACGGATGCGGCCTACGATGACCTGCTGCAAGAACTACAGGCGCTCGAGGCGGCTAATCCGGTCTTGCGCACGCCCGATTCTCCCACCGGGCGGGTAGGGGGTGGCATCAGCGCGGGCTTTACAGCGCTTAGCCACGGCCGGCCGATGCTGTCGCTGTCTAATGCCTTCTCTGAAGCAGACTTTATCGATTTTGATCGGCGTGTCTGTGAGCGACTAGGCGCAAGCGAAATCACCTATGTGGCGGAGACCAAGCTCGACGGTTTGGCCATTAACCTGACCTACGTGGAGGGTGTTCTACGCAGTGCGGCGACGCGCGGAGACGGCACCACCGGCGAGGATGTTACCGCGAATGTTCGCACTATCGGCGCAGTAGCACCGCGGCTGCGCACGGAAAACCCGCCGGCATTGCTCGAAATCAGAGGCGAAATTTATATCAGCCATAGCGGTTTTGCAGCCTTAAATGCTGCCCAACTGGCCAGTGGGGGCAAGCTATTTGCCAACCCCCGCAACGCCGCTGCAGGCAGTCTGCGCCAATTAGATTCCGCCATTACCCGGCGCCGCCCACTGAGCATTTACTGCTATGGCATTGGTGCGCTAGAAGGCGCGGAACGGCCCGCTTCGCAGCAGTTATTGCTCGCATGGCTGCGCCAGTTGGGTTGCCGGGTGTCACCAGAAACCCTGAGCGTAACGGGTGTGGCGGCAGCGTTAGCCTGTTATCGCGACATGGCAGCACGCCGACCGACGTTGGATTACGACATCGACGGGGTGGTTTTTAAAGTGGATCGGATCGACTGGCAAACGATGCTGGGTCAGGTCGCGCGTGCGCCGCGGTGGGCGATCGCCTTTAAGTTTCCGCCCGAAGAACGGGAAACGCGGGTCTTAGCCATCGATGTGCAGACCGGGCGTACCGGTACGCTCACCCCGGTGGCGCGGCTAGAACCGGTGTTTGTCGGGGGCGTCACCGTGACTAACGCTACTTTGCACAATGCCGATGAAATTGCGCGCAAGGATATACGAGTGGGCGACTTGGTGATCGTGCGCCGGGCGGGTGATGTGATCCCCGAAATTGTTTCGGTGGTAATGGCCCAGCGGCCGCCGGGTGCGGTGCCCTATGTGATGCCAGAGGCCGTTGCGGATCAGGCGTTTAATCAGCGGGTGCAGGCGTTACGCCATTTCGCCTCCCGACGGGCCATGGACATTGAAGGGTTGGGAGAAAAATCAACCCAACAGCTGGTGCGTAGCGGGCTGGTCCAGGATCCCGCCGATCTCTACGCGCTCACGTTGACAGATTTATGCTCGCTCGAACGCACTGGGGATAAATCAGCCGAAAATCTTCGGAAAGCGATCGATAGCAGCCGCCAGACCACGCTACCGCGCTTACTGTATGCCTTGGGGATCCCTGACGTGGGCGAAACAACGGCACGCCAACTCACCGAGCATTTGGGTGATCTAGAGGTGATGGCGGCGGCATCGGTCGCTGTTTTTGCAGGAGTCCCCGATGTGGGGCCCGTGGTGGCGGCTAGCCTTGCGGGTTTTTTTGCAGATCCTGAGAAATTATCGCTGCTGGCCCGTCTTCGCGCGCGTGGGGTGCAATGGCCCCAGGTGGTGGCGCGGCCGATTGCTGGGTTGCCGCTAACCGGCCGAAATGTGGTTCTTACCGGCACTCTCAGCGCGTTCACACGCGAGGAAGCGGCGGCCCGGTTGCGGGCGTTGGGGGCTAAAGTCACCGGTAGCGTGTCGTCTAAGACAGCTTTTGTGGTGGCAGGTGAAGATGCAGGCACCAAGCTGCACAAAGCCGCGGAACTGGGGGTTCGGGTTTTAGATGAGGCGGGGTTGGTGGCTTTGCTCGCCAACCCCGCGGAGGCCGCGCACTGGGCGCGGCCCCAAGACTAGCTAGCCACCACCTGATTACGGCCGCCCGCTTTGGCTTTATAAAGCCGCTGGTCGGCAGTTTTAATGAGGTCAGACGGCGCATCCCCGCCCAATAATCCGGCAACTCCGATGCTGACGCTGACGCTGATGGACAGGTTGCCAGAGCCGATGACGGTCTCGCGAACTTCTTTGCAAATTCGCTCGGCGAGCAGTTGCGCACCAGCAGCAAGGGTATTCGACAAAATAACGACGAATTCTTCGCCGCCATATCGAAACACGACGTCGCTGTTGCGGGTCGCCCGGATAATCGTTTGCGTGGTTTCGCGCAATACCCGATCGCCAAACGGGTGACCGTAAGTGTCATTGACGTTTTTGAAAAAATCGATGTCGATCATCATGATCGACATAGGCGTGCCATGGCGGGCTGCGACCGAGATTTCGCGGCTGAGATATTGCTCCATTCCCTCGCGATTTTGCACCCGCGTGAGGGGATCGATGGTGGCCAGTTTGAGCGCACGTTCGTAGAGCAGGGCGTTGCGCAGGGGATAAATCAGCTGGCAGAGCAGAAGTTCAAACAGGGCCTGCTCGTGGCTGGCAAAAGGCTGATCCCGGGTGAAAGTGATGGCCCCCAGATCATGCCCGTGCAGATCTAGCTGGTAGGTACACACGTGGGGTTGCGTGCGACCTTGCGTGAACGTCGCTGTTTCTGGAGCGTGCTGATAGCGCAGGCTAAAGCTGGGCACGACGAGGCGCGCCTCGGCTGCAAAAGTGCCCAACACTTCATTCACATGGAGACTCGACTGCAGCGCCTGCGAGAGACGAAGCTGAGCGCGCTCCGACAGTCGCGGTGTACGGGACTGTGGCGCCGTGAATAAGCTGACGGAGGCCGACGCTGCCGGGGCCTCAGTATTGGGTGCTAATTCTGCGTGACTGATCATAGAAATCTTCCTTAGGTTGTTCCTACTGAGAATTAGCAATTTTTGTACCACTTATGAAATATCGCGGCGTCGACATGAGACGGCTGCGCGGGAAGCGGTGGCGGTTGGTTTTGGGTTAGGCGGGGAGGCGAGACAACTCGCCGATGCAGGGCCGCCACCGCGAACAGGCGGCTGCAGCAACGGCTCGCGACATTTTATTGGCGGATGGGGCGGCCAACTGAAGGCTGCGCACGACCCCAGCCCGGCCAAGAGTTGCCGCCTATTGCAAGTCGAGTTGCCGTGCGTGGAATTCGCTTGCCGCCGGACTCAACAAGTAAGCAAAGGCGGGTGCCAGATCTTCGGGTAACGGGAGCCGGGTGGCGTCTTCTGCGGGATAAGCCTGAGCCCGCATACGGGTGCGACAGCGTCCAGGGTTTACCGAATTCACGCGGATGGCCGAGGTGTCGGCAAGTTCGTCGG
The DNA here is from genome assembly GCA_945862315.1 of Klebsiella pneumoniae. GTDB lineage: Bacteria > Pseudomonadota > Gammaproteobacteria. Next base: position 17,863 of record CAMAXW010000020.1, read on the forward strand.
CGAGCACTTGCATCATGCCCTCTACGGCGAATTTTGAGGCCGCGTAGGCGCCCCAATAAGCGCGGCCGCGCCGTCCCACCGCAGAAGACACCAATAATAGGCTTGCACGTGCAGCGGCGTTGAGTAGCGGCAAGCAGGTTTTGGTCAGTAAAAAATTACTGTGCACATTGACCTGAAACACGCGAGCCCAGATCACCGGGTCATAGTTAGCCATGGGCGAGAGTTCGCCCAACATGCCAGCGTTGAGCACCAGCCCCTCGAGTTGACCAAACTGAGTTTGCAGCAGATCGCCAAGATTTTCGTAGTCTGCCACCGTCGCGCCTTCCAGATTGAAGGGGATGAGCACCGGCTCTAAACCATTTTGTGCCGCGATGGCGTCAGCCACAGCTTCGAGCGCGCGGACATCGCGGGCCAACAGCAAGGTTTGGGCGCCGGCTAACGCGCAAGCCAGCGCAATGGCGCGGCCCAGACCGCGCGAGGCACCGGTAATCAGAATGCGGTGGCCAACCAAAGGACCCGCTGTCAGCGTGAAATCGGCGGGCAGTGTGAGGCGATCGGGCGCGGGGGTGGTCATGAGTTTAGCCAAAGTCTCCGGGGCGCAAGATGGTGTCGCGCAGGTAATTGCGGTCGTCGGTCGCGGGATAATCCAGCGTGAAATGCAGGCCGCGGCTTTCTTTGCGCTTGAGCGCGCAGCGAATCACCAACTCCGCTACCTGCACCAGATTACGCAGCTCGATGAGGTCGCTAGTCACCCGGAAATTGGCGTAGAACTCCCCAATTTCGTTGCGTAGGAGATGCACACGCCGGCGCGCGCGCTCCAGTCTTTTAGTGGTACGTACAATGCCCACGTAATCCCACATGAAGCGACGCAGTTCATCCCAATTGTGGGACACCACAATTTCTTCGTCGGCATCGGTGACTTGGCTTTCATCCCAAGCTGGAATGGCGGGTAAGGCCGGCACGTTGTCTCGATTCGACAAGATGGACTCCACCGCCGAGCGGGCGGTGACCAAACACTCTAAGAGGGAGTTACTGGCCATGCGGTTAGCGCCATGCAAGCCGGTGCAAGCCGCTTCCCCAACGGCGTAGAGACCCGGCAAGGAAGTACGCCCTGCCAAGTCGGTCAACACCCCACCGCAAAAATAATGCGCGGCCGGGACCACGGGCAGAGGCTCTTTGGTGAGATCGAAGCCAAATTCGCGACAGCGCTGCAAAATGGTGGGGAAATGCCGTTCAATGAAGGCGGCTGGCTGGTGTGAAATATCGAGATAGACGCAGTCAGCGCCGAGGCGCTTCATTTCAAAGTCGATGGCCCGTGCCACGATGTCCCGCGGGGCTAATTCACCGCGCGGATCGAAGCGCTGCATGAAAGGTTCGCCGTTGGGTAGCAGCAGGCGGGCGCCTTCACCGCGCAGCGCTTCAGACAGTAAAAACGATTTGGCTTTGGGGTGATAAAGACAAGTGGGATGGAACTGCACAAATTCCATGTTGGCCACGGTGCAGCCAGCACGCCACGCCATGGCCACACCATCGCCCGTCGCAACGTCTGGGTTGCTGGTGTACAGATAGACTTTCCCCGCACCGCCCGAAGCCAGCACGCACCAAGGCGCGCGTAGGGTTTTGACGCTTTGTGTGCGCCGGTCCAGCACATAAGCGCCAACACAGCGATCAGGCGTCCCGCCGATTTTACTGAGCGTGATGAGGTCAATCGCGATATGCCACTCGAGCAGTTCGATGTTGGGGTGGGCGCGAGCCCGCGCGAGTAGGGTGGTTTGGATCGCTAGGCCCGTGGCATCGTCTGCATGCACCACGCGTCGACGGCTGTGCCCGCCTTCTTGGGTGAGATGCATGACCGATTCACCGCTGGCGCTGGTTTCGGTTGTGAAGGGCACACCTTGGTCACGCAACCACTCGATGCGGTCTCGGCCATGACCCACGATGTGTTCCACGGCAGCTCGCTGGCAGAGCCCCGCGCCCGCGCGCAGGGTGTCGTCGATGTGTTCTTGGATGGTATCGTCGGGGTCGATGACCGCCGAGATGCCACCTTGCGCCCACCGGGTGTTGGTCTCTTGCAGCTCGGCTTTCGCGAGCACGCACACGCGCTGGGTGGCCGCCAGATCAAGGGCCACACCCAAACCGGCAGCACCGCTACCGATTACGAGAACGTCGTAGTCTTGTTGTTGTGGCATGGCTCGGACACTTGTTTATACTCACGTTTCGACATCCACGCAGATCCCTTGGGCACACGCATTAAAACGAAGCAGATCTGTGCATTGATTACGCGTCCGGAGTGGCTTTGTATCATAACAGGGCGCTGGCGTTGATAGACGAGGGGCCGACAGACGAGGCGCTCGTTGCGCGGGTCGCGGGGGGCGAGAAGTCAGCCTTCGATCTCTTGGTGCGCCGCTACCAGCATCGAATTGTGAAACTCGTCTCTGGGTATGTCCGCAACCCCGACGACGCACTCGACGTGACCCAAGACACTTTCGTTAAAGCGTATCGCGCGCTGGCCAATTTTCGTGGCGACAGCGCGTTTTATACTTGGCTTTACCGCATCGCTATCAACACCGCGAAGAATTATCTGGTCACTCGCGGCCGGCGGCCTAAAGAATCTGCGGTCAGAGGCGCCGACGGTGAACCAATCGACGTTGAAGAACTCCAATGGGATAACGACACCCCGGAGCGTGCCCTCTTGGCAGAGGAAATTAAAAGCACCGTGCTCGCAGCGATTGCGGCAATGCCTGAAGATTTACGTCTTGCCATCGTGTTGCGGGAGATCGATGGACTCAGTTACGAGGAAATTGCGGTGGCGATGGATTCCCCTATTGGCACCGTTCGTTCGCGAATTTTTAGGGCCCGAGAGGCTATCGACGTGCAATTGAAGCCGTTACTGGAAACCTGACAGGACACTCTGATGCCGCCATCGAAAGAACAGATCTCCGCGCTGGTGGATGATCAAATGCCCGAGGTTAGTCCCGCACTGCTGGCGGCAATTGCTGCGGATGACCCACTGCTGGGCGCTTGGTCGCGCTACCATTTGATTGGCGAAGTGCTGCGCAGCGGCACCGAGCCCGTGATGCTCGGGTCGGTGGACGCGCGCGTGCGGCAAGCGCTGGCAGCGGAACCGCTGGTGCTGATCCCGCGCTCGAACCTGCCTCACAACGTTGTGCGCAAACCTGCCCACCGCTTTTGGCCGGCCTTACCCCTTGCTGCGAGCCTAGCCGCGTGTGGCCTGCTGGCAACCTATCTTGTCGCCAGTTCAACCCCAGCAACGCGCCAAGGTGTGCCGCTCGAGGTGGCCTTGCGGACCGCCACTCAACCGGTAATACGCACCGTCTCCGAGGCGCCGCGCTCGACGTCCAGCGCGGAAACGCAGGCGGTGGCCGCCCAGTTGCAACGACGTCTCAACAGCTATCTGGTTAATTTCAATGAACAGCGCGAGCAGTTCACGCTACCCAACGTGCATCCCTATGTGCGCAGCGTGGGTTTCGAGACCGAGCCACCGCCTTGACGGGCTATCGCCTAGGCCGATCCAGCGCGACTTTAGTCGCCTGTTGGATGGTCTGTGCTGCGGCGATGGCACTTGAAAACGATACTGCGGTCGCGCGGGTGCAACGCATGATAGTGGCGGCGAAATCGCTAGATTACGACGGCGTCTTCATCTACCAGCACGCGCACACGCTGAATACCCTGCGAGTCATCCACCGCGGCAGCGGCGAGGCCGAACGGGAACGCATCATTTCGCTCAGCGGCCCCTCGCGTGAGGTTATTCGGGAGGGGCATCGCGTCACCGTTAAATTCGCCGCAGACCATGCGGTGCTGGTGGAGGAACAGCAACCCGGCGAGCGTCTGAATTTCGCCCTGCTGGACTCGCCAGACAGCCTCAGCACCCGGTATCAATTTCAGCTCGAAAATACCGACCGCATTGCGGGTCGCGCCGCGCAGGTGGTTGGCATTTCGGCGCGTTCGGCGGATCGCTACGCTTATCGGTTATGGATCGACGAAGCCAGCGATCTGCTGCTCAAGTGCGTCATCCTAGACTTGAATGGACAGACGCTCGAAGCCGAGCAGTTTGCGGTGGTCACCATCGGTGTGCCACCCACGGATGAGTCCTTGAAATCCGAACTAACCGGCAACAATTTCGATGAGTACGTCCACGAAGGTGAACTGATTCCTTCGGTGACGCCGAGCAGTGGGCCCAGCAATTGGCGGGTGGCGTGGTTACCGATAGGCTTTGCGCAGCATCGCGATCAAACCCGCCAGCCCTCCGCCAGCCGGCAGCCGGTGCGACATTTCGTGTACTCTGATGGGCTTGCGGCGGTCTCGGTTTTTATCGAAAAATTAGGCGGCGACGCCTCGCCTCTCATTGGAGATTCCAACTTGGGCGCGGTTAATATTTTTAGCCGATCGCTTGCCGGACACCAGATTACGGTGGTTGGCCAAATGCCGTTAGCCACGATTCGTCAGATTGCGGCGTCTGTCGCACCTCAAACTCCCGAGTAAAAAATTCATGTTGTCATTCGAGTGGAGGTTGCCGCGGCATTGGGGTCGGCTCGTCCTAACTAGCGCTTTAGTGCTGTTAATACCTCAGGCGGCACTCGCGATCGGGCTCGGTGGGTTGCCTGATTTTACGGAGATGGTGCGGCAATACAGCCCTGCAGTCGTCAATATTTCCACCCGTGGAAGCAGCCGCGACGAGCGTGCCGAGGCCGGTCCAGAGGGGGACGGGCAGCCGCAGCTACCGGACGACTATCCTCTTGATGACCGCTTGCGCCGTTTTTTTGAAGGCCCAACACCCAAAGAAGACGAGCCAGAACCTGAGGACTCCGCGGCTGTCGGGTCGGGCTTTATCGTGTCGAGCGACGGCTACATCATTTCTAATTTTCATGTCGTCAAAGGCGCTGAGGAAATCGTGGTGCGGATGCCTGACCGTCGCGAATTCAAAGCCAAGCTGGTGGGCGGGGACGCGCGCAGCGATATCGCCGTCCTGAAAGTGGCGGCCACGGGCGAACTGCCCGTCGTTAAATTGGGCCGCTCGCAGTCCTTGCAGGTGGGCGAGTGGGTGCTGGCAATCGGCTCACCCTTTGGCTTTGAGCATTCGGTCACCGCCGGTATTGTCAGCGCCAAAGGACGTAGCCTGCCGAATGATAACTACGTGCCTTTTATTCAAACCGATGTCGCGATTAATCCCGGTAATTCGGGCGGACCATTGTTCAACCTGGCCGGTGAAGTGGTGGGGGTTAACGCGCAAATCTTTAGCCGTACCGGCGGCTTCATGGGGCTTTCTTTTGCCATTCCCATCGATGTCGCGATGAACGTCTATCGACAATTACGCGACAAGGGTGTGGTCGCTCGCGGCTGGCTCGGCGTGCTCATTCAGGATGTGACGGGCGAGTTAGCAGAATCATTCAAAATGACGACGCCACGCGGTGCTTTGATCAGCAAAGTGCTGCCTTCCGCACCGGCGGCGGCGGCGGGCATACAGGCGGGCGATGTCATCCTTAAATTCAACGGTGCCGATATTGCTCTGGCGACCGATTTACCGCCCCTCGTGGGGGCAACGTCCGTCGGACAGAATATCCCGGTAGAAATTCTGCGTGACGGCAAAAGCCGGCAGATCACTGTGACCATCGGGCAGTTACCAGAATCCGAACCCCAAGCCGGTGGTTCGGCCGACAAGCCCAAAGCAGCCGCGGGCCAGTTTGAGGAACAGCTTAAAATTAGGGTCCGGGCGTTAAGCGATGCCGAGCGTCGCGAAATGGAAATCAAGGGACCGGGTGTGGTGGTGGATAAGATTAAGCCGGGTCCGGCCGCCCAAGCAGGCTTGCTAGTAGGCGATATCCTTGCTCAGCTCAATTTTAAAGAAATAAAAACCCCGCAGGATCTCGCGGCAGCACTCAAGAGTGTGCCGCCAGGGACTAAAGTGCCGGTGCTGATTTATCGTGAGGGTAATCCCTTGTTTCTAGCCTTGGAGATCCCCAAAGCTTGACCGCGACACGCCATTTAGTGGTCATTACCCGGCAGGATTGCGAGTTGTGCGAACACCTCCTCGCGCTGTTGGCGCCCTACCAAAGCGTCGAACGGATAATCCTCAAAACGCTAGATTTTGCGGACAACCCGGCGGGCCTGGCGGCCTATGTGTGGCGCCTGCCGGTGGTTCTGGAGGATGAAGAAGAACTACTCTGGGGCAACGTTGGCGCCGCAGAGGTCGCCGCGGCGCTCGGGCCGCTTGACGCCGTCCGTGTTTAAACCAGCCGCTCAGGCTAGAATCGCCCACCCCCAAAGTGTCTCGCCCCGCTACGCATGAAGAACATTCGCAATTTTTCGATCATCGCCCACATCGACCATGGCAAGTCCACGCTGGCTGACCGCTTTATCCAATTGTGCGGTGGCTTGTCCGACCGTGAAATGGAGCATCAGGTGCTGGATTCCATGGACATTGAACGCGAGCGCGGCATCACCATCAAGGCGCAAAGCGTGAGTCTGGATTATCAGGCCCGGGATGGTCAGGTCTATCACCTGAATTTTATCGACACCCCCGGACATGTCGATTTCAGTTACGAGGTGTCCCGTTCACTGGCTGCTTGTGACGGGGCGTTACTGGTGGTGGATGCCGCCCAAGGGGTTGAAGCGCAGACCGTGGCTAATTGCCACAAAGCGGTCAATCAGGGACTTGAAGTCGTGCCAGTGCTCAACAAAATAGACCTGCCGTCAGCCAACCCTGACCGTGTGGCGGTTGAAATTGAAGACATCATCGGCATCGATGCCACCGACGCTATCCACATCAGTGCCAAAACCGGCATCGGTGTCGTGGATTTGCTGGAACAGCTGGTGCAGCGGATTCCGGCCCCCCAAGGTTCGCCGGAGGCGCCGCTCAAAGCGCTGATCATCGATTCTTGGTTCGATAATTACCTCGGCGTGGTGTCCTTGGTGCGCATTTTCGATGGCGAACTGGTAGCCGGCGCGCGGATCAAAATTATGTCGACCGGCCGTGATGCCACCGCCGATCAAGTGGGGGTTTTTACGCCTAAGCGCCTCCGACGGGACAAACTTTCTGCCGGCGAAGTAGGGTTTTTGGTCGCCGGCATCAAGGACATCAATGGCGCCCCGGTTGGCGACACCATCACCACGACCCATGCGGGGGCGACCGAGGTACTCCCCGGCTTTCAGCAATCGAAACCCAACGTGTTTGCGGGCCTGTACCCCATCGATTCCTCGGCATACGAGGCCTTTAGAGACGCCTTGGGCAAACTGCGCCTCAACGACGCCGCTCTGCAATATGAGCCAGAAACATCCGATGCGCTGGGCTTTGGCTTTCGATGCGGTTTCCTCGGCATGCTGCATATGGAAATTATTCAAGAGCGCTTGGAACGCGAGTACAACATGGAACTCATCACCACGGCGCCCACCGTGGTCTATGAAGTGGAACTTAAGAACGGCGCTGTGATTAACATCGACAACCCCTCGCGGTTGCCCGATCCCAACGAGTTACTGGAAGTCCGAGAGCCGGTCATTCAGGCCGATATCCTGACCCCACAAGATTATCTCGGTAATGTGATGGCGCTGTGTATTGAAAAGCGTGGCACACAATTAAAGCTGAATTTCGTCGGCGGTCAGGCGGCACTCAGTTACGCCATTCCCATGAGCGAAATGGTGGTGGACTTTTTTGACCGCCTGAAGTCGCTCTCGCGCGGTTACGCCTCGATGGACTATAGCTTTCTGCGCTACGAACCGGCAGACATGGTGAAAGTCGACGTCCTCATCAACAACGATAAGGTCGATGCGCTGTCGATTATTGTTCACCGCTCTGAAGCGGATCGCCGGGGACGGGATCTGGTTGCCAAAATGCGCGAAATTATTCCGCGCCAGATGTTCGATGTCGCCATTCAGGCGGCGATTGGCGGCAAGATTATCGCCCGTGAATCGGTCAAAGCCTTACGCAAGAATGTCACCGCCAAGTGTTACGGCGGGGACATTTCGCGCAAGCGAAAATTGCTTGAGAAGCAAAAAGAAGGCAAAAAACGCATGAAGCAGGTGGGTTCGGTAGAAATTCCACAAGAGGCATTTATGGCCGTTTTGAGTGTGAGGAAGCAACGGTGATTTTCGATTTCCCTACCGTTTTGGTGCTGATGGTTTTTGTCAGTGGTTTGGTGTGGGCAGTGGACAGTCTGTTTTTTGCCTCGCGACGCGCGCTCTCAACACCCGAGGACAAACGCGGTTTACCGATTATCGTGGACTACGCCCGCTCGTTCTTTCCCATTTTTCTGGTGGTGTTGGTCTTGCGCTCATTCTTGGTGGAACCCTTCCGGATCCCCTCGGGTTCGATGGTGCCAACCCTGCTGGTGGGCGACTTTATCTTGGTCAACAAATTTCAATATGGCATTCGACTCCCCGTCATTAATAAAAAGATTATCGAGCTAAATACCCCGCAACGCGGCGAGGTGGTGGTCTTTCGGTACCCGGTAGACGGCACCACGCCCTACATCAAGCGCGTCATTGGCCTGCCTGGCGACCGTGTCGCCTACCGCGAGCGTAAACTCTGGATCAACGAACAGTTGGTGGTTAACGTAGATGTTGGCTCGTTTGTGGGCGTGAAATCGGCGTCCATGCAAACCGGCTCGGCCCACTTTATGGAACAATTGCCGGGACACGCGCATGACATCATCACCACGCCTACCGCCCATGCCTTCGATTGGGAGGGTACTGTGCCACCGGACAGTTATTTTGTGATGGGCGATAATCGCGACAACAGCCGCGACTCAAGATTTTGGGGATTTGTCCCGGATGAAAATATCATCGGGCGGGCATTTTTTATCTGGATGAATTGGGACCATGGCCCCGATTTATCGCGTATCGGAACCCGCATCCATTAATCTCCTAGGAGGCACGATGACCCCCCGTCAACACACGCAGACCGGCGTGGCCCTGAGCGGGCTAATTTTTTGGTGCGTACTACTCGGCAGTGCAGCGGTGACGGGGATGAAATTATTTCCCCTTTACAACGAAAAAATTAAAGTCGACATGGCCATGACCCGGGTTGGCGAACTCGCCACCGCCGAGTCGACCAAAGCAGACCTCGTGACCGCATTGTTAAAGCAATTTGAGGTCTCGGACATTGACCGCTGGAGCGACCAGGAATTTGCGAAGCTGCTCAAAGTCGGCCGTCTAAGCGAGGCCCAACCGCGGGTAATGTCCTTGACCTATGAAATCCGTGCGCCGTTTTTCGGTGCACTGGATGTGGTGATGGTCTATCGGAAGTCCGTGACGTTGCCCAAGAGCCGGATGGCGGAGTAGTCATCTTTGCCACGCCACCCTTGAATAGCCTCCACTACGTTTTTCGGAATCCCGGACTGCTAAAAACGGCGCTGACGCACCGTAGCGCCGCGGGCAAGCACAATGAGCGGATGGAGTTTTTGGGAGATGCCCTACTGGGTTTTTTAGTCGCCGACGAACTCTGCGCAAGACATCCAGATGCCGCCGAGGGACCGCTAACGCGGGTCCGTGCCTCGCTCGTCAATCGCGACACCTTGGCCGAGATTGCGCGTGAACTGGCGGTTGGGGAGCGGTTGCTACTGGGTGAAGGCGAGATGAAGAGCGGCGGGTGGCGTCGAGATTCCATTTTGGCCAATGCCCTAGAAGCGATCATCGCCGCCATTTATCTGGATGGCGGGATGGAAGCGTGCAGGCTTGAAGTGCTGCGCTGGTTTAGCGACCGACTGGACACCCATCTGCCGTCGACCTCGCGCAAAGACGCTAAAACCGAACTCCAAGAATATCTTCAAGCTCGGCAGTGCGCGCTGCCCGTGTACAAAACGCTGGATGAAGATGGACCTGCCCATCAACGTACTTTTAGCGTCGAATGTCGCGTTGAAGGTCTAGAACCCATTATCACCACCAGCGAAAGCCGGCGCGGGGGCGAGCAGGCCGCGGCCCGTGCAGCGCTTAATTTACTCCTCGGAGAACCACTGTGAGTCCGCCAAATCATCCTGACCTCGCTGGCCGCTGCGGTCATGTCGCCATCATTGGTCGCCCCAACGTGGGCAAATCCACCCTCCTCAATCGCATCGTTGGGCAAAAAATTGCGATCACTTCGCGTAAGCCACAAACCACGCGTCAACGGGTGCTGGGGATCACCAACGTGGAAGGTGCGCAGCTAATTTTCGCCGACACCCCGGGCTGGCAACCGCGACCGCGCACCGCCTTTGATAAATTAATGAATCGGCAGATAGACCGCGCTCTTCATGAGATCGACGCGGTGTTGATGGTGGCGGATGCTCGCTCGTGGCGCGACGAAGACGAGCCGGTTGCCGAAATGTTGCTGGAGGCCACCTGTCCACGTTTTTTAGCATTGAATAAAGTTGATAAAATCACGGATAAAACCCTGCTGCTACCGCTCTTGCAATCCTTGACTCAGCGCTTGCCCGAGGTGGAAATTATCCCCATCAGCGCCCTGAAAGATCGGGGCATCAACGATTTATTGAGAACAATCGGCCGGTGTTTGCCGCAAGGGGTGCCGTTGTACCCCGAGGATCAAGTGACTGACCAGTCGGAGCGTGCGTTGGCGGGTGAGCTATTGCGCGAGCAACTGATGCGGCAACTGGGCGAGGAATTGCCCTATGCGGTTCACGTGTCGATCACCGCATTTGAAGATCGTCCCGGTGTGACTTACATAGAAGCCGACATCTGGGTCGAAAAATCTGGTCAAAAAGCGATTGTGATTGGCCGCCACGGGGCGCGACTCAAAGAGTTGGGAACGGCTGCCCGGATTGCACTAGAGCAGATGCTCGGGCGCACGGTATACCTCCAAACACGCGTCCGAGAGCGTGCGGGATGGACCCAAGATCCCGTGGCGCTGTCCCAGATCGATTTGGGTGCCGGCTGAATTTGTTGCCCACCGACAGTCGACCGCTTGGCCATGGTCAGCGCCTCTAAAGAAGACATCGCGTTCGTCTTGCATACCCGTCGTTATGGCGAAAACAGCCTGCTGGTTGAGGCGTTGGCCAGCAACCAAGGGCGCATTGCGCTAGTTGCGCGGGCGCCGACGCGCGCAAAATCTCGCCTCGGCGAGAGCCTGCAGCCGTTTCGCGCGGTGCAGATGCGGTTTGGCGGGCGCGGGGAGCTGTTGACCCTCCATCACGTTGAGGCGGTGGCGGTGCACACGGTGCTCCAAGGCGCCCGGTTGCTCAGTGGGATGTATCTCAATGAGTTGGTCATGCGGTTGAGCGGGCGGGGCGAAGACGAGGCTGGGTTGTTCGATTTATACGCCACGGTAATGGTCGATCTGGCGGGCACCGCACCGCTAGAACCCACACTCCGGCATTTTGAAATCGCCCTCCTGGCGTGTTGTGGCTACGGACTTCCTCTAGCTGAAACCGCCGACAGCGGGGCGCTCGTGGACCCGAGTGAGCGCTATGCCTACGTACTCGAGCACGGCCCGCTTAGCCAACCCACCGCGGCTTCGGCGGTGCACGTGAGTGGCGCAATGCTGTTGGCGCTAGCGGGACGTTGTGAGTTCACCCAAGCCTCCCTGTTGGAGGCCAAACACTTTATGCGCCGAGTATTGAGCTACCACTTAGGCCCACGCCCGCTGCATGCGCGAAGCCTGTTTTCTGGCGGCGGCACCTGATAGCTGGTCAGTGCCGGCGGGTCGTTTAGTCAGTAGACTAAGCACCCCTTTGGACACCTAGTAATACCCCATGAGCATGCGGCCCGTCATCGAACTCGGGGTCAATATTGACCACGTCGCCACCCTACGTCAGGCCCGCGGAACCGCTTATCCGGATCCGGTCCAAGCGGCATTTTGCGCGGAAGAAGCCGGTGCCGATGGCATCACAATCCATCTGCGCGAAGACCGGCGTCACATCCAGGAACGCGATTTAGAAATTCTGAGTCGCACGGTGCGTGGGTGGCTTAATCTCGAGATGGCGGCCAGCCACGAGATGTTGACCATCGCCGAGCGCTGGCGACCGTCAAATTGCTGCTTGGTACCAGAAAATCGCCGCGAGCTCACCACCGAGGGTGGGCTCGATGTGGTGGGCCAGCAGGTTCACCTACGGGATGTCTGTGGGCGTCTGGCGCAAGCAGGCATTGCGGTGTCTTTGTTCATTGATCCAGAACTCGCGCAAATCGATGTCGCGCAAGCGCTCGGGGTGCCGGCCATTGAGTTGCATACCGGGAAATTTGCCGACGCCCCCAACGTGCAGGTGGCTACCGACGAACTGCTGCGAATTACCCGCGCTGCGCTGCACGCGCAAACCTTAGGACTGCGCGTTAACGCAGGCCATGGTCTTCACTACACGAATGCCCAAGCGATCGCGCGCATCACGCCTATTGTTGAGCTCAATATCGGCCATGCGATTGTGGCGCGCGCGCTGTTTTCAGGATTTGCGGCAGCTGTGCGCGACATGAAGCAACTGATAACCCAGGCCCGCCAATGATCGCCGGCCTTGGCATCGATATCGTCAAGACGCAACGCATTCGCGACGTCTACGAGCGTTTTGGCGATAAATTTGCGCGCCGGGTGCTGGCTGCCGGGGAGCTAACTCGCTTTGCCGAAAGTCGCACGCCCGTCAGTTTTTTGGCCATGCGGTTTGCCGCCAAGGAAGCCGCGTCCAAGGCGCTGGGGACGGGTTTCCGGGACGGCGTCGCGCCCCGTTTAATTGAGGTGGAGCACAACGTGTTGGGCAAGCCATCGTTGCGTTTTCATGGTCCGGTTGCCGTGCTTGCGGCCACGGCGAGAGTGACCGCAAGTCACGTTAGCCTGACGGATGAAGCTGACTATGCGGCCGCCGTCGTCGTTCTAGAACACTACTGAGGTCTCATGTTGCCCCTGCCTCCCGATGTGGCGAAACGCCGCACTTTTGCCATCATCTCCCATCCCGACGCGGGTAAAACCACCGTCACTGAAAAACTGCTGTTTCTTGGCGGCGCAATCAACGCGGCGGGGACTGTCAAAGCACGCAAAAACAGCCGCTTTGCTGCCTCAGACTGGATGGAAATTGAAAAGCAGCGCGGCATCAGCGTGACTTCATCGGTGATGCAGTTTGAATACGGGGACTGCGTGGTCAACCTGTTAGACACCCCAGGCCACGAGGATTTTTCCGAAGACACTTACCGGGTTTTGTCGGCCGTCGACTCGGCACTGATGGTCATCGACGCCGCCAAAGGTGTGGAGGCGCGCACGATCAAATTGCTCGAAATTTGTCGCCTCCGAAACACCCCGGTGCTGACACTGATCAACAAACTCGACCGTCACGCGCGCGAGCCGCTAGAACTGTTAGACGAAATAGAACGCATCCTCAATATTAAATGTGCCCCTATCACATGGCCTTTATCCTCCGGCAATCGCTTTGCCGGTATTTATCATTTTGGCCAGAAACAAATTCTGCGTTTCGCACGCGAAAAGGACGGCAACGAAGAATTGTTGGAGAGCGAGGCTTACGCCTTAGATGCGCCCGAGACGGCCGCCCTGTTTGGCGATGAAATGCCCGCTCTGCGCGAGGAAATCGAGCTGATCGAGGGGGCCGGTGCGCAATTCGATCTGGCGGCCTATCGGGCTGGACAAGTGACGCCGGTATTTTTTGGCACGGCGCTGCGTAATTTCGGTATTCGCGAGCTGCTAGATTTTTTTGTCGAAATGGCGCCGCCGCCATTAGCACGGCCTGCTAACGAGCGGCTTGTCGATGCCGGTGAAAGTAACTTCTCGGGCTTCGTGTTTAAAATTCAGGCAAACATGGATCCACAGCACCGCGACCGCATCGCGTTTTTACGCATTTGTTCCGGTAAGTTCGCGCCGGGCATCCGGCTTCGGCACGTTCGTTTAGGGCGTGACATCACCCTCGCCAGTGCGCTGACTTTTATGGCGAGGGGACGTGAGCAAGTGGAGGAGGGTTGGGCGGGCGATATTATCGGTTTGCATAATCACGGCACCATTCAAATCGGCGACACCTTTACCACGAGCGAGTCGCTGACCTTCACGGGGATTCCTAGCTTCGCGCCAGAATTATTTCGTCGGGTGCGCGCCGGCGACCCCATGAAAAATAAAGCCCTGGTCAAAGGGCTCACCCAGTTGTGCGAAGAAGGTGCCGCGCAGGTTTTTCGACTCACGCAACGCAACGATCTGGTGTTGGGTGCGATCGGTGCTCTGCAGTACGACGTCGTAGCGTTTCGTTTAAAAAATGAATACGGCGTTGACTGTATTTTTGAGGCCGTGAGCACCACGCTGGCACGCTGGGTGTCCAGCGATAAACTGGGGGAATTGGAAAAATTCTCCCGGCAATTGAGCGATAACGTCGCGCTCGACGGTGGCGGCTTGTTGGCTTATTTAGCGCCCACGCGAGTGAACTTACAGCTAACAATGGAGCGTTGGCCGGATGTCCAGTTTCACGCCACGCGAGAATTTAGCCTGCGTGGCGAAGGGACAACCTACTAACTAAACACGCAGGCTCGGCCTAAGGCGCTGGTTCTACGGCAGCGGCCGGTGCCGGGGTTAGCGCCACGGGTGTCGGCGCTACTGCCGCGGGTGCTGGCGCTACTGCCGCGGGTGCTGGCGCTACTGCCGCGGGTGCCGGCGCTGCCGCAATGAGTGACGGGGCTACCGCAATGAGTGACGGGGCTACCGCAATGGGTGCCGGGGCTACCGCCACGGGTGCTGGCGCTACCGCAACGGGTGCTGGCGCTGCCGCGACGGGTGCTGGCGCTGCCGCAACCGGTGCTGGGGCTACCGCCACGGGTGCCGGGGCTACCGCGACTGGTGCTGGCGCTACTGCAACGGGTGCCGGCGCTACCGCGACGGGTGTCGGGGTTACCGCGACGGGTGTCGGGGTTACCGCAACCGGTGCTGGGGCTACCGCCACGGGTGCCGGGGTTACCGCGACTGGTGCTGGCGCTACCGCAACTGGCGTCGGGGCTACCATCGGCGACTCAGAGGCTACCGCGACGCTCGGTGCACTGTGCACAGTCGCCGCAGGCTGATGGACGGTTTCTAGCGCTGGCGTTTCCGTGAACAGTCGGTTCGCCTGCGTGTCCGCGAGGGGTGCTGAACGAACCGGTACCGCCGGTGGGTCGTAGTGCAGGACGTCCGTCTCTGGCGCATCACTGGGTGTTTCAGTTGCCGGCAAACTTTGAGTGCGCGCACGCAAGCCACGCTCGCGGTCGCGTCCACGGCCACCGTCCCGTCGCTCAGAGCCTCTGCGGCTGGTCTGTGCCGCTCCATCGCCGTTTTCGTTAGGGCTTTGACCGGATTCTTCGTTGCGAGCCTCAGCGTCAGCGCGTGGGGCACGCGACGGTTCGCCTCCCCGGCCGCCACGGCCACGTCGACTGTCAGAGCGCGGCTCGGACTGTGCGTCAGAGCGCGGCTCGGACTGTGCGTCAGCGCGTGACTCGGACCGCGGCTCGGCCCGTGAGCCAGCACGCGGCTCGGAACGTGAGCCGGAACGTGAGTCGGAACGTGAGTCGGAACGTGAGTCGGAACGCGGTTCACGGCGCCGCGGCTCCTCGCGAGCGCGCTCGCTGCTGGTCTGTCCACGGGTAGCGCTTGGGCGACTAGCGGGCGCTGCCGGGGGATGCGCTGGCGCGGGCACCGCGAGAGGAGGCGCGGCTTTGACGGGAGTTTCGCTTGAGGCCCCAAACAAGGCCGAGAACAAGCGTTTCATCATGCCCCCGCGCTCCGCGCTGGCCGGCGCCGCAGCATCGAGAGCGTCGGTGGATCCTTGGGGTGCCAGGCGCACGATGTCGCGAACGGCCGCGGTTGGCGGTTTCCCCGCCGGACCTTTGGTGTAATCGAGCGCCGGCCCAGGGGCAGCTTCGGTGGCTAGCTGGTAACTGTCGCCCAGTTCGCGCTTGGCCAGGTCTTGTTCGCGAATGCGCTGCACGTTGAAATGCGGGGTTTCTAAATTCTGGTTAGGCACCAGAATAATTTCAACTTCTTGCCGCTCCTCGATGCGAGAAACATCCCGGCGCTTTTCGTTAAAGAGGAAGGTCGCCACATCCACCGGCACTTCGGCCACCAGTTTGGAAGTGGAATCCTTCATCGCCTCTTCCTCGAGCACCCGCAGCACGGTCAGTGCAGTGGAGCGCAGGCTGCGAATCGTGCCAACCCCTTCGCAGCGCGGGCAGCGCTCGTGGCTGAATTCCGCTAAGGACGGACGTAGGCGCTGGCGAGACATTTCGAGTAAGCCAAAGCGCGAGATGCGCCCAATTTGAACCCGTGCGCGGTCCATTTTTACGCAGTCGCGAATTTTGTTTTCGACGGCGCGCTGGTTTTTAGCTGACATCATGTCGATGAAATCAATGACGACCAAGCCACCCAGATCGCGCAAG
This sequence comes from Klebsiella pneumoniae, assembly GCA_945862315.1. Classification (GTDB taxonomy): domain Bacteria; phylum Pseudomonadota; class Gammaproteobacteria. The sequence goes on from CAMAXW010000020.1 coordinate 34,183, forward strand.
CGTAATTGGGTAGCGATTTCTTCGGCGGCTTCGAGATTGGTCAGGAGCGCGGTTTCTTCGATATCGCTACCGTGTGTCGCGCGCGCGGAATTGATGTCGATGGTAATCAGCGCCTCAGTAGGCTCGATGACCAGCGCGCCACCACTGGGCAGACGAACTTCCCGGCTGAAGGCTGTTTCAATCTGACTTTCTATTTGATAGCGCGTGAATAAAGGCACGCTATCGACATACATTTTCAGCTTGTTGATGTTCTGCGGCATCACTTGTTTCATGAAGTCGCAGGCGGTCTCGTATAAGCGCTCGTCGTCGATCAGTATTTCGGCAATGTCGCTGCGCAGATAGTCGCGAATCGCCCGAATGATGACGTTCTGATCTTGGTAGATTAGAAACGGTGCGGAGCGCTCTTTGGCTGCCGCATCCACCGCGGTCCACAGTTGCACCAAATAATCGAGGTCCCATTGGAGTTCTTCGGCACCTTTGCCGATGCCCGCCGTGCGCAGAATCAGGCCGACATCCTCGGGGATGACCAGTCCGCTCATGGCTTCTTTGGCTTCCTCGCGGGCGTCGCCCTCGATTTGCCGCGAGACCCCACCGGCTTTCGGGTTGTTCGGCATCGCCACCAAATAGCGTCCCGCCAAACTAATGAACGTGGTGAGCGCGGCCCCTTTGTTGCCCCGTTCGTCTTTTTCCACCTGAACGATGAGCTGTTGGCCTTCTTCCAGCGCCTCACGGATATTCACTCGGCCGCTTTGCGCCCGGGCTTTCTCGCGGAAAAGATGCCTTGAGACTTCTTTGAGCGGCAGGAAGCCGTGGCGTTCCGCGCCGTAATCTACGAAAGCCGCCTCGAGACTGGGTTCAAGCCTGACGATGCGGGCTTTATAGATGTTGGATTTACGTTGCTCTTTGCCGACCGCTTCGATGTCTAGATCGAACAAACGTTGGCCATCGACCAGCGCTACGCGCAACTCTTCGGGCTGAGTTGCGTTGATTAACATTCTTTTCATGGTGTGGAATCCTTGGCTGCTCGTCTGCGGCGTCATTTGACGCGCTGTGCAAACGTGCTGATGTCGCTCTGCACCAAAGAAGGCGTGAGCTGACAGGGTGCATAGTGAGGCCCGCAGATCGAGATCGCGCGCCGTTGTGCGACTTGCGCCGGAGGAAAACGGTGCAGGGAAAAGCTGCGCACTGGCAGCGCATACTGCGCGGCTAGCCGTCTTAATCGATCCTCTCCCCGCCGCGACAGCGTTTAGGGCAGCAAATGGGGTCTTTGCTCTAGATAGCACAGCGGTCGTGCTCATCTATTTGATAAACTGCTGACGTTTCCCGCGCTAACTGTTTGCCCACCTAGGACATTCACCGCGTGCGCGACGCAAAGTCAGGCCGAATATAACAGCGTTGCCTTAACTCGGCAATCTTGAACTGGGATGGGGTTAACGCAAATGTCGGACAGGCAATTGGTCTCTATTAGAGAAGTCGAGTTGGATCACGAGGGACGTCGACTCGACAATTTCTTAACCACTCTGATGGGGGGTGTACCCCGGGCGTTGGTCTACCGAATCATTCGCAGCGGGGAGGTGCGCGTTAACGGTAAGCGCGCGCAACCCGCGCAGCGCTTGGTAGCGGGCGATAAAGTGCGGGTGCCGCCGTTCACCCCTCACGATGCGGCGGTCCCGCAAATTGGCGCGGCCATGAGACAAACGGTAGCCGCCGCTATCGTGTATGAGGACGACCAGATTCTGCTGCTCAACAAACCCTCGGGCCTGGCGGTCCACGCCGGGTCCGGCCTTCCCTTTGGGGTTATCGATGTGGTCCGCGTACTGCGCCCCGAGTGCTCGAAGATCGAACTCGTGCATCGACTCGACCGTGAAACTTCCGGCTGCCTGCTGCTGGCGAAAGATATCGCGACCTTGCGCGCACTCCATCTGCAATTACGGGAGGGGCGGATGCACAAGGGCTATGTCGCGCTGCTCAACGGCCATTTGCCAGCTGAACCGGTGCGCTGTGATGCGCCGCTGGCCATGGTGATGGACGGCCAAGGGGAGCGCCGGGCCGAGGTGTCGGCAACTGGAGTCGCGGCGCGCACCGAATTCCGAGTTCGCGCGCGGCTGGGGCGGTGGACCTATTCGGAGATCATTCTCGATACGGGGCGGACCCATCAAATCCGCGCGCACGCAGCCTATTTGGGGCATGCTGTGGCTGGCGACCCCCGCTACGGTGATCCGACCGACAATCAAACCTTGCGTGCATTGGGTCTAAATCGCACGTTTCTGCACGCCGAAATCATTGAATTCGAGCACGCAGGGCCGCAGCGGTTTTGTGTGCCCTTGCCGGCAGAACTCTCTAGTGTGCTGTCACGGCTGTCCGCCTAAGCTCTGCGCGGGATGCGACGGCACGCTTGAGCAACCTTCTTATTACTATTTACTGAGAGCCTCATGAGCCAGTCATCCGACAAAGACCAAGACCACACTGCGGGCGCGGGATCGCCCGATCTCATGCAGCGCTTTGCCTTCGAGGCGCTGCGGGAGCAACGCTCGGCGCGCCGCTGGGGCATCTTTTTCAAGCTGCTGTTTACCGGTTATTTATTGGCGTTGCTTGGCATTGGCTGGGCCAATTCGTCGCTCGGCTCGCTGACGTCGGCCGACCGCATCACCGCGTTGGTCGATTTGCAAGGCGTAATCGCGCCAGAAATGCCGGCTAGCGCGGAGAATGTCATCGGTGGCTTGCGGGCGGCTTTCGAAGATAAGCGCACTGCGGCGGTGTTGGTGCGCATTAATAGTCCTGGCGGTAGCCCGGTTCAGTCGGGCTACATTAATGATGAAATTTATCGGCTTAAACAGAAATACCCCAAAATTCGACTCTACGTGGTGATTCAGGATATTTGTGCTTCGGGCGCCTACTACGTCGCCGTCGCGGCGGATGAAATTTACGCAGACAAAGCGAGCTTGGTCGGTTCGATTGGCGTGCGGATGGATGGCTTTGGCTTTGTGGATGCGTTGCAAAAATTGGGTGTTGAAAGACGGCTCCTCACGGCTGGGGAGCACAAGGCCTTTCTCGATCCTTTTTTGCCTTTGCAGGCGGTCGAGGTCCAACACGTCGAGGGTCTGCTGGGCGAGATTCATCAGCAATTTATCCAGACCGTAAAAAAAGGCCGGCGAGATCGACTCAAGCCCGGGGTAGACCTGTTCAATGGTCTTATTTGGACGGGTGAACGGGGGCTGGAGCTTGGGCTCGTGGATGCCTTAGGCTCGGCGGGCTACGTGGCGCGTGAAATTATCCAAGCGCCAGACATCGTGGATTTCACCCGCCATGAAGGCGTGATGGAAAAAGTAGGGCGTCGCCTAGGGTCACAATTAGGGACGGGCGTGCGCCAAGCTTTGGGCGCGCAGTGGTAGCTACACCGGTACCTCAACCCCAAATTGGTGCAATAAACCCACCAGCGCGATGAGCGGGAGGCCAATCAGCGCGGTTGGGTCATCGCTGCTAATCCGCTGACAAAGCGCAATACCTAAGCTTTCGCTCTTGAAACTACCGGCGCAATCTAGGGCCGGTTCGCGATCCAGATAACGCTCGATCAGCGCCGTGGATAACTCCCGAAAGTGAACAACGGTGGGCACGACTGCGCTGGACACCCGCCCGTCGCGGGCATCCAACACGCACACCCCGGTATAAAACACGAGCGTCTGCCCCGAGGCGGCTTGCAGCTGAGCCACCGCTGCGGCCCGGGTGCCCGGTTTGCCGATGCTGGCACCCTGCAAGGCCGCCGCCTGATCGCTACCGATAATCAAACTGCTGGAAAATTTGTCTGCCAGCGTGTGGGCCTTGAGGCGGGCAAGCCGTTCGACCAGTGCGGGTACGCTCTCGCCTGAGCGCGGCGTTTCGTCCACGTCTGGGGCGGCCGTGAGGAAGGCGAGTCCGAGACGGGCAAGCAGTTCACGCCGGTACACGGAGGAGGAAGCCAGCAGGAGTGTCATAGTCATCTGATGTCGCCCTGAAATGAAAACCATTTTGGGATTTTACGATACCGATGCTTGACGTATACTCCGGCGTTCAATGCAGGACGCTTTGCCAGATACCATCATCCCTCGCCGCGCGGCGATACAGGCATTGGCCCTCGACGGGCAGTTGCCGGGTTCGGCACTGGTGCGGCTGCCGGCAGTATTTGTGGCGGTAGAGGCTGTCAGCGTGGTTTTGGCCTTCAGTGCCACGGGGACTGACCGGGTTTTGCTGACGGGTAATCTGAGCACAACCGTCCGTGCGCGCTGCCAACGCTGTTTAGAAGAATTCGAGATGGGGCTGAACGCCGACATCGACGTTGAATTTGGCTTGCCCGGAGCCGTGTCGAGCGAGGAGCGGGAAGTGCTCACGGGGCTGGACGACAAACTCATGCTGGCCGAGTTTGTAGAAGACGAATTGCTGCTGGGTGCGCCCATGACAACGCTGCACGACGAGGGCGATTGTTACCCCCCTGGCGAGATTGAGGACGCCGAAGAACTACCGCCCGCGAGGCGTAATCCGTTCGGTGATTTGACCAAGTTGCTAGGCAACAAAGATTGAAATGACTACTGGAGCATGACAAATGGCTGTACAACAGGATCGCAAAACCCCAAGCAAACGTGGCATGCGTCGTTCACATGACAAATTGTCCAACCCCACACTCTCCGAAGAACCCACCACGGGCGAGGTGCACCTGCGTCACCACGTGAGCGCGGATGGGTATTATCGTGGCAAACAGGTCATCACTCCCAAAGTCTGAGCATACCTGTCGATGACGCCTGATGGCGTTTGGTCAGGGTCTAAACGCCCATGATGCGTATCGCGCTCGATGCAATGGGTGGCGATCATGGGCCCGAGGTGACCATTCCGGCGGCACTAGCGGCCCTCCAGCGCTATCCCGCCGTGACCTTCTCCCTCATCGGGGACCAACCCACGATATCTCATCTACTGAAACGCGCCGGTGCGGACACGGCGCGCTGTAGCGTCGTGCATGCGCCACAACGCGTTGAAATGACCGACCGTCCGTCCAGTGCGCTGCGTAGCAAGCGAGAATCCTCCATGCGATTCGCGCTAGATTTGGTGCGTGATGGGCAGGCGGATGCCTGCGTGAGTGCCGGCAATACTGGCGCGCTCATGGCGATGGCGCGCTATGTCCTGAAAACCCTGCCGGGCATCGACCGACCCGCCATTTGCGCCATGCTGCCATCCGTTAATGGCAGTACGCATATGCTCGACCTGGGTGCCAATGTCGATTCCAGTTCGGAAGAATTGTTTCGGTTTGCGGTGATGGGTTCCGTGTTGGCGGCCTCGATTGATAACCGGTCCAATCCGCGGGTCGCGTTGCTCAACATTGGCGAAGAGGAAATCAAAGGTAACGATCGGGTTAAACAGACCGCGATGTTACTGGAGCAAAGCAAGCTGAATTATTGTGGTTTTGCCGAGGGTAACGACATCTACACCGGTAAATTTGACGTCATCGTGTGCGATGGCTTCGTCGGTAATGTGGCTCTCAAGGCGAGTGAGGGCGTGGCTGGCATGTTGCTAGAGCTAGCGCGTCAGGAATTTAGGCGGAGCATCTTCACCAAATTAAGTGCCCTGTTAGCCGCACCGGTGTTGCGCCGGTTACGCGACCGGGCGGACCCGCGTCGCTACAATGGCGCCAGCCTGCTGGGACTGCGTGGCATTGTGATTAAAAGCCATGGCAGCGCGGATGTGTTCTCCTTTGGTCGCGCCATCGATCAGGCGGTGCTTGAAATGCAAAATGCGGTGCCCGACCGAATCAGCAGCGAACTAGAACAATTTCTCATTAACGATCCGCTAACCTGATGTCCCATAAATTAGCCTTTATTTTTCCGGGGCAGGGCGCGCAATCGGTAGGCATGATTGACGCCTTCCTCGGCGATTTCCCGCAATTTGCCGCGCGTTTTGCACAAGCCTCTGCAGCACTAGACTTCGATTTGCTGGCGCTGGTCAGGCATGGCCCGGCAGACGAACTCAATCGCACCCAAAACACGCAGCCCGCGCTATTGGCGGCCAGTGTGGCGCTATGGGATGTCTGGAACGCGCTGGGTGGTAGCCAGCCCAGCGTGATGGCGGGCCATAGTTTTGGTGAGTACTCGGCATTGGTCTGCGCCGGTGCCCTTGATTTCGCCGAGGCGGTCAAACTGGTCGCCGACCGTGGCCGTTTTATGCAAGAAGCGGTACCGAGTGGCGCCGGCGGCATGTCAGCGGTGCTCGGACTCGATCGAGCCACCCTCGATGCCGTGTGTGCACACGCTTGCGAACACGAAACCGTGCAGTGCGCCAATCTCAACGCACCCGGCCAAATCGTCATTTCGGGCAGCGCCGGAGCGCTGGAACGCGCCGCGCAGGGCGCCCGCCAAGCTGGGGCCAAACGGGTGATGCCGCTCGCGGTCAGCGTGCCGGCGCACAGCGCCCTCATGCGACCCGCCGCCGTGCGCTTTCAAGAACGTATCGCAGGGGTCGCTTTTGTTGAGCCCCGCATTCCCATCATTCATAACGTGGATGTGACCAGCCACACGACCCCGGCAGCTATGCGCGCAGCCTTAATCCAACAGCTGGACAGCGCGGTGCGTTGGCAAGAGACCATCGAGCATTTTGCAGCCCTAGGCGTCACCCAGGTGGTGGAGTGTGGGCCGGGCAAAGTACTCAGCCCGCTCGTGAAACGCTGCGCCTCTAACCTCCAGACATTTTCATTGAGTGGGCCGGCCGAACTGCGCGCGGCCCTCGCCGAATTAGGGGACTAGCCAAATGACGGAACGCCGAATCGCCGTGGTGACAGGTGCCAGTCGGGGCATTGGTCAGGCCATCGCCAAAACGCTCGCCGCAGCAGGCATGCAAGTCATAGGCACGGCGACCACGCTCGCTGGCGCGCAAGCCATCACAACGTGTTTGCAGCCCTATGGTGAGGGGCATCGCGGATTGGCTTTAGACGTCACCTCGGCCCCCTCCCGTACCGAATTTTTTGCCACCCTTGCCGAGCATGGCCTGGTGCCGCTGGTGTTGGTGAACAACGCAGGTATCACGCGCGACAATCTGCTTATGCGAATGAAGGATGAAGAATGGGACAGCGTCATCGAGGCTAATCTAGGTTCTGTTTTTCAGTTGTCCCGCCACTTCATTCGCAACATGCTGAAAGCCCGTTTTGGCCGGATAGTGAACATCACTTCTATCGTTGCAGCGTCGGGCAACGCAGGTCAGGCTAACTATGCGGCAGCGAAGGCGGGTATTATCGGGTTCACGAAGTCTCTGGCCCAAGAAGTGGCCGCGCGTGGCGTGACAGTCAACGCCATTGCGCCAGGGATGATCGATACCGACATGACGCGCGCGCTGAGCGAGCCGCAACGTGCGGCGTTGCTAGCGCGCATCCCAGCGGGGCGGCTGGGCTCGGTTGATGATGTTGCATTTGCAGTCGCGTTTCTGGCCTCGGAACAGGCGGGATACATGACGGGTGAAACCCTGCACCTCAATGGCGGGATGTATATGGCCTGAGGGAGAGGGTGCGCTAAGGGCTGGTTTCAAATGGCGTCAAGCGACCCACTTGAAATAGACTTTGGCACGGATAAGCATGGCGGACCGAGGACGGTCCGACTTTACTTGAAACTTGGTTCGATTCCACTAAACTAGCCACCGTCGCAGCCTGTGCTGTACCACGGTTCGGAGGATGGTCAACAAATGAGTAGCGTTGAAGAGCGTGTCAAAAAGATAGTTATCGAGCAGTTAGGCGTCAAAGAACAGGAAGTAACGAAAGAGTCTTCTTTCGTGGACGACCTGGGAGCCGACTCTCTCGACACAGTTGAATTGGTGATGGCTCTGGAAGAAGAGTTCAAAACTGAAATTCCAGATGAGGAAGCGGAAAAAATCACTACCGTGCAACAGGCCATTGACTACATTACTAAAAGTCTAGGCTGACCCGATCTACCAAGCCGCCAAGAGAAACGGGGCCGCCGATTAAACCAATAGTTTGTCGCGGCCCTTTGCATTTCTAGGGGAGTTCAAGGAGCGCGAGTTGTCTCGTCGTGTCGTCATAACCGGCCTGGGTGTTATTGCACCCAATGGCAATTCAACAGAAGAATCGTGGCGTAATACCGTTGCCGGTATTAGTGGCATTCGGCCTATTACGTCCTTCGATATTTCTGACTTTAGCACCCGCTTCGGCGGGTCTATCATCGACTTTGATGTCACCAAGTACATCACTGCCAAAGAAGCGCGAAAAATGGATCCCTTCATCCATTACGGAATGGCGGCTGCCATTCAGGCGATGGAGGATTCTGGCGCAGAAATTACCGACGAAAACCGGCGTCGTGTGGGCGTGTTGATCGGGTCCGGGATCGGCGGCCTGCCGGGAATCGAGAAAGGCTATCAAGCTTTTTTAGATGGCGGACCGAGAAAAATCTCACCGTTTTTTGTGCCCAGCAACATCATCAATATGATCGCGGGGAATCTGTCGATCAAATACGGCATCAAGGGGCCTAACTTCGCGCTAGTGTCTGCCTGCTCCACGGGCGCGCACTGCATTGGCTTAGCGGCCCGCATGATAGCCTCGGGTGAGGTTGATCTCATGCTGGCCGGGGGCGCGGAGAACGCTACCAGTGCCACCGGGATCGGTGGTTTCGCTTCCGCACGTGCGCTGTCGACGCGCAACGATAATCCGCAGGCGGCCAGCCGGCCGTGGGATAAAGAGCGTGACGGCTTTGTCCTCAGCGACGGGGCGGGCGTGATGGTGCTGGAAGATTACGAGCACGCGCGTGCACGTGGCGCCGCTATTTATGCAGAGCTCATTGGTTTTGGCATGAACAGTGACGCCTTCCACATGACCTCGCCCTCACCCAATGGGGAAGGTGCGGCAGATTGTATGCGTCTCGCTTTGGACAATGCTCGGCTCAATAAAGACGAAATCGGCTATATCAACGCGCACGGCACTTCAACGCCGGCCGGCGACAAAGCCGAAACCGATGCGGTGAAAGGGCTGTTCGGAGCGCGCGCCTACCAGATCCCCATGAGCTCCACCAAGTCGATGGTGGGCCATATGTTGGGCGCGGCCGGTGGTGTAGAGGCTATTTACACGGTGTTGGCGATTCGCGACGGCGTGCTGCCGCCCACCATCAACTACGAGACGCCCGACCCAGAGTGCGACTTGGACTACGTGCCCAATGTGGCACGTGAGAAAAAGCTCGAGGTGGCGCTGTCCAATTCTTTTGGGTTTGGCGGCACTAACGGAACGCTTATCTTCAAGCGAATTTAAAGACCGGTACGCCGGGCGAGCAGGGGCATGAGCTTAGTCGACGGTGTCCCTTGCGCGTCTTTGCCAGTCTCCGATCGGGGACTGGCCTACGGTGACGGGCTCTTTGAAACCTTAGGTGTCAGCGACGGGATCCCGCACCATGTCGCACGCCATCTCGCCCGACTACGGGCGGGAGCAGACCGGCTCGGGATCGCTGCTCCGTGCGATTCCGCTTGGCAGGCAGACCTCGCAAAAATTATTCCGCCCGGCGGGGGACGCCGGGTTATTAAGCTTATTCTCTGCCGTGGTGAGGGTGGCCGCGGCTATGCCCCGGCGCCGAATGCGATATCGCGCCGTATTGTGCAAATTTTTGACTGGCCTGAGGGGCCAACCACCTACGCTGCGCAAGGTATCGAGACCGCCGTGTGTGCAACCCGCCTAGGAACCAATCCCTTGTTAGCGGGCTTGAAACATTTGAATCGCCTTGAGCAGGTATTAGCCAGCGCGGAACTCGCCACAGCGGGCCTGCTTGAAGGGTTAATGCTGGACCAAGACGACCACCTTATAGAGGGTACGCGCAGCAATGTGTTTGTGGGTCTGGGGGGCTCCCTGCTGACGCCGCAACTTGATCGCTGTGGTGTGGCCGGGGTGATGCGTGAGATTATTTTGGAGCAGGCCGCGCGCGCAGGCATGCCAGTCTTTGAGCGCCGCATCCCCCTGACGCAATTGCGCCAAGCCACCGAGATGTTTTTCTGCAACTCCCTGCTCGGCATTTGGCCGGTGCATACGCTGCGAGGGCCCTTCGTGCGTGAGTTTGGCGTTGGCCCCTTAACGCGCCAATTACAAGCGCAGTTGACTGCGCTCGAGCGCGCCTGATGCAGCGTCGCTACGTCCTCATTGGAGGCAGCTTGAGCGTGCTGCTGCTCGCGCTAGGCCTGGGGCTTTATGCCAGTTGGATCGCGCTGACGCGCCATTTGGATCAACCTTTCGATCTGCACGAGCCGCTGATTTTTGACCTCGCCCCCGGCACCTCGCTAAGTCAGTTGGGCAGCGAATTTGCCCGGCGGGGCTGGCTCCCTTATGCCTTCGAATTACCACTCGGAGCTCAGTTACACCAACTCAGCGCGCGCATTCAGGCGGGCACCTATGAGATTAATCCCGGCGAAACCCCACGCCTAGTGCTTAAAAAATTTGCACAGGGGCGGGTCAAAATTTACTCGGTAACCTTTGTGGAAGGACTGACGTTTGGGCAGCTTCAGCACCAATTAGCGAGTTTGCCGGGCTTGCGTCTCGAACTCAGTGGGACCCGTGATGGCGAAATAATGCGGCAGGTGACGGGCGTGGAGGGATCCCCAGAAGGGCGTTTTTTCCCTTCTACCTATTTTTATCTGCATCACTCGACCGACTTAGCCTTGTTGCGGCGCAGTTATCACCAGCAGACCGAAATTCTACAGCGCGAATGGGACCAGCGAGCCGACGATCTGCCTTATCGTTCCGCCGATGAGGCACTGATTATGGCGTCGATCATCGAGCGCGAGACCGGGGCCAAGGAGGAGCGCGCGCAAATTGCCGGCGTTTTTGTGCGCCGCTTACAGCGCTCGATGAAACTCCAAACGGACCCGACGGTCATCTATGGGCTGGGAGCGGCCTTTAGCGGCCGGCTGCGGCGGGCAGATTTAGAACGTGATACCCCTTACAACACCTATACCCGGAGCGGCTTGCCACCATCGCCCATCTGCGCGCCGGGTGCCGCGGCGATCCATGCCGCACTCCATCCCGCCGCCGGGGATGCGCTATATTTTGTGGCCCGTGGCGATGGCACGCATGTTTTCTCCAATACCCTAACGGCCCACAATGAGGCGGTTCGGACCTACCAGCTCGGTACGCAAAAACCATGACGCCACGCGGAAAATTCATCACCCTCGAAGGCATTGAAGGTGTGGGAAAGTCGACCCATTGCGCCTTTATCGCAGCGACCTTGCGCGAGTTGGGACATTCGGTGGTGACCACTCGCGAGCCGGGCGGTACGGCCTTGGGCGAAGCGATCAGAGATCTGCTGTTGGATAACTCACGGCCCACGATGGCCGCGCTGAGTGAGCTGCTGCTAATTTTCGCCGCGCGCGCAGAACACTTGGCCCGCGTCATTGAACCGGCGTTGCGGGCTGGCGAGTGGGTGTTGAGCGACCGCTTCACCGATGCCACTTATGCCTACCAAGGTGGCGGCCGTGCGCTAGCCGTCAGCAGTATTCAGGCGCTGGAAGCCTTGGTTCAACAAAATTTACAGCCTGATCTGACTTTGCTTTTAGACGCACCGGTTACTTTGGCGCTCGGGCGCGCGCGGGCACGTGCGCAGGCCGACCGTTTTGAAAGCGAGCGGGCGGAGTTTTTTGAACGCGTTCGCCACGCTTATCTCGAATTGGCGCAGGCGCAACCAAGCCGTTTTAGGATCATCGATGCCGCGCCCGCGTTGGCGCAAGTGCAGAACGGTATACGGCAAGTGCTGAGGCGAGAATTCGCGTGAGCACGCTGTTACCTTGGCTGCAACCTGCTTGGCGACAATTACAGGAAAGCCGCCGAAAAGGGCAACTCGCGCACGCCATTTTGCTACGCGGCCGTGCGGGCTTTGGAAAAAGCCAATTGGTGAGCGCGTTGGTGGCGTCCCTGTTATGCGATAACCCCGCAACGCCCGGCGAGGCGTGCGGCACGTGCCGCGGCTGTGCGCTGCTGGCGGCGGGTTCACATCCAGACTTACTCCGACTGGTGCCGGCGGAGCCCGGCAAATCCATTCTCATCGATCAGGTGCGCGAGCTGGGTGGTTATTTCGCGCTGCGGCCGCACTACGGCACCACCAAGATTGCCGTGCTCGAACCCGCGGACGCCCTGAACCGTGCTGCTGCTAACGCGCTGTTAAAAATTCTCGAAGAGCCGCCGGCGGGCGCTTTGATCGTTCTCACCGCCGCACGTGCGGAACGGCTGCCCGCGACGGTGCGCAGCCGTTGTCAGCAGCACGTTATTGATCGTGGATCGGTCCACAGCATTCTGACCTGGTTGGACCAACAAGGAGGGCACCCTAGCGGCAACGCTGAAGCGCTTGCCCGCGCCGGTGGTAGCCCCTTACGGGCGTTAGAATTTGTCGATCCAACGCTGGCTGGCGCCATCAACAGGCTGCCTGAGGCATTGGCTGGGGTCGCTGCGGGTACCCTTCATCCCTTAAGTGCGGCAGCACAGAGCAGCAAACTGCCTGTATTACTCTTGCTCGATCAGCTTCTGCGGCTGTGCCATGAGTTATTTTTGTTAAAGAATTGGCTGCCGTTGCCGCTGGCTGAATCAGGCCGCACCGTCAGCGCGGACTTACAGCGCTTGGCGAATGAACTAAACTCCAGACGCATCGCCGAATTCGTACAGAGGGCCTTGGACCTCAAACAATTGAAGCTCAGTTCTGCCAGTGCTCGGGATTTGGATTTGGCGGAATCAATCTGGTTCGACTGGCGCGCAGCAGCACAGTAAACAAGTAGGGCTCGTCGCGGCATTAGCGCGACTCCAGTCCCTCTGATTAGGCAGGAGTATCGCTTTGTCACTCAACGGACAGAACACTCGTCAAGGCATTCTGTCGCTTACCATCCGGGATAAAAGCTCGCTGTATGCGGCGTATATGCCGTTCGTCAAGAACGGCGGCCTGTTTATCCCAACCGGCCGCACCTACCGGCTCGGGGATGAAGTCTTCATGCTGTTAACGCTCACCGACAGCAAGGAAAAATTGCCAGTGGCCGGGCGCGTGGTGTGGATCACGCCGGGTGGGGCTCAGGGCGGACGTTCGGCGGGAATTGGCGTCCAATTTAGCGAACTCGACAATGGCGCCACCCGCAATAAAATTGAAAATCAACTGGCTGGGGCGCTCAAATCAGAACGCCAAACCCACACCATGTAAAGTGCCCATGCCCTACCTGCCCGAATGTTCCTGATGAATACTACTCTCCCGGCGTTGATCGATTCCCACTGCCACCTGCCACTGCTGGAACGCGCGTTAGAGGACGTACTGAGCGCGGCGGCCGACAGTGGCGTTAGCCACATGCTGTGCGTGGCGGTCGATTTAGAAACTTTCCCAGAGGTGCGGCGCTTAGCCCACGCGTACCCCCACGTCTTTGGCTCGGTTGGCGTGCATCCCAACAGCGATTTAGGCGAAATGGAGCCCACGGTCGCACAGCTCTTGGCGTTGGCAGCAGATTCACGCATCGTGGCGATAGGCGAGACGGGTCTGGATTACTTCCGCCAAACCGGTGACCTTAACTGGCAACTCTCGCGCTTCAGAACCCATATCCAAGCGGCCATTCACTGCGGCAAACCGCTCATCGTCCATACTCGCGAGGCGGCGGTCGACACCATTCGGGTGTTGCAGGAGGAGGGCGCGGAGCGCGTGGGTGGGGTGATGCACTGCTTTGTGGAAGATTGGCCGACTGCCGAAGCCGCGCTGGCATTGGGCTTTTATATCTCTTTTTCTGGCATCGTGACGTTTAAAACCGCCACGGCCCTGCAGGCGGTTGCACGCCAAGTGCCGCTGGACCGTCTGCTGGTAGAAACCGACGCACCGTGGCTGGCCCCGGTGCCCAAGCGCGGCCGGCCCAACGAACCCGCGTATGTCCGGCATACCGCAGAATTTCTCGCCCAGCTCCGGGGCGAAGACCTCGCCACACTGGCGGCCGCCACGAGCCAGAATTTTTTCCGGCTTTTTGCGACAGCCTTGCCAACCACCGTTTGAGGCATCCGCAAGCTGCGGGCTCTATGCCGATTGTGTGGGGCTACGGCACGCGCACTTCAGGGCCCTAGCGACTGGCGAGTGCCAGCATCGGGGCGTTTGCCGCTGGTCTTTTTTCCGATGCTCACCCCGCCAGCCGGCTTGCGCGGCGTGCGCATTGCCCGCACCCTAGGGGCACTAAAACTTGCGGGAAATCTGCCATGCCGCTGTCTACCATCGATCATTACTTTGTGTATGCCAAAGACCTTGAGGCGTCGCGAAATTTTTACGAAACGGTGCTCGGATTTGAGGTGGGTTTACGACCGCCTTTTCCGTTCAAAGGCTATTGGATGTACTTGGAAGGCCGCCCACGGGTGCATTTAGGCGAGGCAGACTCCTCGGCGGGTCAAGAGTCTTACTTGGGCAAACGCGATCCATCAACCGGGGACAACACCGGTAATCTCGACCACGTGGCTTTTCAGGCCAGTGATTTCCCCACGTTTCGGGCGCATCTGGATCAGCTGAACGTGACTTATCGACATCGCGAGGTGCCGCAGTTCAGTATTCAGCAACTTTTTATCAAAGATCCGGACGGGGTCACGTTAGAGCTCAATTTCCCCGACACCGATAGCTGAGGCGCGCCCCATGCTGATGGAAGGTTCCTGCCATTGCCAAAAAGTCCGTTTCCGCTTGGAATCAGCGCACCCCTATCCGTTTAATCTTTGTTATTGCTCCATCTGCCGCAAGACCGCTGGTAGCGGTGGCTTTGGGATTAATCTCGGCGGACTCGCGGCGTCGCTGTCGGTGACCGGCGCAGATAATATTGCAGTTTATCGGGCGCTGCTGCCGGATCCCGCCACGGGCGAACTCACGCCTAGCCCCGCGGAACGCCGTTTCTGTCGCTGCTGCGGTAGCGCCTTGTGGGTCTGGGATCCGCGCTGGCCAGAACTGCTCCATCCCTTTGCATCAGCCATCGACACGCCCTTGCCAGCGCCTCCTGAACGCGTCCACCTCATGCTGGATTCCAAAGCCTCGTGGGTAGTTCCTATGGCGGCAACCGGCGACCAAACCTACGCAGAATATCCGCGTGAATCGCTGGCAGATTGGCACGCGCGGCTGGGGCTGCAGGCCTGAGTCATTGCGCTTGGCGGTGAAATGCCCAAGGCGGCAGCGCCGCGCTGTGGTGCGTCCAGCGCAGGGGAAAGGTCGACCTTCTTCTAGGTACCGCAGGGTTCTTGGCCGTCTCATCTGGGGCTCGTCTGGCCCCGAATATTAATCCACCAACGCGTGTCGCCGGGCACAGGAAACCAGACCCCATGAACCCAGCACCGATTACCCAACAGCTTGCCGCACGCGCCTGCGCCGTCTCGCTCGCAACCGCACCGCCGGCTATCCACACGCTGGTCCGCCAGTGCGTGCTCGATTATCTGGGTGTGACGCTGGCCGGTGCCACCGCGCCTGCCGTGCAATTACTGCACGAAGAATTGCGTGAAGAAGGTGGCAATCCCCGTGCTGGCATCGTGGGTTCTAGACACCGCATGGCGCTGGCCCAAGCGGCGCTGCTCAATGGGATGGCGGCCCATGTGCTGGATTACGACGACGTAAATTTTGCACTGATGGGCCATCCGAGTGTGCCCATTTTGCCGGCGTTATTGGCCCAAGCGGAGTGCCTCAACGCCTCGGGCAGCGCGGTGATGGCCGCATTTTTGGCCGGTTATGAAACCGAATGTCGTATCGGCTTGCTGGTGGCGCCGGGTCACTATACGGCCGGTTTCCACGCGACGGCGACCATTGGCGCAATTGGCGCGGCGGTGGCCTGTGCGCATTTGCAACAGGCCACGCCCAGCCAGATGAGCCAGGCCATTGGTATCGCCGCGACCCAAGCTGCAGGCCTTAAAAGCATGTTCGGGACCGCCTGTAAGCCGCTCCACGCGGGGCTTGCTGCTCGCAATGGACTCCTCGCGGCGCGCCTCGCGCTGCGGGGTTTTGATTCTCGCCTCGACGTCTTGGAATGCGCGCAAGGTTTCGCGGGCACGCATAGCGCGGACTTTGACCTAGACGCTGCGTTGGCAGAGCCGGCTGGGGGCTTCCACCTGTTCGCAAATCTCTTTAAGTACCACGCTTCTTGTTACGAGACCCATGCCACCATTGAGTGTGCAAGATGGCTGCGGGACGAGCATCAGATCGCAGCCCACCAGATCATTGCCGTGGACGTCACTGTTCACCCGTATTGCGATCGAATCTGCAATATCAGTGAACCCACCTCCGGGTTGGAGGCTAAATTTAGTCTGCGCCTAACCGCCGCGATGACGCTCGCAGGGCTTGAGACGGCCGATCCGGCGAGCTTTAACGATGCGATGACCGCAATGCCCGAACTGATCGCGCTGCGCGATCGAATTACCGTGAGCTTTAGTGCTCAGGTTGCCCAAGGTTGCGCCGAACTGCGAATTATTCTGCGCGATAACGATGCCGTCATTAACACCCGTTACAACGCGGCCTTGCCGGCGCGCGATCTGGGCGCCCAGCAAAATCGCCTGCACAACAAATTTTTGCGTATGGCCTGCCCGGTGCTGGGCGAACCACGCGCCACCTTACTGGCCAGTACGCTCGAGGCTCTCGCGGAGCAGCGCACACTCGCAGAACTGGTGGCGCTGTGCGCGCCGCCAGAAGCCCCCGCTGGTGGCGTCAAAACTCTTGCCCACACTTTGGAGAAATCGTGATGAATGTTGGCTTTATCGGTTTGGGTGCGATGGGTGTTTGCATGGTGCGCAATCTACTGCAGGCCGGTCATAGGGTCACCGTGTTTAACCGTAGCCCAGAGCGCGCTAGCGCGCTGGTAAGCGATGGCGCGGTGATCGCAGCCTGCATTGAAGAGGCGGCGGCGCAAGAGTTTGTGATCACCATGCTGGCGCACGATGCAGCCACCGAAACAGTGGTTTTCGAGAGTGATTTTATCAACGCCATGCCGTCCGACGGCGTGCATATTTGTATGGCGACCATCAGTGCTCAATTGGGCAAACGACTGGCTGAAACCCACGCTAAAGCCGGCCGTGCTTATATTTCAGCCCCAGTATTTGGACGACCACCGGCCGCCGCCGCTGCGCAGTTGTTTATTGTGGCGGGTGGCGATCCGGCCGCCCTTGCCCGTTGCCAACCGTTGTTGGATGCCATGGGACAACAAACCTATCACGTGAGCCATGCGCCCGAAGCGGCCAATGTGGTCAAAATCACGGGTAATTTTATGCTCGCGACGCTCATCGAGTCCCTAGGAGAAGCGTGCGCGCTCACCCGTAGCTACGGCATTGCGCCGACTCAGCTCATCGAGATTTTGACGGGGTCTATTTTTCCGGCCCCGGTTTATAAAATTTATGGTGGCATTATTGCTAACGAAACCTTTGAGCCGCCGGGATTTACCTTGCGGTTGGGTCTGAAAGATATTCGTTTGGCCTTGGCCGCTGCCGACGACAAAGAAATTGCCCTTCCACTGGCGAGCCTCCTACGCGACAACTACCTAAAGGCGCTGACCAAGGGCTATGAGAATCTGGACTGGGCAGCCCTCGCACTCGTGGCGCAGGAGGATGCGGGATTTCCGCGTCGCTGAATTTGCCAGTGAAGAACCGCCGTTACGAGCACACGGCCGCGGTTAGATTAAAGCCCCGACACGCGCCGGCAGGAAAGCTCGCGACGGCCAATGAGATTTGAGAAAACCAGCACAATGACCCGCCAATTCGACCTTGACGAGAAAATTTACGGCCGGTGCGCACGCCTGTTTGACCACGCGCAACGCCTGCTAAAGGTGCGTATTCGAATGCATCAAGCCGATCGCCAACTGCATGACGGCGATATTTTCTTGTTCAATCATTTCGCCCGGGCTGAAACCTTCGTCCCGCAATATTGCATTTACCAGGAGACGGGTGCGTATTGTCGATCGATTGCCTCGGGCGAATTTTTCAAAGGTAACGATCGCTTTACCCAACTGCTGCAGAACGTAGGGGCAGTGCCCAACGATGATCCCCAACTGTTGCCGTTGCTTGCCGCAGATATTCTCAAAGGTCGCAAGGTGATCATTTTTCCCGAAGGCGGGATGGTGAAAGATCGCCAGGTGCTTGATGACGAAGGTCACTTCAGCGTGTATTCCCGCTCTTCGGGCACGCGCCGCAAACATCACACAGGGGCGGCGCGTTTGGCCATTGGCCTGCAGCTATTCAAGCTGGCGGTACTCCATAAATTCAAAAATGCTCGCCACCGAGACCTCGAGACATGGGCGCAACAACTCGGTCTGCCGTCGGTGGAAATTTTGCTCGAACGTGCTCGCAAGCCGGTCACGGTGATCCCTGCGAACATCACTTTTTATCCGTTGCGCGCGCAGGATAATTTTTTGCGGCGGGGTGCTGATCTGGTCTTCGGTAAGCTCAGTCCCCGCGCCATCGAAGAACTCATTGTGGAAGGCAATTTATTTTTTAAGGCCACCGACATGGATATTCGCTGCGGCGAACCCATCCGGCCGCGGGACCATTGGGCGTGGTGGGAGCGTTCGGTCGCCAACTATGTCGCCGGTGATCTGCCCAGCTTGGCGAGGGTTTTCGAGCCCGAATACCTGTTGGAAAATCCGCTACGAAAAATCGGGGCAAAAAGCCTGCTCAGGAGTGTCGACACCCTGCGCGATCGCTACATGCGCGACATTTATCGAACCGTGACCGTCAACCTCAGCCATTTGGCGGCGAGCGTTATTCTGCAGTTGATGACGCGGGGTACCCGGGAGTTTTCCCGTCGCTACCTTGCACAAGTGATTTATATCACCTTGAAAACTTTGCAGTCCCACGCCGAGGTGCATTTACATCGCAGTTTGATCAACCCCAATTTATACCGTCGCTTGTTGAGCGGTGAAGCGCCAGATTTGCAGGAGTTTTTAGCTACCGCGGTGACGGCCAGTTTGCTGCTGAGCGAGGGCGATAAAATAGTGTGCCTCGACAAGCTAACCCTAGATAACGCGTTTGATCAGGTGCGGCTCGAAAACCCGATTGAGGTATATGCCAACGAGGTAGCGCCGATCACGCAGGTCCGCAGTGCTGTGGCGGCGGCCCTAGCAGAGGCCCCGGCGATGGACGCACGGACCGTTGCCCGTTACGCCTTCGCCGACGAACTCTGCGTTTTAGACTGGGACCGGCGTAGGTTTAGCCAAGAAAAGCACCGCGAGATTAACGCCGCAGAAACTGCCACTGCCGATCCTGCCCCTTATTTGCTGCTGCCCGCCGTGCCACGTAGCCTCGGTGTGTTGCTGGTGCACGGGTTCCTCTCGGCACCCGGTGAAACCCGGCCCTGTGGCAATGCCCTCTACGCGGCAGGTTATCCCGTGCTGGGTGTGCGCCTTAAAGGACATGGCACTTCACCCTGGGATCTGCGCGAGCGCGCATGGGCAGATTGGCAGCAATCCGTACAGCAGGGCTTCGATATTTTGCAAGCCTACTGCACAGAAATTTGCATCGTGGGCTTCTCTACTGGCGCGACCTTGACCCTCCTACACGCCGCACAACACCCCCCCGGACTGGCGGGCATCGCAGTGCTGGCACCCGCCATCAAGTTTCAGAATCACAGCATGAATTTGGTGCCGTTACTGCACGGGGCCAACCAGTTGGTGGAGTGGGTGTCTAACCAAGAAGGCATTCTGCCTTTCCGCCCCAACGAGACCGAACACCCAGAAATCAACTATCGGCACATGCCTATTAGAGGTCTTTACGAATTAACCCGGGGGGCTGCCGCGGCCAAAAAAGCGTTGCCGGCGATTAGTTGTCCCACCCTGATCATTCAGGGTAAAGAAGATCCGGTGGTCGATCCCAGCAGTGCTGAACTCGTGTTCGAGAAAATCGCGAGTATCGATAAACGATTAACTTGGGTTGACTCAAAACGTCACGGCATTCTGTACGAAAATATTGGTGGGACCCACCAACTGGTGCTGGATTTTGTGGCAAGGCTGGCGGCGGAAAACCCTTGATGACTGGCCGCGTGGGGGAGGGGGCATTAGCGCCCGGCGCGCTTAATTGGCGCGCCCCACCGCCAGACAGGCGCGCCAGTTTCTCAGGCGCAGGTGGACCTTAGGCGCCCCACGCCACCAGCCCCCAAGCCAACACTTTCTCTGTTTGATAATCACCCGTGGTCGCATTTTTCCGGGTGGCGAAAGCCTCTACGTCCAAATCGTAGAGCCGGCCCCCTTGGGGCGCTTCAAGAATATCTAACACGGTAAAGCGGGTGCTGATGATGTCGCCTTCCAGTACGGGGCCAAGGTGGTCGCAGTAGCGCCAAGCGACCATCGCGAGCAA
The DNA here is from genome assembly GCA_945862315.1 of Klebsiella pneumoniae. Taxonomy (GTDB): domain Bacteria; phylum Pseudomonadota; class Gammaproteobacteria. The sequence continues at coordinate 54,470 of CAMAXW010000020.1, forward strand.
ATTGGGCAGTGCGCGCGTGATTTGGGCGAGCGCCAAGGAAATGGTATGACCACCGTAGACCAATCGCTGACCCAGATAACTGCGCGTGGCGTCGGTGTGGGTGTAGGCAATATTGAGCGACATCCGTACCAGTTCCGGCGCACAGGTCACGGTGTCGCGAGGCCCGACCTCAACGGTGTCGCCGGGCTGCAGCACGGGCGAGCGCAGACCTAACACCTCGCTGGCCAGCGGCGTGAGGTTCCAACCGTGCGGTAGCACCGCGAGTAACTCTGCGGCTTCGAAGCTGTTTTTAATCCAGCCAAAGTCATCGTTGTGCCCAGTCTGCGCGGCGGGATCGCGGCACGCCAACATGGGTGAACGCCAAAAGTGCAGCACGACTTCGTCGCGCTGATTCACGGTGGTCATCTCGAGCGCCACCATCCCGGTTGCATCACGTCCGGGTTTGGCCTTGTTTTGTTTCAGTCCCACCACTTTGGTGGTGGTGTAGAGCGAGTCCCCGATAAAGACCGGCCGCTGCAGAATGAGCCCACGATAAAACAGATTGCCCTTCACGTGCTGCGAGGCGTAAGTGGTTTGCCCAGCGGCCAGATGAACCACTAGGTAGGAATGCGCCAGCCAACGATCCTCGCCGGTTACCCGTCGGCACAAGTGTTGGTCCAGCGGCAGTCGCATGCGATCGCCAAACAGCGCGGAATACATGGCCGCGTGGCCAGTGGTGACTGTCAGAGAGGGAGCGGCGAAGGTCTGGTCTAAGCTGAAATCTTCAAAATAAGGACCGTCGATAGTCAGGCTGCTCATGGCGATACTCGGATAGGACGAGGTCTGGTGGCAATATGGCATGCCCCGGGGGCGCCGCTGCGGCGCGGCCCCGGGGCTAATTTTTAGCGTATGGCAATCGGGTTAATGATCATCTGCACCGCGCCGGTGAAGCGCGCAGCACCTAGCACAAACATAAACTCATAGGCCTTGTCCTTGGCCAGTTCGCGGGTATCCATGTTCTCCAGGATATAGATCCCGTGTTTAGCGAGCAGAATTTGATGCACCGGGAACAGCACGTTTTTCTGCTCGCCAGGGAGGACTTCCAAACCCCAGGTATCCGCGCCCACGGCCATCACTTCTAGGCTGGCGAAATACTCGGCAGCTTCCACCCCGATACCCGGCTCCGCCTTGCCAAAGCGGGCGTCGTCTTTACCCAGCAAGTTGAGCCATCCGGAGTGAAACAGCACCACATCACCCTTACGGATTTCGGTTTTCTGTTTGGCGGCACAGGCCACGATTTCGGCTTTGCTATAGGCCGTGCCTTCGGGGATGAGCGCGGTGCCCTTGCAGGCAGCCATGTCGATGAGCACCCCACGGGTCACGATTGCCGGGAGGTTCTGGGTGCCGAACTTAGTCAACCCATCGGTGCGGATAAAATCGCGGCCGTGTTTGCCGTTGTAATACACATCGTCGACCGCGGCGTGGCCGAGGCCATCGATTTGCGATCCGGTGCCCATCCAACCCGAGAAGATGTCATCGGCAAAGTTAAATTTGTTATCGCCCAAAGACTGGCCTGGCGCCTGGTTGGGGGTGAGCACCGTGAGGTGAAAATAGCGCGGGGCGTAGGAGGGGGTTTTAGCGTTGGTTTCGATGCCCAGACGATAGGTTTTGCCGGTCGTCACGAGCTTGGCCGCGGCCAGCGCGCGCTCGGGGCTGTTCATGTTCGCAGCACCTAGTTCGTCTTCGGCGCCCCATTTTGAGGGGTACCATTTGTCGCCAGCCTGTGCGGCCTGCAGGCCGGCCGCGAGCACCAGCGCGCCCAGTAGAGTGTGTTTAAGCGTCATTACCTCTCCCCTTATATTTTTAGATTAAGTGGACGTTGCGGGTGCACGTCCGATTCCCCCCAACTCACGCCTCAGACTCCAAATTCTATCTTCACGGCCGCCGTGTGTTGACCCAAAGTGGGCACCTCGTAGATGACCGTTCCGGGATCGCACGCCCGCCGCACGAAGGTGCTCAACTGGCCTTGCGAGCGAACTTCCTTGGTCTTCAACGCACGATGCTGCCACACATCGTCCACATGGTTAATACGACCATAGGCAATGTCGCCCGCGTCCAGCCGTTCCGCCAGCTCCGCGCGTGTGTACTGAACAAAAAAAGTTTCGATTTCAGCCGTTAGCTGCGTGCGGTTCTGAACCCGCAGCGGGATGCTGTTAAAGCGGGCATCGTCTGCCAACGCGGGATTACCCAGCACTTGGCATAAATTCACCCATTCGCGTTGGTTTTGTACGGCAATGATGATGAGCCCGTCTTTCGTGCGATGGGCACCGTAAGGGGCAATTTGCGTATGGTCCAGACCGGTGCCGGTCAGTCGGCGTTGCCCATATTTATAGTAGGCCAGTGGTACGCTCATCCATTCCGCCATGACGTCGAACAACGAGACCTCCACATGTTGCCCGTGCCCGGTATGCCCGCGTTCGAGCAGTGCGCGCAAAATCTCGGCGTAGGCGGTAAGCCCGGTTGAGATGTCGCACACGGAAACACCCACGCGGCTAGGTTCGCCCGGCGTACCGGTCACACTGCACAGCCCCGTTTCGGCCTGCACCAGAAAATCGTAGGCTTTCATTTCGGCAATGTCGCCGGCATCACCGTAACCGGAGATGCTACACATCACCACGCGTGGATTGATTTTTTCAACCTCAGCCCAGCCCAACCCTAGGCGTTCTACGGCACCCGGCCGAATGTTTTGGATGAAGACATCGGCGCGGGCGATCAGGCGTTTTAGCCATTCGATGTCGCCGCTGTCTTTAACATCCATCACGATGGATTCTTTACCCCCGTTCAGCCACACGAAGTAGGCTGATTCACCGTTGACGACGGTGTCGTAGTGGCGGGCGAAATCGCCTTCCTCGCGTTCTATTTTGAGCACGCGTGCGCCGGCCTCGGCCAGCAACCGCGCACAATAAGGAGCGGCCACCGCCTGCTCTAAAGAAACCACCAGCGTGCCAGTCAATGCGGCCATGCTTGTTCTCCCCGTTATCTCAAGCGCTTGGGTAGGCGCGCCTGCTGGCCTGCGCGCCGCCGATTTGGTGCGAAAAAACGCGTGCTAGCGCATGACGAAAGGATTGGGTACATCCGTTGCGGTGGAAATCCACACGCTTTTGGTTTGCAGATATTCCTTCATCCCCTCGATGCCATTCTCGCGCCCTAAGCCGCTCATTTTGTACCCACCGAAAGGCGACATATAGCTGATCGAACGATAGGTATTGACCCAAATGGTACCGGCACGGATCGCATTGGAAATGGTTAAGGCCCGCTTAATCGACTGCGTCCACACCCCGGCCGCTAAACCGAAGGCAATGTCGTTAGCAATTTCAACGGCTTCTTCGTCAGTTTTAAAACGGATGATGGACAGCACCGGTCCAAAGACTTCTTCCTGTGCGATGCGCATTTTATTGTGGACGCCACCAAAAATAGTGGGCTGCACAAACCACTTACTGTTACCGCATTCCGGGCCGCTGGCGGGCCCGCCACCCAGCAATACTTCGGCGCCTTCGTCTTTGGCCACCGCAATATATTTTAGGATTTTGTCGTACTGCTGCGGCGTCGTGACGGGACCTACTTGGGTGTTGGGATCCAGCGGGTTACCCATGCGCGCCGAGCGTGCAAAATCGACTAGGCGAGTCACAAACTCATCGTAGATACCCTCTTGCACTAGCAGGCGCGAGCCGGCGATACAGGTCTGGCCGGTGGCGGCAAAAATGCCGGAGATAACCCCTTTGACCGCGTCATCCAGTACGGCGTCGTCGAAGACGATATTCGGTGACTTGCCACCCAGTTCCAGGGTGCAGCGCTTGAGCGTTTTAGCTGCCTGCTGATACACATAAGCGCCGCTTTCTGTGCCGCCCGTAAAGGCGACTTTGGCCACTTTGGGGTGCTCTACCAGTGCCGCGCCGGCTTCCGCGCCAAAGCCGGTGACCACATTCACAACGCCGGGCGGGAAGCCCGCTTTCTCCACCAACTCCATGAGTTTCAGGGTGGATGTGGAGGTGAACTCCGAAGGCTTAATGACCAACGTGCAGCCTGCGGCCAGTGCGGGTGCCAACTTGAAGCTCAACAGCAGCAGCGGCGAATTCCACGGGGTGATCGCCGCCACCACGCCAATCGGCTCGTGACGCGTAAAATTGAAGACATCCGGTTTATCGATCGGGATGACCGCGCCTTCGATTTTGTCGGCGAGGCCGCCGTAGTAATAAAACCATTGCGGTAAATAGTTGCACTGGGCCAGCATTTCGTTGATGAGCTTGCCGTTGTCGCGGACTTCGTATTCCGCAAGCTCTTGGGCATTCTCTTTGATGAGGTCGCCTAAGCGATGCACCAGTGCACCGCGCTGAGTGGCATTTAGCTTGGACCACTCGCCACGCGTGAGCGCCGTGTGAGCGGCTTCAACTGCGCGGTTAGCGTCTTCTGGCGTGCACCGCGCGACCTGCGCCCACACTTCTGCCGTGTAGGGGTTCACCGTTTCGAAGTAGCGGCCATCGGAGGGGGCAACCCATTCGCCGTTGATGTAGGCGTTAAATTTTGGCAGTTCGGTCATGCGGCGAGCCCCTGTATTAGCGTGGTGTTAATTCAATACGAGCGCGGCAAACCGAGCTCATGTTCCGCCACGAAAGAAAGAATGAGATTGGTGGAAATGGGCGCAATTTGGTACAGGCGGGCTTCGCGAAATTTCCGTTCAACGTCGTATTCTTCTGCCACGCCAAAGCCGCCGAATGTCTGCACGCACATGTCGGCAGCGTGCCAGGAGGCTTCGGATGCCATCATTTTGGCTAAATTAGCCTCGGTGCCACAGGGTTTACCTTGCTCATATAACGCCGCGGCGTGGTCGACGAGCAAGTTGGAGGAGAGCATCTCCGCAAACGCTCGGGCGATGGGAAATTGAATACCTTGATTCTGGCCTATCGGGCGCCCAAAGACTTTGCGTTCGCAGGCGTAGTCGCGGGATTTTTTGATAAACCAACGGGCGTCACCAATGCATTCGGCGGCAATGAGGATGCGCTCAGCGTTCATTCCCGAGAGGATATAACGCAAGCCCTGACCTTCTTCGCCGATGAGATTTTCGACCGGCACCGGCATGTTGTCGAAAAACACTTCGTTGGTAGAGTGGTTGATCATGGTGCGGATGGGCTTGATGGTCATGCCGTTTTTCTTGGCTTCGCGCATGTCCACCAAAAACACCGACAAGCCCTCGCTGCGCTTCTTGACCTGATCTTTGGGCGTGGTGCGTGCCAGAAGGACCATGAGGTCGGACTGCTCGGCTCGCGAGGTCCACACTTTCTGACCATTCACGATATAGCGATCGCCGTCGCGTACCGCCATCGTGGTGATGCTGGTGGTGTCGGTGCCGGCGCTGGGTTCGGTCACGCCAAACGCCTGGAGCCGCAGATCGCCGCTGGCAATTTGCGGTAAATATTTTTCTTTTTGCGCCTGGCTGCCATGCCGCAACACCGTGCCCATGGTGTACATCTGGGCGTGGCAGGCGCCGGCGTTGCCGCCGAATTCGTGAATCGCCTTGAGAATTTCTACCCCCATCGACAGGGGCAGACCGCTGCCGCCAAATTCTTCTGGAATGAGTGCCGCCAAGAGGCCGAGGTCGGTGAGTGCCTGCACGAATTCGGTGGGATAGCTGCGCTCGCGGTCTTTGGCGCGCCAGTATTCGCCGGGAAAGTCTTTGCACACGCGCGCCACAGTGTCGCGCAGTTGGGTGACGGTATCGCTGTAGTCGGTAGGGCTTGCCATGGGTTTTTCGCTGCTGATATGGGCTAGGGTAGGGGCGGTGAGCGCAGGTTAGGCCGCGCGCCGCCCGTGAATCGTAAGTTAATTCTAGCAAGTTTACCGCCACCCCGAACCCGACAACAGGGCTGTTAGCGCGCACTAAAACGGGGTTGCGGCGCATCCTTCTGGGCCTTAAAACGACAACGCCCGTCCATCAAGCTGGACGGGCGTCGCCGAAATTCGCCGTGGCCTTTAGAGGGACGCTGCGCGGATTTTTTCTAGTACGGGATACAGATATCGATTAAAGACTTCTGGGTTTTCGCTCATCGGAAAATGACCAATTTCTTCCATGATGATGCACTCGGAATTCTTGGTTTTTGCCGCGGCTTCCTCGGTCATTTCCGGCGTACAGGCGAAGTCGTACACGCCAGTCATGTAGTACATCGGGACCCGGCCAGAGAGTTTTTCGGTCTGGCCGCGGAAGTCGTGGTCAAAGCTGTAGAAGTACAGGTCGCCTTTAAAAATGCCCGGGCCACCTTGGGAGTAATACCACCAAGTTTCCCACCGGTATTTGTCCGGGCTTTGTGGCGCCATCAGACCGAATACCGAGGTGGCGCACACTTCTCCACCATGGATATGCGCGTGCCGCAGCCAGTCCAAATGCCAGCCCGGCGACCACTCGCAGGCTTCGATGGCGATGAGTGCGCGCACGTCGTTTTCGTAATCGCGGGCGAGGTGCAGGCAAATATTGCCGCCCATCGAGCTGCCCATGATCACGGGGCGGTCTAGTTCCAACGCCTTGGAGAAGGCCATCACGATGCCCGAATAGAACTTCGCGGTGAGCTTGTACTCTTCGTTTTCTTGATACCACTCGTAGGGTGGAATTGACTTGCCATGACGTGGTAGGTCGATGGCGATCACGCGAAAATTCTGATTGATCTTCTCGTCACAGAGCTGGTGTCGCCATTCGCGACCGTCGGTACCGGCGGTGTGCAGACAAATCATGGGAATGCCGTTCGGGTCGCCGGCTTCCTCAAAGTACATACGGTATTCGGTGCCTTCGTACGGCACCCAGATGTACCGGCCGAGGATAGGTTCAATCTTAGCCACAGGGAGTCCCCTCGTTAATTCGTTGCGTAGATTTAGGCTTCGCGCATGCGGTCGAAGGCCCAGAACATTGCACGCATGTTCTGCCAGAGTACTTTCTGGTCACCTTCCATTTGCAGTCGGCCGTGGAGCGGATGCGCCATTGCCCAGATGTCGTTGTACATCGGGGGTGGCATTCTCGCGCAGAATTTTTTCCAGCTGTCAGCGGGTGCCCGGAGGGCTAGTTGATAGCAGGTTTCCGGGCCCAGTTCGTCGGAAAAACCGTCGATTTTGCCGTTGCGGAAATTAACGACGAAATTTTTTTCGCCAAACCCCAGCAGGATGTCTGCTGTCAGATGTTTGCCGATCCAACTCATCGGTCCGTTGCCATTGACAGCAGTCTGCCAGCGTTTCATCCAAGCGGTGTCGAACATATTAATCCTCCCCTGTTTGAGGGTCTTCTTTAAGATAGCCGCCGCAGTAGACCAATCCGAAAAACCCCTGTCAAGACCGCCGGTCGTAAGCTTCCCCGGGCAATTGTGCATGACGGTAGCAGCTAGTTTTTGCCACCATTCCAAATGCTGGCGAAGCGCGCAGCCGGGCCATGACGGGTCTTGCATTAGGCCCGAGGCTCGATCGAAAATGCGCCCGCACGCGGCAAGCACGGCCTTGCGGCCGCAACTCAATCGCTGGCAGGACTGTCCAATACTGTGCATCAGACGGCGCGCCTTGTGGAGCGCACCCACCCTAGGAAAACCCCGGAGAGTAACCCATGTCGTTTCTAGCCCAGGAGGCATTGCAGACGCGTTTTGTGAAGGCGCTGAACGCCAACGCAGATTTCCGCACTCAAACTCAATTATTCGACGGCTCGGTGCTACTCGAAGTGGATGCTGACCGCCTGTGGTTAAAGATCTACCGTGGCAAAGTGATCGACCAACTCACCACGGTACCGGCGTTCGGCTACACCTTTAAGTTTTCAGGTCCCGAATCGGCGTGGCAGCAGCTGTTGTCTGGCAAGCGCCGCTGGGCCGATCTCACCTACCCGGGCAAACGCAACTTCAGCGATGACCCACAGCTAAAGCGGGTGGGGGAGATGGAAGTCGCTATTCGCACCGAGGGCAATCTGCTGGAGGCCGGTCGTATGACCGAGGCGATGTTCCAGCTTGCCTACACCCTGCAAGCTGCCGCGGCGCAGCCCTGAGCACGAACCCTAGGAGTTAAAGACACATGACAACCCCCGAAGACATTCGCGGTCACTACGTTAAGGTGAAGGGCACAAGAACCTTTTATGACGAACTCGGCGCGGGCCAGGCAATCGTCTGCGTGCATACGGCTGGCGCCTCGTCACTGGAATACCAGTACATTTTACCGCTCCTTGCCGACCGTGGGTTCCACGCCTATGCACTGGACCTACCCGGTCACTCGCGTTCCTACCCGGTCAAATGGAAGCAGCATCGCAGTATTCACGAGCACGCCGAATTTGTGCACGCGTTTATTAAAACCCTGAAACTTAAAAATCCGGTGGT
>CAMAXW010000021.1 GCA_945862315.1 Klebsiella pneumoniae
TCGGCTGGCACGACCGAGAGTACTTCGGCAAAAGTGGTCTTGCCAGCCGCAATTTTTGCCGCGCCCGACAGCCGTAAGGGGCGCATACCGGCACGCACGGCGGCGTTACGTAGCACCTCAGTTTGCAGACCGGGCTTGACCAGCGTGTTCAGGGCTTCGGAGAGGGTCAGTATTTCGTAGATGCCGGCACGGCCACGAAAACCCGTGTGACGGCACTCAACGCAACCGGCCGCCGCCTGCATCATGGCCGGTGGCGTCAGCTTGCCGCTGCCAACTAAATTGGACCACGCCGCGAGGTCTACCGGCACACTGCGCTGACAGTGCGGGCAGAGCGTGCGCACCAGCCGTTGCGCTACCACCCCCAGGAGCGTAGCCGCGATGAGATAGGGTTCTACGCCTAAATCCATCAGCCGCGTGACGGCGGCGGGTGCATCGTTGGTGTGCAACGTGGAGAGCACTAAATGTCCGGTCAACGCCGCCTGAATTGCCACCTCTGCGGTTTCACGGTCGCGAATTTCGCCGATCATGATGATGTCGGGATCTTGTCGGAGTAAGGTCCTGACCCCATGGGCAAAGCTAAGGTCTAGCCCTGGCTGGATTTGCATCTGATTAAAAGTGGGCTCGACCATTTCGATGGGGTCTTCGATGGTGCATACATTGATTTCGGGTCTAGCCAATTGACGTAGCGCGGAGTACAGCGTGGTGGTCTTACCCGAGCCGGTGGGGCCCGTGACCAAAATGACGCCGTGCGGGTGGCTCGTCAGCGCTTTCCAAGCGGCGAGATCGGCGTCGCCGAACCCTAGAGCGGCAAACGGTTGCTCCAGTTTTTCGGGATCGAAAATTCGCATGACGAGCTTTTCACCGAATGCGGTTGGCATGGTCGACAACCGTATTTCCACTTCTTTACCCAGCGGCGTCTTGGTTTTCATGCGGCCGTCCTGTGGCCGTCGTTTGTCGGCTATATCTAGCCGTCCCAGTGTTTTGATGCGGCTGATAATGGCGCCAATCACCGGCGTCGACATCTGATTCACGAGATGCAAAATGCCATCGATGCGAAAGCGGATATTGCCCTGCTCCCGGCGCGGTTCAATGTGGATATCGCTCGCCCGCTGCTCAAAAGCATATTGGAGCAGCCAATCGACCAAATGCACGATGTGGCGGTCATTGGCGTCGGGTTCGCCAACCTCACCGAGTTGGGTGAGCGCCTCGATGTTTTCAATAATATTGCTGCGCTCGGCAACCTTGCTGGTCATCGCTTTGTTGATGGAGCGACTGACCCCGTAGAACTCGCGTAAATAGCGGCGAATTTCGACAGGATTGGCGACCACCCGCCGGATCTGCCGTTTCACGATGGGCGCGATTTCTTTTTCCCATTCGGTGATGAAGGGCTCGGCGGTGGCAATGACAACGTGCTGGTCAGTGACTTCAATGGGCAGGAATTGCCAACGGGTGGCATAGGCCTGCGAGACTAGCGAGGTGACCGACTCGACCTCAATTTTGAGTGGATCGATGCGGCAATAAGGCAAATTCACGCAATCGGCGACGAGTCGCGTGACCGTCTCCAGAGTGAGCGCCACGCTGGGGTCGGAATCGCTGCGGAGGCTTATGGCCGCCAATTGCGCGAAAGGATGGCGCTGGTCGTGCTGCGCGATGCCGGCGAGCAGGCGCTGGATACTGCTCGCCGCCAGCCAGCCCCCACCCCGCAAAAGCAACAGCACTTCTTCTAGCGTTAGCAGGTGCTCTGCGGGCGCGGCGACTCGTGCCGGGCCGGGCGTGGCGCCCGTAGGCCGCGGGTTATGGGTGCTCATGGCTGGGTGGTTGCTCCGCCAACTGCTCTGTAGCGGTCTCTAGCCGGCTGATAAGCGCCAGCAAGAAACTGCGTTGAAAGCGATTTTGCGTACTTATAGGCATCCGCTCGATTAGCGGGCTGCAGATTTTGAGCAGCGTGACAGCCCTTAATGCCACGACAGTGGCGCTGCGCTGGCGGCCGGATACCAGTCCCATTTCTCCGAAACACGCGCCTGGGTGCAGCAGGAGAATGTCACACGTATTTTTTTTGACGGTAACGCTACCCTCTACAATCACAAAAAATGACGCGTCAAGCTCACCTTCGGCGACCACGGTGTCGCCTGGCTGGCACGTGAGCCACTCGCTGGCGTGCACAATCTCCCAGAGATCTTCCTCGGAAAAACCCCGAAAAAAATCCAGATTCGAGACCGAGTCAAATTTTGTCTGGGGCGATATCCACATGGAGTTTTCCGGCAGGAAATCGAAAACAAGCGATAGATCGCCAGCCAAATCGGCGCCAGATTTATAGCGATTTGCAGGATTTCTAGCGAGGGTTTTATCGATGATTCGTTGATAAATGTCGGGCACTTCGCCGCGGAAATCGCTCAGCGGCAGTGGCCGGCCATGCAGTATTTTTTGCCGGGTCAGGTCACGCGTGGGTGCCTCGAACGGGTGTTTCCCGGTAATGAGCTGATAGGCCACGACCCCGAGGGAAAAGAGGTCTGTTTGCTCGCTCGGCCCCTCGTTGCGGAATTGTTCAGGCGCTTGGTAGAGCACCGAACTCATCACGGTTGGGGGTAACGTCGCCGGCGCCGATTTGTTAATGGCGCCACCAAAGTCGGTAATTTTAATGTCGAATAACGCGCTGATCAGCACATTGCTGGGCTTAATATTCTGGTGAATGACGCCATGCCGGTGCGCGTAGTCCAAGGCTAGCGCACATTGTGCCAACACCCTGGTCACGTCCGCCAAGGGGAGCAGTTGGTCAGCCGAAACATAGTCCTCTAGGGAGCGTTCCCCCGGCATAAACTCCATGGCGATGTAGCAACGATTTTCTTCGATGCCCGCGTCAAAAATAGTGGTGATGTTGGGATGGCGCAGGGCGCCTGCCGTTTTTGCGTCATTGAAAAACCACGCACGTTGGGCTGCTGCTGCCTCGCCTTGGTCTTGCGCTGTGGTGAGGGATACCTTCAAGGCGACTTCACGATCAATGAAAGGCTCGCGCGCTAAGAACACATGTGCTACCGGGCTTAGGCCCAGACTGCGGATGATGTGGTACTTGCCCAACCGCATATTGGCGCGCTCTGTGTTGTCCATGGTTCGCCTTTTTGCGCGCGCGTGCGAGCATTTCACAAGAGGTGGCGGGGCTAGGTTCAGCGTAGCTAGGCCCGCCGTGCGTGGTTTCCGCGGGCACCGTCGGGTCCGCTTTTTACGGCGGGCAGCGCCAAGGTTTCGTGGTAGATTAGCCTGCAATATCGCACTTTGCGACACCACCCTGAAGGAAATTGAATGAAGGCTAGTCTACTTTTTGCCACATTAATCACGGGACTGCTGTTGGCTTCGCCTGCAATGGCGACAGACGCCGCATTAGTCCAACGACTCGCCGCTAAGCTCGAAGGCGTGGTCCCGGACGCCACCATTACCAGCGTTAAACCCGGCCCGTTACCAGGCACCTACGAGGTGTTACTGGGCGCCACCGTGCTCTACCTGAGTGAGGATGGGCGTTACGTGTTTCGCGGGGATGTTTTTGACCTCAACACGCGGATCAATCTCACCGACCAGCGCCGCATAGAAGCCCGCGCCGCGGCGTTTGCTGCGCTTAAACCCGCTGCCACCATTGAGTTTGCCGCCCCAGCCGCTAAGCAGCTGAAAACGCTTTACGTGTTTACCGACATCGACTGCGGCTACTGCCGCAAGTTTCATGGCCAGATCGCCGCCCTGAACAATGCCGGGATCTCCGTGCGGTATCTTTCGTTTCCGCGCACCGGCTTAGACAGCCCCTCCTACGATAAGGCGGTGGCGGTATGGTGTGCGCCCAATCGTCAGGTCGCGCTCACAGACGCCAAAGCGGGCAAAGTGGTCACCAGCCCAAAATGCGAAAATCGCGTTGCCGCAGATTTCCATTTGGGCGAATCCATGGATGTACGCGGTACCCCTACCTTGTTCTCTGCCGATGGGGAAGAACTGGGAGGCTACTTGCCGACCGCTGAGGTCATCAAGTTGCTGTTTAAGAAAAGCTGATCACCACCTGCTCTCGGGGTAATGGGCGATGCTCGGCGGTCAGTTAGGGCGCAAGCTGCAGGCGGGCGAGTGTGGTGGTGCCATTCTTTTCTCGATATTCAATTTGCACCGGTAGGAAGTCGAGCTGGGGCGCGCACCACAACGTGGTAAGACGGGTGTCCTTGCGGCGGTACTCTACTTTTATCGTCGCGATAGGGGTGTCGCCGAGCGCAAGGTTTTCCTGACCTAAAACCGTCAGCCCGTAACGCTGCAGTTTGCCGTCGTCGACGACGCGATAAATCAGGTCTTTACGCTGGCGACGCAAATCTTCCATCAGGGCTAGCTGGTAGACCAATTTGTCTAAAACGCCCGCCGTGAGTGGGGCTTCCCACGTCTTAGCATCTGTGGTGCCTACGGCAAGTTTGCGCTGCCAGTCGAACTCAACAGTCGATTGATGATGCTTCTTGCCGCTGCTACGGGTGATTTCGTAGTGTTTTGGCTGAAATTGGTGGTCGTGTAGAACGCCTTGGCTGCGCTCCTGAAGGTGCACACGCTTGATCACGGCGGCGATGCCCGTGGCGTCGAGCGTCGAGGTGAAGACATAATTCCCATCCGCGGTCAGCGTGAGTTCGCGCTTCATGGTCGCGACGTCTAGGCCCTTGCTGCTCACGGTATAGACAGCCGAAAACGGCTGCTGAGTGGTGGCGGCCGGCGCGGTCAGGGGCAGGCTGTTGAGCAGCCCAGTGAGGGCGGTCAGTAGCGCTAAGCGTAAGAATCTCATGTGCTAGACTTCCTCGATTTTTTTATCACAGCGGGCAGCTCTCCTGCCCTCGCTTCACAACGCCGGCAGTATACCCACGGTTGATAGATGAAAAGGGCAGTCGAACAAATCAAAACCGCACGCATCGTGGTCATTGGCGACCTGATGCTCGATCGCTATTGGACGGGGGCCGCCACGCGAATTTCCCCCGAAGCGCCCGTGCCGGTGTTGCGCGTTGGTGCCCGCGAGGAGCGCATTGGCGGCGCGGCAAATGTTGCTGCCAATGCCGTTGCGGTGGGCGCTCAGGTGGCCTTATGTGGTCTGGTTGGAGATGATCCGGATGGGCGAACGCTCCGGCAACTCTGTGTGGCGGCAGGGATTCGCACGTTGTTGCAGACCTGCGCCACCGCCACCACGGTCAAACTGCGAGTGCTGGCTCAGCACCAACAATTGTTGAGACTGGACTTTGAGGAACAACCCGCCGAACAGGCGGCGCTCGATCTGCTGAGCTTGGCCGAGGCGCTATTCGCTGGCGCCGGGGCTATCGTGTTGTCGGATTACGCCAAGGGAGTCTTGCCCGTGCCGGGGGTTTGGATTGAGCGCGCACGGCAAGCTGGGATCCCGGTGGTGGTCGATCCCAAAAGTCGGGATTTTGGCCGCTATGCCGGCGCTGACGTGCTAACCCCCAATTTGAACGAATTCCAAACCGTGGTTGGTGTGTGTCGAGACGACACCACGTTAGTGGAACGGGCGCTTGCGCTGTGCGCGGAACATCGCATCGGTGCTTTGCTGATCACGCGTGGCGAGCAAGGCATGTCGCTGATTTGTCAGGGCCAAGCACCGCTCCATTTACCCGCGCGCGCGCGCGACGTCTACGATGTCACCGGGGCCGGTGATACCGTGTGCGCGCTATTGGCCTGCGGCTTGGCGGCGGGTTTGGAACTGGCGCAGGCCACTCGGTTAGCAAATGTCGCGGCAGGGGTGGTGGTGGGGAAACTCGGGACGGCAGTGGTGTCGAATACGGAACTCGCGGCGGCCCTAGAGCCTGACGTCACGCGCCGCCCGGCGGTGTTAACCCGTGCAGCGCTGCTCGCCGAAATTGCGCAGGCGCGTCGGCGCAACGAGCGCATCGTGATGACTAACGGCTGTTTTGATCTGCTCCACGCCGGACACGTTCGTTACCTAGACGCCGCTGCGGGACTGGGCAGCCGCCTGCTGGTCGCCGTCAATTCCGATGCTTCGGTACAACGCCTTAAAGGGCCCACACGACCGATCAATCCCTTGCACGCTCGCATGGAGGTGCTAGCCGGTTTAAGGTCGGTGGATTGGGTGACTTCATTTGAAGAGGACACGCCGCAAGACTTGATTGAACTGGTGGTACCCGACGTGCTGGTCAAAGGTGGGGATTACGCCACCGAGAATATCGTGGGCGCCGCCGCGGTGCTGGCGCGTGGTGGACAGGTACTCACGCTGCCGTTTCACCCGGGTTATTCGAGTACCAGTCTGATTGCCGCCAGCGCGCCGCCGGAGCCGCCGCGATGATCGTCGTTACGGGTGGCTATGGGTTTATCGGCAGCAATTTGGTCCACGCGCTCAATCGGCGCGGGCGCGTTGACATCGTGGTGGTTGATGACCTTACCGATGGTCGCAAGTACGTCAATCTGGCGGGCGCCACGATCGCTGATTATCACCACTGGGTAGATTTTCCAGCACGGTTTGCGCAGTTGGCAGCGAGCGGCGCGCAGGTCGAGGCGGTCTATCATTTGGGCGCCTGTTCCGACACCTTGGAATGGGATGGACGGCGCATGATGGCGGCGAACTTCGAATTTTCCCGCGACCTTCTAGATATCTGCGAACAACACCAGATTCCGTTTATTTATGCCTCAAGTGCTGCGGTGTACGGTCTGAGCGAGGTCTGTCTGGAAAACCCTG
Organism: Klebsiella pneumoniae; assembly: GCA_945862315.1. GTDB lineage: Bacteria > Pseudomonadota > Gammaproteobacteria. The sequence goes on from CAMAXW010000021.1 coordinate 6,701, forward strand.
CCTGCGAGCGACCACTGAACGTCTACGGCTACTCTAAGCTCGCTTTTGACCAACACGTGCGTCAGCGCTTGCCAATGTTGCGGACCCGGGTGGTGGGGCTGCGTTACTTTAACGTGTACGGACCGCGCGAACAGCACAAGGGCCGTATGGCCAGCGTCATGTATCACTTTGATCAGCAGTTACAACAAGGCCCCACGGTGCGTTTATTTGGCGCCTCGCATGGCGTTGCGGCGGGCGAGCAGTCGCGGGATTTCGTGTTTGTTGATGATGTCGTGGCGCAAACCCTGTGGTTCGGCGGGGAGACGGCGGTTTCCGGCATTTTTAACTGTGGCACGGGGTGCACCGCGACTTTCAACGAGGTGGCGCAGGCGGTGATAGCCCACCATGGCCACGGCGCCATCAGCTACATTCCCTTCCCTGAAGAACTGCTAGGCGCTTATCAGCATCGGACCTGCGCGGATATGCGCGCTGCGCGCAGCGTCGGCTTTAGCTTGGTGGCCCGCGATATTGCGCTAGGGGTGCGGGCTTATCTCGATTCACTGCGGCCGTGAGGCGGATTTATACCGCGCTACTGTGTGGGTGTTTGCCGCTGATTCTCGGCCGCCTCGCTTGGCAGGCGGCACGTAATCCCGCTTATCGCGATCGTTGGCGCGAGCGCCTAGGTTGGTACCAGACGCGGCCACGCTTGGACTCACCCATTTGGGTACACGCAGTTTCTGTGGGCGAGGTTGGCGCGGCGGCACCGCTTGTCAGGGCGCTGCGCGAACGCTATCCCTTTAGGGATATTCTCATCACCACGACCACGCCTACTGGGGCTGCGACGGTGGTCCGTCAGTTTGGTCAAACAGTTCATCACGTTTATTTTCCCTACGACATCCCGTGGGCTGTCGGGCGGTTTTTACGGCACTTTAAGCCCCGCATGCTATTGCTGATCGAGACCGAACTTTGGCCCAATGTGATCCACGAATGCGCGCAACGCCACACGCCGATCGTCCTGGTGAATGGGCGCATGTCGGAGCGCTCGGCGCGTGGCTATCGCTATCTTGGTCAGTTGACCCGCAGCACGCTGGGGCAACTGACGAGGGTGGCTGCGCAAACAACGGAAGATGCTAATCGCCTGCACGAATTGGGCGTTGACCGGTCGCGGTTAGTGGTCACCGGCAGTCTTAAATTTGATGTGCATCTACCGGCGAGCCTCTTTGAGGAAGGGGCCGCTATTCGGCGTGAGCTGGGTATTAACCGCCCCATCTGGGTCGCGGGCAGCACGCGTGAAGGCGAAGAAATAGTCTTGCTGCGGGCTTTCCGGCTCTTGCGACAGCAATTTCCAGAGGCGTTATTGGTTATCGCACCCAGACATCCGGAGCGTTTCGAATCAGTCGGCGAGTTAATTCGGCGCGCAGGCTGGCGCGCGGTACGCCGGCGCGAAGCCGCGCCTTGCGAGCCAGAAACAGCCGTGTTTTTGTTGGACTCCATGGGCGAGTTACTACGTTTCTATGCGGCGGCTGACGTCGCTTTCGTCGGCGGCAGTCTGTTCCCGCTGGGCGGCCAGAATATGCTGGAACCTGCCAGCCTCGGTGTGCCGGTCGTGACCGGGCCGTATTTAGACAATTTTTTAGAAATTTCGAATAAATTAACCGCAGTCGGCGCTTTGCGGGTTGCCGCCAACGCGGAAGAACTTGCCGCGACGCTGGGCTATTGGCTAGCACACAGCGAGGCTCGCGACGAGGCTGGGCGCGCTGGGCGGCAGATGGTAGTGCACAATCGGGGCGCGACTATGAGCGTGCTGGCGCTGCTGGCCGACGCGGGTTTGCAATAAGCCAAGGTGCGAGCACCTCGCCTTCGCCGGCCCAATACGACCTGTCAGTTGGTTGTGCTAGGGTAGCTTTGAGCTAACCTTCGCACAGCGCAGGTTGATGCTTGATGGCCCATTATTGTTAGGTGTAATCATGCTGTCTGGAACCCAGTTTGCGGGCGCAAGCGGTCCCCCTGATGTGTTTATAAGACCAGTCATCCTCGATATCGAAGCCTCGGGTTTTGGGCGAGGCAGCTATCCGATTGAAATCGGCGTGGCGCTAAACAGCGGCCGCAGTGAATGCTTTCTCGTTAAGCGGGAGTCGGATTGGACCCACTGGGACCCGTCGGCCGCCAATCTCCACGGCATTTCGCCCGAGATGTTGTTAAGGCGCGGACGCCCACCCCGTGAGATCGCCCAGCGTCTCAATCAACTTTTGGCGGGCATGACGGTTTATACCGACGCTTGGGGTGTTGATAGTTCGTGGTTGGCCTTGTTGTTTGAGCGTGCCGAATTACCGCAGCGCTTTCGTCTGGACGCCTTGGTGGGCTTGCTAAACGAGGAGGAGAAAACTGCTTGGGCGATGTCCAAGGTATTCGTGCGGGACGCACTCCGGCTGACCCGGCACCGGGCGAGCGCCGATGCCTTAATTTTGCAGGCGGCTTATGTGCGCACCAAGGGTGTATCGCCAGCAGCTCCTGACGGGCATGGGCTACCGTAACCAAGCTTGGATGGCTTTGAACTGCGGGTGACGCGAGTCACCTAGCCACTCAAAAACCACCGATTCTGCGCTCACCACGTTAATCCGGCAGGCACGCAGCCGGTCCAACGCGTTTTGATAATTTTCGAGGCGGCGCGAACAAATAGCATCTTCCACGACAAACACCTCAGCTCCTGAGGCCAGCAGGTCTTGGGCGGTTTGCAGGACGCAGATATGCGCCTCCATGCCGACTAACACCACGTGACGTCGATCGAGTGCCGCGATCACGGTGGCAAATCCTTCCGCATCCAGACAGCTAAAAGCCGTTTTGACGAAAAGTTTGCAGTTTTTGGGTAAGGCCTCGGCCACCGTCGGGTGCGTGTTTCCCAGACCCTTGGGATATTGCTCGGTGTGCAGCACTGGTACCTCGAGGAGGGTGGCTGCGCGCGCGAGCAGGGCGGTATTTTGCAACACGCGGTTAAGCACCTTGGAAGGCATTGCCTGCCCCAGCCGGCTTTGCACATCCACGACGACCAAGACGGATTTCTCGGCGGCTAATTTCAAAGCGCCAGTAATGCGGTTGTTCATCGCCATCACCGCCTTTATCGGGGGGCTGGGGTTGGCGAGGCGGTAGCGAGGATGGGGGGCTTTAACCAAGAATTGGTGATGGCGATGTCCGTGGGGGCCAATGTGCCTGCGGCCTGTTTCAGGCGCAGTAGGTTCAGAATGTACTCATAGCGGGCGCGTGAAAGATCACGTCGCGCTTGGGATAACCCGCGTTCTGCGCTCACCACATCGACGGTGGTTCGCGTTCCCACCTCGAAGCCCGCCCGGGTGGATTCCAACGCCGTTGCGGAGGAGATGACCGATTGTCCCAAGGCCTGCACCGAACTGATTTGCGTCACCACCCCTAAAAATGATTCGCGCGCTCGCCGGTAGGTCGCCCGACGACTGCGTTCTAGTCTTTCCAATGCCGCGGCGTGCGTATGATTGGCCTGACGGGTTTGCGACACCACGGTGCCACCCGAATAAAGCGGGACGTTTAGACGAATGCCGATATCGCTGTGCGTTGTTTGCACATCACCAAATTGCCCGCCGGCGTTGTTGTAGCCGTGGCTGCCGTCGATATCAATGGTGGGATAGTGACCGGCGCTCGCGATGGCGATGTCGTCCTCGGCGATTTGGGTGGCGACCAACGCTGCCGCCACGTCAAGATTTTGGCTGATGGCGGTTTCTGTCCAGCGGCCTACATCGTTGGGCGAGGGGCGTTCCAGTGGCAGCTTTTCGCCGAGTGTCCACAAGCTGGCTGGATAATCCCCCGTTACCTCACGCAGCCCTTCTTCCGCGTTCTGCAAAGCGTTTTCGGCCGTAATGACCTGGGCAAAAGCCCGATCGTAACCAGCTTGCGCTTCTTGTACGTCGGTAATCGCAATTAAGCCAACATCAAAACGCTGCTTTGCCTGTTCCAGTTGCCCTGAGAGGGATTCACGTTCGGCACGGGCGAAACTGAGGTCATCTTGGGCGCCCAATACGCCGAAGTACCGTTCAGCCACCCGCACCATCAAGCCTTGCCACGACGCATCTACTTCTAATTGTGCTTGGTGTAGACGTTTATCGGCCTGCTGCAAACGCAGGTATCGGTCGTGGTGATAGACCGGTTGGCGCAACGTGACGCGGTAATCAGAACCCTCATACGAGGCGGAGCGTCCCGCGGGATCGCGGGCGGTTGTGATGTCGAGCGCGTTAGTGCTGCCGCCAACGGTAAAGGCTAATTCGGGTTTCCATAACAAGGCGCGGGCCTGCGGGATGTTTTCGGCCACCGCGAGTGCGGTCTCTTGAGCCTCTCGGTACAGCGGTTCACTGTGCTCCGCGAGTTTGAGCAGTTCGACGAGATCGGCCGCCGGCGCTATTCCGCTGGAGCTCATCAGAAATACGGCAACCAAGAGTGTCTGCCTTGCGGGAAGTCGAGTCACGGCGAACATGCGGTACGGGCCCTGTATTGAGACATTGAAAGCGAGATTATTCGTTAATAGGTGGTCATTTGTGGATCGACGGTTCGCGCCCAAGCATCGATGCCGCCCGTCAGGTTAAAAACATCCGTCCAGCCTTGCTCAAGCAAATAGTACTGAGCGGCCCGACTCCGCACGCCATGATGGCAGATGACCACCACGGGCCGATCATGCGCCAAGCCTGCCGTACGGTTCGGGAGATCGCCTAGCGGAATATGGATAGACCCAGGAATTTGGCACAGCGCAAATTCCCAAGTTTCCCGCACATCGAGCAGGAGGTAATCGGCCGTGGGTAAGCGCTGCGCCAACTGTTCGACGTCGATGTCGTTCATGCCTTCAAAAAGAGAAACGCGGCACGGGCTCGGCACCGACTAGCGGCTCCAATTCGGTTTCAAACAGCGACTCCACGCTAAAGCTCTGGGCGCTCGTGCGGGTGATCAAGAGTGCTTCCATGGCGTGGCCTAGGCCGATGACCGCGAACAGTCGCCCGCCGGTTGCCAACTGGGATTCCAATTCGACACTCCGGCGCAGCAGTGCGCCGGTGACAGCAATGATATCGAATGGGCCGCGCGTGGGTGCGCCGGCCAACCCGTCGCCGGCGATGCTCGTGATGTTGGCCGCGCCACCCGCCCGAAAGCGACGCTGCGCTGAGGCTGCGAGCTCGGGCTCAATCTCGTAGGTCAACACGTTGCGCGCGAAGTGCGCCAGCAACGAAGTGACGTAGCCGCTCCCCGTGCCAATTTCCAGCGCACGCTCACCGGCTGCGGGATTGAGCGCCTGAACCATCCGCGCCTCAACGCGTGGGTGCATCATGAACTGCCCGTGTCCCAGCGGAATGCGGATGTCGGAGTAGGCGAGCAGGCGGAAGTCTTCCGGGACAAAGGCATCGCGTGGGAGGTCCAGCAGCGCATCCAAGATGCCTTGGTCCAAGACGTCCCAGGTTCTAATTTGCTGTTCAACCATGTTGAAGCGGGCTTGGTGAAAATCCATCGTCATTGGCGGCACTCGCGAGAGTTTGGAGGCTAGGATTCGGACCCAATGAGGTCTCGCAGGAGCCTAGAATAGGCGCAGAATAATACGCTATAGTCCCTTATGCGATAGCAGCTAGGGGTGCTCTGCAACACTTCACCGATAATGGTGGGTCGCAGCGCTGAGAATCACCCTTCGAACCTGACCCGGATAATGCCGGCGTAGGGAAGCAGCGATGCCTTTACCGGCACCCTTCCTGCGCAATCTGTCCCTAAATATGCCCGAGTTTTGGCTCCGGGCCGTGATGGCCCACAGCGGAAGGAATATTCATGAACGCAGTGCCCGAAAACGCGCTCCAAGAGCGCGCTAACCTCGACCCCGAACTCACCCGCCCCCTGCCGGGCTCGCGCAAGGTTTATTTGGGGGACGCCACACGCGGACTCCAAGTACCCATGCGGGAAATCGCGCAAAGTGCCACCCACGAGCGCGGCGCGCCCAAGCCCAATGCGGCAGTCTACGTTTACGATACCTCTGGCCCCTACACCGATGGCGCGCAGCAAGTGGATGTGCGCGCCGGTCTTGCGCCGTTGCGCACGCCGTGGATTTTGGCACGCAACGATACCGAAGCCCTGAGCGTTCCCAGCGCAGACTGGACCCGTCGCCGGGGGGCCGATGCCGCCCTGCAGTCGGTACGTTTCCCGACCGACACCAACCCACGCCGCGCGCGCGCGGGCGCTAACGTCACGCAAATGCACTACGCCCGGCAGGGCATTGTGACGCCGGAAATGGAATTCATCGCAATCCGGGAAAATCTCAATTTGGCGGCTTGGCGCGATGTTTCACCGCGCGGCGCACGCGTGCACGCCGGCGAAACCCATGGCGCGGTAATGCCCCGCGAAATCACCCCGGAGTTCGTGCGGGAGGAGGTGGCTCGCGGGCGGGCCATCATTCCAAACAACATCAATCACCCAGAGAGCGAACCGATGATCATCGGCCGTAATTTTCTGGTGAAAATAAACTCGAATATTGGCAATTCAGCGGTCAGTTCCTCCATCGAAGAGGAAATCGAAAAAATGGTCTGGTCCACCCGTTGGGGCGCAGACACCGTCATGGATCTCTCCACGGGCCGAAATATTCACGAGACTCGCGAGTGGATTATCCGCAATTCTCCGGTGCCCATCGGCACGGTGCCGATTTACCAAGCGCTGGAAAAAGTAGACGGTAAGGCCGAAGAACTCACTTGGGAAATTTTTCGCGACACCCTCATCGAGCAGGCCGAGCAAGGTGTGGATTATTTCACCATCCATGCGGGTGTCCGCCTGCCCTATATTCCCATGACGGCGAGGCGGGTGACCGGCATCGTGTCGCGGGGCGGTTCCATTCTCGCGAAGTGGTGCTTGTCGCATCACCGCGAAAATTTCCTCTACACCCACTTTGAAGACATCTGCGAAATCATGCGCGCTTACGACGTGGCATTTTCACTGGGCGATGGGCTACGACCGGGTTCGATCGCGGATGCGAACGACGAGGCGCAGTTCGCCGAACTGGAAACCCTGGGTGAGCTGACGCAGATCGCGTGGCGTCACGATGTGCAGGTGATGATCGAAGGACCCGGCCATGTGCCGCTGCATATGATCAAAGAAAACATGGATCGCCAGCTGAAGGTTTGCCACGAGGCGCCTTTCTATACGCTGGGGCCTTTGACCACCGACATTGCGCCAGGCTACGACCACATCACCTCGGCCATCGGCGCGGCGATGATCGGCTGGTTTGGCACCGCGATGCTGTGCTACGTGACGCCGAAGGAGCATTTAGGTCTGCCGGACAAAAACGACGTGCGCGACGGTATCATTGCTTACAAAATTGCCGCGCATGCGGCGGATCTCGCGAAGGGTCATCCTGCTGCACAGCAGCGCGACAACGCCTTGTCTAAGGCTCGTTTTGAGTTTCGCTGGGAAGATCAGTTCAATCTTGGGCTAGATCCGCAGCGAGCGCGTGAGTTTCACGATGAGACACTGCCCAAGGAAGGCCACAAAGTCGCGCACTTTTGTTCCATGTGCGGTCCACATTTTTGCTCGATGAAAATCACACAAGACGTGCGGGCTTATGCCGAGGCGCGCGGCATCGCAGACGCCGAGGCGGCTTTGGCCGATGGAATGGCGGAAAAAGCAAAAGAGTTTCAGACCGCGGGTGGGGAACTCTACCAGCCTGACTAACGCTCCCGCGCCAGTGCGCGGGGTGGTTTAGGCGTTGCTCGATACCCCGGAACGGGCGAGCAACGCCTCCTCAATCAGGACCCGAGCATCGCGGGTGCGTGGCCCAACTTCGCTGATCCAGCGCCGCCAATCGCGGGCCCCCGGCTGTCCGGCAAAAAGCCCGAGCAGGTGCCGGGTCATCTGACGCAACGCCACGCCAGCGCTGACTTCCCGCTCTAGATAGGGCAGAAAAGCTGCCAGCGCCGAGGTTTCGGTGTGCACGGGCCCCGTTTGGCCAAATAGCTCAGCGTCCACCGTTTGCAGCAACATGGGGTTGTCGTAAGCCGAGCGTCCCAGCATCACCCCATCCACATGGGCGAGTTGGGCAATGGATGACGCCAGGTTGGTCAAGCCCCCGTTTACCACTATTTGAAGCGTTGGAAAGTCTCGTTTGATGCGATGGACGCGGGCGTGATCTAGGGGCGGAATCAGGCGGTTATCGCGGGTGTTGAGTCCTAAGATGGCCTTGCGTGCATGCAAAATAACCACGCGACAGCCGGCGTTCTGAATGCCTTCGATCAAGCCGGCGAGATGGTCGTAGCTGTCGTAGGCGTCTACTCCCAAACGCGTCTTGACCGTGACAGGCACGCAAACTGCCGCCCGCATGGCGGCCACACATTCGGCCACGAGGCTAGGTTCTGCGATGAGGCAGGCACCAAATTTGCCGGCTTGCACGCGATCGCTAGGGCAACCAACGTTGAGGTTGATTTCGTCATATCCGGCGGCGGCGCCGAGCGCTGCCGCTAGGCCCAATTCTTGCGGATCACTGCCGCCCAGCTGCAAGGCCACGGGTGACTCATCGGGGTCGTGTCGGAGCAGCCTTTCAGCGTCTCCATGCGTGAGCGCTGCGGCCACTAACATTTCGGTGTACAGCCGCGCACGGCGCGACAACAGACGGGCAAAATAGCGATAGTGACGGTCAGTGCAACCCATCATCGGGGCCACGCAAAAGCGCCAATCTGAGAGGGGTTCTACGGCACTCATGCGCAGGCCGATGCGGGTAGCGTTAAGCCACTAGCCAAGACCGCGCGGGTAAAACTCGCCCTCAAATAAAAGCCTCTGGGCAAGTTGGTGCTTGGCGCGCCTTGCTCGTCGGTGCTCGGGGCCTGTACGCGCCCATGGGCAGCTTTAGGTCGAATTTGTAAAAATTGTCCGAGTCGTGCATCCAACTGACCGACCTGGCCAGTGGTTAGCAGTGTCATTAATTCTTCCCAGTCCGCCCGCAGTTGCGCTTCATCGCTCGCCGAAGGACTCCATAAAACCGGCCAGCCAATGCGTCGTTGAGCCGGGCTTAAGTCAGGCCCGCTTTCCAGCGGAATCCAGAGGACGCGGGCGAGTTTGCGGCGTGCCAAGGAGTTTTCCCAACGGGTGCCGCTGGTTGTGCGCAGCGGCGCGACGCATAAGTAAGTGGATTCACGTGGGGCGCCATTGGCGTCGACGGGAATCGTTTTTAATTCGATGCCAAGGGCCATGAAGTCGGGTTCCGGTCGCGACCCGGCTTCTGCACCCAGCGCCCACTCTAGCAGCACACCGGCAAAGCCCTTGGCGCGTCGCGGGTCGCTGGGCACCACGAGTGCGCAGCTGCAGGCTAAGTCGCCGATGGTGAGCCCCGCCAAGGCTTGGGCGCGGTGCAGTAGTTCGGTTTCCGAGCGCGGTGGTGTGACGCCGCTAGTCATTGAGCGCCGCGAGAATTTCTTCGCGCAGGCGCGCTTGGCGAGTGTCATCGGCCAGTGGCTGGTTGTCGAAGTCGGTGATCTGAAAATAATCTTCGGCGCGCTCACCGATGGTTGAAATCCGCGCATCGTGCAGCCGAATGCCTTGGTTTTGCATGGCCTGCCCCACGAGTGAGAGAAACCCGGGACGGTCGGTCGCAATGACTTCCATCACGGTGCGTTCATTGCTTGGATCGCTTAAAAAAGTGACCGCGGCCGGTGCGCTGAAATTGCGCAGACGCCGATTAAGCCCAGGCGCGCTGCGCGTTGCGGGAATTTCGCGGGTTCGCAAGGCGCTCCGCAAGCGGCTTTGGATATCATGGATACGCTCCGGATCGGTGACGATGCTGCGGCTTTCTGCGTCGAGGACGATGAAGGTATCTAAGGTGTAACCGGCGGCGGAGGTAACAATGCGCGCGTCTTGGACGTCTAAACGCAGCCGGTCTAGGGTGGCGGCGGCGATCGCAAACAGGTAGTCCACGTTTTCGGCATGAATAAACACCGAGGTGCCACCCAAATTTTCGAAGTTGCGCAGTGCGATGACCGGTAATTCGTCGGCGTCGGCCGACAAAATGACGCTGGTATGCCAAGCCACTTCAACCGGCCGATGACGCAGAAAATATTCTTCGCTGAGAGTCCCCCATAAGAGTGCCACGGCGTGCTCGGGATACACGCTGCTGGTGAGTAGCTTGCGGGCTTCCTGCCGCGTGCTCTCGGTACGTTCACTGCGTTCGAGGCTGAGTTCAGCCCCGCTGCGCAACGCACGCAAAGTCCCGAGATAGAGCTCAAAAATCAGCGAGCGTTTCCAGCTGGTCCACAGTTGCGGGTTAGTGCCGCGGATGTCTGCGATGGTCAACAAGAATAGGTAATCCAGCCGTGTTTCATTGCCCACGAGCGTCGCAAATGTTTTGAGGACGACCGGATCGTAAATGTCCTCGCGCTGGGATGTGGCCGACATCACCAAGTGATGCCGCACGAGCCAATGCACGAGGTTGCTGTCGTATTGGCTCAACCCATGCCCCTGACAGAACGCGGCGGCTTCCTCAGCGCCCAGATCGCTGTGGTCTTGGCCGCTACCTTTGCCCACATCGTGGTAGAGCCCGGCGATATACAAAAGCTCGAGCTTTGGGATTTTTTCAATCGCTTGCCGTACCAGACCCGGTTGATCCTCATCGGTAAGGGGATATGAAAAACGCCGCATGGTCTGCACCACAAACAACAGGTGTTCATCGACGGTGTAAACGTGAAAGAGGTCGAACTGCATCAGGCCTTCAATGCGTGCGAACTCCGGCAGGTAGGCGGCCAGCACCCCATAACGATGCATGCGCAGGAGTTCGTGGCCAACCCGTCGCGGCTGGCGAATAATCTCCATAAACAAGCTGCGCGCGCGGATATCGCCGCGAAATTTTTCGTTGATGAGGTGCAGACTCTCGCGGATCAAACGGATGGTGCTGGCCCGTACGCCGGTAATCCAAGGATTGCGTTGCATCAGCAAGAAAATTTCGAGCAAGGCGGGCGGGGTGCGCTTGAAGACTTGGTCGTTCACCGCCTCAATGTAGGTGCCGCGCAATTGGAAGCGCCGGTTGAGCGGGGTTGCGCGGGTTTCTCGTTCATGTTGGACGATGGCTTCCTGGAACAACCCCAGCAGCATTTCGTTGAGACGTCCGAGTTCACGCACCGTTCGATAAAATCCGCGCATGAACTGCTCGACCGCGCGGTTGTGCGATTCATCGACAAAACCAAAGATCTCCGAGACTCGCCGCTGGTAGTCAAACAGCAAGCGATCCTCGCGCCGACCCGCTAAAAAATGGAGCGCGCAGCGGATGCGCCACAAATGGTCGCGGCCACGCACTAACGCATGGTATTCATCGGGGGCCAGAAAGCCGTTGTCGATGAGTCCCTGTAAGCCCGCTGTTTTAAAATGCCGATTGGCTACCCAAGCAATACTTTGGATATCACGCAAGCCGCCAGGGCTTTCCTTGATGTTGGGTTCCAACTGCTGGAAAGCGTCGTTGTAGCGCTGATGACGCTGCTCCTGCTCGGTTATTTTGGCGGTAAAAAATTGGTCGACAGGCCATAGGTGAGCGACATCGGTGGCGTTGCGCACCGCGTCGAGCAGCGCTACGGGGCCGGCGATGAGGCGTGCTTCCATGAGGTTGGTCATGACCGTGATGTCCCCGGCTGCCGCACTCACGCACTCTGCAACCGAGCGCACGCTGTGGCCGACTTCCAAGCCGATGTCCCACAAAAAAGCGACGAAGCTTTCGAGTAGTCCTTGGGACGTGGCGTCCAGTGCTGAGCCCAGCACGATGCACAGGTCAACATCCGAATGTGGCAGCAGCTCGCCTCGACCATAACCACCCACCGCCAGCAAGGCATGACCCGTTTCTCGCAGGGACCAGCGGCGCCAGGCGCGGATCATGAGTTCGTCGATGAAGGCCGCCCGCAGGGTAACCACTTCTTCGGCTGGGGCACCGCTAAAAAAACGTTGCTTGAGCCGCTCGTTAGCCTGAGCCAGCACGGCCCGGCAGGCGCTGGCAATAACCAGCGGTCGAGTTTCCTTGAAGGCCGCTTCCAGCGCGTCGAAGTCGAGGGCCTGTTCGAGGGTTTCGTCAGCTAGCTTGATAGCGAAATTCTTCCATTGGGCGGCTAAAATCTTCGTTGGTGCGGGCCGTGAGCACTTCATGGCCCTCGCCGGTCACCAGCAACGTGTGTTCCCACTGAGCAGACAGGCTGCGGTCTTTGGTGACGACCGTCCAACCGTCGGGCAGTAGGCGTACATGGCGCTTACCGGCATTGATCATGGGCTCAATCGTGAACGTCATGCCCGGTTGCAGCACATAACCGGTGTCGGGTTGACCATAGTGTAGTACCTGCGGATCCTCATGGAAGGTCCTGCCTATGCCGTGCCCACAATATTCCCGCACGACGGAGTAGTTTTTAGTCTCTGCGTGTTGCTGAATAGCGAAGCCGATGTCCCCGAGGCGGGCCCCGGGCCGTACCAATGCAATGCCAATGCGCAGGCATTCGTAGGCCGTGGCCATCAGGCGTTGAGCCTTGATAGAGGCGCTGCCGACCTGGAACATCATGCTGGTGTCGCCATGGAAGCCATCTTTAATGACGGTGATGTCGACGTTAACCACGTCACCTTCTTTTAAGAGTTTTTCATTCGGGATGCCGTGGCAAATCACATGGTTGATGGAAGTACAGATGGATTTTGGAAAGCCGTGGTAGTTCAACGGTGCGGGAATCGCCTGCTGATGTTCAACGATATAGTTGTGACAAAGCCGGTCGAGTTCTTCGGTGGAGACGCCCGGCACGACGTGCGGCTCGATCATCTCCAGCACCTCGGCGGCTAGTCGGCAGGCGGTCCGCATTTTTTCTATTTCGACCGGAGTCTTGAAGGTAACGGGCATCAGGGCTTGATTCCAACTCGTTGTTGTGGCTGAGGTTCCATGGTATAAAGCGCGCGCCTTTAGGGCAACCGAAAAAACCGTCGACAACACACCACACACGTATCAGTAACTGGGACCCGGGTGTCCGCATTCAGCGGATCGGTCACCGGGATGCGTGGAGGATTAACCCACACAGGAGCTCCTATGACAGACGTATCCATGCGCCAGATGCTCGAAGCTGGCGTGCATTTTGGTCATCAAACCCGTTTCTGGCATCCCAAGATGGCACCGTACATCTTCGGGGAGCGAAACAAAATTCACATCATCAATCTCGAAAAAACCCTGCCGTTGTTCAACGACGCGATGAATTTCGTTGGGCGGCTCGCCGCCAAGCGCGGCAAAGTGCTGTTCGTGGGTACCAAGCGCGCAGCCCAGGATGTCGTTGAGCGCGAAGCCCAACGCTGCGGCATGCCCTACGTCAACCGCCGTTGGTTGGGCGGTATGCTCACCAATTTCAAAACCGTCAAGCAATCTATCAAGCGCCTCAAGGAGCTTGAAGACACCATCAACAATGGCGGCTTAGAGCGAGTTTCAAAGCGTGAAGGCCTGCAGCTCCAGCGCGAATACGCCAAGCTCAATCATGGTTTGGCGGGCATTAAAGACATGGAGCGGCTGCCCGACGCGCTGTTTATCATTGATGTTGGTTTCGAGAAAATCGCCATTGCCGAAGCTGTTAAGTTAAAAATTCCGGTGGTTGCGGTGGTCGATACCAACAGCAAGCCGGACGACGTAGCCTACGTCATCCCTGGCAACGACGACTCCTTAAGCGCCATTAACCTGTACGCCAAAGCGGCAGCAGACGCGGTGCTAGATGCCCGCATGACGCTCACCACCGGGACCGGTGGCGAGGACGAGTTCGTTGAACTAGACGCTAGCGGTGCGCCGATGGAGCGTAGCGGTTCCGAGCGCCCGCCTGAGGGCGACGATGCGGCGCGCCGAAACGCCCGCAAGCCCCCTCCGGGCAAGAAAAAAGTGGTGCGTCGGGAAGGGCCGGGCAGAAGCTAAGAGCAGGCCTGGTCTAGACAGTTAGGTGGCAGAATGGCCCCGGTGTGCGCGTCCCACCGGGGCATGAAATGAGTTCGTGGAGCAAATAGACATGCAGATCAGTGCAGCGGCAGTCAAGGAACTGCGGGAGCGTTCCGGCGCCGGGATGATGGAATGCAAAAATGCGTTGGTGGCGACCGCCGGCGATATCGAGGCTGCGCTGGAGCATTTGCGCAAATCCGGTGCCGCTAAAGCCGCCAAGAAGGCCGGGCGGATCGCCGCTGAAGGCACCGTAGTTATTGCTGAGGTGGCGGGTGCGGCGGCGTTGGTAGAAGTTAACTCCGAAACAGACTTTGCCGCGGGCGAGCCTAATTTCGTGGCGTTCGCACAGGCTGTGGCACGCACGGTTCTCAATACTCGGCCGGCCGATGTGGCGGCGCTGGCCACCACGCTCCTCGACGGCGACAGCCTGACGGTAGAAGCGGCCCGCGAGCAACTCGTGCTAAAAATTGGCGAGAACATTTCAATTCGACGCTTCGAAATTCGCGCCGCTGCCAGCGGACGGGTTGGCGCCTATCGGCACGGGAAGCGGATTGGCGTGTTGGTAGATCTCGACGGTGGCAGCAGCGAGCTGGCTAAAGACATCGCGATGCATATCGCAGCCACCAATCCGGTGTGTGTGAGCGAGGCCGACGTGCCGGCGAGCCTGATTGCCAAAGAAAAAGAGATTTTTCTGGCGCAGGCGGCGACCAGCGGCAAGCCACCAGAAATCATCGAAAAAATGGTGCTTGGCCAAATCAAAAAATTTCTCGCTGGGGTCACTTTATTAGGCCAAGCGTTTGTCAAAAATCCTGACACGACCGTGGCCAAGTTGTTGGGCCCAGAGACCCACGTACGGGGCTTCATTCGTTATGAAGTCGGTGAAGGGATTGACAAAAAAGAGGTGAATTTCGCCGAAGAAGTCATGGCGCAGGCACGTGGCGCCTGACCATAGCATCAGCGGTTTTAGCGCTAGCCTAGCGCGTTCATCGCATCGTGCGGGGTGCCCATTGTGACAATCAGCCCCCCCTCCGAGCCCCGCTACCGGCGGGTCCTGGTTAAGCTCAGCGGTGAAGCGCTGTTGGGTCGCGAAGATTATGGCATCGACCCTGCAGTGCTTAGCCGGATTGCGCAGGAGATCACCGATTTATGTCAGCACGGCGTTGAAGTCGCGATAGTCATTGGTGGTGGTAATATTTTTCGCGGCGCCGGCCTCGCGGCGAAAGGCATGGACCGCGTTTCGGCGGACCAAATGGGCATGCTGGCAACGGTCATCAATGCCTTGGCGATCCAAGATGCGCTCGAGCGTGCGGGACAAATCGCGAGGGTCATGTCGGCCATCAAAATTAACGAAGTGTGCGAAGACTACATCCGGCGACGCGCGATCCGGCACCTGGAAAAGGGGCGGGTGGTCGTGCTGGCCGCTGGCACCGGTAATCCATTTTTCACGACCGATTCCGCGGCCAGTTTGCGAGCGATCGAGATCAACGCCCAATTAATGATTAAAGCCACGAAAGTCGACGGCATCTATGACGCCGACCCTGTGCTAAACCCGGCGGCGCGGCGCTACGACACGCTGAACTACGACGATGTGTTAGACCGCAAGCTAAATGTTATGGACGCCACCGCCATTGTCCTGTGTCGGGATAACCATATGCCGCTGCGCGTCGTGAACATGACCTCTCCGGGCGCGTTCGTGCGGGCGGCCCTCGGCGAGAACGTCGGTACGCTCGTCACCACTTTGAGTTAAAGACATGCTGCAAGACATCATCAAAGATTCCGCCGTCCGGATGCAAAAATCGGTCGAAGCTTTCAAGCTCGAACTACTGAAAGTGCGCACAGGGCGCGCTCATCCCAGCCTCCTCGACCACATCATGGTCGATTATTACGGAACGCAAACCTCGATCACCCGCGCCGCCAATGTCAACGTTGAAGACGCGCGAACGCTCGTGGTCACAGCTTGGGATAAGCAGATGGTCACCGCGATAGAGCGCGCCATTATGCAATCGGACCTTGGGCTCAACCCCAACACCGCCGGTATGGTGATGCGCATCCCGTTGCCACCGCTCACCGAGGAGCGGCGCCGGGACTTGGTGAAGATCATCAAGGTCGAGGCCGAGCAGGCCAAAGTGGCTATTCGCAACATTCGGCGGGATGCGATGGGCGACCTAAAAGACCTACTCAAAGAAAAAGAAATTTCTGAGGATGAGGAGCACCGCGGGCAGGAAGAAATCCAGCGGGCGACGGACGCGCACGTCAAAAAAGTGGAAGAATCCTTCGCCGCAAAAGAACAGGAAGTCCTCTCGGTCTAACCGAGATCCGCAATGAGCAATGGGCTGCCCAAGCATGTGGCCATCATCATGGACGGCAATGGGCGTTGGGCGAAACAGCGCCAACTACCGCGCATTGCCGGGCACAAAGCCGGCGTTGAAAACGTCCGTGCGCTGGTCGAACGTTGCGGTGTCCTAGGTATCGAATGCCTGACGCTGTTTGCGTTTAGCAGCGAAAACTGGCGTCGTCCGCCCACGGAAGTCAGTTTGCTCATCGACCTTTTCGTCCTAGCCCTTGGGCAAGAAACTCGCAAACTGCACGAAAGCCAAGTCCAACTCACCGTCATCGGCGAGCGTTCGGTCTTTCCCCAAAAACTCCAGAGCGCGATCGCCGATGCTGAACGGCTGACCCGCGACAACCAAGGCTTAAAGCTGACGCTAGCCGCAAATTACGGTGGGCGTTGGGACCTTACGCAAGCCGTTCGTGCGCTCGCGCAGGACGCTTGCGCTGGTCGGCTAGACCCCACGTTGATCACGGCAGAAATGCTCAACGACCGCTTGAGCCTCGCGGGAATGCCAGAACCCGATCTTTTTATCCGGTCTGGGGGCGAACAGCGGATCAGTAATTATTTACTGTGGCAGCTCGCCTACACCGAGCTGCATTTTACCGATTGCCTCTGGCCGGACTTCGATACGACCCAATTTGACTTGGCTTTGGCCAACTACGCTGGGCGTCAGCGCCGTTTTGGGATGACCGGAGAGCAAGTTCAGCACTCTCCAGACCAGCTGCACCAACGCCTCGGAAACCCGTAATGGAGACTCGGGTGGCGGCCCCAGACCCCTCGCGAGCCCGAGCGTTGCGGGCGCGGTTGCTAACTGCCGGCGTGTTGGGGCCGGTGCTCGTGGTGCTCATCGTCTATCCTGCCGTCCAACCGTTGGCGATAGCCTTATTGGTGTTCCTCGCGCTCGGCGCTTGGGAGTGGGCGGCGCTGATTGGCTACCGCTCGCAGTGGATCCGTTGCGCCTATGCCGTGGTCACGGTGGGCTTGGCCTGCGTGGCCTGGGTCACGTTGAACTCACCGGGACTGCGCCAAGGGCTAGCGGGTGTTAGCGCAGTGGGCTGGCTACTGGCCGTTGGGCATTTGCTGGGTGTGGCGCGAGGAGGTCCTCCATGGCGGTGTGCTGGCGTGCCGGGTGCGCTTGCCGGATGGTTGGTGCTGGTGCCTTTTTGGCTGTGCGTGGTGTGGCTCAAACAAACCGACTTTCGTTTGGTCGTGGGACTTGCTGCCCTCATTTGGCTCGCGGACTCGCTGGCCTATTTTGCTGGCGGTCGCTGGGGCCGACATCACCTTGCGGTGAGGGTCAGTCCCGGTAAAACTTGGGAAGGTGTGGCGGGCGGGTTGCTGGCGGCGCCATTGGTCGGATTTGCCCTAAGCCTCGTGCTCGCGGACACCCACGTGAGTGGGCTGCGACTCACGGTTCTAGGTGTGCTCACTGTCGCCTATTCTGTCGTGGGTGATTTATTCGAAAGCTCGCTCAAACGTGGCGCGGGCGTAAAAGACAGCGGCCGGTTGCTCCCCGGGCATGGAGGAATCCTCGACCGTATCGATAGCCTAACCGCCGCGGCACCTATATTTTTTCTGGGGGTTACTTTGCTGGGACTGGACGCATGATCGGGATCACCATACTGGGTTCAACTGGCACCATCGGGGTCAACACCTTGGATGTAATTCGGCGACACCCCGGACGCTTCCGGGTTTTCGCCTTGACGGCCAAACACAACACCGCGGTCCTCTTGGCGCAGTGCTTGGAATGGCAGCCGGCTTACGCGGTGATGGTGGATCGCCACGCCGCTGTGGCGCTCCGCACGGCGTTGCGGGAGCAAGGATCTGCCACGGAAGTACTGGATGGCGGAAGCGGCCTGATCGAGGTCGCGAGTCATCCGGAGGTGCGCTACGTGATGGCTGGGATTGTGGGCGCTGCCGGCTTGCTACCCAATCTCGCGGCGGCGCGCGCCGGGAAGCGGGTGATGCTGGCCAACAAAGAATCGCTGGTCATGTCCGGCCAGTTGTTTATGAACGCGGTGCGCGATGCCGGCGCGGAACTGCTGCCCATCGATAGCGAGCACAACGCGATCTATCAATGCATGCCGGTGGGCTTCGAACGCGGCCCCGCCACGTTAGGCATTCGCCGTATTCTACTCACGGCCTCCGGCGGCCCTTTCCGCACCCGTGAACTTTCGGAGTTGCACACAGTCACACCCGACGAAGCCTGCGCTCATCCCAAATGGGTGATGGGTCGTAAAATCTCGGTGGACTCGGCAACGATGATGAATAAGGGGTTGGAAATTATCGAAGCGTGCTGGTTGTTCAATACGGGACAAGACACCATCGAGGTCGTGGTCCATCCGCAGAGCATCATCCATTCCATGGTGGAATATGTGGATGGGTCGGTACTGGCGCAATTGGGTAACCCGGACATGCGCACGCCTATCGCGTATGCGCTGGGGTGGCCCGATCGCTGTGAATCAGGGGTTACACCGCTGAATTTCTTCGACCTAAAACGGCTGGACTTCGAACCCCCTGATGAACGGCGTTTTCCCAGCCTGCGTTTGGCGCGCGAAGCCATGCGCGCAGGCGGTACGGCAGCGGCCATTCTCAACGCGGCAAATGAGGAAGCCGTCGCGGCGTTTTTAGACTGCCGGTTGCGCTTTCCAGCGATCGCCGAGGTGGTGGAGGGCGCGCTCTCGGCGTTAACCCCACAACCGGCGGACACGCTAGAAGTGATTCTGGACGATGACCGACGCGCCCGTGAGGTCGCCGCGCGACTCATCGCTAAACAGCGCGACTAATGCTGAACTCAATGACCGCCTTGCTGGGTACTTTGCTGGCGTTCATCGGCGCGCTCGGCGTGCTGGTGACCATTCATGAGTACGGGCATTTTCAGGTGGCACGCAGCCTTGGCATTAAGGTATTGCGCTTTTCTGTGGGGTTCGGGCCGACCCTATGGATGCGGCGCTTCGGTGCCGACCAAACCGAGTTTGCGGTGTGTGCGATCCCGCTGGGTGGCTACGTTAAAATGCTGGATGCGCGCGAAGGGCCGGTCGCGGAAGCCGAATTGCCGCGCGCCTTCAACACCCAGAGCGTTGGGCGGCGCTTTGCGGTGGTGGCGGCGGGACCGCTCGCTAACTTGGTGCTGGCGGTATTGGTGTACTGGGTGATGTACATGGCTGGGGTGTCCGGCCCACGGCCTATCGTTGGTGAGATTCACCCGGGCGGCATCGCGGCGGTGGCTGGTCTGCACGCTGGCGACGAAATCGTGGCTGTGGATGGCCGGGCGACCGCCATCTGGGACAACGTCATGGCCACCGCCATCGATGCCATTCTGGATGAGCGCGAAGTGCATATGCTGGTCCGCTCCGAACAAGGGCGTGAGCAATCCATCACGCTAGACTTCAGCCGCGTGTCCATCGATGATCTCACGCGCGGCGATTTTTTCCGTAAGGTAGGTTTTGAACCGCGCCGCCTCCGGTTACCGCCGATCATCGGTAAAGTGATCCCGGGTGAAGCCGCAGCCTTGGCAGGCCTAGAGCCGGGTGATGTGCTGGAACAGGTAGACGGCGTCGCCATCAACGATTGGTTAAAGTGGGTGGAACGCGTGCGCAGCAGCCCCGGCCAAACTTTGGCAGTGACGGTGCGCCGGCACGGAGTTGCTGTGGCGCTCACGGTGACGCCACGGGCGACGGGTCTGGAAGGTGCGCTGGTTGGTCGCATCGGGGCCGAAGTCGCGCCCTTCGAACCCAGTGCCGAAGCAATGCCCTACGCGGTCGAGCGCTACGATCCGGCCACCGCATTCGTCCGCGCGATAGACCGTACCGAGGCAACTGCACTCACCACGCTAAAATTCATGCGTAAGATGCTCGTGGGCGAAGCATCCGTCGATAATCTGAGCGGGCCCATTAGTATTGCGCAGTTTGCAGGTGCCTCCGCGAAGCTCGGCGCAACCCGTTTTCTCGAATTTTTAGGCTTGGTGAGCGTGAGTCTCGCGGGGCTAAACCTGCTCCCAATCCCGCTCCTCGACGGCGGCCACTTGATGTATTTCCTGCTAGAAGTCATCATGCGGCGTCCCGTCCCAGAAGCAATTCAGGTCTACGGACAACACGTTGGACTGACGTTGTTATTGGGCTTGATGGGCCTCGCAATGTACAACGATCTCATGCGCATTTTCTAAAACTGCTGGCAACCCCAAACATGAAAAATAAGTAAAAAGATGCGGAAAACGCGGGTATCTCCTTGGTGGGTTGGTCTTGTCGCAGGGCTCGCATTGCAGAGCGTTCAGGCGGATGACTTCGTCGTCGACGACATCCGGGTCACCGGTTTGCACCGGATTGCGCCGGGTACGGTTTTCAATTATTTGCCGGTTACCATCGGGGACCGAGTGGACGAGAAGCGGACCCAAGAAGCGGTCCGCGCTCTGTACAAAACAGGCTTCTTTAAAGACGTCAAACTAGAACGCGATGGCGACGTCCTCGTCGTCACGGTGCAAGAACGCGAGTCCATCGCTGACATCACTTTCAAGGGCAACAAAGCCATCAAGACGGAAGACCTACTGAAAGGTCTTGGCGAAATTGGTTTTGCTAAGGGTGAGGTTTTCAACGAGGGCAAGCTCGACAAAGTCACCCAAGAACTCCGCCGCCAATATTTCTCCAATGGTCGGTACGGGGTGGTTATTGAGCCCAAAATTGTGGCCCTGGACGACAACAGTCTCACGGTCGCCTTTAACATCACCGAAGGTGATCCGGCGCGTATCCGCCAAATCAACATCATTGGCAACCGAGCTTTTTCCGAACGAGACATTCTCGGTAACTTCAAACTGACGACCCCCACTTGGCTAACCTGGTTCAACAAAAACGACCAATACTCCAAGCAAAAACTCGGTGGCGACCTTGAAGTGCTGCGCTCGATGTATCAGGACAACGGCTACCTAGATTTTCACGTCGAATCGACCCAAATCTCGATCACGCCCGATAAATCCGACGTTTACATCACCATCAACATTGCTGAGGGCGAGCAGTACACCATCTCCGATGTGGTGCTTGCGGGGCGGCTGATTGTCGAGCCAGCAGAGCTTTTCAAATTCATCACGACCCGTCAGGGGACTTTGTTTTCGCGCAAACAAGTGACCCAAACCACGAAGAACATTACCGATCGTCTGGGTAACGATGGCTACGCGTTCGCGAATGTCAATTCGATCCCCAAACTGAATCGAGCGACTAAAACCGTTTCGCTGAGCTATTTCATCGACCCAGGCCAACGGGTCTACGTTCGACGCATCCATTTTTTCGGCAACGCCAAGACCCGCGACGAAGTCATGCGCCGGGAGATGCGCCAAATGGAGGGCGGCTGGATTTCTACAGCCAAGGTTGAACGCTCTAAAATTCGCCTCCAGCGGCTAGGTTTCTTCGAAGAGGTCAATGTTGAAACACCGGCGGTTGTCGGCACCACCGATCAGGTCGACGTCAACTACACCGTGAAAGAACGTCCCTCCGGTAACATCATGGTCGGCGTGGGCTTTGCGCAATCGCAGGGCGTTATTTTCAACGCCAATGTCACGCAGAGTAATTTTTTAGGCAGCGGCAGAAACGTCAGCCTCGCCTTCAATAACAGCGAAATTATGCGGACTATCCGTCTGGGCTATATGAATCCATTCTGGACGGTAGACGGCGTTAGCCGTGGTTTCAACGCGGGCTATACCAAAACCGACCCCGGTGCGCGCCTCAACAACGTCACCAATTACAGCTCTGAAGTGAAAAACGTCGGGGTAAACTTTGGCGTGCCGCTGAGCGAATTCAATACAGTCAATTTTGCAGCGTCCTTCGAGGACACTGATCTCGGGGTCGACGCGGCTTTCGTATCGCTGGACGTGGCTCGTTTCATTTTCCTCGAGGGCAACCATTTCCGCACCCTGCGGTTAAGCAGCTCGTTTGCATACGACACCCGCAATTCCAACCTATTCCCAACTCGCGGCACGCTGCAACAACTTAGCGTAGAAGTAGCGGCGCCCGGTGGGGACCTTCAGTACTGGAAAGCCAACTACGATTCGCGCGTCTTCATCCCCATTCACAAAGAGTTCGTCTTGCTCCTCAAAGGCCAGGTTGGCTACGGGGATTCTTATAGTGACACCTACGAGTTGCCCTTCTTTGAGAACTTCTACGCGGGCGGTCCACGTTCGGTGCGCGGCTATGAAGAAATGTCGTTGGGGCCCAAAGATCAGTACGACGACGCGGTGGGCGGTAACCTGATGACGGTTTTCAACGCCGAGCTCATCCTACCCGTGCCCGGCGTCAAAGATTTAAAATCGGTGCGGCTGACGGCGTTCTACGACGCGGGCAATGTCTACGCGACAAAAGGCACCTTCTACTCCTTGCCCGAGAGCTTTGACTTCAACACGTTACGGATGTCTACTGGATTTTCAGGTGTTTGGTTGTCGCCGTTTGGGATGCTTTCGGTTAGTATCGCGCAGCCTTTCAATGACGATCCGGACCTCGATCGTATCCAGAAATTCCAGTTCACTTTTGGGTCGAACTTCTAGACGCTTTCTGAGTACCTCATTAAAATCAGGGTTCGCCCCCTCGGGTGGCGGCCTCACTAATTCAATCCAGCTATATAGAGCGAAGACTATGCCGAAGTTAAATCTACTTTTTGCCCTCGGACTGGGGGCTGCCCTTGCCTCGTCAAATCTGGCCGCCGCGGACTACAAAATTGGGGTAGTGCAGGCCGTTCGAGTACTGGAGGCTGCGCCTCAAGCGGAAGCTGCCAAGAAGAAGCTGGAGGCCGAGTTCGCAGGCAAAGATAAAGCTTTGGTCGCCAAGCAGAAAGAGCTCAAGGCACTAGAAGACCGCTCCGCGAAAGATGGCGCCATCATGAGCGAATCCGAGCGCGCGCGGTTAGAGCGTGATCTGGCCAATGTTCGCCGTGAACTCAAACGCGACTCCGATGAATTCCGTGACGACGTCAATTTCCGTCGTAATGAAGAATTCGCCAAAATCCAAAAGCAAATCGTCGAAGCGATTCAGGTCATTGCCGCCGAACAAAAATATGACTTGGTCATGGGCGAAGGCGTGATTTTTGCGAGCAAAGCGGTTGACATCACCGACCTCGTGATCGACCGCCTTAAAAAGGGCGGCAAATAGCCAGACTGACGATTGGTAAGCGGTGGCGGGTGGTCGGGCACGACAGCGACCCGCTGCCCATCAAGCTCGCCGGCTGGGCTGGGCCCGTGGGGGCTTAGCCCACCGCCGGTCTGGTCCAGACCTAAGCTGATGTCGCGTGAACGGATGACTCGCCAAGGCGGGGCTGCACGCACCAGCGTGACGGCGGAGAGAGTGCAGTGAGCGAAACGCCTATCCAAATAGATATCCGCGAAATTCTGGATATTCTGCCGCACCGGTATCCGTTTTTACTGATCGACCGCGTCATTGAATGCATTCCGGGTAAAAGCATCAAGGCGATCAAAAACGTCACCTTCAATGAACCTTTCTTTGGCGGCCACTTTCCCGGAAAGCCCATCATGCCCGGGGTGTTGTTGCTCGAGGCGATGGCGCAAGCCACCGGTCTGCTAGCGTCCAAATCGAGCCCTGCCCCCCACGATAGCGGCAGCCTGTATTACTTGGTTGGCGTAGATAAAGCGCGCTTCAAACGCCCGGTTGGGCCTGGCGATCAATTGCTACTGACGGCTCACCTGCGGCGCACCTTACGCGGTATCTTTAAGTTTGAAACGACCGCCCACGTGGAAGGTGAACTGGTGGCGGTGGCTGACTTCATGACGACCCGGATAGAGAACGCTGCTTGATCGATGTCTCGGCCCGTATTCACCCGGGCGCCCGCTTGGCGGAAGGGGTGAGCGTGGGACCTTGGACCCTGATTGGCGATGGCGTCGAGATTGGCCCCCACACCACCATTGGGGCGCATTGCGTGCTCAAGGGCCCCACCCGAATTGGGGCGAATAACCGCATTTACCCCTTCTGTTCGATCGGCGAAGACCCGCAGCACAAAAAATACGATCCTAACGTGCCCGTTCGTTTGGAAATTGGCGACCGTAATTTTTTCCGCGAATACGTCAGCATTCACCGAGGCACGCAAGCCGGTGGCGGCGTCACGCAGGTTGGCAGCGACAACTGGATCATGGCGTACTGCCATATTGCCCACGACTGTCTGGTGGGTAACCACACTGTCTTTGCCAATAACGCCACCCTCGCCGGACACGTCGAAATTCAGGACTACGTGATGCTCGGGGGCTTTGTCGGCGTGCATCAGTTCTGCCGAGTAGGTGAGAGCAGCTTTTTGGCTATTTCCGCCGTGGTAGTGAAAGATGTACCGCCGTATTTCATGGCGGAGGGTAATACCGCGCGTGCGCGGGCGGTCAACCGTGAGGGGCTTAAGCGTCGGGGGTTTTCGCCGACCGCGATTGACGCCATCAAGCGCGCCTTTAAAACCCTTTACCGTATGAACCTAACGCTGGAACGGGCACTCGAAGAACTGGCGCCGGTGGCCCTGGAGTTTCCGGAAGTGGCGTGCTTGGTCGATTTCATCAGGAAATCCAAGCGCGGTATCGTGCGTAACCGGGCCACCTAAGTCCCTGTGCCTCGCCTTGGCGATCGCCCGCGCTGGCTGTGAACGAGCCAGACACCGCCTTATGTTTCGCTCCAGGCTTACGCCGGGTGGCGCTGATCGCGGGTGAAGCCTCGGGCGATCTACTGGGGGCTAATCTGATCGATGCGCTGCGGGCGCGTCATCCCACCGTCGAATTTATC
Source organism: Klebsiella pneumoniae (assembly GCA_945862315.1). GTDB lineage: Bacteria > Pseudomonadota > Gammaproteobacteria. Next base: position 31,698 of record CAMAXW010000021.1, read on the forward strand.
GGCATGACCGGGCCTCTGATGCGGGCCGCCGGTTGTCAATCTCTGGCCGACATTGAAGAACTGAGCGTGATGGGTTTGGCCGAGGTGGTCCGGCACTATCCACGCTTACGCGCGCTGCGCGCCCGGCTCATCCAAACCTTAGCAGCGGCCCGGCCGGATGTGATCGTGGGCATCGATGTGCCAGATTTTTCCCTGGCGATAGAGCGGCATCTAAAGCAGGCCGGTGCATTGGCGGTGCATTATGTTTGTCCGCAGGTTTGGGCGTGGCGCGCGGGGCGTTTGCCGGGGATCGCACGGGCGGTAGACTTGGTGCTCACGCTATTTCCTTTTGAGGCGCCGTTTCTGGTTAAACACGGCATCGCGGCGGCGTTTGTGGGCCATCCGCTGGCTGATCGAATTCCCCGCTCGCCGGATCGGTTAGCGTGTCGGCGAGCGCTGGGCTTAGCGGCAGATGGACCGCTGGTTGCGCTCATGCCGGGGAGTCGCCGTCAGGAGCTGGGACGCCACGTCGATTTGTTCTTGGGTGCCGCCCGGCAATTCTTTATTGAGCACCCGTCTGTGCGATTTGTAGCGGGGGCTATCAGTCCCACTGCGGCCGCCCTCCTGCGCGAACGGCACGCCAACTTGGCGCCGCAGCTACCGTTGCAGGTGATTGAACGTCGGGCCTCGGAAATTTTGCAGGCGGCGGATGTGGCCTTACTGGTGTCTGGGACCGTCACGCTGGAAGCCGCTCTGAGCGGCACGCCCTCGGTGGTGGCCTATCGGCTCGCGCCCTTGAGCTATTGGTGGTTACGGCGATTGGTGAAAGTGCCGCACATTGCGCTGCCTAATATTTTGCTCGAGCGCTGTTTATTCCCGGAATTTATTCAAGCGGACGCCAATCCGGAAACGCTCGCGGCGGCCCTCTGGGGTTGGTTGTCGAACCCGGAGGCGGTCGCGGAATGCCGCATCCTGTGCGGCGGTTTACACGCGGCACTGCGGCAAGACGCAGGTCTTGCTGCGGCTTTGGCCATCGAGCAGGCGCTGCTCGGGCGTGCCGCGCGACGGCTGCCCTGATCGCCGGCGTCGACGAGGCGGGGCGGGGACCGTTGGCGGGCCCGGTGGTCGCGGCAGCTGTTGTGCTTTCGCCCGTACGCATTATTCAGGGTCTAGCCGACTCTAAACGGCTCTCCGCTCGCCGGCGGGAAATGCTGTGCGCAGAAATTTGCGCCGACGCGGCGAGTTATGGGATTGGTGTCGCCAGTGTTGAAGAAATCGATGCACTCAATATTCTGCAAGCGACGTTGCTGGCCATGCAGCGTGCCGTCTGGGCATTGTCCCCCGCACCGGCAGAAGTCTTGGTGGATGGTCTGCATACCCCGGTGCTAGCGTGTGCCGCACGCGCTATTGTGCGGGGTGATAGCAGCGAGCCGGCGATCATGGCGGCGTCCATTGTGGCCAAGGTGACGCGAGACGCCTTAATGGACGAACTCGATGCACGCTACCCAGCGTTTGGTTTTGGCCGCCACCGAGGCTATGGGACCGTGGCGCATCTGGCGGCATTGCGCGCCCACGGTCCGTGCCCGGCCCATCGCCGTAGTTTTCGGCCGGTGCGCGAGTGGCGCACCGACTGAGCCTGTGGATGGTAGATAATGACGCATCGTGATGCCGCTACGGCATCTGTTTAGGAAAGCCGCACTGAGGCAATTTAGGATCGAGAAGTGGGCGTAAGTTCGTTTGTTCATCTCCATCTGCATACAGAGTACTCACTGGTTGATGGCCTGGTGCGGATTCCCGAGCTGGTCGCCCGCGTGCGAGAACTCGGCATGCCCGCAGTGGCGGTCACCGATCAAAACAATCTGTTTGCGACGGTCAAGTTTTATCAAAAAGCCGAGCAGGCGGGCGTTAAGCCCATTATCGGCGCCGAATGTTGGCTAGGGGCGGACGAAGAAACCCCAGAGCACACCCGCCTCGTGATGTTGTGCCGCAATCTTGAGGGCTACCGTGCGCTGAGCAAGCTCATGACTCGCGCCTATCAGGAAGGGCAGCAGCAGGGCGTGCCGCACATCGAGCGGGCTTGGCTCACCACGCACTCTACGGCCGGATTGATCGCCTTAGCGGGTCGACAAAGCGACATTGGCAACGCGCTGGCGGAAGGGGCGAGCACTCGCGCCGGGGAGCGCTTGCGGCACTGGAGCGAAGTCTTTGGCGATGGCTTTTATCTCGAGGCGGTCCGCACGGGGCGGGTTGGCGAAGATCGATTTATCGATCTCGCCCTAGATTTAGCCGCACAGGCCCAAGTGCCCATGGTCGCCAGTAATGATGTGCGGTTTCTAAGCGCAGATAACTTTGATGCGCATGAGGCTCGTGTGTGTATTCAAGAGGGGCGCACGCTGTCTGATCCGCGGCGTCCGCGACATTACGCCAGTGAGCAATATCTCAAATCGCCCGAGGAAATGGCGGTGCTTTTTGCCGATTTGCCGGTGCTTCTCGACAACACCGTGGTCATTGCCCAGCGCTGTTCACTGCAATTCGACTTCGACAACTATCACCTCCCCAACTATCCGCAGTCAGGCGCACAGAGCGTCGATGAACTCCTGCATGAGCAGTCCCGTGCGGGGCTTGCCGGGCGCCTGGTCAAGCTGCGCGCAGCGCGCGCCAAACCGCTAGACGAGCCTGCCTACCACGACCGTCTCGCCACCGAGCTTGGGGTGATCAGCAGCATGGGATTTGCCGGGTATTTTCTCATCGTTGCCGACTTCATCCGTTGGGCCAAGCAGTCGGGTATTCCGGTGGGGCCGGGGCGCGGCTCCGGTGCGGGGTCGCTGGCCGCCTATTCGCTGGGCATCACAGAACTCGATCCGCTGCAATACGACCTGCTGTTTGAGCGTTTTCTCAATCCCGAACGCGTTTCGATGCCCGATTTTGACGTCGATTTCTGTATGGATCGGCGGGACGAAGTGATCGACTACGTCATGACCCGTTACGGTCGCGATCGCGTGGCGGGCATTATCACCCACGGCACTATGGCGGCTAAGGCGGTGCTACGCGATGTGGGCCGGGTGCTCGGATTTCCCTACGGGTTTGTCGATCAACTCGCCAAGCTGGTGCCGTTCGCGCCCGACATGACCCTCGATGTCGCCATGCGCGATGAGCCTCTGCTGAAAACTCGCTACGAGCAGGAAGACGACGTTCGCGCGATCATGGATTTGGGCCTGGCGCTCGAAGGCATTGCGAGAAACGCCGGCAAACATGCCGGTGGGATTGTGATTGCCCCGCAGCCGTTGACCGAATTCATGCCGCTGTACTTCGAGCAGAACGGCGCCACGGCCGTCACGCAGTTCGATATGGGTGACGTTGAAGCCGTGGGCTTGGTGAAATTCGATTTTCTCGGCTTGCGCACGCTCACCATCATCGATTGGACCATCCGCGGCATCAATGCTGCGCGTGCGCGCACCGGCGAAGCGCCGCTCGATATCGAAACCCTGCCGCTCGATGACGCACGCACTTTCGAATTAACCCAGCAGGCGCAAACCACCGCCGTTTTTCAGCTGGAATCGCGCGGGATGAAAGAACTCATCAAGCGCCTACGGCCAGACTCCTTCGAGGACCTCGTGGCCTTAGTGGCGTTGTTCCGGCCCGGCCCATTGCAATCGGGGATGGTCGATGACTTCGTCGAGCGTAAGCACGGCAAGCAGGTGGTCAAATATCCTCATCCAGAACTTGAATCGGTCCTCAAACCGACCTACGGCGTCATTCTCTATCAGGAACAGGTGATGCAAATCGCCCAGATCCTCGCCGGATATACCCTCGGTGCAGCCGATCTCCTGCGGCGCGCGATGGGCAAGAAAAAAGCGGAGGAAATGGCCAAACAGCGCCAGACCTTCGTTGATGGGGCGGTTGCCCGCGGCGTTGAATCCGATCTCGCCGCGCAAATTTTTGATCTGATGGAAAAATTTGCGGGTTATGGTTTCAATAAATCTCACTCGGCGGCCTATGCGCTGGTGGCTTATCAAACCGCCTGGCTGAAGGCGCACTACCCGGCAGACTTCATGTCCGCCGTGCTGTCTGCCGACATGGACAGCACCGACAAAGTAGTCCGTCTGATCGACGACTGTCGCCAAATGGGTATTGAGGTGCACAAGCCGGATATCAACCTCTGCGATTATCGCTTCACTGTGGCCGACCCGCGCACCATTCGCTATGGCTTGGGTGCAATCCGCGGGGTGGGTGAAGGGGCCGTAGAGGGCTTGGTCGCGGAGCGCACATTGGCCGGGCCCTATCGCGATTTATTTGAAGTCTGCCAGCGCAACGATGGGCGCAAGTTGAACAAGCGGGTGCTGGAAGCGCTGATCAAAGCGGGCGCGATGGACACGTTGGGCGCGCGTCGTCGCGGTGCCATCGATTTGCTGGAACGCGCGATGTTGGGCGCGGATCAACAGGCGCGTGCGGCGGCGGTCGGACAGGTAGATTTATTTGGCGCCGCGCGCGGGCCCGCAGAGCGCGATCCCATAGAAATAAGCGCTTGGCGGCGCGCGTGCAGCGTCGAAGAATGGTCGCCGCAGCAGTTGTTGAGCTGGGAGAAGGAAACCCTAGGCCTGTATTTGAGTGGACATCCGATCGATCGTCACCGGCGGGAGTTGGCTAGCTTGGCCGGCACGCGCATTGCCGAACTGCGGCCCGGCCGGCGCCGGGTGGCGGGGCTCATCGTGGCGGTACGGTTCATGAAAAGTCGCCGCGGGCGGATGGCCGTTCTGACCCTCGATGACAGTACGGCTCGCATGGAAGTCACCGTGTACAATGAAACCCTCGAAGCGGCCCAAGACAAAGTCATCGAAGATCGCATCGTCGTTGTTGAGGGCGAGTGTAGTGTGGATGAGTTCAGCGGCGATAATGCGCTGAATGCGCAACGCATCTGGTCGCTGGACGAACTGCGTCAACAATTCGCCCGCACGTTGGTGCTACAGGTCAACGCTGATGCCAGCGCCGACCTCGTGCCGCTGTTGCGCACGCTGCTGGCCGACCATGCGCCGGGCAACTGTGGGGTGGCGATCGACTACGCGCGCCACGACGTTTGCGCGCGCGTGCTGCTGGCTGACGATTGGCGAGTACGGCCCAGCGCTCAATTATTGGAGCAGCTAGAGTCGCGTCTGGGGACAGATGCGGTATCGATTGAATACTGAGCACGCCGCGCGCGTTGCTGGTGGGAGAAAAATTATGGCGACCACCGGGGTCGAACACGTTCAGCACCATCTAAATTTCCTCGACTTCGAGCAGCCCATTGCCGAACTCGAGGCAAAAATAGAAGCGCTGCGAAAAGTTGGCAATGACTCAGATCTGAACATCTCCGATGAAATCGCCCGGCTACAAGAGCGCTCGCGCGATCTGTCACGGCAGATTTTCTCCAATCTCACGGCTTGGCAAATCTCGCGCCTCGCGCGTCACGCGCAACGACCCTACACACTCGATTACGCCGAACGCATTTTTGATAACTTCGAGGAACTCCACGGGGATCGCTTGTTTTCTGACGATCCCGCGATCGTCTCCGGCATCGCGCGCTTGAATGGCCGCGGGGTCGCTTTTATCGGGCAGCAGAAGGGGCGAAATACGCGCGACAACCTGTATCGAAATTTCGGTATGCCCAAGCCAGAGGGCTACCGCAAGGCGTTGCGCATCATGGAAATGGCCGAACGGTTTAAGCTGCCGCTGCTGACTTTCATCGATACCCCTGGCGCTTATCCCGGGATCGACGCCGAGGAGCGCGGGCAAAGCGAAGCCATTGCGCGAAATCTGCTGGTGATGGCGAATTTAAAAACCCCCATCGTGGCGACAGTCATCGGCGAGGGTGGTTCGGGTGGGGCGTTGGCGATTGGCGTCGCCGATCGGGTACTGATGCTGCAATACGCGACCTATGCCGTCATTTCTCCGGAAGGTTGCGCGTCTATCCTGTGGAAAAGCGCTGAGCGTGCCGCCGATGCAGCCGAGGCCATGGGCATTACTTCCGAGCGTCTGCTGCAACTCAAGTTGATCGACGTCATCATTGCGGAACCCTTGGGTGGGGCGCATCGAGATTTCGCACGGATTGCCGAGCGCGTGAAGGGCGCGGTGCTGGAAGCCCTCGAGCCACTGTGCCGGCTGGACACCGAAAAACTGGTCCGGCAGCGTCACCTACGGCTTAACCGCTTCGGCGATTTTACCGAGAAATAGGTCAGACGCCGGCGCCGTGGCCACCCCTGAGCTGGCGTTCCTCACGGCGCTCGCCACTGCGCGGCTGGCCCGGCCGGATATTGAGCGCCTGTTGGTGGCGTTTAGTGGCGGGCTAGATTCCACCGCCTTACTCGCCGCCGCCACCCGTACGCGGCCACAGCATCAACTGCCTGTGCGCGCCATTCATTTTGATCACGCCTGGCATCCTGCTAGCACGCAATGGGCGGCGCACTGCGTGCAGATCGCAGCCGCACTCGGGAGTGTTTGCGAAGTCGAGCGATTTGCCACCAGACCCGCCTCGGGTGACAGTGCGGAAGCGTGGGCCCGGGACGCCCGCTATGGTGCTTTGTTGGCGCGCGCGACGGCGCGTAGCGTCGCGTTGACGGCGCATCATGCGGATGACGTCGCGGAAACCTTTCTACTGATGGCGCTGCGTGGCAGTGGCCCCCATGGTCTTGCCAGCATCGCGTCAATGCGCGAACTGGGCGCGGGATTGTTGCTGCGGCCATGGCTGGAGGTTCCACGCCACACCCTGGCAGCTTATGTCGCTGAACTCGGCTTGCCTTTTCTAGAAGATCCCTCTAACTCGGAATCTCGCTACGACCGCAATTTTTTACGCGCGCAGGTACTGCCAATACTGCGTCAACGCTGGCCCGCGGCGAACCGTACGCTGGCGCGTGCGGCCACGCTGCAGTGGGAAGCCGCCCAACTCAACGACCGCACAGCGGATGCCGAGTTGGCACGTTTAGGTGCCACTCAAGAGCGGTTGCCGTTGACCGATTTCGTCACGCTGAGTGCTGCGGAACAGCACCTGATCTTGCGCCGTTGGATAGTGCGAGCGGGGGTGCCGCTGCCGGATGCCAATCGCCTGCAGCGGATCTGCAGCGAAGTCGTGCTCGCCGCCCCCGATCGCCACCCGAGTGTGCGCTGGGTGGGAGGGCTGGTTCGCCGCTACCAGCAATGCCTGTATCTGGCGGTGGATACCCCGCAGCCACTCGCCGGTAGTGTGGCTTGGGAGCCGGCGATTGCGCTCCATTTTGCTGCCGGCACCCTCAGTGCGATGGCCGCGCAGGGCGTGGGGCTGGGACAGCACAAACTGGCGGCCCACGCTCTGAGCGTGCGCGGCCGTCGGGGTGGCGAGCGCATCCAGCTCTCCGGCAAGCTACATCACCAATCACTCAAGCAACTCTGGCAAGCGCACGCCGTGCCGCCGTGGACGCGCGACTGCTTGCCTCTGGTGTATGCCGGCGAGACGCTGGTCGCCGTGCCAGGTTTGGGCGTTGCTACGGAATTTGCCGCAGCCCCCGGCGAGCCTTCGTGGGTCCTGAAGTGGCAGGAAAATAGCCCGCTGCTGGCCAATGCACCCCCGGGCGAACAGGATTAGGAGTGGTCTTAGACGCCGCTGAGTCGCCGCAAGTCAGTACCTGCCGGGAGGGCTGGGCCTAGGTATGTTTTCTGCGACTGCAGACTGTCACCGCTTTCCTGTCGCGTGGTCTGCCAGGCTGCTGACAACCGCGATGGCGAGTCAGGCGAGATACCCACGTGTGGTGACAAATTTGGACGCGATGAGACTAAACCGTTTGCAGGGCAGGCCGGGCCGCAGGCCCGAAATCGGCTGGGCCGCAGGTAACGTGCATCGCGGCGTACACCGGACTGGCCGCCGGTCAGGCGCGCCTTAGGGCCTCACCAGCCTCCAAGGCCTGGCCCGAGGGAACTCGTCACGCGCTGGGGGCGATCCGTTGGGCGGCAAAAAAAGTCGCGCAGGCCAGCCCCAGCATCGCGGCGAGAGACCACCGAGCTAGGAGGCCGTTGCGCTAAGCTGCAACGTGACTAGACATCTCGGTACCTGGCGTTTCGTTTACAGTCGATCCCCTGTGCGCTAGTGTTCGGCCTAGAAATAAGGTTGGCGAATTCTGATGCGCTGCCAAACGGTGGTTGCTCGACATAGGTAGCGATATTTTGCTTGATCCCGACATCCCTAGCGCCCAGATCTCAGCCGCCCCCACGTTGTCAGGCACGCGCGGTCGGGTACTGCGGCGCGTACGGATCAGCGCCGGAGGCCTATTGGGATTGGTCGCGGTGGCAGCGCTCTACTATTGGTGGTCAATCGCCCAACTTCAGCCGCCCATTAAGCTCGGACTGCTTCATTCTAAAACCGGGGCTATGGCCGTCGCTGAAAGCGGCATGATCGATGGCGAAATCATGGCCATTGAGGAAATTAACGCGAGTGGTGGTCTGTTGGGACGCCCCGTTGAGGCCGTGATGTCAGATGGCCGTTCCGATGCGGCAACCTTCGCGGCCGAAGCCGAGCGCCTGATCAGCACAGAGCATGTGGTCTCGGTGGTGGGTTGCTGGACCTCCGCGAGCCGCAAGACGGTCAAACCCATTTTCGAGCGCCACGCGCATCTGCTTATCTACCCCACGCCTTATGAAGGTTTAGAGCAGTCACCCAATATTATCTATATCGGTGCTGCCCCTAACCAACAGATTTTGCCGGCCCTAAAGTGGGGCTTGGATAACCGTGGCCCACGGGTTTTTTTGGTCGGCTCGGACTACGTCTGGCCGCACGCCGTCAATGCCATTATTAAAGACAGCCTCGCGCCGCTGGGTGGCCAACTGGTGGGCGAAGAATACATTTTTTTCGGTAGCGCCAAAGTGGACGCGGCAGTTGCGGCGATTAAAGCCGCCCGGCCGGACGTTATCTTTAGCTCTGTCGCAGGCGACAGCAACGGCCCTTTCTACCGGGCGCTGCGCGCCGCAGGGGTAGACGCTAAAACATCTCCAGTGGTCTCCTTCAGCGTTGGGGAGGGCGAGATCCAATCCTATCCAATCGCCGACCTCGCCGGACATTTCGTGGCCTATAACTATTTTCAGAGTATCGACACGCCAGCGAACAAAGAATTTTTGCGGCGCTTTCATGCGCGCTACGGTGCCGATCGAGCGACCAGCGATCCGGTCGCGGCGGGTTATTTTGCGGTCCATTTGTGGGCACAGGCGGTGCGGGCTGCGGGCAACACGGACACGCTGGCGATCCGCGATGCCATGTTGGCGCAAAGTTTCGATGCGCCAGAAGGTATCGTCTCGGTCGATCGCCAAACCCAGCACACGTGGCGGCCGGTTTCTATCGGCCAAATTAACCCTAGCGGCCAGCTCGATGTGGTGTGGAGCGCGGCGCGTGCCATCCGTCCGGTGCCCTACCCCAATTCGCGTACGCGGGCGCAGTGGGATGCCTTCCTCGCCGAGCTTTATCAGCGCTGGGGTAACACCTGGTCCAACCCGGTAGAGCATTGAGGTGAGCACAGCCGCCAACCGTTTGCGGGCCACATTCGGCCGCCTCAACCCCAGCCGGTCGATCAGTGGACGATTGGTGGTGTGGTTTATCAGTGTTGCGTTGCTGTCTTCGGGCGGGTTGGTGTGGCTGCTTTACGATGCCTCCAGCCGCGCGCTCGAACAAACCTACCGCGCCCAGTTGATGGAAGTGGGCTTGCGCAAGTCCAGCGCCCTCGAAAACTACGCCAGCGAGGCACTGCGCAATGTGAGCGCCCTAGGCCATGCGGCAGGTACGGTGGCAGCTGTGCGCGAACTCGCAGAAATTAGCGCGCGGGCGGGCGCCACTTCGGCTGCTTATCAAGAGGCGCTCGCGCGTAACCGCGGCCCTCTGGCCTTCATTTCGGGTTTGTATGACTACCCACAAATTGCGCTGGTGTCTCTCCACGGCGAGGTGCTGCTGACGCTGAACGCCGCACAAACCGGTCTGGCGGAGGGTGCCAACTTACGCACCGGTGCGCTCGCGAACAGCGAACTGGCGGGGGTTTTTGGTCGCGTGAGCACGCTGCTCCAAGAAGAGCTCTCGGACTTCACGCTCGAACCTACGACGGGGGATCTTAAGGCGTTTGCCGCTGGCCCCGTGATGGCTGGCGGCACGGTAGTTGGGGTGGTGATCGTCGAAATCAATAAGGCTGAGATTTACGATATCGTCGCTGAGCATTCGGGGCTTGGTACCACCGGGGAGACCATGGTTGCTCAGCGTATTGGCAGTGAGGCCGTCGTTATGGCGCCTCTGCGCCACGACCCCAAGGCCGCGTTTACGCGGCGCATCGCCATGGATATCAAAGAGTCGGCACTGCCAAAGTCGGTCTTGGGTCAGTCTGGCTATGGTTCCGTTATCGACTATCGGGGCGTGCCTGGGCTGGCGGTGTGGAGTTACATTCCGGCGTTTCGCTGGGGTTTGGTCGTCAAGCAGGATAGCGCCGAGGCGCTGCAACGGATCACCCGCCAGCGCGACCTTACCCTGTGGTCGCTGGCCGGTCTGATTGTGCCGCTGGTTTTGGCAGCGATGGTTGCCGCGCGCTCAATTTCCCGCCCGGTGGTGTTCGCGGCGACCACCGCTAGCCGGCTCGCAACGGGCGATCTCACCCTGAGCTTTAAGACGACGGGTGCGGACGAAACCGGTGTACTGCTGCGCGCGCTGCGCACCATGATCGACGGCCTCAGTGTGTTGCTCCGGCAGGTTCAGCAAGCCAGCGAGCAACTCAGTGGCATCGCGGCTCGCATCGCGTCCACCGCTCGGGATCAAGAGTCCACGGTAATGAACTTCAGCGGATCCACGAGCGAAGTCGCGGCGGCTTCGCGCCAAATAGGGGCCACCGGACAGGAACTCTTGATCACGATGGGACAAGTCGGGACGGCGGTCGCACAAACCTCCAAGCTGGCGGATAGCGGTTACCAAAGTCTGCAGGGCATGGATGACACCATGGGCCATCTCGCGCAGGCAACCGACTCCATCGCGCAGCGGCTGGCGGTTATTTCGAGCAAGGCGGGTAATATCAGCGGGGTGGTTTTGACCATGACGCAGATCGCCGATCAAACCAATCTGCTGTCGCTGAACGCCGCGATCGAAGCCGAGAAAGCGGGTGAGTTTGGTCGTGGTTTCGCCGTGGTGGCCCGCGAGATACGCAGGCTAGCCGACCAAACTGCCGTGGGTACGCTGGACATCCAGCAGACTGTTTTGGACATGCAGACGTCCATCAAACAGGGCGATGCTGAAATGGAAACTTTTCGGCTCGAGGTGCTGCGCGGTGTGGCCGCCAGCGCGGATGCGGGTCAGCAGCTACGGCAGATTATCGACGCCGTGCAAGCCATCACGCCGCAGTTCGAATTGGTGAACGAGGGGATGCAGGCGCAAGCGCAAGGGGCGCGCCAGATCAGCGATGCCATGCTGCAATTAAATGACACAGCGGAATCTACGGCGGCATCGATACAGGAGTTTCTGCTCGCCACGGATGATCTATTCAAGGCCTCACGGACATTGTCGGGCGCGGTGCGTCGTTTTAAAACAGAGACCTAAAGTATCCCTAGACGAGCTGTTGCCCAGACCTGATTTTGGCGAGTGACGTGCAGCGTAGTGGCGGCAAAAATTGTGTGAAAATATTAATGGTGGCGATTGGCCAGGTCGGTTCGGGCGCAGCACAGGCCGCGGGCGGTCGGGGTAACCCGGCGGGCCTTGTGAGGCGAACGTGCTGCACGCCGCACCGCGCAGTGGTCCATGGGCCGCATTTGCCTAAGCTTCTGGCTGGGCAGTGGCGAAGGTCCCGCTGCCAGTGAACAAAATTCTGATGCAGGTTCGCAAGCTTTGCGATGCCGCCGGATTTGATCCGGCGGTGGTCGTTGACAATCATCTAGAGGCAGCGGTGCGGCGGCGCTTGCGCCTGACAGGACTCTCGGAGGCGGACTATCGCGATCACCTACCACACGACAGCGCTGAACATGGGGAGATTCTCGAAGAACTCTTGGTGCGTGAAAGTTGGTTTTTTCGGGATCTCGCGCCTTTCGAGTTGTTGGGTGAGTTGGCGCAGACTCGCTGGCGCTACCGCACCGCGCCACTGCGAGTACTGAGCGCGCCCTGCGCTGGTGGTGAAGAACCCTACTCTATTGCGCTGGCCCTCATGGGCGGAGGCTTGCCACTGGCGGCTCTCCATATTGATGCTTTTGATCTGAGTCGACGCGCGCTCGCGCAGGCCGCCGCCGGCGAGTACGGCGCACGCTCGGTGCGTTTGATTCCACCGGCGTTGCTCTCGGACTGGTTGGAGGCGGCCCCTGAAGGGCAATTCAGGGTGCAGCAAGCGCTACGGAACGCGGTGCGTTTTCACCAGGGCAATTTGCTGGAACTGTCAGGATATTTCGGCCCGGAAAAATATGATGTGGTCTTCAGCCGCAATGCGCTGATTTATTTGAATGCCCCAGCGCGTGCGCGGGTACTGAATCACTTGGCGGGTCTACTCAAGCCCGATGGTCTGCTGTTTTTGGGCCACGCTGAGACGGGGTTACTGCGCGGACGCGCTGTTGAGGCGTGTGATTATCCCGGTGCCTTTGTGTTTCAGCAGGCGTCGCCGAAGGGCCCAACGCCCGTCGCACGTGCGCGCAGTGTCGTGCCCAGTGCACCGCTGCGGTCCAGCCAGAAATCCGTGAAGGTGGTGGCGTTGCCGCCGTGCGCGAAGCCTGTTGTTGATTGCGCGCCGGTGCTTGCGCAAGCCCGAGCACTGGCTGACCGGGGTGTTTACGCCGCCGCGGCGGACCTGCTCACCACACTGCTGGTGCAGCACCCCGAGCGGGCCGATGTTCAGCATTTAATGGGTCTGGTGCGGGGCGGGCAAGGCAACACCTTGGAAGCTCGCCGCTGTTTTGAACGCGCGCTGTATCTGGATCCCCGGCATCGACCTAGCTTGGAGCACCTCGCCTTGTTGCTCGCGGCAAGCGGTGAGGATGCTGAGAAAGTGCGCCTGCTGCAGCGTCGTGCGGAACGCAGCGACCTGCCGCAGTGACGGGCGACCGCGGTGTGCGTGCTGGCAGCATAGCCGCAGTGTCGGGTGCTTCGGCGCGCCATCGACAGCGATTGCCTGCGGTCGCCGCAGGTCGCGGCGCTTGGACGAGCAGCGCCCGGAGGTCGTGGTGGTAGAGGAGGGGAGTGCGATGCGTTGGCATCGGCTAGCCCCACTTTGGCAAGAACCGGTGAGCGCCCTCGGCGCTCCTCGCAAACACAGGGGGCGCGGTGCCAGTTAAGGTAGGTATCGTTAACGATATGAAGCTCGCCTCCAAGGTGCTTCGGGATATTGTGCTTGCTGACCCACAGCTCAGCGTGTGCTGGATGGCTCTCGATGGCGTGGAGGCGATCGCGAAATGTGCACAGGAGCTACCCGATATTGTGCTCATGGACTTGGTCATGCCAAATCTCAACGGGGTGGAGGCGACGCGCGCCATCATGGCGCAAACGCCTTGCCCCATTCTTATCGTTACCGCCACTGTTGACGGCCATATGGGAATGGTCTTCGATGCGATGGGTGCCGGAGCCATCGATGTGACCACGACACCGGTCGTCGGTGATCAACGGGGTTTGGATAACGGCAAAGTGCTGTGCCGCAAAATCCTGGCGTTGGATCAACTCAATCGTGCTGCCCAGCGGGCTGCTCGTCAGGATCTTCATCGGGCAACGCTGGCCTCCACGGCGCCCACGCGCGGCACTTCTAACCTGCCCCCTTTGCTGGCGATGGGTGCCTCTACTGGCGGGCCTGCTGCGCTAGCGAATATTCTCGAGGATTTGCCGCCACAGTTTCCAGCGGCCATTGTCATTGTGCAGCACATTGATAGTGCTTTTTCCGAGAGTTTGGTGACCTGGTTGGATAGTCGCACGGCGCTGCCTGTCGCATTGGCGCGCCGCGGTGAGGTTATCCGCGCGGGTCGGGTCTTGGTGTGTGACGCCACGGATCATCTCGTGCTCCAGGCGGGAGGCGTGCTGCAATATGTCGCGGAACCGCACGACGCCCTCCATCGCCCGTCGGTTAATCGCTTCTTCTGCAGTGTGGCACTGCATGCGCCGCGAGGTAGTTGTGGTGTATTGCTGACGGGCATGGGGCGCGACGGCGCGGAAGGTCTGCTAGCAATACGCCAAGCAGGTTTTTTTACGATCGCCCAAGACCAGAAAAGTTCGGTAGTCTATGGGATGCCCAAGGTCGCCGCCGAACTCCAAGCCGCTAGTTTGATCGCCTCGTTGTCGGACATTGCTACGTATTTCAAATCAGCATTCAAGGAATCTGTTCCATCATGAGCGAATCTCTACCGCAGACCCCTGCTTACGCCATCCGTGTTTTGCTGATTGACGATCAGCGTATGGTCGGCGAGGCGGTACGAAGGATGCTGGTTGGTGAGCCTAACCTAGTGTTTGAGTACTGCCAAAAGCCCGAGGACGCCGTGGCCACGGCCGAGCGGTTCCAGCCCACGGTTATCCTGCAAGACTTGGTCATGCCCGGGATTGACGGACTCACACTGGTGGAACACTACCGCGCCAACCCCCTGACCCGCGAGGTGCCCACGATCGTTCTCTCGAGCCAAGAAGACGCCGCGGTGAAAGCCGATGCCTTTGCCCGGGGCGCCAACGATTATTTGGTCAAATTGCCGGACCGCATCGAACTGCTGGCGCGCATCCGCCATCATTCGCGGGGCTATATCCATCTACTGGAACGCAACCAAGCGTTTGACGCACTGGCGGCCAGTCAACAAATGCTCGCCGCGGAACTGGCGGAGGCGGCAGAATACGTCCGCTCGCAGTTACCGGCGCCTATTCAGGGACCGATCACCGTGCGGTGGGACTTCGCCTCCTGCTCCTCAGTGGGTGGGGACGCTTTTGGCTATCACTGGATCGACGAGGACCACTTCGCGGCCTATTTGCTGGATGTGTGTGGGCATGGCGTTGGGGCCGCGCTGTTGTCGGTGTCGGTAATGAACACGATTTCCAGCGGTTCGCTGGGCAATACCGATTTCCGGCAACCCGAAAAAGTTTTAGCGCGTCTCAACCAGCTATTCGCGATGGAACGCCATAACAATATGTATTTCACCATCTGGTATGGCGTCTATGAACGAAATACCCGCCGCCTGCGTTACTGCACGGCGGCGCATCCTGCAGCGCTGCTGTTTGGACCCAACACCGACGGGGAACCTGTGCGGCTAGGCATTCCGGCCCTGCCCATCGGCACCTTGGAGGATATTGAGTTTTCCGTGGGCGAAACCCTTGTTGAGATGGGTAGTCGCTTATACATCTACAGCGATGGCGTGTACGAGGTGGTACTTACCAATGGCGCCGAGATGGCGCTGGAGGATTTCATCCCCTTGGTGGCGATCCAGCCGCCGCCAACGCTAGGGTTGGAAAGTGTGCGCGCCGCCGTGGCAGGCATGCAGGGCCGGGATCGGTTCGACGATGATTTCTCCCTCGTGGAACTCACTTTCAACTAGCGAGGGCCCGGCATGGCCCTCGTTAAGGGGGCGTGGCGTAGCCCTCGTTAAGGGGGCTCAACCTATTTTGGCGAGCGCAGCCGCACGGTCTGGATATTCCTCGATGAGACGGCTGAAGCCACTAATGGCAAACACCTCACGCACGGATGGCGTGAGTGAGCAGGCTACCAGCACCGTCCCGGCCGATTTTGCCGCACGCGCCCCGACGAGGAAGGAGCGTAGTCCGGCGCTAGACACGTAGGACAAACCCGTGCAGTCGATGACCACGCCGCGAGGCTTGTCGCTACCCCCTATCGTGGCCTCGAGTTGGCGCTGAAATTCTGCCGCCGAGCCGAAGTCCAGTCGGCCCTCGGGCGCCATCACGGTGACGCCGTTCGCAGATTCTTGGATGGTTTTAAAGCCAGATAGGGGTTCATTCATGGGCGTTCTCGCTGGTCATTGTCAAAACATGGGAAGCATGACGGCGCGCGCGCGCGCCGCTTGGTCTTCGCGAATGGCGGCTTCGGCGCCGCGTACGATAAGGTCTATCCCACCAACCTCTCCAATGCGGCTCTCTAAGCGCTGGATTTCCGCAGAGGACAAGAAGCCCTCTAGTAGGCCACCCGCGCGCGCAAGTCCTACGAGCACGGTATCGTGAGGCGTGGGGACATCTTCTCCCAGAAGGGTGGCGAGAATCCGCAGCTTAGCTTCTTTTTGCTCTTTCCCGTCGATGACCGGGTAGCGTCGTTCTTTCATTACCCACAGAAAACGGGTGTCGCGTTGCGCCAAAATACCTCGGGTTAGCAGGGCACTTAGCGCTAGCTGGACTAATTTTGGGACGTGATTAGCCAGCTTCAGTACCCATTGTTCGACGCTTAGTTCGGTCTGGTGTGCCAGTTCGCTGAGCACCAGATCCAGCATCGCATCGCCGGTGGGTTGGGGGTTGATGACATGCAGGGTATCGAGGTCGGCGTCGATGCTTCCACGGGAATTTAGATCCACCAAGCAAGCGGCAATCAGTGCCATACCAAAGCCAGTCTGGCCGGCGGTATAGGCAATAGTGCCATCGTCTTCGATAGCTAGGAGGGTTAATTCTTCGGCGAGGCTGATCATTTTTCCACATCCTTCGGTTGGAATCGGGCGAAACCTAAGGTTTTCGGCTTGCGCAAACTAAGGCTGCGAGAGGTGATAAATCGGACGACCCACTCTGCGGCCCGGTCCAAAGTTCTATAGGGTGACAATCGCACGCTCAGCGCGCATGCGTCAACCGGACGACGGCAAAAAATTGACCTGCATCCATGGGTCTTCGGCGTGTGCCGGCACCCTGAAAGAACCCACGCTGGCGCAGGGTTTATTCGCGAATAGTCACCAGCGTGCCAATTTCTACATACCGACGCAGTTCAGTCACTTGTGCGTTGGTCATGCCAATGCAGCCCCGGGTCCAGTCTAGGCGGCGTTGGATTTTTAGCCTGTGGGGGGTCTCCTCGCCCAAACCGTGAATACCTATCGCGCCGCCGAGGTCGGTGTTCTGCGGTGGCGTTTCGCCGCGGCGAGCCGCCGCGACAATTTGCTGAAATTCGGACTGGCTGACGAGATGGCTACGCAGACCGTAGAAAGCATCTTTGACGTTCGGGTAGTTCAGGCGCATGAAAAGCAGGAACGGACTGGCGTCGTTAAAATCCGTGATGTGGTAGGACCCGAGCGGGGTTTTGTTGTCACCGCGGATGCGTTTGTCGCCCTGTCCGCCACGGCCTAGCGCCACCTGAAATTTGCGCACCACTCGCCCGTCTGCGCGGACCACCAAACTGCGTTCCGATTTATCAATTTCCAGCGAATAACTGGGTTCAACCGCCACCGCAGATAGATCGGTACTGACGCTAAGCAGGCAAACTACGCTGAACACCAGCGCGCTCCCCCAACGAGTGAGTTTTTGTGGCATACCTTTAGGTGCTTGGGTTGCGGCGGGTGATGGAAGGGCAAGGCGGCGCAGTATAGCCCAAGCTTTGGCGCCCATGTCCCGAGGGGGTGCGGTGTAGACTGCAGCGCTATTTGAGCGTGCCGAGGAAGCTGTGGACGAGACCCAAAAATACACCCGCATCGCGATGCTGTTGCACTGGCTAACGGTCACCTTAGTGGCCGCTTTGTTTGTGTTGGGCTGGACGATGGTAGACCTGCCAAAAGGGCCAACCCGTGGGGACTTTTTCGCGCTGCACAAGAGCATTGGGATAACTGTTTTTCTCCTGACAGCGTTGCGCTTAGGGTGGTGCCTGGCCCATCGCCCGCCCGCGTTGCCGGCGGCGCTACCGGATTGGCAGCGCTCGCTGGCGAAAACCGTCCATTACCTTTTTTACGGCTTGCTGTTAACGCAACCGCTGCTGGGCTATCTCTCCAGTTCGTTTAGCACCTATCCCACGTATTATCTGGGCATGACGCTACCCAATTGGGCGCTTCCCAATCCGTCCCGCAATGAATTGTTCAGCGAACTACATGCCGCGGGCGCGTTGGGGTTGGCGTTTACCATTGCCGCCCATCTACTAGGTGTGCTCTCGCATTTGGCACGGCGGGGCGATCGGCTGGTCCGCCGCATGCTCCCTTGGTAGGGTCTGTGCCTCGCGGTAGTTGGTCAATAACGTGCTTAGGCCGTTGAGATTTTATAACTCGCCGCCTTCCAGTGGCACCGACTATCACCTTTGAGTGGGTCTGCCATGTGGTAGAGCCTCCAACCTTGGCGGTATGGCGAGAGCGTGTTGAGACCCATCGCCAAGTGCTGCGGCGGCTCGCTGGGGGCGGTTTGCTGGCCGCAAGGATTACTTTGGGCGTTGGCATGCTGGCGCTTGTCCTTGCGGGCAATTGAGCCTGGCGATGCGTAAATTTGTCTGCGACCCCCTTAGCGAGACCGCGTGGGCCATGCCATTGGCGTTGCCGCGATGCGCCGGCCTGCGACTGGACACCCTAAAATTGTTTTATCCCCACGCGCCGCAGGTTTGTTAGCCTAGGTTTTTTGGCAGGGCAATCTCATGATGAAGGATCCCGCTACGCTGCGCGCGCTACGCGCAACCCCGGTGTTGGCGCCGCTGCCCATACCGCTTAAAACGGCGAACGGGATGATTGCCGCCAGCCCTTTGGTGTTAGTGGATCTGGAAACCGACACCGGCTGCACCGGCCATGCTTATCTGTTTGTTTACTCACCCTTGGCGCTGCGCCCGATGGTGCAGATTATCAATGCCTTGGGCAGTGAACTGGTGGGTAGTGCGGTGGCGCCAGCGGAACTGCTGCTCAATTTAAGCCGCAAATTTAGGCTGCTGGGCACCGCAGGCCTGCTGGGCATGGCGCTGGCAGGGCTGGAGATTGCCGCCTGGGATGTGGTGGCCAAGCTTGCCGGGTTGCCGCTGTATCAGTTGCTGGGCGGCGTGCGTAAACCGATCAAAGCCTATGCCAGTTTGGGTCTGGACGGCATCGACGTGGGGCAGCGTTTGGTGGGTGAGGCGCGGGCGCGGGGGTTTCGGGCGGTGAAGATCAAACTCGGCTATCCCACGCTGGCGGAAGACCTGCTGGTGGTGCGCGAAATCCGGGCGGCGCTGGGCCCTGATCTCGATTTGATGGTCGATTACAACCAGTCACTCAGTGTTCCAGAGGCCATCCGACGCTGTTCGGCGCTGGACTCAGAAGGCCTCGCCTGGATCGAAGAACCGACCCTCCAAGACGACTACCTAGGGCACGCGCAAATTGCCGCGCAGGTCTCTACGCCCATCCAATTGGGTGAGAACTGGTTTGGACTGGGCGAGATGACCAAAGCATTGGATGCTCGAGCAGCAGATTTGGTCATGCCCGATCTGATGAAGATTGGCGGGGTAGGGAACTGGTTGGGTGCGGCGACCTTGGCGCATGCCCGGAGCCTGCCGATCTCAACACATCTTTTTCATGAGATTAGCGCCCATTTAATGACGGTTGCGCCGAGCGCGCATTACCTCGAGGTGATGGATTTGGCGAGCCCCATTCTGGCCAGTTCGATGGTTTTTGAGGACGGAGCCGCCGTGCTGCCAGCGTGCCCGGGCAATGGGCTGAGCTGGGACCCGCTAGCGGTTAAACGCTATCAGGTGGCGTGAGGTAGGACCGCCCAAGGCGGGTCGCTATGACGCCACGGCTGGCTACTTGGGAGCACCACCGTTGAACGGCGAAGGCGCGGCCGACAGGCATCCTTCGGTCACTCATCGCGGCGGGCATCGATTGCGGTTGCCCGGTCCACACCGGTGAGGCGATAGCCTCCGGGACGCCCGGGTGCCGTGGCATTCAGGTGCCCGATTGACGGCCCGGCCCACGGTTGCTCAAGCGGCACTTTGGGGTATCCCTAAGCTGCCTTGCGGCAGGCAAATGGCGCTTCAACTGCTACACTTATCCCTTACTTAGAATCGAGCGCTATGCTTCCGATAGAGCCGACCTCTGTGCCGCCGAGTGCTGCACTGATCATCTGCGAGTACTGCGACTCCGTGCATGAGACGGTGCTGCTGGGAGCGCGTGAGCGAGCTTACTGCGTGCGCTGCGGGGCGCTAGTGCAGCGTGATGATCCCCTCAGTGTCCAACAACTTCTGGCGCTGTCGGTCAGCGCGGCGCTGATTTTTATTTTCGCTAATGTTTTTCCCGTGATTTCCATCACCATGCAAGGTTTGAGTAATCAGGCCACGTTGTCGGAGTCCGTATTAGCCTTGGCCAAAGGGCCTTTGACACCCATCGCGCTGGTGGCGGGAATGACGATCATTGTGGTGCCGTTTATTCAAATTACATTGTCCTGCTGGCTGACCAGCTTCGCGGTGTTGGGACGGGCGGCGCCGGGGTTTAAGGCCTGCATGCGCACGTTAGAACATTTGCGGCCGTGGAGCATGTTGGAAGTGGGCCTGCTGGGCGTGTTAGTCGCCATCGTCAAATTGGCCGGTATGCTCGATGTGCACCCAGGCATGGGTCTGTGGGCGCTGGGCATGCTGACCGTTTTGGTTATCCTGATTTCAGGCAAGGGGATTCGCCGCTTATGGAAAGACTTGGAGGACGTCATTCCATGACCATGCCAGCCACTGCGGGACAAATGAATTTGGTTTTGTGCCATGGCTGCTGTCAGGCCTGCCCGGCGGCGCATGCGCAGTGTGAGCGCTGTGGTGCGGGCCTGCATCGACGCAAACCCAATAGCTTGGCGCGCGCTTGGGCTTTTTTAGCGGCGAGCCTCATTTGCTACATCCCCGCCAATGTTTTGCCGGTTATGTACACGGACATCCTCGGCAGTGGCAGCGAGAACACCATTTTTGGCGGCATACTCGAGTTCTGGGACAGCGGTGGTTGGGATCTTGCCCTGCTGATTTTTATCGCCAGCGTGGTGGTGCCCTGTACCAAGTTTCTGGTGTTGGGCACGCTGCTGGTCACCTGCCAACGCCGCAGCCGCTGGGCCCCGACAGAGCGGGCTAAAATGTTTCGCATGATCGAGGTGGTGGGCTATTGGTCGATGCTCGATGTGCTGGTGGTCGCGCTGGTCGCAGCCCTGGTGCAGTTTCGCTCCCTGAGCAGCATCGATCCCCGCGGCGGCATTCTGTTTTTTGGATTGGTGGTGCTACTCACCATGTTCGCCGCCCTTAGTTTTGATCCCCGGATTATCTGGGACCCAGAGGTTGAAGATGCCTGAACACCCCAATTCCCCGTCCCAGCCGGCGCCCAGTAAGCCGGTGGTCAAGCGCCCTCGTGTCAGCGTCTCTTGGGTGTGGGCCGTGCCCATCGTCGCGGCAGTGATCGGGATATCCATGCTGATTCATAGCCAGAAGCAGGTGGGACCCAAAATCACGGTGACCTTTCTGACTGGTGACGGCCTGACGGAAAACAAGACCGAGGTCCGATATAAAAATGTGGTCATCGGTAAAGTGACCACGATTACCCTGCACGAAGATCGTTCGCGGGTTGATGTTGCGATCGCGCTGGTGGCGTCGGCCAAGCCGTTTGCGGCGAGTGATTCCCGCTTTTGGGTGGTGCGACCGCGCATTGGCGCCGGCGGAATCTCGGGCTTGGACACGCTGTTTTCCGGTGCCTTTATCGGTGCTGAAGCCGGCGAGGCCACTGATACGAAAGATGCCTTTACCGGCTTGGAAAATCCGCCACCGATTACCTTTCGCGAGCAGGGCACGCAGTATGAGTTGCACAGCGATACCCTAGGTTCTTTGGATATAGGCTCGGGTCTCTATTATCGACGCATCCTCGTGGGGCAAGTGGTGTCCTACCAACTGTCTCCAGATGGTAAAGGCGTCGATTTAAAGCTGTTTGTGAACGCGCCCTACGATAAATTTGTCACGGCCGATACGCGCTTTTGGAATGCCAGTGGCGTTGCGGTCAACTTGGGCGCCGATGGCATGAAAATCAGCACCGAGTCCCTCGCCGCTATCTTGGCCGGGGGTATCGCGTTTGTTGAACCGCAGTACAGCACCGCAACGGAGCAGTCCAAAGCAGATGCGAAATTCACGCTGTTTGTCGATCAGGCTGCCGCTGAGGCCGCCAACGGCGCACCACATTACATCCGGATGCGCTTTGATCAGCCCTTGCGTGGCTTAACCGTCGGCGCGCCGGTGGAGTTTCACGGTGTGAATATTGGTCAAGTGGTCTCCATCGACCTTGACTATGATTTGGTCACCCAGAAGTTTCCAACCTTGGTTGGGGCCGTTATATACCCGAACAAGCTGGGCAAGTTTTATCAAACCATTGTCTCTAACCCTATCGTCGTCAAGGCACAAGGCGGCAAGCCCGGTTGGTTGTTGTCGAAGCTCGTGGAGCAGGGACTGCGGGCGCAGGCCAAAACCGGGTCTCTATTGACGGGGCAACTTTATGTCTCGATGGATATTGAGCCTAATGCTACGCCGGTGTTATTCGACTTCAAGGCTCAGCCCTTGGAGGTTCCCACCATCGAGGGTGGCTTCGATAAACTTCAGGATCAGGTGCAAGCAACGGTCGAGAAGATCAGCAAAGTGCCCTTCGATGACATCGGCATCAATCTGAATGTTGGGTTACAGGAAGCGCGGAAAACTCTGAAACAGGTCAATGATTCGCTGCTGCCAGAGTTTGATCAAACCCTCAAAGAAACCAACACCGCCGTGAAGCAAATTAGCGATACGGTGCTACCGGAATTACACGACACCCTGGTGGAGACCCACAAAACCATGGCGTTGACCAGTGACATTCTGGCTGAGGATTCTGCCCCGCGCCAAGAAGTGGGGGAGTTGATCGATGAGACCGCACGGACGGTGCGCTCAGTGCGCGTGTTAACCGATTTTCTCGCCCGTCATCCCGAAGCGCTCATACGTGGACGGGTTAAAGATAAACAGCCCGACGGCTATCAATCGTCGCCTTCCTACTCTCGAGACATTGATAAGGAACCCAAACCATGACCCTTCGCAGCCTGGCGATACTTGTCACGCTGGGCCTAAGCGCTTGCGCCTCGGCACCCACGCACTACTACACCTTGCTGCCGAGCGCGACCCCGGCCGCCGCTCGCACCGAGGCGGCGCCAACCTTCCAGTTTGAGGTCCGGCCAGTGCGCGTACCGGTTCAGGTCGACCAGCCAGAGGTAGTGGTTCGCGAGGGTCCCGGCAGTCTGGCGTTACTGGAAACAGAGCGCTGGAGTGCGCCCTTGGCGGATGAATTCCACGACGCGCTGGTCAGCCAACTCGAAGCCAATCTCGGCACGCGTGACATCGCCGGTTTAACCCCACAGCCCAACCTGCCAACGCTCTCGTTGCAAGTCGAAGTGCGGCGTTTCGACTCCGTGTCTCAGCAATATGCACTGATTGACGTCGTCTGGAGCATGAGTCAACGGGGAGGCCACGAGAAGCGTCGTAACTTGACCTGCAGTAGCGTGATTCGCCAAGCGGCCGGAGGACCCAAAATTGCCGACCTCGTGGAGGCCCATCAACTAGCGATAGGGCAACTGGCCGGGATTATGGCGACCACCGCTCGCAGCTGGTCTGCACAACCGGCCACCGTCTGCCCTTAAAGGCGCGGCATGGCAAAGGGTAGGCAGCGCGGGGCTTAGCGGTTAGGGCTGTATTTTGCTCGGCCGGCTCTAAGCCGGCTCGCGGGGAGGTTGGGTGAGCGCCGGCATGTTCTGCCGAGTTTTAGCAACCCAGCGCGCGCTGCTAGGCCACTTGATAACCGCGCGCCAGCGCGGTGAAATCCAACAATTGTGCAGCCTGCCAGGCGGCATCACGACCCAACTCTTGCGCCAGTAAACGGACCGCCGCCGGCGCCATGCGCTGGGCGGCTGCCGCATTGAGAAATAGGGCGCGGGTGCGCCGGGCAAGCACGTCTTCCAACGTGCGGGCCATCTCCGCGCGGGCCGCCCACACAACTTCGGCTGCCAGGTAGGGCAGGGCCGAGTCTAGCGGGCGAGCCAGCGTGGGGTCGGACGCGATCAAGCGCTGGATAGCAAGGGCGTCGGTTCCATACACACTCAGTGCGCCGAACTGTGCGGCGTTCGGGTGATAACCATGGATGTTCAGGGTCTTGGTGAGGCAGGGTTTGTCGGGGAGATCGCCCAAGGTCGCCGCATGATTCACCGCGTCTTGCGCCATATTCCGATAGGTTGTCCATTTACCGCCGGCGAGGGTGAGCAAACCGCATTGGTCGATGTGGAGCGTGTGGTCGCGGGAGAGCGCCGCGGTATTTTGACCATTGCCCGCTTTCACCAAGGGGCGAATTCCCGCAAAGACGCTGAGGATGTCGGCACGGGTCGGCGCTTTGGCCAGATAAAGCGCTGCGGTGCTGAGCATGAAGTCAATTTCTGCCTCGCGTGGCACGGGCTCGAGCGTGACGTGACTGACGGCTGTCTCGGTAGTGCCCACGAGGGTATGACCATGCCACGGTAGCGCAAACATGACGCGGCCATCTCGCGTGTGGGGCACCATGATCGCGCTGTCACCGGGCAAGAAGGATCGGTCGAGAACCAAATGTGCGCCTTGGCTCGGCGCGATCATGGGTTGCGCGCTGGGCTCGGCCAGTTGTCGGAGGGTATCGGTGAAGGGGCCGGTGGCGTTGATGACCACGCGCGCGCTGGCAGCATAGGTTTGCCCGGTTTCAACATCTTCCCAGCGCACGCCGTTCACCAAGCCCTGAGCGTCTTGTTGGAAACTCGTGACGCGGGCGTAATTCAGCACGGTGGCGCCCTGTTCTATTGCCGTCGC
This sequence comes from Klebsiella pneumoniae, assembly GCA_945862315.1. Taxonomy (GTDB): domain Bacteria; phylum Pseudomonadota; class Gammaproteobacteria. The sequence goes on from CAMAXW010000021.1 coordinate 56,345, forward strand.
GACCAAATTGATGAGCAAGCGAGTGTCGTCAAACTGGCCATCGAAATAAACGACGCCCCCCACTAAGCCGTCTGTTTTAAGGTTGGGCAGGCGCTGCAGGGTGTCTTCTTTGGATAGGAACTCGGAGGCACCGAAGCCATATTTGCCGGACAGCATCTGATAGAGCTTCAGTCCTATGCCATAAAAGGGCCCCTCCCACCAAGCGTAACTGGGCACCACAAAGGGCAGTTCGGTGACGAGATGGGGCGCGTTTTGGCGCATTAATCCGCGCTCTCTGAGCGCCTCCATCACCAAGGAAACATTGCCTTGTTCGAGGTAGCGAACGCCCCCGTGGACCAACTTCGTGCTGCGGCTTGAGGTGCCTTTGCCGAAGTCGTGTTGTTCCAGCAACAGCGTGGCGTAACCGCGCGTGGCAGCATCCACCGCCACCCCGACCCCGGTAGCACCCCCACCAATAACCACGATGTCCCACGGTTCTTGGCGGCTTTCGGCGACCGCTAACTGGTTTTGACGCTGCATCATTGGTCACGGCCAAATGGGTTTGGGGTCGGTAGTTTGACACGCTGCTGCGGCGCGCGGGCGGCGTTTGGGGTTCATTGGCGCGGGGCTTATGGTAACGAGCCACCTGATGCAGAGCATGTTGCCCTTGCGCTTGGTGGCGCTGTCCGCCAACGTTTGTCTCGTGATCTAGGCCCTATTAGGTGGCGCTACCGGGGTCTGTCTCGATGGTTGGCAACACGCCTAGAACCGGTCATATTCTAACGGCCCGGCAGTCTCGCTGCGGCGGCGCTGGTAAGTGCACGGTACGGTTTGACCACACCTAACAAGGAGCGACAACGATGGGCATCGAAGCTAACAAAGAACTAGTGACCCACTTCTGGCAAGCCTTTAGCGAGGGCAAGTACGAGGAGGTGTTGGGTTTTCTCACCGAAGATGCGACATGGTGGGTGGCCGGCACCACCGCGCTATCGGGAACCTATTCCAAGCCAGAATTTGCCAAGCTGTTGGGTCAAGTCACGCCAATGGCGCCCAAGGGTTTACGGGTGACACCTAAGTTGCTCACGGCGGAGGGGGATCGGGTATCGGTAGAGGCCGAGTCTTACGCCGAATTTACCAACGGTCGTACCTATCAAAATATCTACCACTTCATGATGGTTATTCGGGCCGGAAAATTCTGTGCTGTGCGCGAGTATCTGGATACCGAGCATGTCACGGTGACCTTTGCGCCCTAAGCTGTGTTGCTAGCGATTTAAGCTGGGAGTGCGCGCTTAGACACCCGCTGCGCGTGGTGTCTAAGCGTGATTGCACGGGCACTCTCGTTAGGCGATTACCCGCAGGGGCAGGGACTTTAAACCCACTAGCCGGTTATTGGGCATCCATACGGGCACCCCATCCAGAGCAAAATTAAGCGGGCTGGCGAGCAGTTCTTCGAATACCACCCGCAGTTCCAGCCGCGCAAGAACTGACCCTAAGCAAAAATGTACGCCGGCACCAAAACCCAGATGTCGGTTGGGGTTGCGTTCGGGCTGGAATTCGAACGGCGCATCGAAGACCCGTTCATCCCGATTGGCGGACATTTCCCAGAAGGTCACTTTGTCGCCCTCACGGATGAGTTTGCCTGCGTGATGCACGTCGCGGGTGGCGGTTCGACGCTTGTAGCAGGAGGGCGTTGTCCAACGCACGATTTCCTCAATGGCTGTCTTTAGCAGGGCCGGTTGGGCGCGCAGTTGGCGCCATGCCGCGGGCCGTTCCACCAGCGCCAACATGCCGCCGCTGATCGAGCGGGTGGTGGTTTCGGCTCCCGCAGGGAACAACAGTCCGAAGAACGAACGCAATTCGTGGTCCGATAAGGTTGATCCGTCCGCTTCGAAACGGGCATGCACGATGCTAGAAAAAATGTCGTCCTGTGGTATCCCGCGTTTGCTGAGAATCAGGCTCTGTGCGTAGCGCCGAATCTTGCGCGAATATTCCTCCGCGATAACCGCCTCAGACGGCGCCTCAATGCCGTGGTCAATCCAATCGACGAGCATCAGCCGGTCTGCTTCTGGCACGCCCAGCACAATACAAATGGCCTGCGTGGGAATTTCACGCGCGACACGTTGCGCAAAATCCAAGCGATCACCCACTGCTAACGAATCCAGCAAGCGCCGCGTGCGCGCGCGCAGTTCGTCTTCTAGGGTAGCAATGGCTTTGACGGTGAAGCCTTCATTGACGATGGCACGCAGCCGGCGGTGCAGCAGGCCGTCGGTTTGATTCATGACTCGCCCGGCCGACACCTCATCCTTGATGGTCGTGCCGCCGGCGGTGCGGGTACCGCCCCGGTCGGAGGAATACGTGCTGGGATCCATGATCACCGAGTCCACATCCGCGTAGCGGCTGAAGACCCAAAAGCCCTCGCCGTCCGGCGTGATGGGCGTGGGTGGATGCCAATAGAGTGGCTCATTGGCGCGCAGCCAGGTGAAGAATTCGTGCGGAAACCCTTGCGCGAAACTCTGGCCGTTGGAGAGATCGAGTGTCGGATCTTGCATCTGCGTCGCCCTAGCAAAAATCTGCATCAAAAGGCACGCCGAGGGCGGCCCGTGGTTCGGCGCGGGGCGGTGATAAGCGAGAGCCATCGCCACCAGCCCAGCCCTCATTAAAGCGTAGTTGGGATGCCAATTGCCATCAATCCGAAATACGTTATGCTCAAGCCGCGCTTATGAGTCTTATCCTACGCTTGCAGCCATCGGGAGACCTCGCCCATGTCCAGCCTTCATAGCCCCTCAACGCCCGCGCCCAACGACCCCGTTGAATCCTTCGACGCTCTCATTATTGGCGCCGGTATCGCCGGCTTATATCAGCTGCACAAGCTGCGAGAACTCGGCTTGAACGTGCGCGTATTTGAAGCCGGCAGTGGGGTGGGTGGAACCTGGTATTGGAATCGCTATCCCGGCGCGCGTTTTGATTCCGAGAGCTACACCTACGGCTATGAATTTTCCGAAAGCCTGCTAGCGGAGTGGGATTGGAGTGAACATTTTTCAGCGCAACCGGAAACGCTGCGCTATTTGGAACACGTCGCTGATAAATTGGATCTACGCCGTGACATCCACTTTAATTCCCGGGTGCGTTCGGCCCACTACCAAGCCAGCACCAACAGCTGGGAGGTCACCACCCACGACGGCGTGCGGGCGCGTGCGCACTACCTCATCACGGCCGTGGGCGTGCTCTCCGCGCCTTACACCCCAGATATTCCCGGCATCGCCGAGTTTCAAGGTCGCTCTTGGCACACCTCCCATTGGCCCCACACCGCAGTCGACCTCAGCAACCAGCGGGTAGCCGTAATCGGTGCGGGTGCAACGGCGGTGCAGTTGATTACCGAGGTCGCCAAAAATGTGGGGCAACTGACGGTTTTTCAGCGCACTGCTAATTTTTGTGCGCCACTTAACAATCGTCCTATTCCAGCCACGGAACAACTCGCTCTCAAGGCCCGTTATGCGGAGATGTTTGCACGCTGCCGCGAAACTTACGGGGCGTTCATTCACGATTTTGACCCGCGTTCTATTTTTGATGTGACGGACAGCGAGCGCACGGAAATTTTTGAAAGGCTTTGGCTTGAACCCGGCTTTGGCTTTTGGTTGGGTAATTTTCACGACATCATGACGGATGAAAAGGCCAACGAACTGATCGCCGAATTCGTTCGCAAAAAAATTAGTGAGCGGGTGACCGATCCCGAAACCGCCGAGCGCTTGACCCCTCGCGACCACTGTTTTGGGACCAAACGCGTGCCGCTGGAGAGTGGCTACTACGAGGCCTACAACCGCCCCAACGTGCAGCTGGTGGACTTAAAGAAAACGCCCATTGAGTGTCTGACGCGCACCGGCATCAAAACCTCAGCTGCGCAATTTGAATTCGATGTGATTATTTTCGCGACGGGCTTTGATGCCGTGACCGGCGCGCTGACCCGGATGGATATTCGGGGCGAGGAGGGCCAGAGCCTTAAGGAAAAATGGGCCGACGGGCCGCGCACCTACCTAGGTTTGCAGGTGGTGGGGTTCCCCAATCTTTTTACAGTGGTCGGCGCGCAAAACGCCGCAAATTTCTGCAATTTGCCACGCTGCATCGAACAAAATGTCGAGTGGGTCACGCAGTGCATTCGGTACTTGCGCGAGCACCAGTTCAAGCGTATCCGCGCCATGCCGGTGGCCGAAGCAGAATGGGGTCTGCATTGCGAAGAAGTGGTCGCGAACTCCCTTTTTCTAAAAACTAACTCGTGGTTCATGGGTGCCAATATTCCGGGGAAAAAACGCGCGTTTCTGGCCTACGGTGGTGGCTTGCCGCGCTACCGTGACAAGTGTGAGGAAGTCGCCGCCGGCGGCTATATTGGCTTTGAACTCGAATGATCCCGCAACCCAGGAGCAACCCATGATGGCCATCGGTTTTATTGGAACGGGCACTATCGGTAGCCCCATGGCGGCGCGCCTGATTGAGGGGGGGCAGGTCGTGCGGGTCTACGATCGGCAGCTAGGCGCTACGGTTCCGCTGGAGAAAAAAGGAGCGCAACGGGCCGCGAGCGTGCGAGAAATCGCGGACACCTGCGCCGTTATTTTTTTATCTTTGCCCGGCCCCAAGCAAATCGAGGAAGTGATGCTCGATGCGCAAGGCCTGCTCGCGCACGCGCTGCCGGGGGCCACGATT
>CAMAXW010000022.1 GCA_945862315.1 Klebsiella pneumoniae
GCCCCTAAGTGGTTCACACTACAGGTCTCGGGCCCCTGACTGCGCCCATTCGGAAGTTCGGCTGTTGTTGCGCAAAATTATCCACATCGACATGGACGCTTTTTATGCCTCGGTTGCGCAACGCGAGGACCCGGCGCTGCGTGGGCGCCCGGTGGTGGTGGGCTGGCAGGCTAAACGCGGGGTGGTGTGTGCTGCCTCCTACGAAGCCCGCGCCTACGGCGTGCGTTCTGCCATGCCCATTGGTCAGGCCGAACGGCTGTGTCCGGGGGCGGTATTCGTTGCCCCTGATTTTGCGAAATATCGCGCGGTCTCGGCAGAAATAGGTGAGATTTTTCGCCACTACACGCCGTTGGTCGAGCCGCTGTCGCTAGATGAAGCTTATCTCGACGTCACCGCTAATTTGCGCGGTTTTCCCACGGCCACAGAAACGGCCCGTGCCATTCGTGCCGACATTGCCGCCGCCACCCAACTCACCGCCTCGGCTGGCGTGGCGCCCAATAAATTTCTGGCCAAAATCGCCTCAGACTGGCGCAAACCTAACGGTTTGTTTGTGGTCCAGCCCCACGAGATTGAAGATTTTCTAGCGCCCTTACCGGTGGCCCGACTGCCCGGCGTAGGCCCGGCAACGGCCCGTCAGCTCCTCGCCGTGGGTGTCACCACCATTGCCGAATTACGCAGCGTGCCGCTGGCGACGCTCACGGCCCATCTGGGACGCGCAGGTGGGCGCTTGCACGAACTGGCTTGGGGGCTAGATGAACGCCCGGTTTGTCCGGATCGCCCCGTGCGCTCGGTGTCGAGCGAGATGACTTTTGAGCACGATTTACGCCTAGCCGACATTGCCCCGCTGCTGGGCGAGCTGGCGGCGCAAGCGTGGCGTGGTGCACGCGAGGGCGATCGTCAACCACGCACGGCGGTACTCAAACTAAAAACGGCGGACTTTCAAAGTCTCACTCGCAGCGTGACGCCGCTCCAACCGCCCGCCTCGGTCGGCGAATTTTTAAGTTTGCTCGAAGGACTGCTGGGGCGCGTTGACCTAGCACTTGGCACGCGCTATCGGCTAGTGGGCGTGGGCCTGGCTAATTTTGCCACCGCGGTGGTGCCCCGCCAGAGCAGTCTATTTGACGAAGATGACGGCGCACCGGCATAAACCCAGCGGGGACTTATGCCCGTGGCTCAGTCAATGACTTCGAGGGTTTCCACCCGCTGCAATCCGCGCGGTAACTTGCCACCCCGTTTGCCGCGTTCTGCGCGATAGGCGTCGAGATCCCGTGGCTTCAGCGTAAAGTGCCGCGCGCCGGCAACTATCTTGACACTGCGCCCGGTGGGTAGCGCCAAAACGATTTTGAGTACTTCCTCGCGGCTCTTAAGTTTTGCTGCCGCAATTTGGATGAGTTTCACACCTTTGCCACGGGCCATCAGCGGCAGTTCGCTGGCCTTGAACACCAGTAATTGGCCGGCGGTGGTGAGGCAAACGATGTCGTCTTGCGTGGGGTCCTCGACGATCACCAAGCCCAAGGCCTGGGCCTTGTCAGGCACGCTCAGCACGGCCTTACCGGCTTTGTTCTTGGCGAATAGCGCCTCGAAAGTGGTGCGAAAACCATAGCCCGCCTCGGTGCTAAGCAGAATTTCCTGTGCCGGGTTCGCCAACGCCACCGCGACAAAAGGCACGCCGTCTGGCGCTGACAAACGACCCGCCAGTGGCTCACCCATACCGCGCGCCGAGGGCAAGGTATGGGCCAGCAGCGAATAGGAGCGGCCGTCTGCGCCCAGAAACACCACGTTTTGGTTACTGCGGCCACGCGCCGCATCTAGATATTCATCGCCACTGCGAAATTGCAGCAGGCGGGGGTCGATGTCGTGACCTTTCGCCGCGCGCACCCAGCCCTTCGCAGACAGCACGACCGTCACCGGCTCCGCCGGCACCAGTTCTGTTTCCGCGAGCGCGCGCGCAGCAACGCGCGTCACCAACCGAGTTCGGCGTGGGTCGCCAAATTCTTCCGCGTCGCGTTCTAGTTCTTCGCGGACCAAAGTTTTCAGACGCTGCGCCGACCCCAGAATTTTTTCGATACGCTGGCGCTCGGCATCAAGCTCCGCCTGTTCCCCGCGAATTTTCTGTTCTTCCAGACGGGCCAACTGGCGCAAGCGTAAATCGAGAATGGCATCGGCTTGCGTGCCGCTGAGGTCAAAGCGTGTCATCAGCACCGCCTTGGGATCCTCTTGCGTACGAATGATATGGATGACTTCGTCGATGTTTAGAAACGCAATGAGGTAGCCAGCCAGAAGGTGGAGTCGGTCGATGACCTTATCCAAACGGAACTGCAGGCGTCGCCGGACCGTCTGGGTCCGATACACCAGCCAATCGGCCAGCAACGCGCGCAAATTGAGCACACGCGGTAGCCCATCCAGGCCCACCACATTGATATTCACCCGCAAGGTGCGCTCGAGATCGGTGGTGGCAAACAAGTGCTGCATGAGAGAGTCGTGTTCCACCCGGTTGGAGCGCGGCATGAGCACGATGCGGGTCGGCGTTTCGTGGTCGGATTCATCGCGAATGTCTTCCAACATCGGCAGCTTTTTAGCCTGCATTTGCGCGGCGATTTGCTCAATGACCCGCGCGCCCGAGGTCTGATAGGGCAATTCGGTGATCACGATGTTGCCGTTTTCCTCACCGTACACCGCCCGCATGCGCAGCGAGCCATGGCCCGTCTCATACATTTCGCGTAAGTCAGCCAGCGGCGTGATGAGCTCGCCCCCCGAGGGGAAATCGGGGCCCAGCACATGGGCGCAGAGGTCGCCCACCGTGGCTTGCGGAAATTCCAAGAGATGCACGCAGGCGGCCACAATTTCGCGCACGTTATGCGGCGGAATATCGGTCGCCATGCCCACCGCGATCCCGGTGGTGCCATTGAGCAGCACATTGGGCAGGCGCGCCGGCAACAGGCGTGGTTCTTCGAGTGTGCCATCGAAATTAGGCACCCAATCTGAGGTGCCTTGTTCCAATTCCGCTAACAAGGTGTCCGCATAGCGGGTCAGCTTGGCTTCGGTATAGCGCATGGCAGCGAAGGATTTGGGATCATCCGGAGAACCCCAGTTGCCTTGACCGTCGACCAACGGATAGCGGTAACTAAAAGGTTGCGCCATCAGCACCATGGCCTCGTAACAGGCCGAGTCGCCGTGGGGATGAAACTTGCCGATGACGTCGCCGACGGTGCGCGCCGATTTCTTAAACTTGGCGGCGGCGTTGAGACCCAATTCCGACATCGCGTAAATAATGCGCCGCTGAACGGGCTTTAGTCCGTCGCCAAGGTGCGGCAGAGCGCGGTCCAAAATGACGTACATCGAGTAATCGAGATAGGCCTGCTCGCTAAAATCGCGCAGCGTCCGTCGTTCAATTTCCAGCTTCTCGCCCATTGCCACTAGCTCCCTATCAACTTAATCGAGCGCCGCCAGATTACCCTTGCGCTCCAGCCACGCACGCCGGTCGCCAGAGCGCTTCTTGGCGAGCAATAAGTCCATCAGCGCATCGGTCTGCAGGTCGTCGTCGATCGTCAGTTGTACCAGCCGGCGCGAGGACGGCAGCATGGCGGTTTCGCGCAGTTGCGAAGGGTTCATTTCGCCGAGGCCCTTAAAGCGTTGAATGTTAATTTTGCCCTTGATGCGGTCCGCCTGCAGCCGCGCTAACAAGGTGTCACGTTCGGCGTCGTCCAGCGCATAGAGCACTTCTTTCCCCGCATCGATGCGATACAACGGGGGCATGGCCACATACACATGGCCGCTGCTCACGACACTGCGGAAATGCCGTAAAAACAGTGCGCACAGCAGCGTGGCGATGTGAGCGCCATCGGAATCAGCATCCGCCAAAATACAAATTTTGCCGTAACGCAGCCCTTCGAGCTCTGTGCTCCCGGGGTCTACCCCGATGGCCACCGCAATATCGTGCACTTCTTGCGAAGCCAGCACCTGCCCAGATTCTATTTCCCAAGTGTTCAAAATTTTGCCGCGTAACGGCAGGATGGCTTGGAAATCTTTGTTGCGCGCTTGTTTAGCCGAGCCGCCAGCGGAATCACCTTCGACCAAAAATAGTTCGCTTTCGCCGAGATCGTTAGAGGTGCAGTCGGTGAGCTTGCCGGGCAAGGCGGGACCACTGCCGGTCACCTTTTTACGCACAACCGCTTTGGCGGCTTTTTGGCGCAGCAGCGCCCGCTCGATGGCCAACTGCGCAATGCGTTCACCCGCCTCCACATGCTGGTTTAACCACAGGCTCAAGGCGTCGCGCACCGCGGAGGACACAATGCCGCTGGCCGCTTGGCTCGACAGCCGCTCTTTGGTTTGACCCGAGAATTGCGGTTCAGTCATTTTGAGCGACAGCACATAAGTGGCACGCTCGGCGGCATCATCAGCGGTAATCTTGATCCCACGCGGCAGCAAATTACGGAATTCGCAGAATTCGCGCAGCGCCTCTAACAAACCTTGGCGCAGACCGTTCACGTGGGTGCCACCTTGCGCGGTGGGCACCAGGTTCACATAACTTTCGGTGATCAACTCACCTTCGTCTGCGCGCCATTGCAGCGCCCAAGTGACCGCCGCGTGTTCCGTCTCCACGTTGCCCTGCACCGCCTCCGGGGGCAGCAATTCGGCATCGGGCAGGGCTGCCGTCAAGTAACCCCGCAAGCCATCCGCATATTGCCAAGTGTCGAGTTCGCCGCTGGCTTCGTCTGCGAGCGACATCGTCAAGCCCGGACACAGCACCGCCTTGGCGCGCAGCAAGTGTTTTAGCCGTGGCAGCAAAATACGGGTGGAATCAAAAAACACCGCGTCGGGCCAAAAGCGCAGGCTGGTGCCGGTATTCTGCCGGCCTACTTTGCCGACTTCTTCCAACGGCGTGGTGCGCGCGCCGTTATGAAAGCTCATGGCGTATTCCACGCCGCCCCGTTTGACCCGCACCTGCAGCTGCGTGGACAGTGCATTGACCACCGACACCCCCACCCCGTGCAGGCCGCCGGCAAATTTATAGTTGCGGTTCGAAAACTTACCCCCGGCATGCAGCCTCGTGAGGATGACTTCGACCCCCGAGAGTTGCTCGCCCGGATGGAGATCCACGGGCATTCCTCGACCATCGTCGGTGACCGTGACAGAACCATCAGCGTGGAGGTTGACGTCGATGCGCGTCGCGTGGCCGGCAAGGGCTTCATCGACGCTGTTGTCCACCACCTCTTGCACAAGGTGGTTGGGCCGCGAGGTGTCGGTATACATCCCGGGACGTTTACGCACCGGCTCAAGGCCCGTCAGGACTTCTATATCAGCGGCGTCGTAGCGGGCGCTCAATGGGTGATTCTCGGGCAATGAAAGGGTGCGCGAGGGGCGCGGCGAGATGGTGTGCCGATACGACGGGCGTGGTCAAGCCAAATCGCGGACCAGTGCTGCGCGCACGCTTTCCGGTAGGGGATCCAGCAGGTGCCCATAGGCCGGATGGTCGATGCCCATCGCGAGGCTCGCCCCGGCCTGCGCCGCCGCAACCATCGCCGGGGTCAGCTGGAAGCGCAAAAAATGCACTGCCGAGGTCTTGTTCTCGCGCGAGCGTTCGAGGTCTTCATCAGCGAGCGCAAAGACCGGCTCGGCGTCACCGACGCGTGCCCACACGCGGTGTTCTATCCCCACGAGTTGCTCAAGCGCCACCCGCCGTTCTTCCAAGTCAGGGTATTCCAGCATGAAAGTTGCCTTCCAGTTCTCCCCGTCGGGAACCAGCGGATTGTAGGCGTCCAATTCTTCCTGAATCGCATCGGCCTCAAAAATACGCTCTACGCGGAGCATCTCTTGGACCTGATACTGGATCGTCATGCGGTCTTCGAAATACAGCGTGGCGTGGCGTCCCAAGGCAACCTGTCGGTTGGCTTTATGGGCGATAACGGACTGCCGAAAAGTGGCGCGTTCGGCGTGATAACGCTCCAATGGCATGAGGTCTTGGCGTTGCAAAAGTTGCATGATTTAGATTCCGTAGGCTAGGCGCAAAAGCGTGAAAGCGGAGGTTGCCGTGCTGGTGGCGACCCCTTGCTCGATGAGATCGCCAGCCATAGGGCAGTCGCTCAGGTAATAGTCAAACTGTCCGTTGTTTATACGCGTGACCACCGGCTGGCAGATCTTTTTAGCCAACGCGTAGTTCTCAGCTTTGACGGCGTAAGTGCCATCGTGGCCCGAACAACGCTCGATCGAGGTGACCCGTGTCTCCGGCACCAACTCCAGCACTTCCTTCGTTTTGAGACCGATGTTCTGCACGCGCTGATGACACGGCGCGTGATGGGCGATGGTGCCCAGCGCACGGGTAAAATCGGTGCGTAGCTCGCCTGCGCGGTGCCGCAACATGAGGTATTCGAAGGGATCAAAGAATGCCTGTTTAATGCGGGCCAGGTCCGGATCGTCCGGAAACATCAGGGGCAGCTCTTGTTTGAACATCAGCACACAGCTCGGGATGGGGGCCACCAAGTCATACCCGGCTTCTACCAGCGGCAGTAAGGCGGCCACGTTGGCGGCTCGATGCTTGGCCACGGTATCTAGATCGCCGAGCTCCAGTTTTGGCATACCACAGCAGACTTCAGAGCCAGTCAGGCGGATTTCAATGTCGTTGTGCTGGAACACCGCTACCAGGTCTTCCACCAGCGCCGGTGTATTGCGATTGCCATAGCAGGTCAGAAAGACCGCTACTCGGCCGGTCGTCTGGGGGGTGGCGCGTGCGGGCCGCGCTGGCGTGGGCAAATGCGCTAGGCGCTGGCGAGCCGTGTGGCTTTCAAACCGGGGCAGCGGTGCCTCAGCGTGTATGCCGGTCAGCTTTTGGACTATTTGACGAATGGGTTTGCTGGCGTTCGCAGCGTTGATGGTTTGGGCAACCACCGGAATGGACGCGAGCTTGCCGACCGCATCGGTGGCGGTCAGTATTTTGTCGCGCAAACTGACCGCACCCTCTTTGAATTTGACGGCTTTGGCCCGCAGCATGAGGTGTGGAAAATCGACGTTCCACTCGTGCGGCGGCACGTAGGGACATTTGGTCATGTAGCACAGGTCGCACAAGTAGCATTGGTCGACCACATCCCAATAGGCTTCTTTAGGGATGCCATCCACTTCCAAAGTGGGCGACTCGTCGACCAAATCAAATAGCACCGGGAAGGAATGGCAGAGGCTGACGCAACGCCGGCAGCCATGACAGATGTCGTAGACCCGCTCGAGCTCGGTAAACAGCGCGTTCTTGTCGTAGAAATCGGGCGATTGCCAATCGAGTGGGTGACGCGTCGGTGCTTGGAGACCGCCTTCGCCGCGTGCTTTTGGGTCTGAGGACATGGGAAATCTTCCACACCGGGGCAGGTTTGCCGCTGGTTTAAATCGGGCTGGGAACAACGAAGCCGGGGTGCCCGGCTTCGCGTTTTAGTTGCCTGAGGCAATATTTTTAGAGCCTAGTTCATGGAGTCCAAGGCTTTCTGGAAGCGGTTGGCGTGCGAGCGCTCGGCTTTAGCCAAGGTTTCAAACCAGTCCGCAATTTCACCAAAGCCTTCGTCACGGGCGGCCTTCGCCATGCCGGGATACATGTCGGTGTATTCGTGGGTTTCACCGGCAATGGCCGCTTTGAGATTCAGCGAGGTCGTGCCGATGGGGTGGCCGGTGGCCGGATCGCCCACTTCTTCAAGGTATTCCAAGTGGCCATGGGCATGACCGGTTTCGCCTTCGGCGGTGGAACGGAACACCGCGGAGATGTCGTTGAAGCCTTCCACATCGGCCTTCTGCGCGAAATACAAATACCGACGGTTAGCCTGAGATTCGCCGGCAAAAGCGGCCTTCAGATTCTCTTCGGTTTTAGAGCCTTTTAACGTAGCCATGTTGCGTTCCTCAATATCAGTTGTCTTGGGATAGGGTTCGGCGACGGCACATGGGCCGCCGGTGAGACCGGTCAGTTTAGACTGTGTCTAAACGAGCGCTGAGTCTAATCATCTCCCGCGCCTCGCACAAGCAAAGACGCTGCCCGCATTGACCCCGCAATCATCGCTTGGGTAGAGTGCAGGCCTTCCCCACAGTGCCTGATCGGACGGCCGAATTGCCCCCTTCAAAGAAACGTAATACGCCCGGCTTTGAGTCATCCTTGGCGGAGCTAGAAGCGCTCGTCGTGCAAATGGAACGTGGCGAGATGAGCCTCGAGGAGTCTTTGCAGACTTTCGAACGCGGCACGGTATTGGCGCGCGAGTGTCAAACCGCGCTGCGCGACGCCGAGCAAAAAGTTCAATTACTGAGCCAAGTCAACGGCAATGAACAGTTAATCCCGATGACGCCGGGCCCCAACGATCCCGAGGCACTCGACCCGCATGCAGTTTGACGAGACCCTAAAGCACTTTCAGGCCCGGGCGGAAGCCGCGCTGGAAAGCCGCCTGCCCGCGAGCCACCAAGAACCTGCGCGGCTGCACGCGGCAATGCGCTATGCGACGCTGGGCGGCGGCAAGCGCGTGCGGCCAGTACTGGTTTACGCCACCGGCGCGGCGATGGGGGCTGCGTTGGAGACCCTCGATAGCTGCGCCGCGGCGGTCGAATTAATCCACGCGTATTCGCTCATCCACGATGACCTACCGGCGATGGACAACGACGACCTGCGGCGTGGACGACCCACTTGTCATCGCGCATACGATGAAGCCACGGCTATTTTGGCCGGCGACTCGCTGCAGGCGCTGGCCTTCGAAGTGCTGGCAGGTGCCGCGCCGGCAGACCTCTCGGCCGAGCGCCGGCTGCTCATGATGATGGCGCTGGCCACCGCCAGCGGCTCCTTTGGCATGGCCGGCGGGCAGGCTATCGACTTGGCTTCCGTGGGTCAGCAACTCTCGCTCGCGCAGTTAGAAAACATGCATCTGCATAAAACAGGCGCACTGATTCGCGCGAGCGTGCGCTTGGGATTTTTAGCCAGCGGCGGCACGGACCCCGTGCAGGCCCAAAGCCTGGACCACTATGCGCGCTGCGTGGGTCTCGCTTTTCAGGTCCACGACGACATTCTGGACGTTGAAGGTAGCACCGAGATCATTGGTAAACCCCAAGGTTCGGACCAAGACCGTGACAAACCCACCTACCCCAACTTGCTGGGCATGGCCAACGCTAAAGCCACGGCACAACAACTCTGTGATGACGCAGTGGCCGCCATTTCCGGCCTAGACTCCCGTGCGGATTTTTTGCGCCGCTTGGCAGAATTCATCATAAGGCGCGACCGATGAAAGCGCCGATCTTGGCTGATCCGGGCCTAACGGCGCAGCGTAGTAGCTATCGAACCCTGTCTCTCAAAGCATGACCCCTATAGCGTCTGGGCTTTGAGCCCATCCGCGTCGAAAGGAACTCCTTCATGAACGATATCGCCAGCGTCTTAGAGACCATCAACGAAATTCCCGATGTCCAAGGCAGCGAAGACACCCGCAAAATTGCCATCGACCGGGTGGGCATTAAGGATATTCGCCACCCCGTGGTCGTCAGCGACCGCGCCGGGCGCGAACAACACACCGTGGCAAACTTCAATATGTACGTGGGGCTCCCGGAGAATTTCAAGGGCACCCACATGTCGCGCTTCGTGGAAGTGCTCAATAACCATGACTATGAAATCTCCGTGGCCGGCTTTCGCGGCATGGTGGCTGAAATGGTGCAACTGCTCGACGCCCAAACGGGGCGTATCGAGATGACTTTCCCCTACTTCGTCCTCAAAGCCGCACCCGTGAGCGGTGTCAAAAGTCTGCTGGACTACACTGTCAGCTTCATCGGCGAGAGTAACAACGGCATTGAAACCATGTCCGTCAAAGTGGTGGTACCGTGCACCACGCTCTGCCCGTGTTCAAAGAAAATCTCGGCCTATGGCGCCCACAACCAACGCTCACACGTGACGATAGAAGCGAAAGTCAGCGGTTTTGTCTGGATCGAGGAATTCATCGATATCGTAGAGAGCGTCGCTTCCTGCGAGCTCTATGGCTTACTGAAACGGCCCGACGAGAAATACGTCACGGAGCGGGCATACGACAACCCCCGCTTTGTGGAGGACATGGTCCGCGAGACAGCCTTAAAGCTTAACGCCGATGACCGCGTATTGAGCTATACGGTGGAGTCTGAAAATTTCGAATCCATCCATAACCACTCCGCTTACGCCTTGGTACACAAAGACAAAACCTTAGCCGCCAAGTGATTTAAATCACCGCCCCGACGGGTAGCGTGCCCACCCGTGCGGCGCTGCGTTGACCACCCTCAACGCAGCGCTGCTTTCGCTTGCTGCCACAGCGCTTCTAGGGCGGCGGCATCCAGCCCTGCCAAGCTCTGGCCGGCGGCCCCAACCACCAACTCCATCTGCCTAAAACGCTGCTCGAAACGCGTGTTGGCCAAGCGCAGTGCGCTTTCTGCATCCACCCCTAAATGGCGGGCGAGATTCACGCACGTAAACAGCACATCGCCCATTTCGGCGGCCACTTCTAGTGCGTTACCTGAGTCACGGGCGGCCTGTAATTCAGTCAGTTCTTCGTCTAATTTCTCCAGTACTGGCTCCGTGGCCGGCCAATCGAAACCGACGCGTGCCGCACGTCCCTGCAATTTGGCAGCGCGTGACAGCGCCGGCAGGGCCAAGGCAACGCCGGCTAGTTCGCCCGCAGCACCTCCCGCGCGCCGTTCGGCGGCTTTCAGTTCTTCCCAGCGTTGACGGATCGCGTCTGGCGCTGGCGGCGCTTCATCGCCAAAAATATGCGGATGGCGACGGGTCAATTTTTCAACGATCCGCTGCACGACCTCGGCAAAGTCAAAACGCTGAGCCTCGGCCGCAAGCTGGGCGTAGAACACCACTTGGAACAGCAGGTCGCCTAGCTCATCGGGGAGTTCGTCCCAAGCCTCGCGCTCGATGCAGTCGATGACTTCGTGGACCTCCTCCAAGGTGTGCGGCGTTAACGAGGCCATGGTCTGGGCGCGGTCCCAGGCGCAACCGCGTTGGCTGTCGCGCAGGTGCGCCATGAGCGCCAGCAGCGGTTCGATTACATTAGCCATCAGGGTACTTACTCCAAAAAAAAACGGTCGCGGTGCGCTTGATTAGCGACCTTGATTCTGTTGGGATTGGATCCAATCCTGTCGCCTGAAACGAAAACCAGCCCCGCACCGCCTAATGTTCACTACCCCGTTAATCCTTAGATTAGATATCTCCGGAGCCCCGGTACGGTGGATCTCTTGGGAAGACGCAGTATGCCTGTACAGTCGCGGCCTCGTGGCGTGGACAGCCGGCGAGAATGAGTTTGTCATTCACGGTGGCATCGCACGCGGCACCGGCCAGCGTTCGCACATTACCGTGCACAGTATCGTGGCGATTAAACGTACTCATCGCGCGGCCTTAATACAGCGCTCCGTGCCACCGCTGAGTAATCACGAACTGTTTCGCCGCGACGGCTTCCTGTGTCTTTATTGCGGAACCCAGTATGCGGAGTCGCAGCTAACCCGCGACCACATCCAACCGCTTTCCAGCGGCGGGCTGGATGTGTGGTCGAATGTGGTCGCCGCCTGCCGCGGCTGTAATACCCGCAAGGGAGGGCGGCGCCCGGAACAGGCCAAAATGCCGTTGCTCGCCGTGCCGTACGTCCCCAATTGGGCCGAATTTCTCGCGCTCTCCAACCGCCGCATTCTCGCTGATCAAATGGACTTTCTGCGCACTCAATTCAAGTCCCGGGCGCGCGGTCCTGAGACTAGCGCCCTAGGCCTAATAGCTGAAAGCCGGCGCGCGCAGCCGATTGGAATGACACCCACCTAGCGTTAGGCCCGGCCAGCGCTCCCTGCCCTACCTGCGGTTTAGGATTGGGCGGCAGCGCTCAGCAAAGTCGCGGCCAGGCCATGCAAGCCCTGTCCAACCCACCGCCAGCGGGTCGGTAAGGAGCACTCAGTAGGGCTCAGGAAAAAATCACGTGCGTTGGATGATGCAGTGCGTCGATCCGAATTGCGCTGCCGTAGAAATTACGGCACTATTTGCGCGTTATTTTTTAATGAATTCCTCGCTTAGGAATTTTTGTTCACGTTGATAGGAGATTACTCATGCATAAATCTTTTTCCTTAGTCGTTCGCGCTGCGATCGTTGCCAGCGTACTTGGGCTCGTCACCGGTTGCTCCTATGCGACCAAAGAACAGTTGGCTGCGGTTGAATCCAAAGCCAGCGACGCCGCCTCTAAGGCCGGCGCTGCTTCTTCCCAGGCCGCCCAGGCCATGAAGGTTGCTTCAGAAGCCGACGCCGCTGCTAAATCGGCGCAAGGCGCTGCTGACGCTGCCCAAGCCTGCTGCAACGACAACAAGTCGCGCCTTGACAGCATGTTCGAAAAGGCGATGCGCAAGTAAGCGTATAGCCCCCTCGTACGGCAAAAAAAACCCCGCAGCTGCGGGGTTTTTTTTGGGGTCTAACCTGATCTTGGCTAAGGGTTTAGCGAGAGCGTGCTCGTCGGCGACGCGCTGATTGGGATCGCTGTACCGATGGCCGTTGGCATGCCATTTTTACGATAAACCGCGCGCCGTAAGGTCGGCCAGTCGAGGTTTATTAAGTTTTTTTCTGCGTAGGGCACGATCAACGCCAGCACCGCCGTGAATTGCGTGGCAGTGACTTTAGCTGTGTCTTCATCCAGTGCTGGGTGTGCCTCCAATAGCAGTTGGCCATGGAGTAGACCCACCTTAAAGGGCTCATTCACCAAGCGCACCGAAGTACCTACCGGCACGGATTTGAACACCGTTTCAATGTCGTTGGGATACATCCGCATGCAACCATGGGTCACCCGCATACCGATGCCATAAGGTTTATCGGTGCCGTGGATCAGGTAACCGGCAAAACCCAAACGCAGCGCGTATTGACCCAAGGGATTCAGCGGGCCGGCCGGTACCACCGCGGGCAGGATGTCGCCCTCCAGCGCGTGCTCTTTACGGATAGATTCGGGTGGGGTCCAAGACGGATCTTTTATTTTACTCATCACTTTGGTCGCCCCATGCGGGGTAGACCAATCCTGACGTCCGATGCTGATCGGATAAGTAGCGATCTGCCGCCCCGCCCCTTTAGCGGCCCCCTTAGCCGCCGGCAAATAGTAATACATCCGCATTTCTGGGATGTTGATGATAATGCCCTCATGCGGGGCCTTCGGCAGCACGTACTGGCTGGGAATAATGACTTCGGTGTCCTCGCCGGTGAGCCACGGGTCAACACCGGGATTGGCGCGCCGCATTTCGTTGTAGCCCTGACTATAGGTACGGGCAATATCGGCAATGGTGTCGTTGCGGATCGTGGTGGTGAGGACCACCTCGCCGATGACCTCGCCCGTCAGCGGATAGTTTCTCGCCCACGCGACATCCGCTGCACCGGCCAGCAACCCGGCCCATAAACAGCCTAGCAATCTCAAGCGCATTCTGACTCTTGCTCCAAACTCACTCAGCCAGCCCCGCCCTTAGGGGCGCCACGGAATACTGCTCCCGCCGCGACCAGCCAGCCCATGATGAACGCCGTTCCACCCGCCGGAATGACCGGCAAAGGATGTTCCAGCGCCAGATAAGTCGAGGCAATGATACCCCCGCTAAAACCCAGCATGCCCAGCAGCATCAGCGCGTTGGACACCAACCACGCAGGCTGCGAGACGGCTCGGTTGGTGCCACTCGCTACCACCACACCGGCGTGTAACAGCAAATAAAAAACCGCCGTATCGTAGCGATGGGCCGCCGCAGAACCGGGTGCCAGCGCGAGTGCATGAGCGCCCAGCGCCCCAGCGGCTATCCCCAACGCACCGCCCAGAGCGGCCAGCGTCACGAGCCAGCGCCGCAACTTTGCCATTATAAGCACGCGCCCGCACCGGGCCGCGTGTTAGGTAGTTTAACGTTCAAGCAGGCGCGGCATGAGCTCAACCAAATTACACGGCCGCGTGCGGTAATCGAGTTGCGCGCTCACCAAGGTATCCCACGCCGTAGCACAGGCATTGGGCGAGCCCGGCAGGCAAAATAGGTAAGTGCCATTGGCCACGCCCGCCAGTGCCCGAGACTGCAAGGTAGAGGTCTTGATCTGCGCGTAGGACAGCGCGCGAAACATCTCGCCAAAACCCTCGATGGTTTTATCAAAAAGCACCACGGCAGCCTCGGGCGTACCATCCCGACCGGTAATCCCTGTGCCGCCCGTGGTGATCACGACCGAGCACGCCGGATCAGCAATCCAGATAGACAAGGCTTCGCGAATTCGATAAATGTCATCTGGCACGATCCGCTGCGCGTGTAGGTGATGGCCACCCGCCACCACACGCTCCAGCAGCAGCTGCCCGGAGGTATCGTTATTTTCGGTGCGGCTGTCGGAGACCGTTAGTAGGGCTATTTGCAGGGGGATAAATTGTCTTTCAGCAGGCATGCAGATTTCCTTCGGTTGTCTCAGACGCGCACGTCGTCAACGTGCAGGGGTAAAGTGTAAGGCTGGCTTGGATGGATGAACAACGGTTGGATAAATGGCTGTGGTGCGCGCGTTTTTTTAAAACGCGTACGCTGGCAGTCGAATCACTTAAAGCGGGTCGGGTCGACCTCAACGGCCAACTGGCCAAGCCTGCCAAGCAGGTCCAACTAGGCGATCGGGTGGCGCTGCGGATGCCGCCCTTCACGTGGGACCTCGAGGTCACGGGGTTAGCCCCGCAGCGCGGTAACGCCACGCTCGCGGCGACCTTGTTTCGAGAAGGTGCGGGCAGTATCGAGGCACGCAAAGTATTGTCTGAGCACCTGCGTCTGACAGCCGTTGTTGAGGATCCCCGCCAGGGCAAACTCAGTAAAAAAAATCGGCGCGAGCGCGAAGCTTTCAAGCGTTCCGGAGGCGATTAAGCGTCCGCCGCGGCCAGCGCAGCGCGCAGTTTGTCCGCCGAATCCCCAGCCGTCTGCACGGCGAGATAAGCCTGCACGGTGGCTGTCGGAATAAGTCCCAAAAACACGCCACGGGTTTTTTCCTCGAGGGTGACGCCGGCATGACGCAAGAACGCGGCAGCCGCCACCGCCCCCGTTTCCAACATCACCAAGCTTTCGCCGGTGATGCCCCGTAGCACCGCGTAGCCCGCGCCCAGACGGGTATTCACGAGGGTGGCATCAGCCAGCCGATGGGTATAAATAGCCCGCATTTCGAGCTTATAACCGCCCACCAGCACTGGGTTGATGGTCTCCTCTAGTTGCCCCTCAAGGCTGTTCAGGCGGCTGATGATGAGGTCGGATGCTGCGCCTGCCGGCGTCTCGGCACCCCCTAAGGCTGCGTAAATCTCCACGATGTTGCTGACGCCCAGCGCCTGATAGCGGTCGTGGATGAACCGGTAGTTACGCTCGACGAGCAACCCTTCGCGCGAAGCAAAACCCAACCACTGGGGCAACCCCGCCAACCGCTGCGCGCCGGCGTTGAACCCCACGCCACAGACCAACTGCGCGACGTTGACACCCAGCAACCGGGCCAACTGCGCCCGGCGCTCGCCCCCGTCACTAAGCACCCGGCCGGCTAGCGGCGCGAGTACCTCGGTAAGGCGCGCGGCGCTGGCGTGGATCAGACTATCGAACGATTCCATCATCTCGCTATTTGTTCACTGGAAGCCAAAATGGGATGAGCCGTTACCCCGGCTAGACGCAAGACCCGCCCCTGGGCAGCTAGGCCTAGCCTAGCATGAAGCATGCACCGGTTTAAAAAACCGCGCGCGTGGGCGAGCTAGCTGGCCAGCGCCGCATGCCTTGCCGGCGCAACCCCGCCTCAGCTCTCACCCGCTCACGCGAAGTTGTTCACAAGGGGTTTTTTGCCGCTAACAGGGCGGCGATGCGCGCCACCGAAACTGGTTCAGCGGTGCTCAATTCGGGGGCAAATATCGCCACCCGTAGCTCTTGTAGTAGGTAGCGAAAATGCGCCGCGTTGGCCTCCTCGCCAGTTCCTGTGCGTGCCGCAAACGCTAGCAGCAGCGGCTGGATCTGGGCCAGTTTGCGGGTATCTTTAGCGGGGTCTACCAGCGCGCGGTCCAGTCGTGTTTCGAGCGCCCGCAGGTAGCGCGCCGCGTGGCGCCGATAGTGGGCTGTCTGCACCAGCAATCCGGCCGGGCCCAGCAGTTCGTCCAATTGCTCGCGCAGGTCGCGCCACGCGGCGAGCGGTAAACGCTCGCGCACGGCGTTAAGCCGCGAGAGTGTGGCGGCCGCCCGCACCAAACGCTCACCAAAGTCGTCGGCTAAGGCCTGCACCACCCCGGTTATCGAGCGATTGACCGTTGCCAGCAAAACATTAAACGCCGCCTCCTCGCGGGGTAAATCCACCCCTACCGTATCGGCGAAGCCAGCCTCAATCAACCAGTCTGCCAGCGAGGTCCGCCACCCAAATAGCGGGGCGGCCAGCGCGGCGCGCGGCAAATTAACGACCTGCCGGCGCAGGTATTTAAGCGGGGCACCGGCACTCAGAATCAACAAGCGGATCACGCCTTGGCGATGCAGTGCGAGCGCCGCAGATTCTTCACGCAGCACGCTCACACTGACCTTTGCCGCACTCGGCGTCAGGGCCGGATAGCCCAGCAGCGGCACCCCAGCGACCAGGGTGGTGGTCTGCTGGGGGATCACCCCAAAGCACCACCCACCCGCACTGTGCCCTTGGATGCTCCAACTGGCAGCGCTGAAGGCTTGCGCCATCGCCGCGGCGTGGGTGCGTTGCAAAGTCGGCAAATCGCGCCCGCTGCCAAGCTCCTCGCCCGCCTCGCCAAGGATGCTAAAACGCATCTGCAGATGTTCCGGCAACGCCACAGCCCGCCAGTTCTCCACCGGAATGAGCGTGCCGGTCATGCGCAATACGGCGGCGCTGAGCGCCTCGCTCAAGGGTTCGGTTAGGGTTTCTACCGCCGAGGTCAGTGCGCCCGCAAATTCGTTGAACGGCGAGACCGCCCGACGATGCACTTTCGGCAGCGCTTTTAACAAGGCGAGAATTTTCTCCCGCAGCAAACCCGGCACCAAACGCTCGAACGCCAGCGCATCGAGCTGGGCCAACACCGCGACCGGCACGCTGGCAGTCACACCGTCGGCCGCACTCGCTGGCGCAAATAAATAGGCGAGCGACAAAGTACAACCTGCCACCACCAGCGTGGCTGGGAAGAGGTGTGCCGCGAGCGGGCCAATGTGATCACGGGTCACGTCTGGCCACTGCATCACCAGCGCTGCCGCGCCCGCTTTATCCGCTGCCAGCCAGCGCAAAAGCGCGCGCCGGCTAGCCACGTGGGTCGGCAGACGAGCCAGATAAAAGGCCGCGAGTTGTGCGGGTTCTGCTTGCAGATCAAAGCGGCGGGTACGCGCTTCCCAGCCAACCACATCCGCCAACAGCTGCTGATTAGCGAGCAAAAAATCCGGTGTCGCGCCCAACTCGCCAGCGACCAGCGCGGCGTCCACAAACAACTCCCGCGCGGTAACCGGTGCCAGCGTCGCGTAATCCACCAAAACTTCCGAGGCCAGCACCAGTCCCTGTAAAGATTGCTCCTCGCGCACCAGCACGCGCCCGCGTTCGAGGTCCCAGAAAGGTAGCGAATGGGTGCGTCGAATGAGTTGCGGTACGGCGCTGACCACCCACGCGGGTTCGATCAGCGCGGCTAGGCGTGCGAAGGCGGCGCTGGTTTCGGTGATTTCGGCGGTCACCAACCAGCGCGGTGGACGTTCTCGTAAAGTCGCCGCCGGATGGAGGCGAAACCGCAAATTCCGACAACCTTGATAGCCCCCACCCTCCTCGCGACGCCCAATCCGCAGGGCAAAACCCGTCAGCAACGCCACGTGCAGGGCGCGATAATCGGCCGGTTCTGGGTTCAGGGGTAATCCCAGCTTGAGCGCCGCGGCACACAGTTGGCTATGCACCGACTGCCATTCTCGAGCCCGTCGCCAAGACCAAAACTGCTCACGGCAAAACACCCCCTGAGCGCGCCGCGAACGCTCAGCAAACACTGGCTGGAGCGTCTCCCAGGTCTTTAACATCCAGCGAAATTCCGAGCGCGGATCAGCACTCTCAGCGTGCGCGGTCTGCGCCAGCGCGCGTGCTTCTCGTGGCCATTCGCGGATATCTCCCGCACTCAAGCCGGCGGTGATAATCAGCGCTTCGCGCAAACAGCCTAGGGCGCCGGCAGCCACCACGATGCGCGCCAAACGCGGATCCAAGGGTAGGCGCGCCAGTTGGCGCCCCTGCGCAGTAATGCTGTTGCGCTCATCCAGCGCACCGAGCTCGCGCAGCACGGTGTAACCATCGTTGATCGCCCGGGGTGTAGGCGGGTCGAGCAACGGAAAGCTATCGAGGGCGGGCAAGCCCATATCGGCGAGCCGCAGCACCACGCCGGCCAAGTTCGAGCGCAGCAGCTCGGGCGGCGTATGTGCCGGGCGCGCCGCGTAGTCATCCTCGGTATATAAGCGGATGCAAATTCCGGCGCGTTCGCGGCCACAGCGACCCTTGCGCTGTTCGGCACTGGCCTGCGAGTTGGCGACCACCGGCAAGCGCTGGAGCTTAGTACGCGGGCTGTAGCTACTGATCCGCACCAAACCGCTGTCGATCACATGCCGCACCCCCGGTACCGTCAACGAGGTTTCTGCCACATTCGTCGCCAGCACTAAATGGCGGCGCGGATGGGGGGCGAATATGCGCTGCTGCTCAGCGCTGCTCAGGCGCGCATACAGCGGCAACACCTCCGTACCCGGCAACCCGGCTTGCTGCAAAAAATCGCGGGCCTCGAAAATTTCCCGCTCGCCGGGGAGAAAAATCAGCACGTCACCGCGGGCATCCTGATCAAGCTCCTCAATTGCGCGCAGCAGCGCTTGGTTGAGATCGCCTTCCCCGCCGGCTTCTGGCGGGCGATAGCGCACCTCGATCGCGTGGCTGCGACCCGGCACCTCGACTATCGCCGCATCCTCGAAAAACGCCGCATAGCGCTCGGCGTCAATCGTCGCCGAAGTCAGCACCACCCGCAGATCAGGCCGCGAGGGTAGCAACTTGCGCAAGTAGCCCAAGAGCAGGTCGACATTCACCGAACGCTCGTGCACTTCATCGATGATCAGGGTGTCGTAGGCCAGCAGCTGGCGATCGCGTTGAATTTCTTGCAACAGAATGCCGTCGGTCATCACTTTGACCCGCGTGGCGGCATTCAGCACTTGCTCGAAACGGGTCTGATAGCCCACGCACTGGCCCAGTGTGGTCGCAGTTTCGGTGGCGATGCGTCCGGCAATGGTCCGCGCGGCAAGACGGCGCGGTTGGGTCAACCCGATACGCCCTCGCAGGCCCCGCCCGAGCGCCAGACAGAGTTTGGGCAGCTGCGTGGACTTACCTGATCCGGTCGCGCCACACACGATGGTCACGGGATGCTTAGCCATGGCGGCGAGCAGCACCGCGCGGTACTCGGTGAGCGGTAAGTCCGGGGGCATGTCTAGCGCCGGACGGGCCTTACTGCGGCTCGCGACCACCGCCTTGGAGCGCCGCAGTTGGTTTCTGAATTCGCGCAAAACCCGCGCTGCCTCAGCGCGCCCCGTGGCTTGCATCGCCGCCCGCCGGGCCGCGGCCAGCAGTCGGGATAAACGCGCGCGATCGCTTAACAGGGCCTCGTCCAGCAGACTCAGCCAGCGCTGCAAAGGCGGTTTACCCGCCCCATTCTTCACCGCCTGCTGGGTCATCCCATGACGCGTGGAATTAGCCACACCCCCACTAGCGTGATGAGCACGATGGACGCTAGGTTGAGAATCAAACCCGCCCGCGCCATTTCGCCGGCACTGAGTTCGCCGGTGCCATACACCAACGCATTAGGCGCCGTGCCCACGGGCATCATGTAGGCCGAGCTCGCCGCCAAGCCCGTGACCACCGCACACACGGTGGGTGTGAGACCGAGCGCCGGGGCCGCCGCCGCCAGCAAGGGGGTGAGCGCTGCGGCAGTCGCAATATTGCTGGCGATCTCTGAAACAAAAATGACCACGGTCGCGATCATCGCCACCACGGCCCACGCCGGCATCCGCGGCACATCGGCCAGTGCCGCCCCCAGCGCGCGGTCCACACCCGTGGTGGAAATCGCAGCAGCAAGGCTCAGACCACCCCCAAACAGCAACAAGGTGCCCCACGGCACGCGAGCCGTGTCCGACCAAGTGAGCAGCGGGGTCACCGAACGCCCGGTCGCGGGAATCAAGAACAGCGCGAGCGCGGCCAGCAAGCCGATACTGGGGTCGCTAAGATCCGCCAGTGGCCTGGCCGCCCCGATCGGTAAATCAACCAGCCAGATGCGGGTAATCCACGCGCCTGCAGCCAACGCAAAAACCCACAGCGTGCGGCGCGCTGGGGTGGTCAATACGGGCAGGACGCCGGCGCCAATCGTCAACGGCACCTGCGCCACTTTATCCAACGGAAAGCACCAGCGGGTTAGCACCCACCAAGTAAACGGCAGCATCACCAGCACCATCGGCAAGCCCACCATCAGCCAGTGGATAAAATGGAGATGCACGCCGTGGTGCTGGGCGAGGAACGAGACCACAAAAAGATTAGGCGGCGTGCCGATCAAGGTGCCCATACCCCCGATGGTTGCGCTATAGGCCACCCCGAGCAACAGGCACTTGCGCAATGCCGGCGCAACACCCGGGCCGCCCGCAATGCTCAGCGCCACCGGGAGCATCAGCACCGCGGTCGCGGTGTTGGAGATCCACATACTGATGAACGCCGTGATCGCCATCACCGCACCCACCAATACCGCCGGGGAGTGCCCGGTAACACGCAGCAGCCGCCACGCCAACAGCGTGTGCAGTTCCCATTTCTCGATGGCGATTGAGAGCAAAAAACCACCCAGAAAAAGAAAAATTAGCGGGTCCGCGTAAGGGGCGGCGGCAGCTGGAAAATCCGCAATACCCAGCAGGGGAAAAATGGCGACCGGCAGCAGCGAGGTCACGGGCAGCGGGACGATTTCCGTGAGCCACCACACGGCCATCCAAACCGCTAGACCCACCACGCTACGCGCCGCAAAACTGAACGCTACCTCGCCCCCGGTAGCATCGAAGTAGTGCGCGGGCAGCACGTTAAAAACCAAAAGCCCCAATAACGGGCCGGCCAGCAGGCCAAGTACGGCACGCGCGGGCAAGGGGGAGTTATTCAAAACACAAAACCATTGGCGGAGCAGTTCGCACCATAATGGAAAGTTGCGCGCAGTGTCGATGCACCTTGCTATAAATTACGGCAGGTCGCTGGTACCCTGCGGTCTGTGAAGTTGCCGGCACATTTTCCGATCCAGACACGGGGTTTGAATGCTCACTTTCGACATTGCCGGCGCCCAAATTGACGGCGCGCGTGACTATCAAGAAGACGCTTTCATGGTCACCCGACTCGGTGACCTATCGGCAGAAGTTGGCGCCACGCTCGCCATTGTGGCCGACGGCATGGGGGGTCACGCGGCCGGCAATGTGGCCAGCAACATGGCGGTGCAAAGCTTCAATAAACATTTGGCCGTGCATTACGCCACCAACCCCCTGCCCACCGTCCTGCGCGAAGCCGTCAAGCAGGCTAATCAGTCCATCACCGAAACGGTGCGAGAAACTGCCGCGCTAAAGGGCATGGGCTGCACGCTAGTGGCCGCCGTCGTTGATGCCGAACAACTGTACTGGGCGAGCGTCGGTGATAGCCA
This sequence comes from Klebsiella pneumoniae, assembly GCA_945862315.1. GTDB lineage: Bacteria > Pseudomonadota > Gammaproteobacteria. The sequence goes on from CAMAXW010000022.1 coordinate 21,633, forward strand.
TTTGTACTTGCTGCGCGGCACGGCGCTTAAAAAACAAAACGCCGACCACAGCTATGGTGGTTTTTTAACCCGCATGGCCGCGCAAGGCCGACCGATAGAACCGGAAGCCGGCTTCTCGCGCAACATGCTAATGAGTGCCCTTACCGGGGACGAAATTGCCGACATCGACTGTCCCGACAGCCCGCTGACGTTGCTCGCCGGCGACCGCATCGTGATCGCGAGCGACGGCCTCGATACGCTCAGCACCGGCAAATTAGCGGCCCTGCTAGGTGCTAGCAGCAACGCCAAGGCTGGCGTGGAAGCCCTGCTAAACGCCGTGCAAGAGGCCAAGATGCCTCGCCAAGATAACACCACCGTCATCGTGTTAATGGTGGGCGAAAAGGCTGAATTTAAGCCGCGCCCCACCACCCCGCTGCGACTCCAAGAACCCCCTGGGCAACGGCTCAGCCAACCGCGCACGCAAGTCCCGCTCGCAGTCACACCGGCACCCCGTTCCGGCCATCCGTGGTTGGTCTTGGCGGCAGCCCTGCTGCTGACCCTCGGCGGCGGGGCTAGCTGGTTCTTCGGCGGCGCGCTGGAGACAGCACAGGTTGCGGTGCTGCCATTGGCGCCAGAAACCAGTCCAGCAGCGACACCCATCCCGGCGACACCTGATCCGGCCCCGTCGGCAGCGCCTGAGCCCGCGGTACCTGAGCCGGCCATGTCCGCAGCACCGGTGCCACCCACCGCCGCGATTGAAAGTTTTGCCGATGCCATGGCGGGCGGTCATGGGCCCACCCTAGTCTGGGTGCCTGCAGGTGAGTTCCAGATGGGCGCACCCGACAGCGCCGCCGGCTTCGATGAACGGCCGCAGCACACCGTTAAACTGGCGCGTTTTGCCGTCAGCACCCAAGAGGTGAGTGTCGCGGAATACGCTAAATTTACCGCCGCCACCGGCCGTAAGCCGCCGCGTGACAGCGCCCGTCGAGGTGCCAAAATGCCGGTGACCTTCGTGACTTGGAACGACGCCTTGGCCTATACCCGCTGGTTGTCGGCACAAACTGGCAAGCGTTATCGCTTGCCCAGCGAAGCCGAGTGGGAATACATCGCGCGGGCCGGCACCTCCACGCCCTATTGGTGGGGACGTGGGGCTGGCGAAAACCGCGCCCATTGTTTCGATTGCGAAACCGGGCTCAACCCCCGACAACCGACCACCGTTGGCCGCTTCAAACCCAACCCTTGGGGTTTATTCGATACCGCCGGCAACGTCAACGAATGGGTCAGCGACTGCTACCACCCCGATTACACCGGCGCGCCCAGTGATGGGTCCGTCTTCGAAGGGGGCGATTGCGGCTATCGGGTCATTCGGGGTGGTACGTTTTCCAGCACCGCAAAAAGCTTGCGGGTCACCGCCCGCGGAAAATTGGCGGCCGCCAGCGCTAACGACACGGTGGGTATTCGGGTGGTTCGCGAGCCCTGAGCTGGCGCCCAGAAATCAGGGCTCTGGTGCGGCTGCCGGTTCTGGTGCGGCAGCCGGCTGATCTAGTGCGTCTAGCACGCCCCGCAGTTTAGGCAACAGCGCCAAGGCCGGTAACGCCAGCACGCAAGACACCGCGAAATACGTCACCCAGCCCGTCTCTGCCACAGATCCAGCCAGCGGCCCCAGTAAGACTCTGCCAAGGCTCGCGAACGCCGTGAGGGCGGCAAACTGGGTGGCGGTATAGCGCCGCTCACACAGGGCCATGATGAGCGCCACGTGGGCGCAAGTGCCCATGCCGCCACACAAATTTTCCAGCGCCACCACCACCACCATGCCCACGAGGGATTTCCCGCCCAAGGCCAAGATCAGAAAACCCAAGTTAGTCAGCGCCTGCAGCAAACCGAAACACAGCAGCGCCTGCCACAAGCCCAATCGATACATCGCCAGACCACCCACAATGCCGCCGAGCAGCGAGGCGCCGACCCCCACCCCTTTGTAAATCGCGCCGATTTCGGTCAGCGAAAATCCCTGTCCACGTATAAAAAAAGTTTGCGTCAAGCTACCGGCAAACTGGTCGCCTAACTTATAAAGTGCAATGAACAACAACAGGGACAAAATGCCGGGGCGCCGCCCCAAGGCTAGCAGGGGTTCAACGATGGCCGCCCGCAAGGTGACCGGCAATACCTCGTCCACCGGCGGCTCGGCAATGCCCAGCGACACCGCGCTACCCACCAGCATCAGGCCGGCCAGACAACCATAAGTGAAACGAAAACCCCACACATCGGCCAGCAGCAGCGCGCCGGCGCCCGAGACAAACATCGCCAAGCGGTACCCGGCGATGGAATAACCGGTCCCCAGCCCCCGCGCCGCGGGCGACAATACTTCCGCCCGATACGCGTCAATGGCGATGTCCTGAGTGGCCGATAGCGCGGCCAGCGCCAGCGCCAGCATCGCCAGCGGCCACACTGAACCGCTGGGATCGCACCACGCGCAGCCTGCCAACACCACCGCCAGCAGCAATTGCGTGAGCACGAGCCAGCAACGCCGCCGGCCCAAACCACCCCAGTGCCAGCGGTCGAGAGCCGGCGCCCACAGAAATTTCAGCAGGTAGGGCCACCCCACCAGCGACAACATGCCGATGGTGGCGAGGTCGGCCCCGCTCACGGTCAACCAAGCCTGCAAAGTGCTGCCAGACAGGGCCAGCGGCAAACCCGAATAAAAGCCCAGCAAGCCCACCGCGATGAGGGGCACACGGCCGTCGACGCGGCGCGCGGGGTTTAACAGTGGAGGCGTCACAGGCAGGGTCACGGGCGGAATCATCGCATATCGACGGGCCGTTCTGCTGCGGTCCCCATTCGAAATTTCGCCCAGTCGACATTCTGCGCCGCGTGTCATTTCGTGTGGCGCGGCCAGTGACTAGGGGTGAGCCGGCGAGGACCTGTGCGAGGTAGGCGATGGCGATGGAGATGGCGATGGCGATGAAATAGGCCGCCGTTTGCAAAGCCGCGTGCGGCCCCAGGTGATAGGTTTTTCACTGAGGGTCGTAGCAAAGGTAGGATTCTGGATTTTGGTGGGCAGGACGCCCCAATAGTGCTTGGATTAGGCAAATATCCGCCGAGGCTCGGCAAAATTCTGTCCGGTCCGCCGCATGCGCGCGATAAGCGCCGGCACCGGTCGGCATTTTGGCGCAAGGGGAAAGATATCAACAATTTTCCGGGGTGACGGCACCTACCAACGCCTCATCCGTCGCCTTTAGTGACGAATATAGGGTACGGACGCTGCCAGCCTAGGCTGATAGAGGTTGGCTGTCGGGTCCGTGGCATTCACGACCTTGGTCGCCGCGCCGTTCAAAAAAGCGCGCTCACACCGGCATGGCGTTTACACTGAATCCCGCCCTTCCGGTGAGCCCTGCGTTGTTAACGCTGGGATGCCACCGACGTTGGCTGGCATATCGGGCAAACTAGAAAGCGCCCGCCGCCGGCAGGACAATCGTGAAAGGCTGCCTGTGGCTGGCAATAGCGCCGGGCTAGGTTGTAGGTTACAAGCACCCGCACGGTGATGATTTTTGAAAGAAGCAGGAACAAAGCAGATGCACAGAAGAGCGTTCAATATTTTGTCGATGACTGTCATCGCGCTCCCTCTTTTGGGGTGTGGAGACGGACAAAACGCCGCGGCCAATAGGTATGGGCAAGCCAACCTAGTTGCCGATAAGGCCAGCCTCGCCGAATTCAACCCCAGTCTGCGCGACCTCCCGGGTGTCGATGGCTTTATCAACGCGTGGGGGATCGCTATTCGCCCTGCGGGTGCCGGCGGGCATTTTTGGGTTACGGCAGGCAAATACTCCTTTCAATTCGTGGGCGACGTTTCAGCGTCCGCCGATACAAAATTGCGAAACTTGGGTCAGGACGCACTGACATTGGTAGAACTGCCCGGGGTTGGTGAGGGTGGTTTCGCCACAGGCACCGTTTTCAACGGTGCACCCATTGACAGCAACCAGTTTTGGATCGCGGATCAGCCCGCGCAGATCGGCGGCGCTACGGTCCAGCTAAGTGGCGCCGCTCGCTTTCTTTTTGCCACTGATTCTGGGGTCGTTTCAGGGTGGACTGAGCGAAACCCATCGAACCCAAAAACGCCCGTTCGAGTTGACGGCCCGGCGGTTACGAAGATTGACGACAGTGCCAATGGTGCGGCCTTCTTTGGCATGGCGATCCGGCCAGATACCTGGTCAACGCTTTGGCTTGCAGACTTTGGCAAGCAGCCGCGTCTGCGACAATACAACGATCAATGGCAAGAAGTGCCGTTAGCCGGATTCAAGAATCCCTATGCGTCCGGAGCTAGCGGTGCCGTGGTCCCCGGAGACTATGTGCCATTCAATGTGCAAGTACTCCAAGTCAGCGGGATTGATCGGGTTTTTGTGGCTTACGCCAAGTCGCAAGCTGATCCGAATAACGCCGGCCAATTTTTGGCGGCGGAAGAAGACGCATTAGATGCCGAAACCGAGGGGCAGGAGCCAAATCGCGGCAAAGTCGTGATGTTCAGCCTAGAGGGTGAATTGTTGGCGCAATTCGATGACAAACGACTGAATGCTCCCTGGGGCTTAGCCATCGCACCCACAAACTTTGGCGCGCTCTCGGGACACTTGCTAGTCGGCAACTTTGGCGGGAGTGGGCGAATTGCCGCCTACGACCTGAAGTCCGCACGGTTTGTTGACTGGCTGAAAGATTCGCAGGCAAAACCCGTGGCGATCAAAGGTCTCTGGGGGCTCCAATTTGGCAACGGTGCCAGCCTAGGCGACAGCCATGCGCTCTATTTTGCAGCAGGCCCCAACGACGAATCGCAAGGTTTGTTCGGGTCGCTTCGACCTCAACCATGACCCGTACCGTGCGTACCGACATGCCGCAACGGGGAATTGGTTTTTGTCAGGCCCCAGCATATGACGCTGCAGCCAGTCGCTCAGAAAAGTCTGGACTGACATGCTTCCCGCAGCTTTCTCGGTGGCAAAGCCCTGATTGAAATAGTTAACCTCCAAAGGCATTGGGGTAGAACCCTCGCTGCGGGAACTGGCCCATGGTCGGCAAGACCAGACCTACCGCAGCCAACCGGTGCGGCCGTCCAGTTCCCCCACGGCAGCAGGACGTCGTCCCTTGGGGCGCCCGTTGATGGGCGGTCCGTGAGCGCCAATGGTAGTGAAGCCCAGCAGCGAGTCGATTTCCGTCGCGGTTTTTGGGTCCGCGCTCAGGCGACTGCCGAATTTTTTCGCGGCCAGTCCTCGCGACCCAACATAGGCGTCCAGCCCGACCACCCGTAACTCGCTGGCCAGTTATCAGGTCGGCAGTCACTTTGACTTACCACGCACGGGCACGGGGTCGCCAAAGTCATCGCAGTCATCACCTCGACACACTGGATGACTTGTTGCGCCGAGCTATCGACTTCCCGTGGTTTTAAATCATCCGTAGCGGCTGGGTCCGTGGCCTTAAGGGCATTTTAAAAAGCGTTCCCTTGCTCGGCGGGGGTCTGCTGGGAGCGCCTTAGGGCGTGAGACACCGCTCAGTCAAGACCGCCGGGCGCGTGATGTAGCGGCACAGGCGTTCCAGCTTTTCCAACTTTCTCGCACGTCACCCCGCCGTGTCACGAGCAGCCGCCGGCCCATGCAAAATTACCGTCGAGGGACTCTGTCACTGCCGGTAGCGTGTCCAAGGTAAACGGCTTGCGGCCCAGCCGTTAGCCGCGCGCGGCCCCGCCTTGAAAGAATTAACAAAAGTTAACATTTTTTGTCGTCTCAGCGCTTGCGGGGGGGGGGCTAGGCTACGCTCGTATTCGACATCGCTTAATTTCTGGTGACGCAGTTGGGGGGATTTTATGAAAAGGTTTAAGTTGTTGCTGTGCGGATTGATCTGCGGTCTGGGGCTTGTTTCCGGCGCTCCGCCGGCAAACGCCGGAATGATGTTCGAGACCAAGTTTGACAACACGTTTGATCGCACGTTGTCACTCCCGTACGTGGGGTTGGGCCTGCTGAGTTTCGACAATGATCTAGTGGACGGCACCTATGCTTGGAACACCTTAACGAATCCCGCATTCTCGTTCGAGGTGGGCGGCGAAGCGTTCTCACTGGCGGATATCACTACCTCGACAGCCGCGCTGGGATTAACAATTTACCAGTCAGGGACGGACTGGTATTTCGACGGCCCTGCGGCGTCAGAGCTCACTGGTGGGGTTGTGGACTTCCTGAATTCCAATGGTGCTCTTGCTGCTTTTGAACCTAACAACGACGAAGAACCGTTCAATGCTCCGCCGTTCAATCGGTACATCGCAGCCCCGTCATTGGCCGCCCTTGACGCTGGGGACGGCTTTTTTGGGACGTACGGGGTGAACCCGACAGCTGTACCTGAGCCTGGCACATTGACCCTGCTTGCCATGGGCGGATTATTGGTCTGCATGCTGGGCGCTTGGCGACGCCGTCGCGGGACAGCAAGCTGACCAACTTATAATCGAGGTTTCACAGGGCCGACTTTTGATGCGGCATTCTGAGGCCTGAAACCACGGCTCCGTGGTCTAGGGGTCAGGTCTCCTGTTTTGCACTGGCCTTCGGCATACCCTCCCCGACCGTTAGCTACCTCGTGGCGGGGTTGGGCGGGGGAATACCTCATGAGGATCGACAGAATGGAAATGGGGGACCGCAGCCCATAGGTCTCCATGACCCCCGAGTGGATCGACACTCGGAAAATTCGCCGCTGATATCGCGCCCTGATGTCGCCCTCGGAACGCGTCCGAACGGATAATGCGTCCAATACCGTCAGTGATTGTCGCGCATGATTCTTCAGACCGTTTTACCGTCGGCTTGGGTGACTGCCCTGCGGACCCGCACCCGACCCATTGGTAGCGGTCCGTCTCTGGCCAACGTTTAGGACAAGCCTTGAACGCGGAGCCTCACCCCGTCACCGGCTGAAAGACGCGGATCCTGGGCGCGAGCTTGGCGCGCAAGTCCCGGTCCGCGACCCGGATGTCGTACTCGGACTGCAGGTTCAGCCAGAACCGGGGCTCCATGGCGAAGAACAACCCAAGCCGAAGCGCGGTGTCCGCAGTGATGGGGCGCTGGCCGTTGACCAGTTCGCTGATCCTGCTGGGCGAGACGTCGATGTCCGCCGCGAGTTGGCGGGCACTGATGCTCATGGGCTTCATGAAATCTTCGAGCAGGATCTCGCCCGGATGAATCTCGTCAAGCAACTTGGCCATGTTTCAAAGTCCTAGTGGTAGTCCACGATCTCGACACGGTGCGCGCCGTCGGTCTTCCAGACAAAGCCGATCCGCCACTGGTCGTTGATGCGGATGCTGTGCTGGCCCTTGCGGTCGGCCTTCAGTGCCTCCAGCTGATTGTCCGGCGGCACACGCAAGCTGCCGAGTTCCGTGGCGGCGTGGATCTGAAGCAACTTGCGCCTCGCCACGCGCTCAATGTTGCGGAAGCGGGATACCGCACGGCTGTGAAACAGGGCCTCGGTATCGGTGCACGCGAACGAGCGAAACCTGCAAGATGTTGATCCGCGATAGGGCTTCCGTCAAGCGGAACACCTGTCGTTGTCACGGGCCCTGGCTGCGTTTCGTGAGTTCGAAGCGTGGAGTTCATGGCATCGAACAGCATCTCGTGAGGCTCATTCGCCTCGTCACGATAGGCTGCTCCCGCCGGAGAATCCGCTGGGTAGCGATTTACGTCAGGTCTGGCGGGCAGAGTCCCCAAAGCGCCGCCCTGCGCCCCAAAGGCCCCGTGAGTTGGCTAAATATCAGCCGCGCCGCTGCTACACTCAACCCCTCATGAGGAAACAAAGGTTGGCGCATGGCACGTGAAATCGAACGGAAATTTTTACTGCTCAACGATCACTGGCGCGCCTTGGTCAGCGAGTCGATTCCCATGCGGCAGGGCTACCTCAGCACCACGGGTGTGGTTTCGGTGCGGGTACGACTGGAAGGCGAGCGGGCCTGCCTCAATCTTAAGAGCGTGCGCTTGGGGATTTCCCGCGAGGAGTTTGAATTTCCGCTACCGGCAGGGGAAGCGGCCGAAGTGCTCGATCGCTTCTGCGGCGAGCGCTGTGTCGAAAAAATGAGACACCTCGTCCCCAATGGCCCGCACGTGTGGGAAATCGATGAATTCTCCGGCGCAAACCAAGGCCTCATCGTGGCGGAAATTGAACTCGGTGCAGAAGACGAAGATTTTATTCGCCCCAGTTGGCTGGGGCGCGAGGTGTCCCATGAGGCGCGCTACTACAACGTGTGTCTAATCGATGCCCCCTACGCCAGTTGGGCCGACCCAGATGCCTAAACTCGCTGCCTTACCGGGCGCTGATGCGTATACACTGACCCAACGCACACCGAATTTTTAAAGCGAGCCTGACATGGCCGAAAAATCACCCCCTCAGCTCATCGACCGCTTCGGCAGAATCGTCGACTACGTCCGACTGTCGGTCACCGATCGCTGCGATTTTCGCTGCGTTTACTGCATGGAACCCGATACCCGTTTCGTGCCCCATCCGGAGGTCCTCACGCTGGAGGAACTCGCGCTCATCGGGCGCGCGTTTACTGAACTCGGCGTGCATAAAATCCGTCTGACCGGTGGCGAGCCCCTGGTGCGACGCAACGTGGTGAAGCTGATGCACGACCTCGCCGCCCTACCGGGTCTGCGCGAACTGGTGCTGACCACCAATGGTTCACAGCTCGAGCGCCTAGCGCCTGCTATCCGCGCGGCAGGTGTCAGACGCCTGAACATCAGTCTGGATTCACTCGACCCCGAGCGCTTTGCCCGCATTACGCGCACAGGCCAATTGGCGCCCGTTCTCGCCGGCATCGAAGCGGCCCGGCGTGCGGGTTTCGCAGAACTCAAAATCAATACCGTCATCCTCAAGCATCGCAACGAAGATGAAGTCATACCGTTGGTGCGCTACGCCGCCGAGCGCGGCATGGATATCTCCTTCATTGAAGAAATGCCGCTGGGCGTCATTGGCGACCACGATCGTGCCGAAACCTATTACTCCAGCGACCGCATTCGCGCCGATCTGGAAACCGCCTTCACGCTGCTCCCCTCCACGGAATCTAGCGGCGGCCCGGCGCGCTATTATCGACTGGCAGAAACCGGCACCCGGGTGGGTTTTATCTCACCCCACAGTCACAATTTTTGCGATACCTGCAATCGGGTGCGGCTCACCGCGGAAGGCCGCCTGTTGCTGTGCTTGGGGCAAGAACATTCGGTCGACCTGCGCGCAGTGGTGCGCGGACAACCTGGCGATATCGCGGTGCTCAAAGAGGCCATCCGCGCTGCCATGGACATCAAGCCGTTGGGGCATGAATTTAATTTGGCGGCCAAACCCCTTATTTTCCGCCACATGAACGCCACCGGCGGCTAATCCTTTAGCCCACAGACGGTGCAGCAGATAGCGGAACGCATCACAGGTCTCATCCTCGCGGGTGGCCAGGGCAGCAGGCTGGGCGGGCGCGACAAAGGTCTGATCCTCTTGGGCGACAAAAGCCTGAGCGCACGAGCCGTCGCGCGCTTTGCGCCGCAGGTCGACCAACTCCTACTCAACGCCAATCGCAATGAGGCGGCCTACGCGGCCCTCGGCCACCCCGTCATCGGCGATCTCCGCCACGATTTTCCGGGGCCGCTGGCCGGGATCGCTGCAGGCTTCGCGCGCGCCACCCACGCGCTGCTGGCAATCGTTCCCTGCGACAGCCCATTTCTACCCACCGATTTGGTCGCCCGCCTGTACCAAGCGCTGGTAGAACAAAACGCCGAGATTGCCGTTGCCCGGGCCGGGGGTGAACTCCAGCCCGTGTTTGCGCTGTTGCGAACCCGTCTGCATCACTCGCTAGACGCCTTCATGGCGGGCGACGACCGCCGTTTGGCGCAGTGGTATCGCGCCCAAAATCTTGCGGTGGTCGATTTCGACCCAGAAAGTGCGTTTGCTAATCTCAACCACGAAGCAGATTTTGTGGCCGCCGCGCAACGCCTCGACGAAGAACGCTTTGCGCGAGTGCTCGGCATTGCGGGTTACAGCGGCAGTGGCAAAACCACCCTGCTCACTCAGCTCTTGCCTGCGTTGCGCGCGCGTGGTCTGCGGGTGGGTGTTATCAAGCATGCCCATCATCAGTTCGACCTAGACCGCCCGGGCAAAGACAGTTATGAACTGCGCCAAGCGGGCGCCGCACGCGTGCTGGTAGCCTCCAGCCGGCGCTGGGCGCTGCTGGCGGAGCGCGAGGAAGACGGGGATCCACCGCTACGGGAACTTCTCACCCGCATCGCGACACCCGACCTCGACCTCATTCTGGTCGAAGGTTTTCGCCATGAGCGATTTCCTAAACTGGAAGTGCACCGCCCCGCTCAGGGTCGCGATCTCCTGTGTAAAGACGACCCCTCTATCTTGGCAATCGCCACCGATAGCGCGCTCATCCTGCCGCGGGAAATCCCCTGTTTTGACCTCAATGACTACCCGAGCATCACGGAATTTGTCTGGCAACGCCATCTGGCGCAAACCTTGGAGCAGCCTCGTTGAATGAAGTCCCCAGCAACCTGCAGCCCAGCTGCGAGGATGACTACGACCACGAATCCCTCAGCTGCGAGGTCGCACTGCAACGTCTACTCGCGGCCATCACCCCCTTGCAGGACAGCGAGCGGGTCAATCTTCGGGCAGCGCTTGGGCGGGTCCTACGCCACGCGATTAGCGCGCCCGTCTGCGTGCCGGCGCACACCAATTCGGCGATGGATGGCTATGCGATCAACGCCCGTGACATCCCCTCGCAGGGACTGAATCAACTGCGCCTCATCGGTGTCGCCCTCGCTGGCAAGCCATTTAACGGCACGCTAGGCGCGCGCGAGGCGGTGCGCATCATGACCGGTGCGGTGGTCCCGGAGGGTGCCGACACCATCGTGCTGCAAGAGCAGGCGAGCGAGAGCGCTGGCGAAGTCACCATTGATGCGCGCCATCGACGCGGCCAGCACGTGCGTTTGGCCGGCGAGGATCTGGCGGTCGGCAGCACGGTATTAGCCGCTGGCCGACGCCTCTCACCCGCCGATTTAGGGCTTATTGCGTCCTTGGGGATCGGCGAAGTAACGGTGATACGGCGCGTGCGAGTGGCATTTTTTTCCACCGGGGACGAACTGCGCTCGCTGGGCGAGCCCTTGGGTCGCGGCGATATTTATGACAGCAATCGCTACACGCTGTTCGGCATGCTGGCTGAACTGGGCGTTGATGCCGTCGATTTGGGCGTGGTAGGCGACAATCCTGCCGCGCTCTCGGCGGCGTTTAGCAGCGCCGCCGAGATGGCCGATGTGGTGATCACCAGCGGTGGCGTTTCAGTCGGCGAAGCGGATTACACCAAAGCGGTGCTGGGTGAACTGGGTGAAGTGCGTTTCTGGAAAGTGGCCATGAAACCCGGACGGCCGCTGGCTTTCGGTCGGCTCGGGCGGGCGAGCTTTTTTGGCCTGCCAGGAAATCCGGTGTCGGTGATGGTCACTTTCTATTTGTTTGTCCAACCCGCCCTCGAAAAACTCATGGGCACCACGCCGCGCACGGCTTGGACGTTGACCGCGCGCACTACCAAGGCGCTTAAAAAACGCCCCGGACGGTTGGAATTTCAGCGCGGATTTCTAGCACACGACGCACAGGGCCAATTGCGGGTCACGCCAACGGGCGATCAGGGTTCGGGAATTCTGAGCTCCATGTCGAACGCAAACTGTTTCATCGTGCTGGCGCTGGACACCGCACAGGTCGAGGCCGACACCGAAGTTTGCGTGCAGCCCTTCGACTTCATGCGCTAGCGCCGCCGACCATCACAGCACGAGGTGCATGCCGTCATAGGCCACTTCCCAACCGGCGCGATTGACCGTCGCCCGCTCGGGACTATCGTCGAGCAGAATCGGGTTGGTGGTATTGATATGGATAAACACCTTGCGCTCAATGTTGAGGCCTTGAAGTAGGGCCATGCTGCCGCCCTCGCCCGCCACACTCAAATGGCCCATGCGCTGACCCGTTTTAAGGCCCACGCCCGCGCGAATCATTTCGTCGTCCAGCCACAGCGTGCCATCAAAAAACACTAACGCCGCCCCCCGGATGCGCGCCGCCAGATCCGGCGTCATGCGGGCGCAGGCAGGAATATAAAAAAAACTGCGCCCCCCCGCCAACCCACCGATCTCAAGGGCAATGGTGTCTTGGGTGACCGCGCCGATATCCACCGGGCGGCTGGCATCTTCCAGCCACAACGCAACCTTGCCCGGCACCGCAAAAGCCGTAATGGTTAAACCAAGCGTTGAGCCATCAGCGGCTAAGGGTTGCCAAGGGGTGTCGAGCAGCATGGGCTGGCGCGCCACAAACGCCGGATTGAGCACGTTAAAAATAGAATTCGCAGCCAAGACCTCCAACACGCGGGGGGTTGCGTAGAGCGTATACGCCTGCGATTCGCGCAAGGTGAGCAAGCCCGTGACGTGGTCAACATCCGCGTTGGTCAACAATACCGCCTGCAGGGGGCTGGCGCGCAAAGGCCCCGCGGCGGCCGGTTGCAAGACTGGGTTGTCGTTGATTTGCTGCCGCAGATCGGGTGAGGCATTGCACAGCAGCCAGCGCACACCATCCTGGCTGACCGCGATGGACGACTGCGTGCGCTGCGCCGCGGCGGGCTCGCCAGCGCGCGCGCGCCGAGAATTGGGGTGATTACAGTTCCACTGTGGGTAGCCACCGCCGGCGGCCGAACCCAGCACTCGGATGTGCATTGCTGCGCCCTCGCGTCGCTTAAGATTTGCTGGCGGGGTAGCCCGCGGTATTGCCGGTGACCCAGCGCGTACCCGTCGCCAAACGCTCTTTTTTCCAGAACGGCGCCTGCGACTTCAGTGCTTCCATGATCTCCCGGCAAGCTTCGAAGGCCGCTTGGCGATGCGCCGACCAAACCACCACCAGGACGATTGCCTCCCCCGGAGAAATGTCGCCGACGCGGTGGATCACGAGGGTTTCCAGCAGCGGCCACTGACCACTCGCGGTCGCGCAAATAGTCTCCAGATGGCGCTCGGTCATGCCCGGATAATGTTCGAGCGTCATGCCCTGCACCGAATCGCCTTCGTTGAAATCGCGCATGGTGCCAACAAACACCGCCGCGGCGCCAAACTGCCCACTGGCACCAAACACCGCGTGCTGGTGCGAGGCGACTTCCGCGTAAGGCTCAAAGGGTGCTGAGCGCACGCTAACGGGCATGAGAACCACCCGTGACCGGCGGGAAAAAAGCGATTTCGTCACCCGGCATCACCGGGGTTTCGGGCTGGCAATAGTCCATATTGCGCGCGCACAGCACACGCGCCGGCAGCCCGGACTGCCCGGTCTCAGCGCACCAGAGGTCGATTACCCGAGTCCCTGCCACCCAGGCGCGCTCGCGTTCACGCCAGCCGTGGGTTTCGGCGAGGCTGGCAAAAAGTTTGAGGGTGATCACGGGTACTGAGCTCACTGGCGAGGACGACCTGCGGCGCGTTAAGGTAGAGTGCGGCCGATTCTAGCGCACGCACCCATGGGGTAAACAGGACATGTCGAACGGGTTCACGCATTTCAACGCGCAGGGCGATGCCCATATGGTGGATGTCGGCGACAAGCCCACCACCCGCCGCCGCGCACGCGCCGCTGGCCGGATTCTCATGGACGCCACCACCTTGGCCATGATCGCCACCGGCACCCATAAAAAGGGCGACGTGCTGGGCATTGCCCGCATCGCCGGCATCATGGGGGCAAAACGCACCGCCGATCTCATCCCACTGTGCCATCCGTTGGCGCTCACCGCGGTCGATCTCGGACTCACCCTCGAGACCACGCCGGCCGCCGTGCGCTGCGAGGCGCAAGTCGATACCAACGGTCAAACGGGCGTTGAAATGGAAGCGTTGTGCGCCGTACAAATTGCCCTGCTCACCATTTACGACATGTGCAAAGCAGTAGACCGCGGCATGGTGATCAGCGATGTCTGCCTGCTAGAAAAAGCCGGCGGCCGTTCGGGTCACTGGCAACGCGAGACCTAGTCCTCGGCGCTGGTTAAGGGCTTGGTCGCTGCGGGCGCATCGTATTTCAGGTACTTAAAACGGGGATCCGCCGGCGTGCCTTCGAGCGCGCTGGCCACATCGGCACCTGGCTGCCACATCAGGACTTCTTCAATTTTACGCGCCAGCTCAAAATCTTTGTCCGTAATGCCCTTGGCGGCGTGATTCTGTAATTTCACGGTGACGAACGCATAAGACACATTGAGATCCGGGTGATGCCACGCGGCTTCGGCCAGATGGCCAATGGTATTGACCGCCATCAAGGTGGCTTTCCAACCCGAGGTCTTATAAGTGCGGCGTATCCAACCGTCCTTAAACGACCATTGCGGCAGAATTTCTGCCAGCTTTTGGCTAGTTTCGATGGCATCGTAGACCCGTTCAGATTTTCTTTCCTGCTCTGTCATCACTCACCTCTACCAAGATTTAAAAAAATGACGTGTCACTTCAAAGAAGATGCAAACAAACGGCACAGCGCCTGAACCCTCACAGTATCCACACTGGCCACCCGTTCCGCCTGAGCGCACAGCGCGCTGCGAAAACCCAGATAGTCCGGGCCCAGCGCCATCAAGGTCGGCACATCCCGACTGGCTAGGCGTCCAGCCAGTCCGCACAACAGGCCAAGCCCTGCGACGCCCTGCACAAAGGCTTGCAGTTGCGCCGGCTCCAGCAGCGCGCTAAGTCCCGGCCCGTCCTTGCGCGCCGTATCGAGCATCACGCCCGCAATGCCGGTAGACGCCAGTTGGCGCAGGTCGGCAAGACTCGGCGGCGCTTCAGCAAAACACACCGCGATCACCCCGCAGCCACACTCGGCCGCCAAGGCCAGTGCCGCGAGCATCTGCGCCGTGGGGGCATGGCCGTAGAGACCCACCTTGGCGTACGCCACGCCGGCCTGTGCGATGACGCTGACCCGTACGGGGATGTCGGCTGGGTTATCCCAGCAGTCACCGATGGTGGCGCTGACCGTATGCGTTGCCCCAAATTGCCCCACCACATCCCGCACGACGCCGAGCGGCACAGCGCCTAAAGCGCCTTCGGCGGGTTCTTTGAGGTCGATCCACGGCACCCCGCAGGCGGCGACCTGTTGTGCTTCGGCCAGATTACGTACGCTGGCGAGGAGTGCGGTCATGGCGCGTCCGCCGCGTGGGATGGCTGTTGCGCATGCGCCTGCACTGCCGCCAATAACCAATCCCAAGCCAATTGCTCACGCGGGCCGGCTGTTTTGTCGATGGCACCTTGCAGATAACGCAGCTCCTGAGCCACCTTGGCGGGCGCCAGCCGATCTAGACGCGAGACTAAAATAGCGGCCTCCAGCACAGCCGACTGCGCACGACTGAAACCGGTAAATTCCCCATGCACGGCGCGCGCCACGATGGCGCAGCGAAACTGCGGTCTTTCAGCATCCTCCACCACCGCCACCACCGCCAGTTCCCAATGCGCCAAAGCGTCTGCCAGCCGCGGCACCGGACCGCGCAGCGCCGGGCGCGTTGGCCAGTCCCCGCGCCCAGTCAAGCAGCCCGCGATAATGCGCACGTCATCCGTAAAATTGAGCACGGCGGCCGGACAGCGCCGCAAATTATCGAGGGTGCGCGACGGAATAAACGGCGCCAACAGCACCTCATCGCCGATCATCCGATAACCCAGCGGCGTCAGGTGCGGCGCGCCGTCGGCATTGAGGGTGGTGATGATCGCTTCGCGTATCATCGGCTGGGGTTGTACAAGCCCATCAAAATGGTCCAAAACAACCACTCCTCTGTTTCATATAAACCAAGTCGCGAACCAATCCCGCGGAAGGTTATTGATGGTGGTGAAATTCGATTCCAAGCCACTGATTTTTAGAGGCTGGCCAAGGATTGGGCGGCCGCAACGGATGGCACGCTTGGTGCTGCGTCGAATTGAACGCAGACGGCTCATTCTGTCAGCGTGGAAGTCGCGCCTCAACCGGCGCGATACCAATAAAAAAATTCTAGGAGTTCACACCATGGCTTGGCAGACCCCGTCGTTTGATGACGTGCGTTTCGGCTTCGAAGTCACGATGTACATCAACAACCGTTGATTTCGTGATGCACCACCCTGAGGACTCGCAAGGGTCCTCAGGGCTTTAAGCCCCGACCGAGGCCCTCATTCACCCCCGTGCCTGAATTCTCTATCCGCCGCCGCGCAACGCAAGACCCCCCCTGGACACCTGGCGAGTTCGAGCAACGCCTGCGCGCCAAAGAACGCTACTACCATCTCCATCATCCCTTTCACGTCCAGATGAACGAGCGTGGGGTGAGCCGTGCAGCGGTGCAAGGGTGGGTAGTCAACCGGTTTTACTACCAACAGTGCATCCCGTTGAAAGACGCCGCCGTGTTGGCCAACTGCACGGAACGAGACGCCCGACGGTTGTGGATCCAACGCATTCTCGATCACGACGGCCTCACCGGTGACGAAGGTGGCATTGAGGCTTGGCTCCAACTCGGGGCCGCAGTGGGCTTGGAGCGCGACTATCTGGAAAGTGGCGAAGGCGTGCTACCCGGGGTGCGTTTCGCAGTGGACGCCTATGTGAATTTCGCGCGGCGGGCGAGCTTCGAGGAAGCCGCCTGTTCCTCGCTAACCGAACTCTTCGCCCCGACCATCCATCAACGCCGCCTCGATAACTGGCCCGCGCTCTACCCGTGGATCGATGCCGGTGGCTATCGGTATTTTCGCACCCGCTTAAGCGAAGCCCGCCGCGATGTTGAGCACGGCTTAAAAATTTCCTTGCAACATTTCCAAACCCGCAGCGATCAGGAATACGCGCTCAGCATTCTCCAGTTCAAGCTCAACGTGCTGTGGACCATGCTAGATGCGATGTGGATGGCCTACATCGAACACAAACCACCTTTTTTCAGCTGCCCCAATGTCTGAACCGACCATTACCCAAGACACCATCGCGCGCATCGCGCCCATGTTTCGTTTGCAATGGGAAGAAGCCCAAGACTGCCACGTGCTGCTCTACCCCGAAGGCATGGTCAAACTATCCGCCAGCGCCGGCGAAATTCTCAAGCGCATCGATGGCAAAACCTCCCTCGGCGCGCTGATCGCAGCCCTCAAAGTACAGTTCCCCGGCGTGCCGCTCGACCACGACGTCACCCATTTCGTAGAAACCGCCTATGGCCAAGGTTGGCTACGCTCCGTCCCCCATGAGTAAGCCCCTGTGGTTACTGGCCGAGCTCACCTATCGCTGCCCGCTGCAATGCCCGTATTGCTCAAACCCGCTCGACATTGCCCAGTACAAAGACGAGCTCACCACCGAGCAATGGATCACCGTGCTGCAACAGGCCCGCCGCATGGGTGCCGCGCAACTGGGGTTTTCGGGCGGCGAACCCTTGGTCCGCCCAGACCTCGAAATCCTCATCGCCGAGGCGCGGCGGCTGGGCTATTACAGCAATCTCATTACCTCAGGTGTGGGGATGGACGAAGCACGCGTGGCGGCTTTTAAAGAAGCCGGGTTGGATCATATCCAAATTAGTTTTCAGGCCAGCGACGAGGACCTCAACAACTACCTCGGCGGCTCCGCTTCCTTCGAGCACAAGTACGCGATGGCCCGAGTGGTCAAAAAGTACGAGTACCCGATGGTGCTCAACATCGTGATCCATCGCCAAAACATCGATCAGATCGAAGACATCATCAAGATGACCATCGACCTGAAAGCCGATTATGTGGAACTCGCCAGCACCCAATACTACGGGTGGTCAAAGCTCAATGCTGCCGGACTGCTGCCCACCCGCGAACAACTCGCGCGCGCCGAACGCATAGCCCACGAGTATCAAGACCGCCTGAAGGGCCAGATGAAAATCCTGTACGTCGTGCCCGACTACTATGAAAACCGGCCCAAAGCCTGCATGAACGGCTGGGGATCGGTGTTCCTGACCATCGCCCCAGATGGCTCGGCCTTGCCCTGTCACGCCGCGCGCCAACTGCCCGGGTTCAGCTTCCCCAATGTTAAAACGCAATCGATTGAATCCATCTGGAACGACTCAGATGCGTTTAATCGTTTTCGGGGCGACGACTGGATGCAGGAGCCCTGCCGGAGTTGCCCAGAGAAAGGCAAAGATTTCGGTGGCTGCCGCTGTCAGGCGTTCATGCTGACCGGGGATGCCACAAACGCCGATCCGGTGTGCGATAAATCCCCGCATCACGCGCGCTTGGTGACAGAGGTGGCGCGCATGACCGCCGTCTCTTTGGCCGAGGTACGGGCCCAGCCGCTGGTCTTTCGCAATCTAAAAAACTCGCGCGCGCTCAGCGCAAAACCAACGGCCTAAAACTGAAGCCTTAGGCATGGCTCTGGCCGATGGCCCAAGCAACCTCCAGCGCCTGCCGATTAGCCTGCACATCGTGCACCCGAAACACTCGCACCCCCGCCGCCACGCCTAAAGCGGTCGTCGCGCAGGTAGCACCCACCAGCGCCGTGAAGGCTGTTTCGCGGCAAATAGCCCCCATAAACCGTTTACGGCTGGTACCCAACATCAGCGCATAGCCCGCGTTGGCGAACTGCGGCAGCGCCGCCAGCAGCCGCAAATTGTGCTCACGGGTTTTGCCAAAACCAATGCCTGGATCAATGAGAATACGCTCACGAGCAACCCCGCATTGTTCGGCCGCCGCCGCCGCGCTCAGCAGAAACGTCAGCACCTCGCCCACCACATCCTCGTAGCGGGGCGCCAGCTGCATGGTCGCCGGCTCGCCTTGCATATGCATGAGCACCAAGTAGGCCTGTGTGGCGGCAGCAAGTTCTAACAATTCGCGGTCACGCCCCCCCGCGACATCGTTGATGATCTGCGCGCCAGCGCCTAAGGCGGCGCGCGCCACCGTTGCGGAGCGCGTGTCTATCGACAGGGCAATAGCGGGCGGTAAGTTAGCCCGCAATGCCAGCAGCACGGGCAGCACCCGCCGCAATTGTTCTGGGTCATTCACCGGCAGCGCGCCGGGGCGGGTACTTTCACCGCCGATATCCAAAATAGAAGCACCCTGCTCTACCATCAACTGCGCCTGCGCCAATGCGCTGGCCGGCGTGAGATGACGCCCCCCATCGGAGAAGCTATCGGGCGTCACGTTGAGGATGCCCATCAGCAGCGGCGGTGCGTTGGGGTTGTGCAGCTGTTGCTGCCAGAGGAGGTCAGACATGGCCTAGCAGTTCGTCGGCCATTTGGTCAGCGGCGCGCAGCAACGCATCGCTCACCAGTGGCTCGCCCGACAGATGTCCCGCCGTGCGAAGAATTTCCAGACGGGATCCGGGGATCGCCTGATGCAGGGCCCACGAAGCGTCCGCGGTGCAGGTCAAATCGCGCTGTCCGTGGACCAGATGCACCGGCACCTGAGGCAAGCGATGAATCTGTGCCAGCAGTTGGTTGTCGCTCAGAAAATAGTGATTCACCGCGTAATGTAGTTCGATGCGCGCCTTGGCCAGCATCTCCTCGGCGGGTCCTTCCATTTCACTGTCGACGCTATTAAACGAATACATCACCACCTCGCCAGACCACGCGGTCCACGCCCGTGCGGCGGCCAGCGCGATGGCTGGATCCGGGCCAAACAGCGCTTGATGCATGGCGGCAACCAAGTTTTCGGGGTGTCCTAGGCTGGCGTTCAAGGTGGCCCAAGCCTGTGGTAGCAGGCGGGCGGCGCCCGCGTGGAGGAACCAGTCGAGATCGCAGGGACGCGCCAGAAAAGCGCCCCGCAGCACGATGCCGCGCACCCGGTGCGGAAACTGTTCGGCATAGGCCAGCGCTAGCGCCGCCCCCCAAGAGCCGGCGAACAAGACCCACGCGGGGATGCCGAGGTGTTCGCGCAAGCGCTCTAGGTCCGCCACCAGATGCGGCGTGGTGTTGTGGGCAGTTGCGCCATACGGGCGCGACCGGCCCGCACCGCGTTGGTCAAACAGCACCGCGCGATAGCGTGTGGGATCAAAGAACTGGCGATGGCTGGGTTTACAACCACCACCCGGACCGCCGTGGAGAAACACCACGGGCAGTCCCTCTATAACGCCCGCATCTTCGAAGTAAATCTCGTGGCCATCACCCACCGGCAACCATTCGGCAAGGCGCGGCGCGGTGGCGGGATAAAGCGTGCGCAGCGTCATTGGCCACGCCCCTTTGGACTAGCCATGGGGCGCGTTTCCCAACACGCTTGCGTGGCGCCACGCGGGTGCCATGGGGTTGGTGCGCTAGACGCGCTGTGCATCGATGTCGACATAAACGGGCAAGCCTCAAGGGTGCCCAGAAGTGTAGCTTGGTTCGTCGCGACAAAGGGCCCAGCCATGCGGCAGGACACCGTTCACCACAGAAAAAAGCTGCCGATCATGAAGGCCTCGGAGTCGCTCCTTGCCCTTAACGTACCGGGTGCGGGGGTAAGCTTCTCGGGGAAGCTGTTTTGCTCATTGCTGTATTCCGCAATGAGCTTCAGCCAAGAATTAACGTCGTGATAGACCCCCACTGTCCATAAATTGAGATGCGCACGAGGGGTGGCGAACTCTGGCGAAAAATCCGCGTTCTCGCCGCGGAAAAGTGCTTTTTCCCCCGCACCGTAACCCAAACCGAACTTGGTTTTGTCCCGAAATTGGTAGGTGCCTTGCCAGTAGTAGGCTGGCTGATGAAGGGCCTCACAGCCACCCGTGCGGGTGCCCGCAGCGCACGCGCTAGCAAGATCTAACCAAGGTGCCGGTGTCCCCATCTGGCCACTTTGATAACCACCCGTGAGTTCAAATTTTCGATAGCTGCTGCGCAGCCCTAAGGCCACGCTCGGCGCATTAACCTGACCCACGGGTGCTGCCTCGGCGGGTGCATCGTTCGCTGCGGAGGCTGCGACCACTGGGACGCTACTGCCCGGCCGCGAAGGCGTTTTTTGATTGGTTTGATTCGGCTCGTTAGTTGGGGCTGGCGGCGTAGCGGGGCTGGTGTCACGCGCCACGGCCAGAGGGATGGCCCCAAGCATCAGCGTGACTGCACCGAGGAGCGCCACCGCGAAACCCACACCACGGGGCTTGCGAGCCGCTACTCGCCCCTCGCGCCAGGCATCGAGGGGGCTGCGTGCGAGCGCCCATCGTCGTGCCAAAAACGCGCTGCCCCACATGCTGGTCAATCCTTTGCTAAATTATCGGGGGTACCCAACATCTCAAAAATAAAATAACTGAGCGGTCTAGGCAACGGGCAAAACTGTGATGCCGGTCACAACTGCGATCACCGTCGGCGCGCACGCCAGGCGTTACCGACCCAGCCAGTTCAGCCAGCCCAGTTCACGAGGGTCGCCAGAGGTGGCCTCCGGTGGTTCGCTGCGCGGCCCTAACAAACTGCGTTAGCATAAGTGGCCGGTGGCCACTGGGGTCGCCAAAGGAGCCCATTGATGTCCATCTCCCCCACTACGCCGCCGCGCCGTGCCTACCGGTGGCTGCTACCTTGGTTGCTCGCGGCGAGCCCTTTGGCGCAGGCGCAAATTGAGGTTCGCTTGGCATTTGTCGGTGAGCAGTCGTCGAGTGCTTATCAAGGTGCTCGCGAAGGCTTAGCCGAAGCAGAAATTCAAGGGCAGTTTCTAGGCCAGCATTACACGCTGGTTAGCGAGACCGCCGGCGCAACCGCTATTCTCGCCGCCCTACCGGCGGCGCAGCTGCAAGCGCTCGCGGCGAGTCACCCCGGTGTTGCGGTCCTCAATTTGACCGCCCAAGACGATCCCCTGCGCACCGCCTGCCGGGCTAATCTGCTCCACATCGCAGCCAGCACGCAGATGCTGGCCGACGCCCGCGCGCAGTGGCAAGTTGGCCATCCCAACAGTGTGGCCGTCGCACAGGTCTGGCATCCCGAATTTGAGAAATACGCGGCGTCGCAGCTCAATCATCGCTATACCGCACTCACCGACCAGCCGATGGACGACGCAGCCTGGGCGGGATGGGCGGCGGTCAAATTGGTCTCGGACATGGTGGCGCGGGCCCAAAGTGCTGCCCCGGTCACGCTGTTGGACGCTCTACGTACGCAGCTAGCGTTCGATGGTCAAAAGGGCATCGACCTCAGCTTTCGCGCAAACGGCCAGTTGCGTCAGCCTTTGCTCATTGTCGAAAACCATCAAGTGGTGGGTGAAGCGCCCGTGCGCGGGGTGGCCGAGGCCGAAAACTTAGACAGTCTGGGCCTGGTTCAATGTCTACCGCAGCCCTGATGGCTGCCTTAAATCCTTAAGGAATTTCTCATGCGAAAATTTTTGCCTTGGCTGCTGCTCGCGGCCACGACGCTCAGCGCACAAGCGGCACCGGTGCGGGTGTTTGTCACCAATGAAGAAAGCAACGAGGTTTCGGTGATCGATGGCGCGACCAATAAGGTCATCGCCAGCGTGCCGGTGGGGACACGCCCGCGCGGCATTGGCGTCTCCCCAGACCAGCGCGAGATTTATGTCGCGGTCAGTGGCGACAGCCAAATTGCGGTCATCGACCCTGCCACACTGAAAGTCGTTCGCCATTTCAGCAGTGGTAATGATCCCGAAACCTTTGCCGTGCATCCCAACGGCAATCTCTATATTTCCAACGAGGAAGACGCCAAAGCGTCGGTCTACAACCCCCACACCGGCAAGCTGGTGGCAGAAATTAAAGTGGGTTTGGAACCGGAGGGCGTGGCCATTTCCCCCGACGGCACGCGCGCCATTGTGACCAGCGAATCCACCAACATGCTGCACGTCATCGCCATTCCGGAACATCAGTTAGTGGCCAATATTTTGGTCGGTGCGCGCCCACGGGCGGCGGCCTTTAGCGCCGATGGCAAAACCGCCTACGCCACATCTGAAATCAGTGGCGAGGTCAAAAAAATAGACGTGGCCTCGGGCACAATTTTGGCGCGTAAGGCATTGGCCGACAACAAAGCAAAGCCCAAAGACATTCTGCCTAGCCGCGATGGTCAGCGATTATTCGTGGCGGGTGGCCGAGCCAATCGTATTTTTGTACTGGACGAGCGCACGCTGGCAATCCTCTACGAGATCCCGGTAGGCATTCGGGTTTGGGGCTTAGCGCTGAATAAAGCCGGTACCCGGTTGTATACGACCGATGGGGTCAGTGGTCAGGTTTCCGTCATCGATACCGTGGCCAACAAGGTGGTCGCCACGGTGCCCGTGGGCAAAATGCCGTGGGGCATTGCCCTGCTGGAGTAACTCGGCAGCCGGTGACCAAACACTCGGCGCGAGTTCCCAGCCAGCGGTAGCGCCTTCGCGCGGGCAGCCCACCGGTTAGCGTGGCAAGCGGCTTACCCGTCGCCTACCCGCGGCGTCTGGCCATGGCGCGGGCAGACTATCGGCCCCTGTGGCGGGGGCTAACCAACCTATCCTCACCGCGGAGCGCTCAGGCGTGGCTCAAGCCCAGACGAATGGCTAGGCGGGTGAGTGCTGCGAGCGAATTCACGGCCAGTTTCGCTTTTATTTGGGTCGCGTAATTAGCCACCGTCTTACTGCTCAAGGACAACTGTTGGGCGACCTCCAAGACCGATTCCCCGCTCGTGAGTAAAGAAAAAATTTCGAATTCACGGGTAGACAACCCCGCCAGTGGGGAACTGGGGCCGTGGGTTTTTTGCACCGCCAAGTGCTGGGCAATGTCGGCGTTGAGATACACGCCGCCCGCCGCGACTTGCCGGGCGGCGTCGACCAACACAGTGGGCGGGCTGCGCTTGGTGATATAACCTCGCGCGCCAACCCGCAGTGCCTGTTGCACCAGAATGACGTCCTCGTGCGGGCTAAATGCCAGAATTTGCGCGGCAGGCCGGCGCTGCAGAATACGGCGCATGGCCTCGATGCCACCGCTACCCGGCAGCGCGAGATCCATGATGACCACGGCTGGCGCCCACGCCAGACAAGCCTTCAACGCCGCCTCGCCGGTATCGGCTTCGGCCACCAAGATAAAATCCTGGGCCGCTTCCAAGAGCGCGCGGTAACCCACCCGGATCACCGGGCAAGCATCCACGAGCAACACCGTCCAAGGTGGGTGCAAGCCCGGATTCACGCCGCGACCGTGGGCACTTCAAGGCCACAACGCGGCTGGCGCCGGGTGCTCAGTGGCCCGCTTCACGCGCCGCCAGCGCCGCTTGTTGGGCGGGCGTGGCCGAGGTCTGGTGACGCGCTTTCCATTCCGCAAAGGGCATGCCGTAAATCAGTTCCCGTGCCTGCTCGTAGTCCAGTGTGACGCCTTGCTGCTGCGCCGCGGCCCCATACCACTTGGCCAGGCAGTTGCGGCAGAAGCCCGCCAAATTCATGAGGTCGATATTTTGGACCTCGGTATGTTCTCGCAGAAAATCGCGCAAATGGCGGAAAGTTGCAGCTTCGAGTTCCAGTTGGGTTTGGGCATCATTCATGGTTGGTTTCCTCAAGGTTTTGCTAGGGGTAAAGCCCCTCAGGGTCTCAGACTTATCATCATTGCAGGCCAGTCTGACCGGCTGCTTCAAGCACCTTCCAGCCCCTGCTGTTTCATGCGATAGCGCAGCGTCATCCGCGTGACGCCCAGTTGCCGCGCCGCTTCGGAGACGTTGCTATCGGTACGCTGCAAGGCACGTTGGATGAGCACTTTTTCCGCCGCATCCAGCGTGAGTCCATCGAGCGCGAGGGGCTCACGCCCCGCTGAGGCTTTGATAGGCCCCGGCAACATCAGCGCAGATTCTGCCAGCGCGCCGCCACCCGCCAACAGCAGCGCGCGTTCCATCACATGCTTGAGTTCGCGAATATTACCCGGCCAAGTGTAACGCCGCAGGGCCGCCGCGGCGGAGGGCTCGATAACCAATTCGGCCAAGCCGTAGCGCCGAGCAATTTGCCGACCAAAATGCTCGGCCAGCAAAAGAATATCCTCGCCCCGTTCGCGCAAGGGCGGCAGCCTGAGGGTGAGGACATTCAGGCGATAGTAGAGATCGGCCCGCAGACTGCCGGCCGCCACCATGCTCTCCACATCCCGATTAGTCGCCGCGATAAACCAAGCATGACTGCGCCGCTCTTGGCTACTGCCCACCCGCCGCAGCGAGCGGCGTTCGAGGACGGCCAGCAGCTTGGCCTGCAGTTCGAGCGGTAGCTCGCCAATTTCATCCAGAAAGACCACGCCATCTTCGGCGGCCTCAATGAGCCCGGTGCGCTCTGCGGTCGCGTTCGTAAACGCACCTTTGACGTGCCCAAAAAGCTCCGCCTCGATCAAATCTTTGGGCAAAGCGGCGCAATCCACGTGCACGAAAGGACGCTCCGCACGGCCGGAAAGCTGGTACAGCAGACGGGCGGCGACATCTTTGCCGGTACCTGTCTCGCCCACCACCAGCACGGTAGGCGGCTCGCCATCACCGCCCCCGAGGGCCGCGATACGCTTGATCTGCGTGCGCAAGGTTTGCGTGGCCAAGCAATCCCCCACGAGGGTCACCGGCCCCGCGCTGGTACTCGCCCGCACGCGGGAGTATTCCAGCTGGCGCGCCAACTGTTGTTGCGCCAGTACTTTGTCGACGTTCAACAGCAGTTCGTCGAGATCAATCGGCTTTTTAAGATAATCGGAGGCGCCCAGTTTCATCGCGGTAACGGCATCCTCCAACTCGCCATAGGCGCTCATGGCGATGACCGCCACGCTGGCACCCAGCGTGCCCCGCAGGCGTTGCAGAAAATCTAAACCCGACCCATCGGGCAGCCGCATATCCAGTAGCAGCAGATCCGCACCCGCGTCTAAATAGGCAGCTTCGGCGGCGCGCAAGGTCGGCGCAATTTGACACGCATAACCCGCTTTTTCTAAACGCCGCGCGACCACCCGCGCAAACAAGGCCTCATCTTCTACCACCAGCACCCGCGCCAGTTGCAGTGGCGCAACGCGGCTAGTGTCAGGATGCTTCATGCGGTGCGCTCCGGCGCGGGGCGGTAATGCGAACTTGGGTGCCGAGGGCATGGGCAACATCGAACTCCAGTGTCCAGCCATGCGCCTTACAAACTTTAAAGGCCACTGGAATGCCTAAGCCCGTGCCAAAGCGCTTGGTCGTTGGGCCCGGCTCAAGCCCGGTGGACTCGGGCATGAAGGGCATGCCGCCGGCGCTATCGGTAATCGAAAAAATGACACTGGTGGGTGTGGCAGCTACGCCGAGGGTGACCGTGCCGCCCGCCGCAGAGGCTTCTAGCGCGTTGCCCAACAGCCCGTATAAGGCTTGCTCCATCAGGTCGGAATCCACCGCCACAGACACCCCCTCGGCCCACGGATCACACACCAGACTGAGCGATTTTTCAGCGCAGCGCGGTGCCATTAACTGCTGCACCGCGGCCAGCAAGGTGGTGGCGGCAACCGGCCGTAGCTGCGGTTTGAGCGGGTGCAAATAAGACACCAGCGCACTCACCCAGCGGCCCAGCCGGTCAACCGTGGCAACCATGCTGTTAGCGATTTCGCGTGCTTCTTGGGGGTCATCCAAATGCTCAAGTACCTGCGCGCTGGCACGGATTGCCGCCAGCGGATTCCGAATATTGTGCGCCACCACCGGCACCAGCGCGCCTAATGCCGCTTGGCGCTCGCTCTCCACCAAGGCATCCCGACTCGCCGCCAGATCGATCGCCAAACGGTTCACACTCTCAGCCAGTTGCGCCACTTCCGTCACGCCCACCACCGGCAGGCGCAAACTGGGGTCACCGCTGCTCATCCGCTGGGTGCCCAAGATGATCGCGTGCATCGGATCCACAAAGCTGCGCCGCAAACTTGCCCGCGAAAAAAATAGCAGGCCGCACGCCAGTAACATAGGGATCGGCAGTAAATACGGGGCGGAGCGATTCCAGCGCGCGATCCCGGCTTCTTGTGCGGCCAAACGCTGATCGATTAAATCGCGCAACGACTGGTAGGCTTGTTCGAAACCGCTCAGTAAATTGCCCGCCGCCCGTGGGTCCAGAATTTCGTTGCGCGCAATCCGGTTCACCACCGAGGAATTTTTGAGGGCCGCGTGCAAATCTGCCTGCAAACGGCCATAGCCTTCCTGCATGCGCTGAATGGCGTAGTCTTCGGGGCGCGCACCAGAGAGCCGGCGCAAGGTATTAAAACCGGCCTGAATGCGCCGGTAATAATGGGCGTGCACTTCGTCTAAGTCGGGATCATCGCGCAGCCGGGCCAGCGCCACATCTTTAATCTGCTGAAACAACACCGCCCGAATATCCTGCGCGGCGTCGGTCAGTTCATTGAGCCGCAGCGATTCGCGCGAGGCCTGTTGCCAAAAATACGCCCACAGCCCGCCCATGCCACCGGTCACGAGAACCAAGGCTAGGAACGCCAGTTCGTAGAACAGCAGCGCACGGCGTAGGGAGTGGGTCGCGGGGACGGGCATGCCCAGATTATAAGCACAGCTGTGGTGGCCGCGCCCGCCTGCGCTGAGGGCAGGGGCTTCAGCATTACCTGCCCAAACTGTCAGTAATTCGGGGCGACCCGAGGATCGGCGTAAGGGTATTCAACGCGTCAGGGTCTGACCCTCGTCGGCTGCTTGAAATAATGACGCGCAGAATGCAAAACGGGAGACCTGACCCCTATGCACCTGCGTAGCGCCAGCAACAAAGCTTGTTTATCCCGTGCCGCGTTGGCTTTCACAATGGCCACCACCACGGCCCGGCTCTGGCTACGCAGTTCCGCCCCCAGCGAGTACTTGTGGTAGCGAGAGAACCCCGCTACCACCCGCTCGAAATGAACGGCAACGTCTAGCGCCTGCTTATCAATGGGTAAGTGTTCGTAGCGCGCCATCCCGGCAACTCCAGCGTCCGAAGCCTGCAGGGGGAAGCATCCCCCTGCACCCCCTCAAAAAAGCGCCAAATGACCCCAATTACCCAATGACCGCGCCAGCCCGGTGCCGGCTTCGCTTAACACCTGCCCAACCCAACAACCCCGCCCCTAGCAACGCTAACGTCCCCGGCGCGGGCACCGGATTGCCGCCGACATCGCCGGAGCGAACAGCCCAAGCAAACAAACTGGAGTACTTGGCGCCGAAGTCCTGGCGACCGATGTTGAAGCCGAAGACCCACGCGTAGTCGGAAGCAAACGCGACGCCGGACCAATAGTAGTCGGCCTGGACGTTCTGGAAAAAGGCGTAATTCGTGGCGTTGTTGGAGGTAGTGATAGAGCTATTGGCCGTACCGCCTAGCACGTTGTAAAAAAGATTCCCCATCTCGCTCGCCGTCTGGTAGTAGCCGGATGTCACCATCGGCCCACCCGGGAGACGCCAGTCATCCACACCGCCAATGCTCAGACCGTCGGCCCAAGCCATCGCCGTGGACCAATTCATCGCACCATTCGCATTCGCGGCCCGCAGCCACGTCAACTGCGCTACGTCGTCGTACACCGCCTGGTTATTCAAGCGATAAGACAGCGTCGCTTGCGCACCGCTCGCCGCCAATAAACTCACCACGCTCAGCGCCGTCGCCGCGAGGGTCCTAAAAGAGTTGGAACGAGACATGATTTTAACCTCTCAATTTTTGTAGACGGAGCTGGAGTGCATTTCCAAGGTGGGCCGTCACGCGCCGTGGATGACCGGAGTACAACACGCTCCCGCCACCCCCACAAGCACTGAGAGCATAAAAAATGTTAACTTTTGTTAATTCTTGTTAGGCGGGGCCGCGCGCGGCCTAACGGCGGTGACAACAGCCCCTAACGCGCGTGTAGGAACGAGGACGACCTTCGGGACAGGCAAATGCAACACTAACGCCTAGGAGATTCCATTGCCTACCGAAGCGTGATTAAAGGAAGCGTGATTAAAGTGATTAAAGGACAGGCACCTAAATCGTGATTAAGGGACAGGCACCTAAATTGCCGCCCCCGACGGGCCACTGCATTGCCATCGCCCACCTGCGCAGGTCCAAGCTAAAACCTCTGCCGGTTTATCCGATTACAGTGGCCGCACCAAAATTGTTCATCTTGACTCCCACACAACAAGGCATTGCGCCTAAACAGGAAAAAAACCATGACTAAACTCACGACCGAAGTAAATTATTTGCGCCCCATCGACCGGGAAGGACTCATCAAATTTGCAGAATTCGGGAAGGCCAATCCAAATCGAGTCGTCACCAATAAAGTTAAAACCGTGATGCAAGGGGTTTATCGATCATGGTCTTTTATTGGTCTCCATAATCCTGTAGTTGTTGATGAGCCGGTACACCTATTGGGTGAAAATACGGCGCCTGCGCCCGTAGAGCTTTTATTATCCGCTTTGGGAGGCTGCCTAGGGGTAGGCATCACCGCGGTCGCGACCTTGCGTAACGTAAAGCTATCGAAGCTCGAGCTGCACATAGAAGGCGATATTGGCAATTCAGCAGCCTGGGGCACCGCGGCCACCTCCTGGGGTGAGAACGCCGAGAAGCTGCCACTGCAAATGGGACTTCAAGCTATTCGAGTCAAGGTTGATATCGAGGGCGACACCTCCAGAAGCGAACTGGAGGATATTGTTCAGCATGCCAATTACTATTCCCCAGTCGCGAACTGTCTGCGCAATCCAATTCCTCTTGAAATTGGATTGATTACCTAGGGACATACTGAATTATTCCGCCTAATCGCGATGACCACGTCGCTCTCGCCGTTCTGGGTAATCATTTTCTCGGCGCCGGCCTGCACCTGATCCGCCAGCTCCGAGAGCGTGGCTCGTGCCTGAGACAGGGGAACGACCTCGCGGGTAGATATCGCCAGGGCGGTCTCCAGACAGCGGTGTGGTGTAAAAGATTGGGTGCAACAGACACGCCTAAACAACGTATAAAAAAAAACCGCCGCCTGCTTGCGCGCTGGCAGCACTGCGCGACGCGCCGGTGAGATCGGGCCAGTGCGAGGGAACTCTAAGCCTGGATCGCAGCCACAGCATTGCGGAGCTGGCGGCAACTGGTGATCCTTAAGGCCTTTTCCGCAGCTAATCTTCAAGTACTCGCCCCAAGGACTCCCATGCACACCGACAATCTCTCCCGCTGGACCCACGATCACGCTTTCGACGCCGGCAACGCGCCCGGTGAACGCGGCGCGCGGCTGGTGCTGTGGATCACACTGGTCGCCATGGTGGTGGCGATTGTGGCCGGGTTCTGGTGCAACTCCATGGCCTTGCAGTACGAGGAAGCGATGCTGGTCGCGGTGCTTGGGCTGACGGTGAACGTGGTCTGCGTGATGATTCTCGGCAAGGCGCATCACCACGACAGCAAACATCCTCATCACGACCCGGTGCATTAGCCGTGGCGATGTGGAATTTCGACGGTCGCCGCCGCCCGCCCTTCGCGCTAACGCCGGCTGATGATGAGGAGTCGGTGTGGGACTATCCGCGCCCGCCGCGCTGCGCGCTCGATGCCCGTCAGGTGGTGGTGCGCGCCCCCGGCGGTGTGCTCGCGTCCAGCGTGCGCGCGATTCGCCTGCTTGAAACCGCGAGCCCGCCCGGCTTCTACCTGCCGCCGGAAGATGTCGACACCGCACAACTTGTGCCCGCGCCCGGCCGTTCGCTCTGCGAGTGGAAAGGCGCGGCCGTCTACTGGCGACTGGCGGGCGATCCCACCGGTCAGCCCATTGCTTGGTCGTATCCCGGCCCCCACGCCGCCTTCGCCGCCCTTGCCGGCTACTTCGGGTTTTACCCCGGGCGGGTGGCCTGTTTTGTTGATGCCGAGCGGGTCGTGCCGCAGCCTGGTGGGTTTTACGGCGGCTGGGTGACGAGTGAGATTGTGGGGCCGTGGAAGGGCGAACCGGGTACCGGGCACTGGTGAGCGTGGTGATTAAAGCGGGCGGGTGATTAAAGGACAGGTACCTCGGACAACGGTGATTAAAGGACAGGCACCTAAATCAAGGGGTGATTAAAGGACAGGCACCTAAATTACCAGCCTAACCAACATGCGGTTTACACAGAATCCCAGACACCCCCATGCCTGTCCCAGCGACAGTGGCCGTCAAGAACCGAAATGTGCCTGTCCCGAGAACCGAAATGTGCCTGTCCCGGGACCACCTTCCGTCCGCGGGACCGTCCGCGCCGTCGAAAACTGAAAGGTGCCTGTCCCGGAACTGAAAGGTGCCTGTCCCGGTAAAAGGCTGCGGTAAAAAGGCTGAAAGGTGCCTGTCCCGGTAAAAGGCTGCGGCACACCGCAACGAAAAGCTGCGGATTAAGTCGAGTTTGACCCTAATTCACGGTAGCAGCAGAGGCAGCTAACATGGACAAATACCGCAATCAACCGGACGCCGTGCAAGCATTGGTCCGTGAGGATCAGGTGCATCGGGACGTCTACCTGAGTCCCGAGGTGTTTGCGCTGGAGATGGCGCACTTGTGGCGCAACACTTGGATTTATGTCGGTCACGACAGCCAAGTGCCCAAGAGTGGCGACTTCTATACGACCACGGTCGCGACGCAGTCGGTGATTCTGTTGCGTGGCGATGACAATGTGGTGCGCGTGCTGATGAACCGCTGTGCGCACAAGGGGACGCAATTAGTCTCCGCGCCGAGCGGACAGTGTGCAGGGCACTTCTTGCGCTGCCCCTATCATGGCTGGACTTACCGGCTAGACGGCTCCGTTCGATCAATCCCACAGAAATCCGGCTACGACGGCTCGGCCTTTGCGGATAGCACGGCTGCACGCGGCATCGTCGTGCTCAAAAATATGCAGAACTATCGGGGTTTTGTGTTTGTGCGCCTCGCTGAAGCGGGTCCGAGTTTCGCGGAATATTTCGGCGACTCTTTGTCGTCGATCGACAACCTGGTGGACCGCTCACCCGCCGGACGACTGGAGGTGGCTGGGGGCACGTTGCGGTACCTGCATGACTGCAATTGGAAGATGTTCATCGAGAATCTCAACGACACGATGCATCCGATGGTTGCGCATCAGGCGGCGGCCGGTACGGCCAAGAAGCTCTGGGCGGGTCAACCCGAGACCGCGCCGAAGCCGATGGCGGTTGAGCAGTTTCTGCCCTTTGTAAATGGCTATGCTTTCTTCGATGCGATGGGCGTCAAACTGTGGGAGAACGGGCACAGTTATTCCGGCGTTAATTTCTCCATCCACTCGCAGTACGCGCCCGAGGGGGAATACGAAACCTTGATGGAGCAGGCCTACGGAGCCGAGCGGGCCCGCGCAATTCTGGGCGAGGTGCGCCACAACACCGTGTATTACCCAAGCCTGACGATCAAAGGGGCCATTCAGGCGATCCGCATTGCCCACCCAATTGCGCACGACAAAACGTTGATCGAAAGCGTGACGTTTCGCCTCGTCGGCGCGCCGGCTCATCTGCTAGAGCGAACCGTGCTGTATACGCGCTTGATCAACGCGCCGACGTCCATGGTCGGGCACGACGATCGGCATTGCTACCGCGCCATTCAGCAGGGCTTGGCCGCGGATGGCAACGAATGGGTGAGCTTGCATCGCAATCATGACCCCGCCGAGCGCGCGGGCATGGCCGGCGTTTATAACGGCTTATCGGAGGTGTCTATGCGCGGCCAGTACCGCGCCTGGGCACGCTTTATCCAGCCGGCGAAACCCACAGAAGAAGCGGCATGAGCGCGCTCGATGATCCGATTGCCTTGGTCTATCACGAGGCGCGCTTGCTCGACGAGCAACGCTTTGACGAGTGGTATGACTTGTACACCGACGATGCCCTGTACTGGGTACCGCTGACCCGCGGGCAACCCGATGGTCTCATCCATACCTCGCTGCTCTACGAGGACAAGTTATTGCTCAAAATTAGGGTGGAGCGCTTAAAGAACCCGCACGCCTTCGCGCAGCAGCCCCGCAGTCACAGCCAGCATGTGCTGCAGGCGCCGCAGGTGGAATCGGTGGAGGCAATAACCGGACTGACCATCCTGCGCACACCGTTCTTTTATATGGAATCGCAGCTCGATGAGTCCGTGCTGCTGTCCGGGGTGGCGTGGCATCACTTAGTGCCGACAGTAAACGGTCTGCGGATTCGCTTGAAGAAGGTTGAACTGGTTAATTGCGATGCGGCGTTGCCGTCGATCCAGCTTTTTCCGTGACAGATTCTCTGTTCATCCATAGGACACCCATAGGGTCAGGATCGATTTAATCTGACCTGTTCATGTCCATTACAGCCTCTCCCAAGAATGGCATTCCGGGCTCGCCCCCCCCGCTTCTCTCTACCCGGTCGACCTTTACACGTGATGGCGAGGGGGATGCCGAGACATCCTCGGCCAGTTCGGTCGCACCCAGCCAGTCCTCGCGGCGCGTCAGCAGGCCATGCAACACGTGAGCGCGACGCCCGGGAAACAGCGGACGGATGGCCCGGGAGATCGACTTCGATGGTGGCTTGTCCACGAAGAACAGCGCCCCCGGTGCCGGGAGGTACAGGCTGCCCCCGGCGTCGAAATAGCCGACCCGCTCCGTTTTCAGCAGGTCCTTGGCGCCCGGTGAGATCGATTCGGCCACGAGCAGCGGCACGGCGCCTTCTGCGCCGGCATCGCCAGTGCGGCGCGACACTGCATCCCGGATCTGCCAAAGTGCCTGCCGGACATCCCGTGGATAGAGCGCCTTTTTTGTAGCCATCGTGTTGTGGGTCTTCCTGCTCGGCTACTTGGCTTGGGCCATGCCTTGAAAGCTGGCCTTTGCAGTCAGTGGCGCCACTGACGCGGCAGAAGAGAACTCGAAGGCGAGAGATCATGAACATAAATCCAACGAACACCGCTGGCGGCGGACGGGAACGTCCGGTACGTACGAGCCTCAGCCACCCGTTGCGCATTGACGTGGTGCCAGCAACCCCAGCAGAGGGCGAGATCGGACTGACCTTCTGCCCCGGCAAGAAGGGGCCGAGCGGATCAAGCTACGACTGGGACCGTGACCTGGGGCTCGATATCGATGCAGTGGAAAATTGGAGGCCGAAGGCAGTGGTCACCCTTATCGAGGACTTCGAATTCGCCATGCTGGGCGTTCCTACGCTCGGAACATCGATCCAGTCCCGAGGCATTGAGTGGCATCACCTGCCCATCGTCGACGTCCGGCCGCCCGATTCCCGATTCGAGGCGAAGTGGGCTACCAGTGGGCCGCGGCTGTTGCACCTGCTGCGCTCGGGTGAGCGTGTACTTGTTCACTGCCGCGGCGGCCTCGGCCGAGCCGGCACCGTCAGTGCGCGGCTGCTGGTCGAGATCGGAGTGCGACCGACAGACGCAGTTCGCCGGGTGCGTCAAGCCAGGCCGGGCGCCATCGAGACAAGTGCACAGGAGCACTACGTTCTGGGCCTTGCTGGCGCTAGTCGTTGAAGCCCGCACTCGATACAGAAGATGACAGTGCAGGGAGGGTTAGCGATGAACTGGTTTGAGAAGTTGACAGGGTTTACAGAAATGACCGGCACAGCCGGCTATGTGGCCACGCGCCAGCGTCTGGAGGTCAATGGACGCCGCCTACAGTCGCGCGTCAATGGACGCAGCTTCGGCATCGGTGAGCTCGAACTTGTATCGCTGGAGGCGCTGCGTCAGCGAGCAGGCTTGGGGTCACCGCTTGGTGGGCGCATGAGCCTGAGCATCGTGACGGGCGAGGTGCGCAAACTGCACGCCGCACCGCGATATGAAGGGGCGCTGTTCCAGGTTGCTTCGCAGTTCAACCTCCTTGAGATGGTTGGTCCGGACGTCACTCCGGAACACGGCGTGACGATCTATGCCGGCGATCCAACCCAGGGCCCCGCCTGCGCCATTGCGGCTGGCGCGGCGACGATCTACCGCAATTACTTCGTCCCTGTGGGAAGCGCCATCGGACAGACCAAGGAACTACAGCTTGATGGCTTTGCAGACTTGGGCGCTGCCATGTCGCAAGGAGTCGGCAAGCCAGACACGCGCCTTTGGCACATGCGAAATGGCTATGCCATGTTCACGCGCGAGGGCGTGGACCAGATGTCGGCCCACGTTGCAGCGCTCGATGACGGCCAGCGGGATGCGCTGCGCCAGCTGCTTCGTATTGGCATCCATTGGGACGTCGAGGTCACAGACGCTGCAGCTGCGCCTGGGCCACAGGTCTCCCAGGCTTTCTGCTCAGCATTGCCTGTGTCCTACAACAACCGCGACGCGGTGACGTGCGGTGCGGACTGGGCGCCGATGGCCTCGCTTGTGCTTGAGGCGGCGTATGAGGCCACGCTCTGGGCGGCTGTCATCAATGCCCAGCGCGGCGCTTCTAGCACCGTGCTGCTGACATTGCTCGGAGGTGGTGCATTCGGCAACGACCCAAGCTGGATCCAGGCCGCGATCGAGCGGGCTGTCGAGCAGGTCGAAGGCCACGGCCTGGACGTTGTACTCGTTAGCTACGGCATGCCTTCGGTCGCTTTGCAGCAATGGGCTGCACGACTGGCATGACCAGCACGAAGACGCCTAAACCCTAGGGAGACAGATGCACGGTCAGTTTCAGAAGCGAAGCCTTCAGCTCGATTCCTCTGCCGCCCAAAGTGAGGTGATTAAACGGTGATTAAACGGTGATTAAAGCGGTGATTAAAGGACCGGTGATTAATAAATGATTAAAGGACAGGCACTTAATAATCATTAAAGGACAGGCACCTCAAATGATTAAAGGACAGGCACTTAATGGTGATTAAAGGACGGTGATTATAGGACAGGCACTTAACGGTGATTATAGGACAGGCACTTAAACTACCGACCGCTGCTGAAGACACAGCGCTACGGGCGGACAGGCGTCTAAACCCCTAATCGCCTGACACAAAAATGAGGAAATTCAAGAATTGACAAAGACGGGTGCGAAAAAAACATGCCCAGGTCAGCGATGTCAGCCCGCGCCCGATCAGCAGCCTGATGAGACCCGATTCCAGATCCGCTGACGCTGCCCTAGGCCGCAGTCTCACCGGCAGTTAACTGCCCCAATATATTCTCTACGCAGAACCCAGCCACGGGGTTGGTAATGACGATACCTAATGAGTCGACACCGCTATTCGTTGGCTCTCAGATAAAGCCGTCTGGCGGCACCGACCCCGCGAATGCAACGCCAGCCACGGCTCTGGGCGCATAGCCGCAGGCGTTGAGGAGGACCAATAAATAGGCAAAAGTGG
>CAMAXW010000023.1 GCA_945862315.1 Klebsiella pneumoniae
GAAAGTGACAAAGCCACCATGGAAATACCGGCACCTGTCGCGGGTCGCGTGGTGCGGGTGCTGCTCAAGGTCGGTGACAAAGTCACGACCGGCACGCCCATCGTTGAGGTCGCCGCCAGCACCCCGCCGATGCCCGTCGCGGCCCCGCCGACCACTCCCCCGCCGACCACTCCCCCGCCGACCACTCCCCCGGTGGCAAGCGTCGCCGAGCCGCTGCTGCCCGCAAGTCCTGCCCCCGCAGGACCCGCCGCAGAGGACGTGGCCCACACGCGTATCCATGCCGGGCCTGCGATGCGCCGTTTGGCGCGCGAACTGGGGGTCGATCTCGCGACGGTCCAAGGCAGTGGCCGCCGCGCGCGCATCGTGCGCGAGGATGTCGTGGGTCATGTCAAAAAAATCCTGTCCAGCGCCCCAACAACCGCGCCAGCCGCGCCCGTCGGGTTGCTTCCAACGGCGCCTACCGTGGACTTCTCCCGATTTGGCGACATCGACACCCAGCCGCTGTCTAAAATACGCCGCAGCATCGGACAGAACCTCCACCGTGCCTGGATTACCGTACCCCACGTCACCCAGTTCGATGAAGCCGACATCACCGACTTAGAGGCGTTTAGAAAAACCCAGAGCGCGACCGCGCAAGCCGCCGGCACCAAGCTCACGCTCCTCGCCTTCTTGGTGAAAGTGGTGACGGTGGCGCTGGCCCGCTTCCCGGATTTCAACGCATCCCTGGCGCCCGACGGCGCCACGCTCATCCTCAAAAAATATTGTCATATCGGCATTGCTGCCAATACACCGCGCGGTCTGTTGGTACCGGTGCTGCGCGATGCCAATCGCAAAGGGTTGCTCGACATCGCGCGCGAAGTGGCAGAACTCGGCCAAAAAGCCCGCGATGGCAAACTCACGCCGGCGGAAATGCAGGGCGGATGCTTCACCATTTCTAGTTTGGGCGGCGTCAGTGGCACCAGTTTCACGCCGATTATCAATGTGCCGGAGGTGGCCATTTTGGGTATTTCACCGGCCGCGATTAAACCGGTGTGGCGCAACGGCACGTTTGAGCCACGGCTGTTATTACCGCTCTCGTTGTCCTACGACCATCGCGTGATCGATGGCGTGGCGGGTGCGGAATTCACCCGCTATTTAGGGCAATTATTGGGCGATATTCGCCAGATTCTGCTCTAGATGGCGATGGCCTTGCCGCCGCCGCGGGCGCGTTTCTCCATTTGTCTGGTGGAAGACGATGACAGCCAACTGCTGTTTCTAAAACGGGCCCCAGACCGTGAATTGGGCCCGGACAAATGGGGGTTTCCCGCCGGACACATCGAGCCCGGCGAGAGCCCCGAAGAATGCGCGCGCCGGGAGCTAGGCGAGGAGATTGGCACTGATCACCAACTGATAGAGCTCGCCCGCCTAGGCCCGCGCCGCGACAGCCTGTTTGGGGGCATCTACGAGGTGCACCTTTTCCACTACCGCTGGGTGCGCGGGCAGGTCACGCTGAACGACGAACATACCGCTTATCGTTGGCTGACGATGCACGATTATCGGGGCTTGGACGTCATGCGTGGTGTTGATGAAGACATTCGTCTGCTCAATCTGTGGCCGTTGGAGTGCCTGCATCTAGATAAAATCCCCACCCACCTCGGGGGACTCGTCGTCGTGCCCGCGCGCGCATGAGCGCAAGTCTTGCCTTGGCCCACGAGGTTCAAGGTAGCGGGCCGCCGCTGGTCATCCTGCACGGACTTTTTGGCTCGGCGCGGAACTGGCAAAGCGTCGCCCGCGACTTAGCCGGGCGCTACCGGGTAGTGCGGGTAGATTTACGCAATCATGGACATTCACCGCACGCCGCGCGCATGGATTACGCGGCCCTAGCCGCCGATGTCCACACCCTATTGACGCAGCTGGCACTCACCGAGGTCACGCTGCTCGGCCACAGCATGGGCGGTAAAACTGCGATGACGCTCGCCCTCACTGAGCCGGCCCGGATCGCCCGTCTGATCGTGGTAGACATTGCCCCGGTGGCGTACGCCGACCAACACACGCCCGTCATCGACGCCTTGTTAGCGCTGCCCTTGGACGCCATTCGGCGGCGCCAAGAGGCCGATACTTTATTGCAGGCAGCCATTCCGGATGCATCGGTGCGACTGTTTGTGCTCCAGAACTTGGTGTTGGAGGCGAGCGGTGCGCGCTGGCGGTTGAATTTGCCGGCGCTAAAAAATGGCATAGCCGCCCTGAGCGGTGGACTGCCGGTCGCCGCCACGGCCCGTTTTGCTGGCGCCAGCGGCTTTATCCGTGGCGAACACTCCGCGCGCGTGCTACCCGCCCATGCGGCCCTGATGCGCGCGCACTTTCCCCACAGTAGCGTGCACACGGTGGCTGGGGCTGGTCATTGGCCACACGCCGAAGCACCGGCGGAATTCACCCGCGCGCTGGCCGACTGCCTCTTCGTCTAAACAGCTCGTCTGAACAGCTCGTCTGAACAGCGTCTTGCGGTGGACTGGCCTGTCCCTCTTGGGCAAAATGCGCGCTCCTCGTTAACGGCCTACGGTGCTCTTATGTCAAAAGCTTCAATCAAAAAAGTGGTGCTCGCCTACTCCGGCGGTCTGGATACCTCGGTGATCCTCAAGTGGCTGCAGACCACCTACGAGTGCGAAATCGTCACCTTCACCGCAGACCTAGGCCAGGGTGAGGAACTGGAACCGGCCCGCCATAAAGCCAACTTGATGGGGGTTAAAGAAATCTTCATCGACGACCTGCGCGAAGAATTTGTGCGCGACTTCGTGTTCCCCATGTTTCGGGCCAATACCCTCTACGAAGGTGAATACCTGCTGGGGACCTCGATTGCGCGCCCGCTGATCGCCAAACGGCTGGTGGAAATTGCGCGCCTGACCGGCGCCGACGCGATCTCCCACGGCGCCACCGGCAAGGGCAACGACCAAGTGCGCTTCGAACTGGGCGCCTACGCCCTGCAGCCCGATATTCAGATCATCGCGCCGTGGCGCGAGTGGGACCTGACCTCGCGTGAGACGCTGTTGGCCTACGCTGCCGAACATCAGATTCCCATCGAATATCAGCAGAGCAAACGCTCGCCCTATTCCATGGATGCCAATCTGCTGCATATTTCTTACGAAGGTGGCGTACTGGAAGACACTTGGACCCCCGCCGAAGAAAGCATGTGGCGCTGGAGTGTGTCGCCGGAAGCGGCGCCCGATCACGCGCAAATGATCGATATTGAATTTTCGCACGGCGATCCGGTGGCGCTAGACGGCGAGCGGCTGAGTCCGGCCGAATTACTGGCGAAGCTGAACATCATCGGTGGCGCGTTAGGCATCGGGCGGCTCGATCTGGTGGAGAACCGCTACGTCGGGATGAAATCACGGGGCTGTTATGAAACCCCCGGCGGGACTATTTTGCTGCGCGCCCATCGGGCCATTGAGTCCATCACACTCGACCGCGAAGTCGCGCATCTCAAAGACGAGCTCATGCCGCGCTACGCCGCCCTAATTTACAACGGCTATTGGTGGAGCCCGGAACGCGTGCTGCTACAGCAACTCATCGACGACTCCCAAGCACGGGTGAACGGCTTAGTGAGGCTGAAGCTCTACAAGGGCAACGTGACGGTGGTGGGGCGTCAATCCGCCAACGACAGCCTGTTTAGCACCGCGCTGGCGACCTTCGAAGACGATGCCGGCAGCTACAACCAAGCGGATGCCGGCGGGTTTATTCGGCTCAACGCCCTGCGCCTGCGG
This sequence comes from Klebsiella pneumoniae, assembly GCA_945862315.1. Lineage (GTDB taxonomy): Bacteria > Pseudomonadota > Gammaproteobacteria. The sequence goes on from CAMAXW010000023.1 coordinate 3,741, forward strand.
GTGGCTGCCAAGCGCGGCTGACACGCCCCGCGGTTCAGTTGAGGTGCCGCGCGCCGAGCACAATCTCGCGCTGTCGTAACGCCTCCAAAATCTCCCGCCCGGCGGCGACCAGCGCCGCCGGATTGGGGTGCGCTAACTCGCGCGCCAAATGGGCCAGCAACTCGCCCCCGCGGCCAGCCTGCGGGTCGGCCATCAACGCCACCAAACGGGCCGTCACGGGCGTGAGTTGCGCGCATTTTGGGGACTCATCCACACCACGGTAAATCGCTAAAAAGCTCTGCGCGGGCGCGCAGGTCGCCGCGTTACCGGGACTGAGGGTGTGCACCGGGAATTGATACGTGCACAAGCGCAATACCGGGTTCAAGACTATCTGCCCGGCGAGCAAATCAGCGTTTAAGTCCGCATGGTCCAACGCGACATCTGGCGCGAAGGTGACTTCCAAGCGCCGCCATTCGTAGTCAGCCAGTTCGCTCAAGAAAGGTAAGTCGTCGGGTGCTGCGCGGCCTGCTTGGAGGTAGTCGACGAACTCGCCGGGCAGGCGCAAAAAAGACGGCGTGTGGGCGCGGTGTTCTCGGCAGAAATCGCCGACTAGCGCCTCCCAGCCCGCCGCGGGGAGCGCAGTCCGGAGCACCGGAAAGGCTTTGGCAAGCAGGCTGTCGAGATTATTGAAAACAAGGTCGCGATACAGTTTTAAGCGCCGCCCATCCACACCCGGCGGTGCCGGCTGGCGCGGGTCGCGCAAATAGGCGACTAAATCGCGCTGGCCTTGCTGTAAGTCGCTCATGTTCCCGCCGCCCGTGCGCCCGCCAAAAGTGGCGCCACCGGCGGTTGTTGACTACTCCTCGCCCGCATCCTCGTCGCCAGCGCCCTTGTCAGCGTCGTCGTCACCACTCATCGCACCACAGCCGCCTTCCTTGCCGTGTCCACCGCAAGCGCCTTCGGTTGCGGCCGGATGGCTCGCGTCGAAAGACACCACCCCAAAGGGGTTCTCGCCGGCATTAGCCAGTGGGGAGGCCGCGAGACAGACCGCTAAACCTATCCCGAGAGAAATTCCCCGAGGGGTAGTAGCTAATAATTTAGACATCGTTTTAACCTCAGTTGTAGGGCTAGACGGCAACTGAAAAAACGGCCGCCTAGTCAGATGTGATTACTACGTTGCCAACCGCCGCGCTGATCACTCCGCGCGGGGCCGCAACAGCGGAAACAACAACACATCGCGAATGGAGGGGGAATCGGTCAGCAACATGACCAAGCGGTCGATGCCAATGCCCTCACCGGCCGTGGGTGGCAGGCCGTACTCCAGCGCGGTGATGTAGTCCTCGTCGTAGTGCATGGCCTCGTTATCGCCCGCTTGCTTGGCGGCAGCCTGTGCCCGGAAGCGCTCGGCCTGATCTTCCGGATCGTTGAGCTCCGAGAAGCCGTTGGCAATTTCCCGGCCGGCGATCATCAACTCAAAACGATCCGTGACAAACGGGTCGTGGTCGCAGCGGCGCGCCAGCGGTGAGACTTCGGCCGGATATTCGGTAATAAACGTGGGGTCGAGCAGTTTGGCCTCGACGGTTTTTTCGAAAATTTCGGTGAGCACGCGGCCCAGTCCGGCGTTGGGCTCCACCGGTACGCTCAAGCGTGCGGCCAATGCGCGCGCCGCGGGCAAATCGGCTAAGTCTTGGACGTCCGTGCCGGGATTAAATTCCAAAATTGAAGCGCGCACCGTCAGCCGGCGGAAAGGCTGCGAGAAATCCATCTGGTGTCCCTGATAGGTCACCCGTGGCGTGCCCAACACCTCTTCTGCCAGTTCACGTAACAGTTGCTCAGTCAGCGCCATGAGATCGTGATAATCGGCATAGGCCGCGTAGAACTCGAGCATCGTGAACTCGGGATTGTGACGCGGCGAGAGCCCCTCGTTACGAAAATTACGGTTGATTTCGAACACCCGTTCAAAGCCGCCCACAACCAATCGTTTGAGGTAAAGCTCGGGGGCCACGCGCAAATAAAGCGGCAGGTCCAGCGCGTTGTGATGGGTGGTGAACGGCCGCGCGGTAGCCCCGCCCGGCAGCGGTTGCATCATGGGTGTTTCGACTTCGAGGTAGGCGCGATCGCGCAGAAAACCGCGAATAAAATCGATGGCCCGACTGCGCGTGCGGAATACGCTGCGCGCCTCATCGTTGACGATCAAATCGACGTAGCGCTGTCGGTAGCGCGCCTCTAAATCGGTTAGGCCGTGCCATTTCTCGGGCAGTGGACGCAAGGTCTTGGTGAGCAAACGCAGACCGGTCGCGTGCACCGACAGCTCGCCCGTACGGGTGCGAAAAACATAACCTTCTACGCCCAGAATATCGCCCAGATCCCAGTGCTTGAAGGCCTCGTAAAGGGGTTCACCCAAGTCGTCCCGTTTGGCGTACACCTGCATGGCGCCCGAACTATCTTTGAGATGGAGAAACGACGCCCGGCCCATGATCCGGCGCGTCATCATGCGCCCGGCCAACAGCACCGCCGGCCGGCTAGCGTCCAGTTCCTCGCCGCTCAGGGTCGCATAGCGGGTATGCAGTTCAGCGGCCAGCGCGTCGCGCCGGAAATCGTTGGGGAAGGCATTGCCCGTCGCCCGCAGGGCGGTGAGCTTGGCGCGGCGCTGGGCGATGAGTTGCGCCTCGGTGCTAATCGGTACTTCGTCGCTCATGTTGTCACAGGCCCTGCTTGAGGCTCGCCTCAATGAATTGGTCGAGCGATCCGTCGAGGACAGCTTGCGTGTTACCGGTTTCAACGCCGGTTCGGAGGTCTTTGATGCGCGACTGGTCGAGCACATAAGAGCGTATTTGATGGCCCCAAGCGATGTCTGTCTTGGCATCTTCCTGAGCTTGACGCTCAGCGGAGCGTTTCATCACTTCTTGTTCGTACATTTTCGCGCGCAGAAGTTTCATCGCGCGGTCACGATTTTTGTGTTGCGAGCGCTCGTTCTGACACTGCACCACGGTGTTGGTCGGGATATGCGTAATCCGGATCGCGGAATCGGTTTTGTTAACGTGCTGGCCACCGGCACCGCTGGCGCGGTAGGTATCTACGCGCAGGTCGGCAGGATTGATGTCGATGGCGATGTCGTCGTCGATTTCCGGCGACACGAACACCGCGGCAAACGAGGTGTGCCGCCGATTACCGGAATCAAACGGTGATTTGCGCACTAAGCGGTGGACCCCGGTTTCGGTGCGCAACCAACCAAAAGCGTATTCCCCGCTGAACTGCACCGTGGCGCTCTTGATGCCGGCTACTTCGCCGGCCGAGCATTCGATGAGCTCGGTCTGGAAGCCGCGGGCCTCACCCCAGCGCAGGTACATTCGCAGCAGCATTTCGGCCCAGTCTTGGGCCTCAGTGCCGCCCGATCCCGACTGAATATCCAAAAATGCGCTACAGGCGTCCATTTCGCCGCTGAACATGCGTTGGAATTCCAGATCGACCAAGGCCCGCTCAGCGGCGTCGAGATCAGCCAACACCGCCGCGCCTGCGTCGTCGTCGTCCTCGTCGTTCGCGAGTTCTAGCAGTTCCGGGGCATCGCTTAATTGCGCACCGATGCGGCGCAAATGGCCCACGGTACGTTCCAGTTGCACCCGCTCCTTACCCAGCGCCTGCGCACGTTCAGGTTGGTTCCAGACGTCGGGCACCTCCAGCTCGCGCTGGACTTCGATTAAACGCTCCGCGCGTTGGTCGAAGTCAAAGATACCCCCGTAGTGATTCAAAGCGGCCGGTGAGATCTTTAATGCGCTGATAAACGGCGGTGAGTTCCATGACATCTCTGGCAAGCTGGGGAAGGTGGGGAGTGTAGCCGCAGCGCCGCAACCGCGAAACCTACCCGTGGTCTGCCGCGGTGAATGTCGTGCGGGGCAAGCCCCTCACTCCCCGCTGGTTCTGCAGCTCGGCAACGCCGTTCGCGCAGTCGGCCCGGCGCGTACTCACACGCCAGCGGTGGCGTGTTCAATCATCAGTTGTAAGGATTCCTTGCCGTTCCATTCATTCACGCTGAGGCGATAAGCCGCGTAGATGGAGGCCGCGGATGCCGCCCACGGCGCCTCGACCGCGTTGAACGCGATGGCGTCGATGAGGGCACCGCCGGGCAGTTCGAGTTTCAGCTTGAGATGCTGCTCGCCTACCACGCGCCGCTCGCGGACCCCAAACAGGCCCTCGAAAATCGGCTCCGGAAAACCCTGCCCCCAAGGCACCAGCTCGCTGAGTTGGCGTGCCAGCGCGAGGCTGAAATCGCCGGGCGCCAGTTCCCCATCGGTCAACAGCACCCGCTCGAGCAGGATGGGATCCACCACCCGCGTCACTTCGGCGGCGAAGGCGGCGGTAAAGCGGGCCAAATCGCTCGCCTGCAGCGCCAGTCCGGCGGCCATCGCATGACCCCCAAAACGTCCCAGCAAACCTGGGTTGTGGGTCGCTAGGGCATCCAGCACATCGCGAATATGCACCCCGGGAATCGAGCGTGCCGAACCTTTGAGTTCCCCATCCTCACCCCGCGCAAACACGATCACGGGCCGGTGGTAATGCTCTTTGATGCGGGCCGCCACCACGCCAATGACGCCCTGATGCCAGTGCTCGTCATATAGGCAAATCCCGGCAGGAACGGCCGTGCCGGGGGTGTCTAACAAATTGGCAACGATCGCCATTGCCTGGGTTTTCATGTCCTGCTCAATGTCACGACGGGCGCGATTCATGCCGTCGAGCTCGCGCGCAATGCGCTCACAAGTGCGGGGGTCATCGCTGGTCAGCAGGGCGATGCCGGTGGCCATATCAGCCAGCCGACCGGCGGCGTTCAGGCGCGGGCCGAGCGCAAAGCCCAAATCTGCGGCCACCAGACGGCGAGGGTCTTTGCCGGCGATGCGGATGAGCGCGGTGAGGCCCGGTACGCAGCGACCCGCGCGCAAACGCGCCAGCCCGTGCGCCACCAAACAACGATTGTTAGCATCCAAAGGCACGACGTCGGCCACCGTCCCGAGCGCGACCAAGTCCAGCAGTTCGCCCAAATTGGGATCGGGAATACCCCGCGCCGCAAACCAGCCGTCCTGCCGCAGCCGGGCACGCAGCGCCAGCATCACATAGAAAATAACGCCCACCCCGGCCAGCGCTTTACTGGGGAAAGCATCACCTTGCGCGTTCGGGTTAACGATGGCGTCTGCCGCCGGCAGCGTGGCGCCCGGCAGATGGTGGTCGGTCACGATCACGCACAGCCCAGCCGCTTTGGCGGCCGCCACGCCCTCGATACTCGACATGCCGTTATCCACCGTGATCAATACCTGCGCGCCCTTAGCGCAGACCAGCTCGACGATGGGTGGGGTGAGCCCATACCCATACTCAAACCGGTTAGGGACGACAAAATCGACCGGCCCGGCGCCCAGCATCGCCAGCGCCCGCAGCGCTAGCGCGCAACTCGTCGCGCCATCGGCGTCGTAGTCCCCAACGATGCAAATCCGGCGCTGCGCCACACAGGCTTCGGCCAGCAGCTCGACGGCGATAGCCATGCCGCTGAGTTGCTCGGGTCGCGCCAATCCCGTCAGCGCGGTATCCAGCGACGACGCCGTTTGAATCCCGCGCGCGGCCAGCACCCGCCCCACGATGGGGTCAAAGTCTTTAGATAAATCGACCGCCACCGGCACCACTCGCCGCACCAGGCGCGGCCCTAACATAGGGTGGCTGTCAGCGCGTGCGGATCGCCCGGCGCATAGGCTGCGGCGCGTTGCCAAAAACGCCAGCGGGCGGCGGTGGTGACCACACCACTAGCCCCTTCGCCGACCAGTTCGATGCTCGTTAACGCGCCCTCGCGCAACGCCTGCCAGAGTGCCGGCGCCCAGTCCCGGGCGAAAGTCTCCAGATCCAGAACCGGCGCGGTGGGCGTGGCCACCCCCCACGTCGCACCGACCATCAGTAGCACCTCGGCGTCACGCGCGAGCTCCAGCGTTGCCGCGCAGTCTGCCGTTGCCAACCAGTGCCCACCAGGCGCACGCATCGCGCCGGCGAGCAATAAATCGTTACCCACCCCGGTGAGCGCCAATGCCGCACAGGTCGGGGCCGGCGCGCCGCCCCACAGCCACACACCGTTGAGCGTAGTTTGTCCGCTCGCCTCGCGCGCCACGTTGCAGGGCGCTGTGTGGAGCACCATCTGGGCCTCGTTAAACAAGCCACACCACGCGCGGGTGGCCGAATCGCGGGGTAAAAACGGGGTGATCGAGCGACCACTCAGCCAAGCCGGACCATAAGGGCTCAAATTCCCCAACTCGGGCGCGCGCACATACCAGCGTTCCGGGCTCGCGCCGGCGCGCCACTCAAACTCAGGGATTTGTGCTTGGAGTGTCTCTAGCAAGGCGTGGGCGTGTGCCACGCTCACTTCCCCGGGTTGGGGCGCGACCAACAGCACCCGATGCGGGTCTGCGATCAGATGCACCGGGTCGCAGCGGCGCCAGGCGGGTTCTAGCGCGGTCGTTTGGAAATCATGGCTCGCCCCGAGGGCTGCGATCGGCAGTGGCAAATCGCCGCTAAAACCGCTGCGAGCAAGCAGCGCTTGCGCGAGTGTGGTGGCCCGTGGTTGCCAGCGCGCACGGGCTAACAAACGGGTAAAACTGGTGCTTAGGGCAGCCGGCGAGGACGCCGCAACCAGCCCGGGCAGAAACACACATAGCCGCCTCATGCAGCGGCTCGCGGGTTCACATGCGCTCGAGAATCGCGCGTTTAACGGCGTCGGTTTGTGCCGGGATCCGCAGCACCTCGCTGTGGCTCTGCTTAATCGCAGTGTCTGGATCTTTCAGGCCGTGGCCCGTCAAGGTGCAGGTAATGAGGCTGCCGGGTTTAATTTTTCCACGCTGGATATCGCGCAACAGTCCGCCGACCGAAATGGCCGAGGCTGGTTCACAAAAAACGCCTTCGCGCTCGGCCAGTAGCTTTTGCACTTGGAGGATTTCCTCATCGGTGCATTCATCCACCCAGCCGCCCGATTCACGGACCGCCGCCCACGCCAGATCCCAAGACTGCGGATTGCCAATGCGAATGGCGGTCGCCACGGTTTCGGGGTGCTCTACCGGGCCGCCCCGCACAAAGGGTGCCGATCCCGCCGCTTGATAGCCCAGCATGATGGGGCGCGTATCGGTAACGGCCGGATGTGGGAACCGGCAGACCTCAGCGCAAAAACCACAGGCCGCGGTGCGGGGAGTGATGCCGGCATATTCCGAGAAACCAACCCAATAGGCACTGATGTTGCCGGCGTTACCCACCGGGATGCAGTGATAATCCGGGGCGCGGCCTAATGCGTCGACGATCTCAAAAGCCGCGGTCTTCTGGCCCTGCAAGCGATAGGGGTTAATGGAGTTCACGATGGCAATGGGGGCGGCATCTGCCATTTCTTTCACGATTCGCATGCCGTCGTCGAAATTGCCTTCGATCTGTACCACCACGGCGCCTTGGATCATCGCCTGCGCGAGTTTGCCCAAAGCAATTTTACCTTCTGGAATCAGCACAAACGCCCGCACCCCAGCGCGCGCGGCATAGGCCGCCGCGGCCGCCGACGTATTACCGGTGGAGGCGCAAATGATGGCCTGCGTCCCCTCGTGCACGGCCTGGGTGACGGCCATCGTCATGCCCCGATCTTTGAAGGATCCGGTGGGATTGAGACCTTCAAATTTAGCGAAAATTTGCACCTCGTGCCCGGCAATGCGCGAGAGATTCTCCAGCGGGATGAGCGGCGTATTGCCTTCCACCAGCGAGATGATGCGCATGTCTGGCGTCACCGGCAGGCGGTCACGGTAGCGGTCCAATAGACCCAAATAATGATTGGGACGAGGGTTCATGTCAGGGTCTCCACGCGAATTCGATTGAGCGGTGCGCGAATCGTCGGCAGGCTTTCGAGACTGGCGATGGCCTGATTCATGGCCGCCTCGCGCACCCGTTGAGTCAGAATCACAACCGGCACCTCGGCCGAACCCGGTGCTCGATCGAGCTGCATGATGGCTTCGATGCTGATCCCCAAATCCGCCAGAATGCGCGTGACATCCGCCAGCACGCCGGGTTCATCGGCGGCCATTAGCCGCAGGTAATAGGCGGTTTCGATGTCGCAGATGTCCAGGGTTTGCAGGTTTTCCATGGTGTCTGGCTGGAACGCCAGATGCGGCACGCGGTTTTCGGAATCGGTCGTTAGCAAGCGGGTCACGTCCACCAGATCGGCCACCACCGAGGACGCCGTGGGCAGCGCGCCCGCGCCCGCACCGAACAGCACGACCGGGCCGGCGGCGTCACCACTGACCATCACGGCATTCATGACGCCGTTGACGTTGGCAAGCGGCGCGCGCGTGGGCACCAGTGCGGGATGCACGCGCAGTTCAATGCCCTGCGCCTGTTGGCGGGCAATCCCCAAATGCTTGATGCGGTAGCCCAGACGCTCGGCGTAGGTCACATCCTCAGCACTGATGTTGCGGATGCCCTCCACGAACACCCGCTCAAACTGCAGAGGAATGCCAAAGGCGAGTGAAGCCAAAATAGTGAGCTTGTGGGCGGCGTCGATGCCGTCCACGTCGAAAGAGGGATCCGCTTCGGCATAACCCAGCCGCTGGGCTTCAGCCAGTACCTCGTCAAATTCTCGCCCCGCATCGCACATGGCCGAGAGAATGAAATTGCAGGTGCCGTTGATAATGCCCGCCAGCCACTGAATGTCGTTACCCGCGAGGGCTTCGCGCATCACTTTGATCACCGGAATACCACCCGCCACCGCCGCCTCAAAGGCGACCATCAGGCCGCGGCTGCGCGCCGCTTCAAAAATCTCGTTGCCGTGCAGCGCGATCAAGGCTTTGTTGGCGGTCACCACATGTTTGCCGTTGGCCAAAGCCCGTAGCACCAGCTCCCGGGCCGGCTCTATGCCGCCAATCAGCTCGACTAAAATATCGATGCGCGGGTCATCGACCACCGCGCGCGGGTCCGCATGCAGTTCGATGCCGGTCAAGTCCAGCGCGCGTGCCCTACCGAGATCGCGCGCGCTGGCGCACACCACCTCAATCCGGCGACCGGCACGCGCGGCAATTAAAGTGGCATTGCGGCGCAGTACCGCCAAGGTGCCGCCCCCCACGGTACCCAAACCGAGCAGGCCAATTCTAACGGGCGGTAATAGTGACATCAGCAGTGATCCGGCGTGCGCAGGCGCTTAGCCTGCGGCCGCCCCTTTAGGTTCGGCGTTCTTGAGCATTTCTTTGATCCCACGCACGGCTTGCCGGATGCGATGGGGGTTTTCAATCAGGGCAAAGCGCACGTGGTCATCGCCATAGTCGCCAAAACCGATGCCGGGGGAAACCGCCACGCGGGCCTCGATCAGCAGTTTTTTAGCAAACTCCAGAGAACCCATGGCGCGCAGCGCAGCGGGAATTCTCGCCCACACGAACATCGTGCCGCGGGGTTTCTCTACCGGCCACCCGGCGGCGGTCAGACCCTCGCACAGGACATCGCGGCGCAGTTGGTACATCTCGCGAATTTCCGCCACGCACTCTTGGGGACCTTCGAGGGCCGCAATCGCGGCAATTTGCACCGGTGTGAACATGCCGTAGTCGAGATAGGATTTCATCCGGCCCAAGGCGTAGACCAAGTCCGGGTTGCCCACCATGAAACCAATGCGCCAGCCAGGCATGTTGTAGCTCTTGGAGAGCGTGAAAAACTCCACCGCGATGTCTTTGGCCCCCGGCACCTGCATGATCGAGGGCGCCACATAGCCATCGAACACTAAGTCGGCGTAGGCCAAATCGTGGATCACATAAATGCCGTGCTCGCGGGCAATTTCTACCACCTGCCGAAAGAAGTCCGGCTCTACGCATTGGGTGGTGGGGTTGCTGGGAAAATTGAGCAAGAGCATCTTGGGTCGGGGCCAAGAATTGCGGATGGCGTTGGTGAGTTCCGTAAAGAAATCTACATCTGGCCCAATGGGCACATGCCGAATATCTGCGCCCGCAATCACAAACCCATAGGGATGGATGGGGTAGGAGGGGTTGGGCACCAGCACCGCATCGCCACGGTCCACGGTGGCGAGCGCCAAATGCGCGAGGCCTTCCTTGGAACCAATGGTGACGATGGCCTCTGTTTCGGGATCCAGATCCACCTCATATCGGCGCTTATACCATTGGCAAATGGCGCTGCGCAGCCGCGGAATGCCCTTGGATACCGAGTAGCGGTGGGTGTCGCCCCGTTGTACAGCTTCCACCAGTTTATCGACGATATGCTGCGGCGTGGGCTGGTCTGGGTTGCCCATGCTGAGGTCGATGATGTCCTCACCGCGGCGTCTGGCGGCCATTTTGAGCTCGCCGACCACGTTGAAAACATAGGGTGGCAGACGCTGAATGCGCGGGAATTCTTTGGCCAAGGTAGTTACACTTCGTAGACTTACAGGGACACGGCAACGCGGGGGGAAAGCTACCGGTGCGCCGTGCGACTGTCAAACCGAACAGGCCACGGGAAACCATCAGATGACGGCAAATTCGTTAGCGCTCGACGCAGGACTGGCCCTGCTCGATGCGGCGGGGCTGGACCACCGTGCGCTAGAGCGTGTGCTGCACGCCTTGAGCGGGCCACAAATTGATCTCGCCGACCTCTACTTCGAGCGGTCGCGCGCAGAGAGCTGGAGCCTAGAGGACGGCATCGTCAAAGAAGGCGCTTTTGGGATCGACCAAGGTGTGGGCTTGCGTGCGGTAAGCGGCGAAAAAACCGGCTTCGCTTATGCGGACGACTTCGCGCTGGAGTCCCTGCTGCAGGCGGCAGCGGCCGCGCGGGCCATTACACGGCAAGGCCAATCACGCACCGTACATTTGGCCGCCAGTGGTGCCGCGCCCTCGCGTTACACCCCTAACGACCCGCTCGAGTCGCTCGCCACACCCGAAAAACTGGACCTGCTGCGCGCACTCGACGCCCGCGTGCGCCGCGCCAATCCGCGGGTTAAACAGGTCATGGCAAGTTTGGTAGGACGCCATACCTTGGTGGTGATCGCTAATTCAGACGGCACCCTGTGCGGCGATATCCGGCCCTTGGTGCGGCTGAACGTCAGCGTCATTGTGGAACACGAGGGGCGGCGCGAAACCGCCTCTTACGGGGGTGGTGGCCGTTACGGCTACGAGTACTTCCTCACGGCTGATCGCGCCGGGCACATCGCCGACGAAGCCCTGCGCCAAGCGCTGGTCAATTTGGAAGCGCGCCCCGCGCCCGCCGGCGAGATGGTGGTGGTGTTGGGACCGGGTTGGCCGGGGATCCTCCTCCACGAGGCGATCGGCCATGGCCTGGAGGGCGATTTCAACCGCAAAGGCACCTCGGCCTTCGCCGGGCGCCTCGGTGAGCGCGTAGCGGCGGCGGGCTGTACGGTGGTCGACGATGCCACCCCGCCAGACCGTCGCGGCTCCTTGGCGGTAGACGATGAAGGCACGCCGGGTGGCTGCACGGTGTTAATCGAGGATGGCATCCTTAAGAATTACTTGCAGGACAAACAAAACGCCAAACTCATGGGCATGGCGCCCACGGGCAACGGCCGCCGCCAGTCCTACGCCCATCGCCCCATGCCACGCATGACCAACACCTATCTGCTGGGTGGCTCCCACGCCCCAGAAGACATCATTGGCTCGGTGAGCCGTGGCCTGTACGCGGTGAGCTTTGGCGGCGGGCAGGTGGACATCACCAACGGCAAATTTGTGTTCAGCGCCAGTGAAGCCTATCTCATCGAAAACGGGCGCATTACCACCCCGGTCAAAGGGGCGACCTTGGTTGGCAACGGTCCGGATGTGCTCACGCGGGTCAGCATGGTCGGCAACGATTTAGCGCTAGATAACGGCGTGGGCACCTGTGGCAAACAGGGCCAATCGGTCCCCGTGGGGGTGGGGCAGCCAACGATACGTATCGACGGGCTGACCGTCGGCGGCACCGCGACGGGCTGAGGGCTAAAGCCACGGGCACACATCGCCCACCGCCCCCCCGCGTTTAAAAGCGTTCTAAGGTTGAATGCGGCAAGCGCCCACCGTGCACGTGCATCGCGCCAAATTCCGCGCAGCGCGCCAAACTCGGCACAGCCCGGCCTGGGTTGAGCAACCCCTGCGGATCAAAGGCCGCTTTCAGACGATGGAACGCCGCCAGTTCGCCGGCCACGAACTGCCCACACATGGCGTCGAGTTTTTCCACCCCGACACCGTGCTCGCCGGTGACCGTGCCACCCACCGCCACGCAGAGTTCTAAAATTTTATTACCTATCAGTTCGGCCGTGCGTAATTGCTCATCGTCGTTGGCGTCGTAAGCAATGAGGGGATGCAGATTGCCATCGCCGGCATGGAACACATTGGCGATCGGCAGCCCGTATTGGCTGGACAGTTCGCGGATGCGGGTCAGTACCCTTGCCAGTTCGCGGCGCGGGATCGTGCCATCGATGCAATAGTAATCTGGCGCGATGCGGCCCATGGCTGGGAACGCCGACTTGCGGCCTTTCCAAATCCGAATGCGCTCGGCTTCGTCCTGCGAGGAGCGCACGCTAGTCGCCCCTTGCCGCCAAAATAACGCCTCCACCTGCGCGCGCTGTTCAAGGACTTCGGCGACGCTGCCGTCGAGTTCGCACAGCAACACGGCATCGCAGTCCAAGGGGTAACCCGCGTGGGCAAATTCTTCCGCACAGCGCGTTGCCAGGCGGTCCATCATTTCCAGTCCGGCTGGTGTGATGCCGGCTTCAATGACCGCCGCCACCGCATCAGCAGCGGCTTCCACGCTCGCAAATGCCGCCAGCAGCACCTGCGCCACGGGTGGGCGTGGCAACAGCTTAACGGTGACCTCCATCACGAGTCCCAGCAGACCCTCCGAGCCATTGAGTACGGCCAGGAGGTCTAAGCCTTGGGTGTCCAACAGCTTGCCACCCAACACCAGCGATTCGCCGGTGGCCAGTAAGACCTTAAGCCCCAGCACGTTGTGGACGGTGAGCCCGTACTTGAGGCAATGCACGCCACCGGAATTTTCGGCCACATTGCCGCCGATGGAACAGGCGATTTGGGATGAGGGATCTGGCGCGTAATATAAACCGTGTACCGCCGCCGCCTCTGAAATTGCGAGGTTGCGCACCCCGGGTTCGACCACCGCCACCCGATTATGCGGATCAATTTCCAGAATGCGGTTCAGCCGTGCGAGTGACAGCACACAGCCTTCGGCCAGCGGCAAAGCCCCACCCGACAGGCCGGTGCCCGCGCCACGCGGGACAATCGGCACGTTGTGCTCGCGACAAATCGCTAACACCGCGGCGACCTGCTCCGCCGTTTGCGGCAAACACACCACCCGCGGCATAGCGCAGTACGCCGACAGCGCATCGCATTCGTAGGGGCGTTTGGCTTCGGTTTCGGTCAGTAAGGCCTCACGCGGGAGGACTTTGGTGAGTGCTGCTTCGAAGCTCACCGGCGGCGCGGCTAGGATTCGAAGCGAAAGCTGGAGGGAATGACGACCACCCCAGCCGGCGTGACGTGGAAACGTTCTGCGTCGCGTTTGAGGTCCATGCCAATTTCTTCCCACGCGGGAATGGCCACGCCCCGGTCGCAGATGGTGCGCCGCACGCGTGCGCCCTCCCCCACCGTGGTGCCCAAAAACAAGATGGAATCTTCTACCGTGGCACCATCGGAGATGTACACCCGATTGCCCAGCACGCTGCGGTTCACACCACCGCCCGCGATAACCGTGCCGCCGGCCACGATGGAATTGACACAAATGCCTTCATTGCACGAGCGGCCCGGCACGGTGCGCGCCGGCGGGCGTTGCATTTGATAGGTACGAATGGGCCAGTCGGCTTGGTAGATATCCAGCGGCGGATCGAGTTTGAGCAAATCCATATTGGCGTCGTAGTAGTCATCCAGGCTACCCAGCGTTCGCCAGTAGCGATCCTGCGTCACCCGGCCGTACTTCCCGCCAAATCGATAAGCCGCCAGTTTGGCGTGGCCCAACATCCGCTCGCGAATAAAATCGATGATTTGCAGCTTACGGGTGCCCTCAGCACCCGCGGCGCCGAGGGCGTCCATCAGATATTGACGCCCAAACACGTAGACTTCCAACGGCCCACAAGCGGTGCCGTCGGCGGCCAGCGGTTGTGGGGTGGCGAGGGGTCGGATGTCGGCAACCTCATCCCCTTCAAGAGTGAGATGCGAGGAGAAACCCTCCCGGCCGGCAGTCTCCTGGTCGATGGTTGCAATGGTCACATCCGCGCCGCGTTCGGCATGAAATTGCAGCACAGCCGAGTAATCCATGCGATAGATTTGCTCGCCAGAGACCACGATGACCGTCTCTTCAGGCGAGCCATCTAGAAAATACAGGTTCTGGTACAGCGCACTGGCCTGCCCGCTGTAAATTGAGAGGTTCTCATTGATGGGGGGCGACACCGCAGTCACAAACTCGCCCAAGTCGGTATTGAAAATCGACCAGCCGTCACGCAAATGGTTTTGCAGCGACAGCGAATTGAACTGCGTGAAAACCGTGATGCGGCGCAAACCAGAATGCATGCAATTGGTGAGCGCGAAATCGACGACTCGGTAATTGCCCGCGTAGCTCAACGCCGCGGTGGTGCGGCGGGCGGTCAAGGGCATCAACGCCTTGCCATCTCCAATGGCGAGAACGATGACCAAAGTTTCGTTTAAGTGTTGCGGCATCATGGCGGGCGCCATCTTATACGCGCCGGGAGCCGCCCGGAAGCCCAACCGTTTGGGTCGTGGCACCCGTGGCGGTAGTCGCTCCGAACCGAATTCGTTATCTTGGGGCCCCCGACGCGCCACCAGCGCCTAATGTTTGGTCATGCCTGAAGAAATCCTAGTCAATATCACACCCCGGGAAACCCGGGTCGCCTTCGTCGAGAACGGTGTTCTTCAGGAAGTACTGATTGAGCGCAGCCGTCGGCGGGGTATCGTCAGTAACATCTATCTGGGTCGCATCAACCGGGTGCTGCCCGGTATGGGCGCGGCGTTTGTCGATATCGGCTTGAACCGGGCAGCGTTTTTGCACGTCTCCGACGTCGTCAGCGCCGAGTTAAAGAAAGATCTGACCGGCACCGAAGTGCCGATCGAACAGGCGGTGCATGAGGGGCAGAAAATTCTCGTGCAGGTCACCAAAGATCCTCTGGGATCTAAAGGCGCCCGGCTCACCACCTACCTCAGCATCCCCTCGCGTTATTTGGTTTTCATGCCTTATAGCAATGCGCTAGGGATCTCCCAGCGCATCGAAAACGAGGACGAACGGCGACGCCTGCGCGAAATTGTCCTCGCCCTCCAGCCCGGTCTAGCGCCGCTCGTCCACGCCGCCGACGAACGCAAGGCCGCTGGCAGTGTGCCGGTCGCCCAGGGCGGGGGGTTCATCGTTCGCACCGCCGCCGAAGGTGCCAGCACGACCGAACTCCAAGCCGACACCACGTTTTTACTGCGGCTCTGGGCATCTTTGGCCGAGCGGATCAGCACCGCCCCAGCCCCCTCTATCATTTATGAAGACCTACCGTTGGTGTTACGGGTCATGCGTGATCTGTCGGCGCCCAATGTCGAGAAAATCCGCATCGATTCTCGCGAAACCTTCGGGCGTGTCATGACCTTCGCGGAGCAACTGGTCCCCGCGTTGGTGCCCCGCATCGAGCACTACCCCGGTGAGCGGCCGATCATGGATCTTTACTCCACCGAGGACGAAATTCAGCGCGCACTCCAGCGCAAAGTAGACCTCAAATCAGGCGGCCACTTAGTGCTCGACCAAACCGAGGCCATGACCACCATCGACGTCAACACCGGTGGCTTTGTGGGTCATCGCAACCTTGAAGAAACCATCTTCAAGACCAATCTCGAAGCGGCACAGGCTATCGCTCGACAACTGCGCCTGCGCAATCTGGGCGGCATCATCATCGTTGATTTCATCGACATGCAGGAGGAGGAACACCGTCGGCAGGTGCTGCGCATGTTGGAGAAAAGCGTTGAGCGCGACCACTCAAAAATTTCGATCAGCGAAGTGACGTCACTGGGCCTAGTGCAAATTACCCGCAAGCGCACTCGGGAGAGTCTCGAGCATGTCTTGTGCGAACCGTGTAAAACCTGCGCGGGGCGGGGCTCGCAAAAAACACCAGAAACCGTCTGCTATGAAATTCTGCGCGAAATCCTCCGTGAACAGCGGCAGTTCAACGCGCAGAAAATGCTGGTAGTGGCCTCACGTGCGGTGGTCGACTTACTCCTCGATGAAGAATCCACCAGCATCGCAGAACTCGAGGAATTCATCGGCATTCCCATTCGGTTTCAGATCGAGGTGAATTACACGCAGGAACAGTACGACGTCGTTCTGCTCTAAATAATTAACATGCGTTCATTTCTTCATCGCCTCTTGCTCACCACCTGGCACTTGTTGGCGGGGGTTCTGGTAGTCGCAGCCCTGCTCAGTTTGGGCCTGCGTTACGCGCTGCAGCACATTGACCAGCAACCCGCCATCCTCGCCCGGTGGGTAACCGAACTCGGCCACCTGCCTATCGCGCTGGGCGGGGTCGATGCCAGCTGGTCAGGTAGGCGGCCGCAGATCATCCTGCATGCGTTGCAAGTGATGCCCAAGCCGGATGGCAGCGCGGCGGTGCACTGTGCCAAAGTGCAAATTAGTCTGGCGCCGCTGGCATCTCTAATCCGGGGCGAACCCGTGCTGCATAGTCTGGAAATCGACGGGCTGGGGCTAGGCGTCATCCGCGAAACAGACGGCCATTTTGCCATCGCCGGCTTGCCACCAACCCGCTCACCGGTGTTCGGCTGGCTCCTGCGACAACCCCGCATTGGCGTGCGCGGCGCCACCGTAAACTTCACAGACCGGCACACCGACACGCCGCCCGTCACCTTTACCAGCCCGGCACTTCTGCTGCGCCAGGTGCACGGCACCACGCGCATTCGGGGGCTAGCCGCGACCAGCATGGCACCGGCAGATACCACGGATTTCCAGTTGGATCTCCCGCACACCGATCTAGGGGGCCTCGCTGAATTACGCCTGCTGCTGCGCGCCACCCCTCTCTCCGAACTCGCCCGTTTCCTCGGCCACCCGCAGCCGGCGCTGGACGCCGCCACGCTAAGCGGCCGCGTGTGGCTACGCTTCAGCCCCCAGGCGCTGCAACGGGCCGCCTTCGATGCGCAACTGACCCTCGCCCAGCCAGCAGAGTCGCGGCGGGTGTTGACGCTGCGCGGCGTGGCCCAAGTGCAAAATGACCGATGGGATCTCGCACTCAGCGAGTTTTCAGCCACCCCGAATGGGCCATCCACCGCCTCCCCCTTGAACCTGCGCGGCACGCTGACCCTGGGTGCGGATACGCTGCGCTTGGCACTGCTCTGCGAGACGCTGCCCACCGACTTGCTCGCCAAGCTACCCGGCGTCCCCGCCGATTGGTCGCGCACCTTGACACCGCAGGGCGAACTGCGCGGGGTTCAGCTGGGACTAGCCACCGCAAGCGCCACGCCATGGCGGATTTATGTGGCGGGAAAACTCCACGCGGTCGGACTCGCAGCGCGACACCCCTTGCCAGGGTTCAGCGGCTTCGCGGGGGGGTTCGCGGTGAATCGTAGCGGTGGCGCCGTGGCGCTGAACACCCACAATTTTCAGGTGCAGCAGGCCGATCATTTCCCCGCTGGCGTGCAGGTGGGTGCCCCCACCGGGCTTGTTGTCTGGCGTTCACAGGCTGCTGGCTGGCAGGTTCAAACGCCCGGCTTGCTAGCCACCGTGCAGGGTCTGCCGCTGCAACTTAAAGGTTCGGCCGAGTGGCAACCCGGCGCACGGCCCAGTCTAGATGTGGCGTTGCGCCTGGGGCCAGGCCCACTCAACGCGCTGGAGACCCTCGTGCCCCTTGGCGCGCTGCCCGAGCGGGGCGAAAAATGGCTGCGCGAGGCCTTCACCGGCGGGCAGCTCGAGGAAATCTCGGTGGCACTGCGGGGCAATCTCGCGGACTTTCCGTTTGATCACGGCGAGGGCGTTTTTAGCACCGAGTTTGCCTTCTCCAACACCCGCTTAAAGTTCTCGCATAACTGGCTACCGCTCACCACAGCCGCCGCTCACGGCACCGTGAGCGGGCGCACAGTGCAAGCCACCCTCAGCGCGGCCACGTTTGCTGACTCGCACGCCGGCGATATCAGCCTGCGCATTGAGGATGTTCTCAGCAAGGTCCCAGTGTTGCGCGCCCAAGGCACCCTGCACACGAATTTCAGCGACGTCCAACAGATGTTGGCGCAAAGTCCGCTGCAAAATCTCCTCACCAAACCCTTAGATGGCATCGTGCTAGAGGGCCCTTTTGACCTCGCGCTCGATCTCAATCTGGGGCTGCATCGCGGTGCCCACCACCTCGCCAGCGGGCACGTGGACTTCCGCACAAACAGGCTCCATTCGCCCCGCGACGGGCTGGCGTTGGAGGCGTTAACCGGACGTATTAGTTTTATTGAACACCGTTGGTTCGGCGAGCAGATCAGCGCCACACTGGACACCATGCCGGTCACCCTGAGCGCCCACGGGGAGCGCGACGCGCAAGGGGGTAACCAGACGCAGGTAACGCTACAGGGACACGCTGATGTCCCGCAGATTGGGGCCTACATCGAGCGATACGCCCCCTCGATGCTCCCGTGGCTCGACGCCCAGGGTGACCCGCTGGGCGCTCTATCAGGCGCCACCGATTGGCGGGCCACCTTGGATATCGCACCATCCGCCAACGATCTCCAAGCGCCGATAAAGCGCCTGAGCATCGAGTCCTCACTCACCGGGCTCGCGCTGGGCCTGCCCGCGCCACTGACCAAGACCGCCGCCCAAGCACAGACCTTCCACCTCGTCACCGAATTCGGCGGAAACGGGCCACGTACCACCCACGTGACCTTAGGCAAGATACTGCAAGCGACCGTGCGACGTCAGCCGAGCGCCGATGGCAGCACGGACTTGAGCAGTCTCGACCTCGCTTTTGGCGGCGCCGAACCGGTGCGCAATGAACCCGGCATCTTTATTCACGGCAAGGTCAGCAGCTTGCTGTTGGAGGAGTGGGCCCGCGTGCTGCACGCGAGCGGCAGCCCGCTGCCAACACTGCCCCTGCGCTTCGACCTCGCGTTAGCAGGCCTTGGTGTGCTCGGCCAGCAGTTTGACGCGGTCACCCTGCGCGGCGAGAAAAACGCCGAGGGCTGGCTGGCACACATCGAGAGCGCACGCGTGGCGGGCACCGTATGGGTGCCGCTCGATCCGCTGCACACACCGCTGGTGCTCACGCTGTCACGGCTGTGGTTGGCCCCGCGGGTGGGCGCCGCGCCGCAGACCCTGATGGATCCCAGCAGCCTGCCCACCGTGACCCTGACCTGCGAGTCTTTTCGCTACGGCGATATCGACTTTGGCAACACCGCAGTGACCACGACGCGCAGCGACACCGGCCTAAATTTGCAGGCGTTGGCGATTACCAACCCGGCCTATCAACTCACTGCAAGCGGCGCTTGGTCGCTCGTCAAGGCACAGCATCACTCGGCACTTAACCTTGAGATTCGCAGCCCGAAATTGGCGCCAATGCTCTCCAGTTTTGGCTATGCGATGGCGGGGGTTGCCGGTGCGCCAGCCGTGCTCGGCCTCACGGCGCAGTGGCCCGGCATGCCGACACAATTCAGCCTCGACAACTTAACGGGCCAACTAAACTTGCACGTGAAAAAAGGCCGCATGCTCGATATAGAGCCCGGCAGCGGCCGCTTCTTTGGCCTGCTCTCCGTACAAATGCTGCCGCGCCGACTCACGTTGGATTTCGCCGATTTTTTTAAAAAGGGCTTCGCCTTTGACCGGATCGATGGCACTTTTGATCTCGAGCACGGCAACGCTTACACCAACAGCCTGATCATGGCGGGCCCCTCGGCTACCGTGGAAGTCTCGGGACGGGCCGGACTCGCCGCGCAGGATTACGACCAGCGCGCGGTCGTTACCCCGGCGCTCGCCTCCAGCCTGCCGTGGGCCGGGGCGTTCTTTGGTCCCGCCGGGATCGGCGTGGCGGCGGCGATCTATTTGGGGCAAAAAACCTTCACGCAAATTCCGCAGCAAGTGGATCGCTTTCTAAGCCGCCGTTACGCCATCATCGGCCCATGGCATGACCCCAAAATCGAACGCCTGTAACCCTCCAATGACGAGCGCAGCTATGTCCCATGCAACCTTATGGAAACCCAACACCGTGGTGGCGGCGATTGTCGAACGCGAAGGCCGCTATCTTTGCGTCGAGGAGGACGATGGCGGCCGCGCGGTTTTCAACCAACCGGCGGGCCATCTGGATCCGGGTGAAAGCCTGTTAGAGGCGGTACGGCGCGAAACCTTGGAAGAATCTGGCTGGCACATTGAACCCACCGGCCTCATCGGCATCTATCTCATACAGCCGCCAGACAGCGAGGTGACCTACCTGCGCTTTTGCTTTCGCGCGACGGCGCTACGCCATGCCCCAGAACGCAAACTCGACCCGGAAATTATCCGCGCCGTGTGGCTCACACACGCCGAATTGCTGGCCGTGCGCGAACGGCATCGCAGCCCGCTCGTGATGCGCTGCGTGGACGACGCCCTCACGGGACAAGACACGCCCTTAGCGCTGCTGCGCGACCTGCGTTTCCCCACCTCAAGCTGAGCGCCTCACGCGATGCCGACTGCTGCTGCTGATACCCACGTCGTGGTTGCGCTGTCGGGTGGCGTGGATTCTTCCGTGGCGGCCCTCGAACTGGTCCGCGCCGGCTATCAGGTGTCGGCGCTCTTCATGAAGAATTGGAACGAGCCCACCGACGATGGCCGCTGCCGTTGGGAAGACGATGTCGCCGACGCCCTAGACGTTTGCGAGCGCCTGGCCATTCCACTCAATACCGTGGACCTCTCACAGGCGTACTGGGAGGGCGTGTTCGCGGATTTTCTCGCCGAATACGCGCGTGGACGAACCCCTAACCCAGACGTCCTGTGCAACCGAGAAGTGAAATTCAAAGCTTTTCTGGCGGCGGCCCGCGAGCTGGGTGGCAGCGTTATCGCCACCGGCCACTATGCGAGAATTCGGCACACCGCGAGCGGTGCCGAGCTCCTCAAAGGTGCTGACCACAACAAAGATCAAAGCTATTTTTTGCACGCGCTCAGCCCCGCGCAATTGAACGCCGCGTGGTTTCCGGTGGGTGAAATGCCCAAGCCCGAGGTCCGCGCTAAAGCACTGGCCGCCGGCTTGTCCACCCACGCCAAAAAAGACAGCACCGGCATTTGCTTCATCGGCGAACAGCCTTTTAGGGCATTTCTGGCGCGTTTCCTGCCAGCGCAAACGGGGGTGATCAAAACCCTCAACGAACAAGCGGTAGGCGAGCACCCCGGGGTTATTTACTACACGCTGGGCCAGCGCGAAGGCCTGCGTATCGGTGGGGTACGCGGCGCGGTCGAAGGGCCTTGGTTTGTGGTCGCCAAAGATGTGGCCAACAACGTGCTCTACGTGGCGCAAGGCCATGACCATCCCGCGTTACTGACCCAGCGACTGCTGGCCGATGGTGTGACTTGGATCGCCGGCGTGCCCCCCGCGCTGCCTGTACGGTGCGCGGCCAAGACGCGCTATCGCCAGCCCGACCAAGCCTGCGTCATCGAAACCCTCATCGAGGGCCGCGCCAGCGTGGTGTTCGAGCGTCCCCAACGAGCGGTCACACCGGGCCAGTCGGTGGTGTTCTATCAGGGTGATATTTGCCTGGGCGGTGGGGTCATCGACAGCAGTTTTTAACCCGCTCGCGCGCTAGCGCTACAACCCGCGCCCGTAATTGCCGATAATGCCGGGCCTAACCTTAACCCCCCCGCTAGGCGGCCAATCGCGGCTGCCAGCCCGTCCGGAGACCGCCATGACCAACAGCTTTAACGCACGTGCCAACCTCAGTGTCGGTGGCAAGCAATATCAGTACTACCGCCTCGAGGCCTTGGCGGATCGCTTTAACGTGGCGCGCCTGCCCTACGCCTACAAAATTTTGCTCGAGAACCTCCTGCGGCACGAAGATGGCATCAACACCACGCGCGCCGACATCGAGGCGCTGGCCGGTGCTGATCTCAAAAACCTGCCGGTCAAAGACCTCAACTTCACGCCTGCCCGCGTGGTGCTGCAGGATTTCACCGGTGTGCCTTGCGTGGTGGATCTCGCGGCCATGCGTGACGCCATCAAGACCCTCGGTGGTGACGCCGCCAAGGTCAACCCGCTGTGCCCGGTAGAGTTAGTCATCGACCACTCGGTGATGATCGACCATTACGGCTCCAAAGAATCCTTGGACTTAAACGCCAAAGTGGAATTTCAACGCAACGCCGAACGTTACACTTTTCTGCGTTGGGGCCAGGCCGCGTTGCAGAACTTCAAGGCCGTACCGCCGGACACCGGCATCGTTCATCAGATCAACATTGAATACCTCGCGCGGGTCGTCTTTGAAAAAGACGGCCTGCTCTACCCGGATAGCTGTTTTGGCACCGACTCCCACACCACCATGGTGAACGGGATCGGCGTGTTGGGCTGGGGCGTGGGCGGCATTGAGGCCGAAGCCGCCATGCTCGGCCAGCCATCCTCCATGCTGATGCCCGAGGTAATCGGCGTGCGGGTCACCGGCAAACTGGCCGAGGGCGCCACCGCCACCGATCTCGTGCTCACGGTGACTGAAACACTGCGCCGCCGTGGTGTAGTCGAAAAATTCGTTGAGTTCTTCGGCCCCGGGCTGGCCAATCTCGCCGCCTCGGACCGCAATACCATTGCCAATATGGGCCCGGAATACGGTGCTACCTGCGGCATTTTCCCGATCGACGAAGAAACCCTCAACTACCTGCGGCTGACCGGCCGCAGCGAAGAAGCTATTGCGGTGGTGAAAGCCTACGCGCAAGCCCAAGGCATGTGGTGGACGGCGCAGGCGCTAGAGGCCGATTACAGCGATGTGCTGCATCTGGATCTTGGGTCGATTCTGCCCTCGCTGGCCGGCCCCAAACGCCCCCAGGACCGCGTGTTATTGAGCGCCATGCAAGCCAACTTCCGCGAGGCTTTTGCCGCCGAACAGCCAAGCCGCCCCAGCAAAGGACCCGCCACGATCACCGACCGCGGCCAAACCTACCAGCTCAAAGACGGCGCGGTCGTGATCGCGGCCATCACTTCGTGCACCAATACCTCAAACCCCAATGTGCTGATCGGTGCCGGTTTGCTGGCGCGCAAAGCCCGTGCTTTGGGCCTAAAAACCCAGCCGTGGGTTAAAACGTCGCTGGCGCCGGGTTCTAAGGTGGTCACGGATTACCTCGCCAAAGCGGGCCTCATCGAAGACCTCGAGTACTTGGGCTTTTATGTGGTGGCCTACGGGTGCACCACTTGCATCGGCAACTCCGGCCCGCTCAACGCGCCTATCGGCAAAGCCATCAGCGAGCACACGCTGTCGGTGTCGGCGGTGCTCTCGGGCAACCGTAATTTTGAGGGTCGGGTGCACCAAGACGTGCGGATGAACTACCTCGCCAGCCCCCCGCTGGTCGTCGCCTACGCCATCGCCGGTTCCACCGATATCGATCTTAGCCGCGAACCACTGGGCCAGGATCAACACGGCAAAGATGTTTTCTTGAAAGACATCTGGCCATCCAATCAGGAAATTCAAACGGCCGTGGCCGCAGCCGTCACTGCCGAACTGTTTAAAAACAGCTACGCCGATGTGCTCAAGGGGGATGCTCGTTGGCAGAGCATCCAAATCACCGAGTCCGAAACCTACCCGTGGGAACCCCGCTCGACCTACGTGCAAAACCCACCGTACTTCGAAGGCATGACCATGACCCCGCCGGGCATTTCGCCCATCCAGGGCGCGCGCTGTTTGGCCGTGCTGGGCGACTCCATCACCACCGACCACATCAGCCCGGCCGGCGACATCAAGAAAGACGGTCCCGCCGGCAAGTACCTCATGGCACACGGTGTGGAACAGGCAGATTTCAACAGCTTTGGCTCGCGTCGCGGCAACCATGAAATCATGATGCGCGGCACTTTCGCCAATACCCGGATCAAGAACCGCATGACCCCCGGGGTAGAAGGCGGCGTGAGCCGTTACCTCAATGGCAGCGCCGGCCCGGTGGAACCCATCTACGATGTGGCGATGAAATACGCCGCGCACAACACCCCGCTGGTGGTCATTGCCGGCAAAGAATACGGCACCGGCTCCTCCCGGGACTGGGCCGCCAAAGGCACGTTCCTGTTGGGTGTAAAAGCCGTTATCTCCGAGAGTTTTGAGCGCATCCATCGCGCCAACTTGGTGGGCATGGGCGTTTTACCGCTGAACTTCGTCAACGGGGAGAGCGCGGCGAGCTTAGGGCTGGATGGCAGCGAAGTGTTTGACTTCGAAGGACTGCACGAAGGCGCCACCGAACTGCGGGTCACGGCGCGCAAGCCCGATGGCACCACGCAGACCTTTCAGGCCCGGGTGCGGGTGAACACCCCGGTGGAATGGTCCTACTACGCGCACGGTGGTGTGTTGCAATACATGCTGCGCCAGATGGCGGCTAAATAGGCCAGACGGGCATTCGTCCCCGCCGAGCAGGTGGGGATGAATGCAGCGAGTTTTTAGCGGCCAACTCGTGTACGCCAAAGCCTCGTCTGCCTAACGCGCAGGCGAGGCGGCACCCCGTGGGGCGGGCGGCATCAGCCCTTCAGCTCCACTTCAATAAACGCCAGT
This sequence comes from Klebsiella pneumoniae, assembly GCA_945862315.1. Classification (GTDB taxonomy): domain Bacteria; phylum Pseudomonadota; class Gammaproteobacteria. The sequence goes on from CAMAXW010000023.1 coordinate 28,397, forward strand.
TCCTCGGTGCCGCCGTTAATGACATTGTGCTCAACGCCCACGGGTCGCGCGTAGGCAACCCCCAAGGTGAGCACGGCTTCCACCGTACCGGACGGGGTTTCTAAGTGCAGCACCCCGTTGGTGACCGGCACCACCACATACTGCATCTCGTGTCGGTGCCAGCCGGTCTGCGCGCCGGGGGCGAAGCGCCATTCGGTCACGCGCACCGACTCGTTATCGATTTGTACGGTCGCGACGGCAGCAGGGCGTTGGTCCATAGGGTTCTCCTTTGCGGGCAGTGGGAAAAGCTTAAGCGAGTCTCGCGCAGACCCTGAAATATACCGCTCCCAGCAAGCAAACGCCGGCCCAGAGGTAATCCCAAGTGGGTTTTTCTTTGAAATAAAACACTGCAAACAGCACGACAACCGTGAGCGTGATCACTGCTTGAAGGATTTTAAGCTGCCCCACCGACAACACGCGGTAGTCAATGCGATTGGCAGGTACCTGCAGCAGGTATTCAAACAGCGCAATCCCCCAACTGACCAAGGCCGCGTTAAGCCAGGTGCGATGGGCAAGATTTCGTAGGTGCCCGGCCTAGGCTATCGTCATAAAAACGTTGCTGAGGATCAGCAACGCAATGGTTCTGACGACTGGGCTCACGGCCAGAGAGGTGGGTGTGGGGGAAGTTGCCCTGCACCCACCTCACCGGCCGGGCCGCCTGGCGGTTTAGGCTTTCTTGGCGTAGGCGTTGCACCAGCCTTTGGCAGCAACTGCTTGGCCAGCGAACAGCCCACAACCACCCCATTCAGCGCCCGCAGCGCCTACGAAAAGCACGCAGTTAGAGCAGGCCGTACCGTCGGTGTAGCGGGGGAATTTGGCCTTGTCGACCGTCGCGGCATCGGCTTTGTAGCCGAGGCTGACGGCCTGTGCGTTGGCTTCGTCGAGGTGTGGCAGATCCGCTGCGAAAGCGGTGCGCTGGGCCACCAATTGGGCTACCGACATGGCCGCTACCGTGCTGAGACCACGCTTGAAAAAAGAACGTCTGCTGTTATCCATCGAAAACTCCTAGTGTGTCTGGGACCTGATGTCGACCGGCGCGGGTAAAACCCAGGTCGGGACGGCGCAAGGATACTCTATGCCGCTCGCGCTGAACGTTGATTTGTTCCCTCTCGTTACGCCGCCGGACGGTGCGTCGGTTCAGTCGCCTGACGCACCGCAGCGCCCGGGCTGCCAAATCCCAGTCGCGGGCTTTAGCGCGCCGCTAGCGCCTCGTCGCGCAGCTGGCGCTTGAGAATTTTATTGGTACCCGAGAGCGGTAGCGCCTCGCGCCGCAATTCGATAGAACGAGGACATTTGTAGCCCGCAATGAGGCGGCGGCAATGGGCGACCAATTCCTCGGCGCTGAGCACAACACCCTCGTGGGCGACCACAATCGCGTGCACCACTTCCCCTAAGTCTTCGTGCGGCAGGCCGATGACCGCGCATTCGCGCACGCCAACATGCTCATGCAGCGCGTTCTCGACTTCCCCGGAATACACATTCTCGCCTCCCGAGATAATCATGTCTTTCAGGCGGTCGACCAAAAAAATAAAGCCCTCGGCGTCCATATAGGCCGCATCTCCGGTGTGCATCCAGCCCCCGCGCAGGGTGTGCGCGGTCAGTTCCGGGTTTTTCCAGTAACCCTGCATGACCATCGGCCCACGCACCTGTATTTCACCCACGGCACCACGCGGCACTTCGGCATCGTCCTCATCGGCAATCCGAATTTCCGCCGTATGAATGGCTTGGCCGATCGACTTGATCCGGCCCGCGTTAGGACCATCCAGCACGTGATACTTCGGCAATAGATAGGCCGCCGAGGGCGACAACTCGGTCATGCCATAGGATTGCGTAAAGCGCACTTTAGGCAACCAGGCGAGCGCCCGTCGCAGCAGCGCGTCGGGCATGATCGAGGCACCGTAGGCGATATTGGTCACGCTGGAAAAATCGGTCTCCTCAAAGGCGGGGTGATTGAGCAGTCGACTGATCATCGTTGGCACCAGCAGCAAGTGCGTCACACGATGCCGCGCAACGGCATCCAGCACCGCACCCGCATCGAAACGCGGCAGAATGATGCCATGCCCCATGGCCGTCACCGTGCCGTAGATACGCGCAATTCCGGCGGTATGAAACACCGGCGTGGAGTGGAGGTACACCATGTCCTCACCGAATTCCATATTGGGGATCGCAGCCAAAGTATTGGCCACCATATTGGCATGGCTGGTGGCCACGCCCTTGGGCTGTCCCGTGGTGCCGCCGGTGTAAATGATGGCCAGCAAATCTTCACCCGCACGCCGCGCATCGGGCACCGGCGCGCGGGCAGCGAGCAGGCGGTCGTAGTCGTGTTCCAAGGTGGCAATGCCGATGCCGATCACCACCCGCAACCCCGCTGCACCGGCGCGGAGCGTGGCCAGGCGCTCAGCGTATTCGCTACTGCAGATTAAAATCTCAACCGCCGCGTGGTCCAAGATAAAGAGGAGCTCGGCGTCCGATAGCCGCGTGTTGAGCGGCACCATCACCCCACCGGCCCAAGGCACGGCATAGTGGTAATCGAAGTACTCCAAGCCGGCGTCGGCCATCATGGCGACCGGGGTGCCGGCCACCACGCCGAAGTCCTGCAAGACCCCGGCAAGGCTCGCAATGCGCTGCGCAAATTGCGTCCAGTTAAGGGCACGCTCGCCGCAATGCAGTGCCGCACGGTGGCCTTTGAGCAGTGCACCGCGTGTCGGTGCCTGCGTGAGATGCATGTGATTCATGAGCACCCTACCCGCTGGAAAATTGCCGCCGAGTGTACACGTTGTCCGGCCGAGTCCAGCCTGCGGGTCATCCGGGCGCGCCCCGGGCCCCTCTCAGGAATCCGCGCCACACCGGCCGCGCAGGCCGCGCGAGATTCCTTATTTCGCCGGTAGGGCGAGTTCCCTACACTGGGGCCAACCGTTTTGAGGATATGCCGTGAACCAGCTATTGCGAACCCGCACCCATCGCCATGAAGACTTCGCCGAGGGTGGCTTGAAACGCTGCCTCTCGGCGTTTGACCTCGCCCTGTTAGGCATAGGCGCCATCATCGGCACCGGTATTTTTGTTCTCACGGGGGTCGCGGCCGCCACCCAAGCCGGCCCGGCCGTGATTGTGTCTTTCGTGCTTGCCGGCGTGGCCTGTGCTTTCGCGGCGCTGTCCTACGCGGAACTGGCCGCCAGTCTGGGCGGCTGCGGCAGCGCCTACGGCTACAGCTATGCGACGTTTGGCGAGTTCGCCGCCTTTCTCATCGGCTGGATCCTATTGCTGGAATACGGCATGTCGGTGGCCGCAGTGGCCAACGGCTGGTCCGGCTATTTCGGCAATGCGCTGCACGTTTTGGGGCTAGATTTACCCAAGGCGCTCACCACCCAACCGAGCAACGGCGGGTTGATGAACCTACCCGCAATGCTGGTGATCTTGCTCTTGATGGGCCTGCTCATCGTGGGGGTAAAAGAATCTGCGCGACTCAATGCCATCATGGTGACCATCAAACTCATCACCATCGCGGTGTTTCTGATCGCTGCAACCGGCAATGTGAATCCGGTGAATTGGTCGCCCTTCCTGCCCTTTGGCTGGTTTACGCGCGCGGCAAATGGGGAAACCTACGGCGTGCTCGCCGGGGCCTCGTTGGTCTTCTTTGCCTATATTGGCTTTGATGCGGTAACGACCGCCGCCGAAGAAGCCAAAAATCCGCAACGCGATTTACCCATCGGCATCCTCAGTTCGCTGGTGATCTGTACGCTGGTCTACATTCTGGTTGCCGCCGTGCTCACCGGGGTGGTGAGCTACAAGGAACTCAACGTCTCCTCCCCGGTCGCGCACGCGCTGGAGCTACTCGGCCATCGTTGGGCGTCGGGCATGGTGGCGGCGGGCGTCATTGCGGGTCTCCTCACCGTCATGCTGGTGCTCTACTACGGGCTGACGCGCATTATGTTTGCCATGGCGCGCGACGGGATGCTACCGGCCGCTTTTGGCCGGCTCAATGAACGTACCCAAACCCCGGTCTTCACGATTGTCTTTGTGGGCGTGTTCTGTGCGCTGTTCGCAGGCTTTATTCCGCTGGGCAAACTGGCCGAGTTGGTCAACATCGGCACGCTGTTCGCCTTTGTGATGGTGTGTTTGGGCGTGATCATGTTGCGCCGAACGCAACCGACGCTGCCACGCCCGTTCAAAATGCCGTGGAACCCGCTCATTCCGCTGTTGGGCACGCTGTCGTGCGGGGCGCTGATGGCGTTCCTGCCCGTGGATACTTGGCTGCGCTTCCTGATCTGGATGGCCATCGGCGTGGGCTTCTATTTTGGCTATTCCATGCGCCACAGCACCTTGGCCGCGCAAGCGCGCTTAAGCCCCAGTGCCAGCACCCGTTAAGCGAGCGCAGCTGTGCATCGAGGGGGTGGCAACGCCCTACCTTGAGGCCGGCGAGGGGGCCACTGCGGCGGTTTTCGTCCATGGCAATCCCGGCGCTGGTGAGGACTGGCGCGCGCTAGTGGCCGAGGCGGGTAGCTTTATGCGCGCCGTCGCGCCCGATCTGCCCGGCTTTGGCGGGGCCGCTAAACCCGCCACGTTTAACTACACGCTGAGCGGCTACGCGCAACATCTGCACGCGCTGCTGGACGCACTGCAAATCACCCGCGTGCACTTGGTACTCCACGATTTTGGTGGCCCGTGGGGTTTGTGGTGGGCGGCGCTCAATCCCACGCGGGTCGCCTCGGTCACGCTCATCAATACCGGTGTTTTTCCGGGCTATCGCTGGCATTTCATGGCGCGCTTGTGGCGCACGCCGCGCTTGGGCGAATTGATCATGGCCATCACTACCCGCTTTGGTTTTCGGCTATTGCTGGGGCTGGGCAACCCGCGCGGCCTGCCGCCGGAATTTGTCGAGCGCATGTATCGAGATTTCGACGCCGGCACCCGCCGCGCGGTGCTCAAGCTCTATCGCGCCACCAGCGACATCGAGGGTTATTCCCAGCAAGTGAGTGCCGCGCTGCGGCCGCTCAATCTGCCGGCCTTGGTGATCTGGGGACGGGCCGATATCTATCTCCCCGCAACGCTGGCGCAACGCCAATGCGAAACCTTTACGCGCGCCCAAGTGGTGATGTTGGACGACAGTGGACATTTCCCCTACGCGGACAATCCAACGGCCGTGGCGGCGTTGCTCATGCCGTTCCTGCAACAGCAAGTCGCCAGCTAGCGCCCCGCGCCATAACCCATTTTCAGCGCGTTCCCTAAACGCTGGCCGGCCGCCCTTTCGGCAGTCGAACCCCACGCGGCGAGGCGCTACACTGCGCTCCGTTCGCGCACGATTAATATCAGCTCAAAGGAGAGACACAATGCTGCCAGTTGGCTATTTTCCCTGTACCCAAGATCCCCCGAAAGGCGAGAACGTCGCACGCATGATCGACGAAGTCATGGAACAGGCCCAGGCCTGCGAAGACGTAGGCTTTGATGGTTTCTTCTTCACCGAACACCACCAACAAGAAGACGCCTATCTGCCTTCGCCGGTGTTGATGGCCGGCATGGTGGGGGTGCGTACCAAGCGCATTAAAGTAGGCACTTGTGTGCTGCTGGCGCCGCTTTACCACCCCGTGCGACTGGCCGAAGACATCGCCGTGGTCGACCAAGCGACCAAGGGCCGCTTTATCACCGCCGCCGGCATCGCCTACCAGCCCAACGACTTTGCGCAGTTCGGCGTAAACAGCAAACAGCGCGTGGGCCGCACCGAAGAAGTCGTCGAAGTGCTGCGCAAGGCGTGGTCGGGCGAAGTCTTCAGCCACCCCAGCAAGTATCACAAAATTGAAAACGTGCGGGTTACGCCGCGCACCTATCAGCAAGGCGGCCCGCCCATCTGGCTTGCCGGTTGGGTCCCAGAAGGCATCGCGCGCGCCGGTCGTCTAGCCGATGGTTGGATTGCCGATCCTATCCAGTCCTTGCCGGTCATCAAGCAGTTCACCGACCAATACCGGGCCGCCGCCCATGCCGCCGGCCGCAAGCCTTTTGTGTGCCTGATGCGCGACTGCGTGATTGGCAAAGACTGGCAGGCCTGTCTCGATAAAAACGGTACGACCATGGACACCCATCGCTGGTACCACAGCTTTGGCGCCTACTACCCGGATAAATACCTCGAGCACGTTAAATCCTCGGACCAACTCACCTTCGAGATGGTCGCCGAAGACCGCCTCATTGCGGGCTCGCCCAAGCAGTGCTTAGAACAGCTCAAAAAATGGCAGGACGTCATTCAACCCGACTACCTGATGATCCGCATGCGCCAACTGGGCAAACCCGATCAGCCCGAAGCGCTGGATGACATCCGCCGCTTTGGCTACGAGGTCATTCCCTACCTGTAAACAATCCGCGCAAGCGCTCGCCCCGGCGGCAAGTAGCCGGGGCGTTAGCTGGCTGGCGCGTGACCGCAACCCCGGACTTTATCTTATGAGCCTACTTCCCAGCGTTGAGATCAATCCCACCCGCACCCCGGATGCGGCGGTTATTTGGCTGCACGGACTGGGCGCGAATGGCCACGATTTCGAGCCTATCGTGCCCGAGCTGGGGCTGCCACGCGGCCACGGCATCCGGTTCGTGTTTCCCCATGCACCCGCCATTCCGGTCACGATCAACCAAGGCTATGTGATGCCTGCTTGGTACGACATCAAGGCCATGGATCTCGAACGCAAAGCCGATGAAGTGCAGCTGCGTCTATCGGCCGCCCGCGTGCACGCACTCATCGAGCGCGAAATTGCTAACGGCATCGCCGCCCAACGCATCGTCATCGCAGGCTTCTCGCAAGGGGGCGCCGTGGGCTTTGAGGCCGCGCTGACTTTCCCGCAACGGCTGGCCGGGCTACTGGCGCTGTCCACTTATTTAGCGACGGCCGACAGCCTCATCGGGCATCCGGCCAACGCCGATTTACCCATCGAAATCCATCATGGCAACCACGATCCGGTCGTCAAAGAAAGCTTGGGCCAACGCAGCACCGAACGCCTGCGCGCCTTGGGCTATCCCGTGAATTACCAAACCTATCCCATGGAGCATGCCGTGTGCCCGGCCCAAATTGCCGACATCGGCCGCTGGCTGGGCGCCCGCTTGGGCTAAGCATTGCGGCGCACCAAGCGCACAAGCCGCCGCTAGTTTGCTAGCATCATCGTCAAACGATTGCGAGGTGCAGGGATGTCCGATTCAAGACCCGCGTTGCTCGGCAATGCACTGAGCTTCCTTGAACAACCGGTCGGTTTGCGTTGGCGCACGCAGCGCCGCACGGTCACCGAATTCGAGCTCATGAGTTTCGTGACCACCTGCGGATTCAACGAGAGCCTGTTCATGGATGCCGAAGTAGCGCACGAACTGGGCTTTGCGGGGCGCATTATTCCCGGTGCTCTCACGCTGTCGCTGGCCGAAGGCTTGGTGCTGTCGAGTGGTGCGCTCAGTGGCACCGGCATGGCGTTCCTCGGCGGCAACATCGACATCAAAGCCCCGGTATTCGTGGGCGACACCCTCGAGGTGTGGGTGGAAGTCACGGCGGCCCGTTTGACCGCGCGCGGCGATCGCGGCGTGGTGACAACCCGCAATGAAGTACGCAACCAGCGCGGGGAATTGGTTTTGCTGTTCACCCCCTCACGGATGATCAAACGGCAAGACAGCTGAATGTTAAAGCCGCCGAGCCCCAACCGCCGCGCCGCGCTCGCCACGATGGCCAGTGCGCTCACGCTCTGCGCGCTGCGCCCGGCGACGGTTCAAGCCGTTGGGGTTGCAGCAGGCCAGCTGCCACCCGCGCCGGGTGACGCTCTCGCCCTACCCTCTTGGGATGATCGGCCCCGCGTGATCACGCCCGAAGATCTGGTTCTCAACGCGCCGCCGTTGGTTGTATACCCCAGCGATCTGACCGGCAAAACGGTGCGCGAGCGCTCCCGTCTGAATCAAATCCTGCTGGTACGGCTCAGCCCCGACCAACTGGATGCCACCACCAGCCGGCGCGCCGCGGATGGCATCGTGGCGTACACCGGCACCTGCACGCATGCGGGCTGTAGCGTGTCAGAGTGGGATGCCAGCGCCCGGCAGTTTTTGTGCCCGTGTCATTCGTCACGTTTTGATCCCGCCCATGCCGGTACGCGGGTCGCGGGGCCAGCGGCCCGGCCGTTACCCGCCCTACCCCTTAAAATTGAGCACGGACGCCTGCTGGTGGCAGGTACTTTTAGCGGCAAAATTGGCGCTAAAAGCGCTTGAGGGTTCACTGATGAAACGCCTGCTCGCGAGTTTTTTTTGCTTGGCCCTAATCCCCACACTCGGGCTGTGTGCCAATCCCACCGTGCCTTACCGGGCGGTCACTCAAGCGCGGCTGGAATCCCCAGAACCCGACAACTGGCTGATGTATCGCCGCACCTATGACTCGCAGGGATATAGCCCGCTCGCGACCATCAACACCACCAATGTGCGCCAGCTGGTGCCGTTATGGAGTTTCTCGACCGGGGTGGAAGAAGCCCACCAAGCGCCACCGCTGGTTAACGACGGCATGATGTTCATCACCACGCCCCGCAATCAGGTGCTGGCGTTGGACGCCCGCACCGGCGACCTGCAGTGGCGTTATCAACGCCAACTACCCGAGGACCTATTTCAGTTGCATCCCACCAATCGCGGGGTCGCGTTGTACGAAGACCGCGTGTATCTCGCCACGGTGGATGCCTTTCTGGTCGCGCTGGACGCCCGCACCGGCGAGGTGTTGTGGGAAAAGCCGGTTGAGAATTATCTCGACGGCTATTACATGACGCTCGCCCCGCTGGTGGTCAATGGCCGGGTGATGGTGGGCATGTCCGGCGGTGAACTCGGCATACGTGGGTTTATTCAGGCCTTCGATGCCAAAACAGGCGAGGCCGTGTGGAAAACCTACACCGTCCCCGCACCCGGCGAGCCCGGCAGCGAGACCTGGCCCGGTGACACTTGGAAACATGGCGGCGTGCCCGTGTGGGTGACCGGCAGCTATGATCCGGCGACCCAATTAAGCTACTGGGGCACCGGTAACGCAGGCCCTTGGATGGGTGATGCACGCACCGGCGATAACCTCTACGCCACCTCGGTCATCGCCGTCGACGTCAATACTGGCGCCATTCGCAGCCATCACCAATATCACTGGAACGATGCTTGGGACTGGGACGAAGTGACGGCGCCGTTGTTGATCGACATCCAGCGCAACGGCCGGACGATCAAAAGCCTCATCCACGAAGGTCGCAACGGTTATTTGTGGATGCTCGAGCGCACCAACAAGGGCATTGCTTTTGTGGAGGCCCAACCTTACGTGAAGCAAAATGTCTTTACGCGCCTAGATCCCCTCACCGGGCGTCCCGAGTACGACCCCCAACACAAGCCCCGCCTCGGCCAGCGCACGGAGTTCTGCCCCAGCGTTTGGGGCGGCAAGGATTGGCCCCCCTCCGCCTACAGCCCGCAGACCGGTTATTTATATATCCCGGCCAACGAAAACCTGTGCAGCGCCCTCACGGGCGAGCCCGCGAAATACCGGGCCGGCGAACTCTACATGGGCGTGCCCTTGGCCAATATAGAAGTGTTCCCGACCCCCGAGGGCCGAGACCACATTGGCGAATTGCAGGCGTGGGATCTCGCGGCAGGCAAAAAAGTGTGGACCAAGACGTTTAAATCGCACAACTGGGGACCGGTACTCGCCACCGCCGGTGGCCTCGTGTTTAGCGGCGGCACCAACGACCGCTACTTCCGGGCCTTCGATGCCCACACCGGCGATATGCTGTGGCAGCAGCGCACCAACTCGGGCGTGGTGGGCGTGCCCACCAGCTACGCCATCGACGGCCAGCAGTACATCGCCGTGCAGTCTGGCTGGGGCGTCGATGCCCAGCGCAAACAAGAGTCTCTAGACAAAGCCTACGGGACCAAAACCCACGTGCCCCAAGGCGGCGTGTTGTGGGTGTTTGGCCTGCCGTCCGCCACGCCAGCACCTTAAGCGTTGCCGGCGCGCCGGCAGTGTTTGATGAACGGTAGCAGCGCGCCGCTATAAGGCCGCAGCGATCGCAGCACTGTCCAAGGTGTGAGCGTAATAAATCGCGAGGTTCAGCAGCGCGGCGTTATGTTCTGCGTCGGTCATGGCCGCCGTCGCATCGGTCGCGACCACCACGGTATAGCCATATTGAAAAGCGTCGCGTGCCGTACAGTCACAGCAACCGTTGGTCACCAGCCCGGTGATGATGAGCGTGTTGATGCCACGGGCCCGCAAATGCTCGTGCAGGCCCGTCGCAGCGCCGGGATGCAGGGCGCTAGATTGGTATTTAACAACGCACCAGTCGGCGGCGGCGCGCACGATGTCCGGGTGAAGATCGTAGGCGTCGCTACCGGGTAGCAGTTCGTAGGGGGATGACGGCTGGGCGGCGGGCACGCTGGCCGCACTCATCGTCCCGGGCGGTGGCCCCACGCTATGTTGGGTAAAGATAACCAGCCCGCCTGCCTGCCGCACGGCCGCGTGCAGCCGATTGGCGTGCTCTAGGATGTCGCGGGCGTGCTGGTTCCCCATGGGCTGCCCGGCGTCGATAAAAAAACGCTGAAAATCGATCGCAATCACCGCCGTCTGGGCGGCATTCACGGACAACACCGGGCGCATTAGCGCGCCCCGCTCGCGCGCAAAATCCGGAATCGATACCTGATGCATTTCGTGATCCTTTTAACCTGCCGCCACCAGGCCGCTTGTGACGTGGCGTTATCCCTGGTTGGAAACCTGCTCAGGCAGAAATTTGTGATCGGCTAGTTGACCGGCGCGACGCTCACGCCGGCCAACTGTGGCCACGCGCCACTGTCTTACGCCAGCGCGACCGGCAATTCGGCAAAACCCGACACATGCGTGTTGGGAATACGATGCCCCATGCCGCCCAACTTCAAACGTGGCAACACCGGCAGCAAGGCCGTGATCGCCGCGCGCAGCTCGGCTTTGGCGAGGTTAGTGCCGAGGCAAAAATGCGCGCCAAAACCGAAGGTGAGATGCGGGTTGGGATTACGTTGGATGTCGAACCGGTAGGGATCGGTAAACACGCTCTCGTCGCGATTGGCGGATGGATAAAACATGCAGACGGTGTCGCCGGCGCGAATGGTTTTATCCAACAGCTGGAAATCTTCCGTCGCAGTGCGCAGAAAGCTTATCACCGGCGAGGTCCAGCGGAGTATTTCGTCTACCGCGCCGCTGATCAAACCAGGATTAGCACACAGCAGATCACGTTGTTCGGGGTGCTCCAGCAACGCAACCAAGCCACCGGCGGTGGCATTGCGCGTGGTGTCGTTACCGGCCCCGATGAGCACAAACAAATAGCCGATGAGCTGCTGATCATTTTGCAGCTCGCCGTTTACCGTTGCGCTAACCAAACGATTAACGAAGTCAGACGGCCCGCCGCCGGGCTTGCGATGCGCCTGAATGAGTTCTTCCAGATACAGCCGGAATTCGTTCATATAACGTTCCGCCGCCTGCAACAGGGTTTCACCGGGCAGCACGTGCTCGGGGGATACCTCACCAATAATCGCGTTGGACCAAACCAGAATTTTTTTCCAGTCGCCAGCCGACAAACCAATAATTTCGCCGATAGCCGCCAACGGCAGCTTGGCCGCCAAGTGACGGACAAAATCCACTTCGCCACCCCGCTCTAGCTCCGCGAGAAACTCGGCGGTAAAACCCGCGGCGAGTTGGTCAAAATGGCTGGCGAAAGAACGCATGCAGCCTTGCGTGAAAGCCCAACTGGCGTGCTTGCGCACTTCGCGATGCTGGGGGTCATCCATGAACGTTAAATCGGGTGGTTCTTGCGGATTCCAGCCGCGCGACTGACCAAAAGAATCCAGACCACCGCGCAGGAGTTCGGTTTCGCCCTTGAGCGCCAAGCGCAGACGTGGGCCGCCATTGATGAAGATTTTGGGACGTTCGGAGATCACCATGACCTCGGCATGACGGGTTACCGCCCAGAAGGGTTCGATGTCGTCACGCTCGTACCAAAACACCGGGGCTTCGCGCCTCAGCACCTCCCATTCCGCCCACGGAAAACTGTGGGCATAGCGGCTGGGGGTATGGATATCAATGCCATTCAAATCGAAAGCCATGAGGTTCTCCCGGTTTGCGCGAGGTGGTCTAAAGACGCTGTGCGCGCTTTTATTATTTTTCCCTGTGCCGGCCGACGCAGGCAGCGCTGCGCGGCGTTACTGGCGAAGTATCTATGGCGACCCTTGATAACGTCCAGCGTTGATCGGGCGAGCCGAATACGGCTTCGCAACAGTCAGCCTGGCGCGCCGGGCGCAGTCACCCGTTCAAAGGCTGGGGTGAAACCGCCAAAGGCTTGAAGTTAGGACACCCGGCGCGGGCTGCGCCGTGATGAAAGTTAGGACACCCGGCGCAGGCTGCGCCGGGTTAGCGTTAGACCCGGAACGCGCCCGTGGCATTTTGCCGTCGCTGCCAAGCCAACAGGGTGAACCCAAGGCCAATAAGCCCGAGGGTCGGGGGCGCGGGCACCAACCAGTTAACCGGATCGCCAGTCGGCGGTGGCGGCGGCACTGAGTTTGGCGTATAGCCAATTTCGTAGGCACTGAAGGCCGCTAGGGACGCGGTGTTTTTATAGTCGGTCTCGTCGTAGTAGAAATAAACTTTCTTCAACGTACCTGGATTTGGCACCGACAGGCCACCAAACAGTTGTTTAGACGACTGGCTCAAATACCCACTGCCGTCCGGCATTCCCCCACACCGCGCCGCATAGCAACCCGCAAATGCGGCGTTGTTCTGCCAGAACACATCGGTGAACGCCACGCTAGTACTTGGACCTAATAGGCGCGTTCCAGAAAAAGCACTCCGGGGAATATCGGCTAAGGAAAAGCGAGCGTTATTGGTGTCAGTTAACTCTAGGGTGAAGTCCGCATAAACCAAATCCTGCGCCGTGAAACTTTGACCCGCCAAGATACTGCTGTTGAGTCCAAAAAATCCCCAAAAACTGGCGACCGCCGTCGCGGAACTAGAAAAGCCTGGAGGCTCTGGTGGCGCCCAATTAAAATTGTAGTAGGTCGTGCTGAAAGCAGCACTTGCATGAACCCCCAGCGCTGCGCCAAGGAAAAGTCTTAAGAAGCGCGTCATGGTTAAATGCCTTTAGCTAAAAAATACAACGAGTCGTTTGCTAGGAGTGCGCGCCACCGTCGTCGTGGTTTGGCGATTGCTAGCGTGCCTAGGGTGAGGTGCCACCTGAGCGCCGAGTCTCACCACTCTGAGCCGCCAGATCGACGCTAGAAAAGTGAACAATTGTTAAATCTCACGCGCCCACCCAAATCACCGCAGCGGGCTTTACTGTCAACGCCCATTTTCTTGCCCGCACGGACTGGGCCGGTGCAATCTGTTTGGGCTATAAGCACGGGGCGGCGGCGCACGCTACGGCTTAAATTCCCGGCCCACTGCGGTATACAGCCACCCACACCACCCTATTCCCCAACCAGAGGTCTGCCTGTCATGAACTTGGATCGTGTGGACTCCGGCCGTAATCCGCCGGAAGAATTCAACGTCATCATCGAAATCCCCATGAATGCTGATCCCGTGAAGTACGAGGTAAATAAAGAAACTGGCGCACTGTTTGTCGACCGTTTCATGCTCACCTCCATGCACTATCCGTGTAATTACGGCTATATCCCCCACACCATTGCCGACGACGGTGACCCCGTGGATGTGCTGGTGGTCACGCCCTTCGCGGTGACCACGGGTGCGGTGATTCGCTGTCGTCCGGTTGGTGTGCTGCAAATGGAGGACGAAGCCGGCGGCGACGCCAAACTGCTGGCGGTACCTATCGACAAAATTCTGCCCATCTATCGCCATTGGCAAAGACCCGAAGATCTCCAACCCGAACGCCTGCTACAAATTCGGCATTTTTTTGAACACTACAAAGATTTGGAACCCGGCAAATGGGTGAAGGTCAGCGGGTGGGGCGGGCCAGAAGCAGCCAAGCAAGAAATCTTGGCGGGTCTGGAACGCTACCGCATGGCAGAGGTAAAGCCGCTGTTTTAAGCGCTTTAAACCGGCGGAAAGTCTCAGCGCGAGCCGTTGTTGCCAAGCAGTCTGCCGCGTTGTGCTGGGGCTGTGGCCCCACCGGAGTGTGGCGAAACTGCCTGCGAAGCCGCGGCCCCTGCGCGGCACTTCAGGCCACGCCCGGCCTTTGGCAAGGGCACGCAAAAACGCTAACGCTGGGACGCGGAACACCACTGCGTGCCGACACGAAGCCGCCGGAAATTGCGGCGCGCCGCAGGTCGGCCTGCGAATCAAGCATTAACACCGGCGAATAAAGAATTAACAAATTTTGACAAATTTTTGGAATTTTAGCCTTGCCAATATTCTGAGAATTGAGAATTAACAAATGTTGACAAATTTTGGGAATTTTAGCCTTGCGGGGGGGGGGGGGGCATGTTTGAATGACTCTGACGCCAAGACGTCGCCACCGCCAAACAGTTACCCAACCGTGAGATATCAAAAATGGAAACCCCCAACATGCGCTCGAGTCACGCACCCGCCGCCCAACGGCGCGCATACCCCCAAGGAAAACCCGACATGAAACAAAGCCTGCTCTCCCTCGGCTTGGCCCGCGTATTCGCCGGCCTGCTGGCCATTGCGGCCACTTCAGCCACCGCAACCCCGATGACCTTTACTGATCAAACTGCCTTCAATGCTGCAGTTACGGGACAGGTCTCGCAAGATTTTGACAGCTTTGATGGTTTTTATAATAACGGGCTAGATGTCCCCATGTCGGGCTATACGATTTCGGCCAGCGCTCCTGGCGAGCTTTGGGCAGAGCCTGGGTTATTCAGCACAAATAGCCCGGTTGAACCTTTAACCTTTACCTTTACTGGAACACTCCCCACGGCCGTCGGAGGTTTGTTTTTTATGACCAACGCGGGTTTTGCTGCTCTAAGTTCAACGTTAACGGTATCGCTCAACGACGGCACGTTCATTAACCTTCCAGCCCCAACCGGTGGCGGCCTCAACCTTACTGGTGCGTTCGCAGGCTTCACCAGTGACGTAGGGATCACTTCATTGACGGTTGGCGGACCATTTTCTGACACACAAGATGCTGCTTATGCTACGGTTAATTCGCTCTACGTTGGGACAGCCGTCTCTGCAACGGTCCCGGAGCCCTCGGCCCTAGCGCTGGTCGGGTTGGCGCTGGCGGGGCTGGCGCTGTCACGCCGCCGCGCTTGATCTTGGGGGCGGCCGGGGCCGGCGGCCGCGTTAGGTGGGATCGCGCGTTGGGCGCGGTGGGTATGGCGGCGGCCAGACGACGGTGGGCGCTGTTTTAGATTATCGGGCGGGCGCGGGGCCGGTCAGGGCTACGTCCGGCCGCTGGGCAGGGCAGCCGCCCGGGCCCCGGCCGGCGGCGCTACCCAAGCCCGCCGCCACACGCGCCATTAGCCTTGCGGTGCGGCCGTGGTGGCGCCAGCGCTAGTGCGTCGGCAGGACAAAACCCATGTCGCGCTTACCGCTGACATCATAGATCTCGGCAGAATAATGGGTGATATCGCCCCGAATACTCGCCGCGCTCAACGCCGCTACCAGCGCATCCATGTAGGGGTAGGTGAAGTGCTTATCCAGTGCGGCTTGGTCGTCCCACACTTCGAAGATAGTGGCGCGGTTCGGTGCGGTGATGTCGATCGCCCAGTCGTAGATTTTAGCGCCGGGTTCTTGACGAGATCCCGCCACGGCACGCTCAACAACGGCCTTGATGCGCTCAAATCCGCCGGGAACAAATTCGAATACCACGGCAACGATCAACATAATATTTCTCCTAAAAAAATGAACACGGTGGTGGTGGGGCATTTTCGGGCAACAAAAATGCTAGCGGATTGATCCTACAACAGACCCCACGGGCCAGTGGCACCCCGCACCAATAGCTCGCGCGCGGCCTACTCGGCTGGATCTTTCGTCTGATCGGTTGCCACCACTGCGGCGCGCAACACCCACATGGCGCTGGCTGCGCAGGCACGCTTAAACTGCGTTGGCGCCTCTCAACGCGCGCGCCTCCCCCGGTTAAAGGAAAACCCGATGCACTCATCCATGCCCGCAAGCCCCGCACGCTGGGTGCTGCAACCCGAGCAAGTATTACCCACTTGGCAAATCATTGCGGAAAACGATGCCACCGACAGCGCCAACCCCATGCACGACGACGCCACTGCCAGGCAATTGGGATTTGCCGGCGGGCTAGTGCCGGGGGTCACGCTGTATGGTTATCTCACGCATCCTTTGATTGCCCTGTTTGGCGAGGCGTTTCTGCATCAGGGCAGTTTTGAAGCGCGTTTTCGGCGGCCGGTTTATGCCGGCGAAACCCTCACCACCCACGTCCGGGTAAGCGCCTGCAACGACACCACCTACACCTTTGAACTGGCGCTAAAAAATGCCGCCGGCGAGGCTTGCGTGGTGGGTAGCGCCAGTTTTCCGGGCCAAGCCCGAGAATTGCCCACGCTCACCCACAGCGTGCCGCTGCCGGCCGTGCGCCGGCCCGCCACCCCCGAGGCGTTGGGGTCCGATCCGCAGTTGGGCACTTTGCATGAAATTTTTACGCCCGCGCAAAGTGCGGTGCTGTTGCGCGGCATGGGTGAGGATCTGGCGCTCTACCAATCGGTGGTCCACCCCGCGTGGTTGTTGCGGCAGGCCAATATGGTGGTAGACAGCAACGTGGCGGTAGGACCGTGGATCCACGTGGCGAGCAAAATTGAACACTTCGGCGTGGTGCCTCTCAACGAGCCCTACACCGTGCACGCCCGGGTAGCCGGTCTTAGCGTGCAAAAAAATCACGATTACGCAGATTTTGAAGTGACCATCGCCACCACCCAAGTGGTGATGTGGGTGATGCACCGGGCCATTTACCGCATGGGGGCGGCGCTTCAGGCCTGAGTTTAAATGCCCCACCCGCAACCAGCGGGCCACGCGTGGGGTGGCCGTAGAGAACAGCGCTTAGCGCATCGCGCGCAGCGCCGTGCGCACTTCGTTCACAAAAGATGCCGGCTGTTCAAAGGCGGCAAAATGCCCACCCCGGTCGAGCGTGTTGTAGTGAACCAACTGGGTAAAACGGGTCGCCGCCCAGCGCTGGGAGATCCGAAAAATCTCGTGCGGATAAATGCTGATCCCGGCCGGCACCTGAATGGGCGCCTTGGGTTTGAGCACCACTGAGAAGTTTTCCCAGTACATCCGCGCCGAGGACGCCGCAGCGGCTGGTAGCCAATACATCATCACGTTATCCAGCAGTTCGTCGCGCGTGAGAGCGTTCTCCGGATGGCCGTCGCAATCGGTCCACGCCCAGAATTTCTCCAGTATCCACGCCGCCTGCCCCACGGGTGAGTCGGTGAGCCCGTAGCCGATGGTTTGCGGGCGGGTACTTTGTTCCTTGGAATACCCAGACTCGGCATCCCAGTAATGCTGAAAGCCAGCCAGCGCGCTGCGCTCGAAGTCGCTGAGGTCTTCCATCATTTCAGGCGGGATATCCACCAGCGCCATATTGGTGTGGATGCCCGCGCAGTGGGCGGTTTGGGTCATGCCGATATGCATCGTGACGATGGCACCCCAATCGCCCCCTTGCGCGAAATACTGCGCATAACCTAGCCGGGCCATCAGCGTGCCCCACGCCTGCGCGATCCGGTCCAGTGTCCAGCCTGGCGCCGTGGGCTTACCGGAAAAACCAAACCCGGGCAGCGAGGGCAAGATCAAATGGAACGCATCGGCGGCCTCACCGCCATGCGCCACCGGATCGGTCAATGGCCCGATGACTTTCATGAATTCAATCACCGAGCCCGGCCAGCCATGCGTCATGAGCAACGGGCGTGCTGCGGGGTGTGGCGACCTGACGTGCATGAACTGAATGTCCAGACCGTCGATTTCGGTGATGAATTGTGGGTGCGCATTGAGAGCCGCCTCGCAGCGACGCCAGTCGTACTGGGTACGCCAGTACTCGCAAATTTCGCGGGTATACGCCAACGGAATACCTTGGCTCCAATCGCTCGGGGTTTCGCGTTCTGGCCAGCGGGTTTGGGCGAGGCGTTGTGCGAGATCATCGAGTTCGGTTTGTGGCACGGCAAACTTAAAGGGGCGGATGTCGGTATTGATGCGGGTTTCTCCTTAGGGTTAGATCGCAAATCTCACTAAGCCAAGCAGCGGCGCGCGCCACCATAGGCCCATCGGTGGCGGGCGTGCGCGTCCAGCTTAAAAGTATACGCAGCTAGACGTGCAACGCTATTTGCACGCGTTCCCAATGCCCACCCCGGCGCGCTGTGTTGGGGCTAGGCGGGGCTCACAGATCCAACCGCGCGTGCCCCTGTCCGGCGCTACCCGCGCGCCGGCCGTCGCATCGTGCCGGTGCCACGGCTGGCGTTAGACGAGTGGCCGCAACGAAGGCATCTCTGGTCTAATCGAGGCCTCGCAGCGGCGGTTTGTCCTGCCGCGGACCCACCCTAAAAACCCAACACCGCCGCACCGGCCAAGCCGGGCCAACCGCGCAAGGAAGCTCGCACCAGATGACCCGCGATGAAAATTGATCAACGCGTCATGCCGCCGGCTATCCTCGCCGCTTTTCGCCGGTTGGTGGAGGAACTAGACGCCGCCCGCTTGGTGGACATCGCCACGAAAAAACCGGGCTTGTTCCCAGGCCTTCGTCCGCTGCTGGCCAATGTGCCGCTGTTTCGCACGCGGATTAAGTCCGCGCTGGAAACCGACCTCAATGCCGTCACCTCCGCCCTGCTGCAGGAAACCGCGCTCGCGACCGAGGTGGTGGCACGGCTAGAGACCACCGTGCTGGCAGCCGGGTTCGCGGCCTTGGCAGACTATTTTGGCAGCGCTAATTTTCTGGCGGCAGCGCTGCTCGATAAACGTACCGCGGTGCGTGAATTGGCGCATCAGTTCATGGGCACTTGGGAACCAGAAACCCCACACGATGTGCCAGACAGTGCAGGCTTGCGCGCCGCCGCGCTGAAGGGCAAACGGCCGGCCGTGGCCGCACTGACCGGCCAATTTCAGGCCGAATGGGCGGCGCCGGCGGCAGACCAACAGGCATCGGACGCCACAGCCACCACCCAGCCCGACGCTTTGGCCACTTTCTTGGAAGGCCTCAACCAAGTGCTGGGCGAATGCCTACCCGCGGCATCTGAAGGGATCACCAATACCAGCCTAATGGTGCCGGAAACAGCCACCCAACAGCCTCATTTAAGCGCCGCCGAAACCGATCGTCTCAGCAAACAATTTGCCCGGGAGAAGAAAAAACTCCAGGATAAAATTGCCCAAAATGACCATGAAATAGCGCGCCTAGGCCACGAACTACTGCGCGCCCGCCAAGACTCCAAGTTGCGTGCAACGGAACTCTCACAGGTGAGCCAAGCGGCGCACGAACTGCAGGAAACCTTGCACACGCGCATCGAACAAGGCGTCCAAAAAAACCTCAACGATACCTTGCGCCAATGGCTGGTGCCGGTGCGCCAACTCAATGCTGCGCTGGTCGATGCACAGCACAGCGATTTGCCTAGTCGCGCGGCAGAACTGCTCGAGCGGCAGCGCGCCGTCGACTTACAGTACGGGAACCGTACCGCCATGAACGGGCAAATAGAGCAACGGCGTCAATTGCTCGCGCAGATCCAGCACGCTCGGCGTGAGGCGCTCAACCCGCTGCCTGAATTGCGCCACATCGCCGCACAATTAGTCCGCGAAATTGCCGATTTAACGCAACGTCTAGGACTACCAACAGACGCCAGCAGCCCGGTGGTGACGGCTTTGTTAGCCACCACCAACGAGGCTCAAACGCTCGATGAACTGGCCCAGATGCGCCAATTTATCCAACAGGCGACGGGCTTCAATTTGTTGCAGAAAGAAGATCTCGAAGGGCTTTACGGGGCCTTGAACGAGACCGCAAACCGACTCTACGACCAAGCGAAAATAACGCCCGAGGTTAGCGGCGAACCGGCGCCGTCGCGATTCTTTCTGCGACGTGCCGTGGTGCAGGGGGAGGCCTTCACGCTATTCATCGATGGGCACAATCTGCTCTTTGAGCTCGCCGAGATTTTTAGCCCTTATTTTTTGGACGGCATCCCCAAAGCCAAAGCCCGCGAGGTGCTAGGGCAACGCGTCACGCGCATTTTTGCCCAATCAGGGGCCGAGGTTATCCTGTATTTCGATGGCGAGGAGCCCACCCAGAGCTCGCTCTCGGCGCAAGTGCGCGTGCTGTTTTCGGGTGGCACTGGCGCGCACCGAGCCGATACCGCCATCCTGCAACATCTGCTGGTTTTACAACAGGCGGGCTACGCAGCGCCCCTGTGTTTGGTCACCCGGGACACCGATTTCGCCCGCCAAGCCAAAGCCATGGGCGTCATCATTCTGCACCCAGAAGAATTCGCGATCGCCATTGATCTGGCACAAGCCTGATCACAGGCACCCCAGCTTTTCATCAACAATCTGGCGCGACAGGCGCAGTGGGCGCAAAGCCGATTTATCGACCCAACACAAACGGCGCGTAATCCTCGCGGACAATCTCATCCAGTTGCTGCATGTAGGCCGCCATGCCTTCCATGAAGAACATGGAGGCACGCGGCTTGCCCGGCACGTTTGCGCCGTTAATCCAGCTATCGACCTGCGGAAACAGCGTGAGATCAGCACCCCGACAACAGCGGGCCACCCAGTTTTCTTGGGCGTGAGGGTCGGTGTCGATGGTGCGATAGCCACCCGCACGGGCGTGCCGCATTAAGTTGGTCATCCAGTTGATCTGGTATTCGTGGACGAGAGGCTGGCTGGTGAACGGGCCAAAGGGCCCGAAAATCATGAACAGATTGGGAAAGTCGGCAATGGTCATCCCCATAAAAGCGTCCGGACCCTTAGCCCACTGCTGCTGCAGACGCCGGCCGTGGCGGCCTACGGTGTCGATTTTTAAATAATTGCCAGTCACTGCATCGAAGCCCGTGGCAAAGATAATGACGTCGAGTGGCATGTGTTCGTGGCTGGTGCGAATCCCAGACTCGTCAATTTCTACGATGGGTGCCGCTTTTAGATCGACCAGCGTGACGTTGTCACGGTTGAAGCAGTCGTAGTAGCCATCGACCGCGAGCGGCCGCTTGGCGTAGAGATCGCGAGGGCACAATTTCTCAGCCAGTGCCGGGTCTTGCACTATCTGACGAATCTTCGCGCGGATAAAATCTGTGGCGGTGTCGTTGGCCTCCCGGCTGATGATGATGTCGCCGAAGGTCTCCAGCATAAAACCAAAACCGCCACCCTTCTGCCAAGCAGCTTCATAGACTTGCTGGCGTGCGGCGGCTGACACGCTCAAAGCGGGCGTGGTGCTTTCTTCAAGGCCGAACACCGCCGCGGTGTTGAGCGTGCGCGCAACATAGCCAGCCGGGTCGGCCGTCATCTGGGCGCGTCGCTCAGCGGGGAATGGCCCACAGCCCAGCGGCACCACGTATTGCGGCGTGCGCTGGAACACCAACAGATGACCCGCCGTGGGTGCGAGTGCGGTCACGAGTTGAATCCCGGTGGAGCCGGTGCCGATGACGCCAATTCGTTTACCGGCGAGATCGCCGGCTGCCTCCGGCCAGCGTGCGGCATGATAAATCTGACCCTGGAAGCGTTCCGCGCCCGGAAACACCGGCAAATTAGCCGACGACAACAAACCCACGCCTTCAACCAAATAACGCGCCGCAACCGCTTCGCCACGCGCCGTCGTCAAGCGCCAGACCGCAGCAGTCTCGTCCCAATGAGCGGCGAGAATGCGGGTATTAAAATGGATGGAACGCTTGAGATCGTGCTTATCCGCCACCGCGTTGAGATAGGCGAGCACCTCCGGCTGGCGGGGATAGCGCTCTGACCATTGCCAACTCCGGAAGAGGTCTTCGTCGAAGGAATAGCAGTACACCGAGGCGTCGGTGTCCACCCGACAACCGGGGTAGCGGTTCCAGTACCAAGTGCCGCCCACACCGCCGGCATCGTCGAAAGCCTCGGCCTGTAGCCCCAACTGATCGCGCAGGCGTTGGAGCGCATACAGACCCCCAACGCCGCTGCCGATGACCGCGACCTCCAGCGTGAGGCCATCGAGTGTGTTGCTTGCGCTTGCTGCCATGCCAGTTCCCCCCGTTCGTTCTGTGCCTAGTGTGGCTTTGGTGCGATTACGCCATATTTTTTCGCGGCGTGCTCACACGGCGCGATCTCACGTGCGCCCAAGACTACCGACGTGGGCCACGGTGGCGAAGCAAATCGGCGGCGGCTCGACTAGACTAAACCCGGATCGACACACGACCCGCGCGGCCAGCAAACCTGCCCCCCCGCGCTGGATATCGCCGCCCACCCCAGCCTATTTTTTTAAGGAGAAACGCCCATGACCGTTCCCGCCCTAACCCCAGAGCAGTTGCTCGAGGCCGCCCAGCGTGTGGGCCTGTCGTTGAGCCCGGCCGATGTGACCTCTTATCTGGGTTTGCTGGCGCCCTACATTCGCGCCTACAACCTAGTAGACGCGCTACCCGACAACCTGCCGGAAGTGCAGTACCCGCGGACCCCCGGCACCCGGGCGCTGCCAACCGACAACCCGCATAACGCCTGGTATGTCAGGACCGCGATCAAAGGTGCCGCCACCGGCCCGCTGGCCGGCAAGCGCGTCGCCATCAAAGATAACGTGATGGTAGCCGGCGTGCCCATGATGAACGGCAACGCCATTCTGGAAGGCTATGTGCCGGACATCGACGCCACCATCATCACCCGAATTCTCGACGCCGGCGGTGAAATTGCCGGCAAAACTCACTGCGAAAACTACTGCATTTCCGGCGGCAGCCACACCAACGCCAAGGGACCGGTGCACAACCCCTACAAAATGGGTTACTCCGCGGGCGGGTCGTCCTCGGGCAGTGCCGTGGTGGTCGCGCTGGGTGAAGTAGACATGGCGATAGGCGGGGATCAGGGCGGCTCTATTCGCATGCCAGCGTCTTGGTGCGGCATCGTTGGCATGAAGCCTACCCATGGGCTCGTGCCCTATACCGGCATCATGCCCATCGAGATCGTCTTGGATCACACTGGCCCCATGACCACCAACGTCCGCGACAACGCCCTGCTGCTAGAAGTACTCGCCGGTGTTGACGGTTACGACCCTCGACAGTTTCACGAAAAACAACCCGGCACGCTGGATTACACCACCGGCATTGCGGGCGGTGTGCAAGGGCTGCGGATTGGCGTGGTGAAGGAAGGTTTTGGCCACATTAATTCAGAAGCCGACGTCGACGCCTGTGTGCGGCGCGCAGCGGAGCATCTGCGCAGCCTCGGTGCCATCGTCGAAGACATCTCCATTCCCGAGCATTTGATAGCGCCAGCACTGTGGGTGCCCATCGGCACCGAGGGGATAGTGCAGACCATGATGCAAGGCGACGGCTACGGTGCCTCGCGGCGCGATTTATACGTCACGAGCCTGATGGACAAGCTCCACGGTTGGGAACTGCGCGCCGATCAATTATCGGAAACCACCAAGCTACTGACGGTGCTGGGTGTGCACATGAAAAAGCACTACGGCACGCGCTTCTACGGCAAAGCCACCAACATCGCGCGGCGCGTCACTGCCGCCTACGACGCGGCGCTGGCCCAATATGACGTGCTGCTGATGCCGACCCTACCGATGAAGGCGACCCCCATTCCACCGCCCGACGCCACGCGCGAACTCCACGTGCAGCGGGCGCTGGAAATGATCAGCAACACCTCGCCTTTCGACATCACGCACCACCCGGCGATCACCGTACCCTGTGGGATGTCTGAGGGGCTGCCGATAGGCATGATGCTAGTGGGTAGGCACTTTGACGAGGCGCGGGTGTATCGGGTGAGCTACGCCTTCGAGCAATCGGGCGACTGGAAAACGATGTAGTTATCGCACGCCGGGCGGGCATTGCTAGCCCGGCGTGCTACCCACGGCACCCGCCCGCGGGTGGTCAAAACTCAGCACGCCATCGGCCAAGGGGGCGTTGCGGAACTGCTCGCGGTCTTCCACGTAGTTCTGCGTGTTGCGCCAAGGTGCGCGGTCTCCCTGCCGTGGAAATAGTGCCAGTGTGCGTTGCAGATAACCGGGCGTGAAGTCCTCGATCATCGGCTTGGCGGGCATATCGGCATCGCAGGCGCGCAGCCTCGGCGTGCATTGGCCCACCCCCAGAGCGTCCATCTGGTGAATCATCCGGCAGGCAAATTCCGCCACCAGTTCCGAGCGCAGCGTCCACGACGCATTGATGTAGCCCATGGTGTAGACGAGGTTGGGCACGCCGGAGAACATCATGCCCCGGTAGGAATAAGTTTGCGGGAAGCTAATAGGCTGGCCATCCAGACTGAACGCCACTTCTCCCATCAGCACTAACTGCAGACCCGTGGCGGTGACGATGATATCCGCTGGCAGCGTGGCACCGGACGTCAAACGGATGCCCTGCGCCGTGAAGCGCTCAATGGTGTCGGTCACGACCTCCGCCCGCCCGGCGCGAATGGCGGCAAATAAATCAGCGTCCGGCACCAAACACAGACGCTGGTCCCAAGGCTGGTAGCTGGGCGTGAAATGCCGGTCAACGTCGTAATCTGGCCCCAGCTCTTTGCGCACCATGCCCAGTAGCTGGCGGCGCACTTTGTCAGGCGCTTGCCGGGTTTGGCGGTAGACGTAACGCTGAAACTGCACGTTCTTCCAACGGGTGAGGCGATAGGCCAGCCGTGCCGGCAGCAGCTTTTTTAGCCAGTTGGCCACCGCATCCTCAGCCGGTAGCGACACCACATAGGTAGGGGAACGCTGCAGCATGGTGACTTTGGCCGTCGTGCGCGCCAGTGCCGGCACCAAGGTCATGGCGGTGGCGCCACTGCCAATGATGACCACCCGCTGGTCGCGATAGTCTAAGTTTTCGGGCCAAGCCTGCGGATGCACGATGGGTCCGGTGAAGTCTTCACGCCCCACGAATTCTGGCGTATAGCCCCCGCGGTAGCTGTAGTAGCCGCTGCAGATCAACAGCATATTGCAGGCTAGTTGCACGGTCTCGCCGCCGGCGAGCGTTGCCGTCACCGTCCACGTGGAGGTGGCCGTGGACCACGCCGCAGCCGTGACGCGGTGGCCAAACCGAATGTGTTGATCGATACCAGACTCGCTCGCCGCTTCGCGCACATAGGCGAGGATAGAGGCTCCATCGGCGATGGCTTTGGCGTCACGCCAAGGCTTGGAGTCGTAGCCCATGGTGTACATGTCGCTGTCGGAGCGAATGCCGGGGTAGCGAAAAATATCCCAAGTGCCGCCTACCTGGTCCCGCCCTTCCAGCAAGACAAATCGCTTGCCCGGACATTTTTCCAGCAGCTGGCGCGCCGCACCGATGCCCGACAAACCAGCGCCTACGATGACCACGTCTACCTGCTGCATAGCGAATTCCAAGGATGAGATGCCTCATATTATGCCGCCGCGGGGTGGGTAGTCTTGTGGCGGTTTATCGCGTAGGGCCGTGGGCGTGGAGCACCCCCGGCAGGCCACTACGCAGTGTGACGCGGGCCGCCGCAACGACCCAGCCAACCATCATGCCAACCGCCACGCCCATAGGCCGTGAAAAAAATCGCAGGTCGTTCGCCACGCTCAGACTGAGTCAATGACGGCTTGAAATGTGTAGACTTTGAACGACCAACGCGAGAGGGGCAGACCATGCAATTTCCCGGGATCGATTTCGTGCACGCTTTACAGGCACAGCTGAATAGCGATGCAGCGTTCGCGACGGCCAGTCGCTGGTCAGATGTGAAAGTGCTGCTGTGTTTCGGTGAACAGCGTTTTTGGCTAAAGCTCTACGGTGGGCAAATCATCGACAGCATGGCGTACTACCCCATGGCGAATCCGCTGGGCTGGGATTACGCCATTACCGCGCCACTCTCAATCTGGCACGCACTGCGCAGTGGTAGCCGCGCGCTGGGCCACCTGCTGGATACTGGTGCCATTACGGTTGACGGCAATTTACTGCAAGCAAACCGCCTCTACGAATCCACTCACCTGACCCTCTGCGCTATCCGCGACTTGCCAGCGGACGCCCCACAGGAGCCAACACATGACGCCTGAAATCACCGGTCGTTACGCCATCGTCGATGGCGCACGCGTTTATTACGATGTCTGCGGCACCGGCATTCCGCTCATCTGCATCCACATGGGCTGGGCGTGTTCACTGCAATGGCATCACTTCATGCCACTGATGGCGGCAGCGGGTTTCAAAGTCATCGCGCCCGATCTGCCTGGTCACGCCAAATCGATGCCGGTGAATTGGCAACCGTTCCGCAAGATGTACGACTACGCGCAATGGGTTTGGCACTTCATGGAAACCGTCTGTCCGGGCGAGCGGCCCGTGGTGTGTGGTAGTGGCATCGGTGGCGACATGACGCTCCAAATTGCCTGCCATCACCCGGATGGCATTCGGGCCGGGATGGCGTTTGAATCGGCCGCCAAAACGGGCTCCATTTCTTTTTTATCCAGCTACGCCGACCCCCACACTTTCCCGGGTTTTCACGCGTTGACCGACAATGCCTCGACCTCGGCGATGTACTACCCCTGCGATCCGCTCAAGGTGCTGGAGTCCAAGTGGCAGCATCGCGCCACCTACCAGCAAACCTGCGTCGCCGACATGGACGCCTGGAACGACCACGACGTCCGGGACTTACTCCACCGCATTGAGTGCCCCATTTTTCTGTTCAAGGGCGAGGCGGATTACCACATCCCGGAACAAGCCGTGTTGGAAACGCTGGCCGCCATCCCAAATGGCTTGGGCGAAGGCGGCATCGCCAAAGGCATGGGGCACTTGATCATGATGGAACAACCCGAGCAACTGGCCGCGGCCTGTATTGGCTTTCTGCAGCGTCGGAAAATTATTGACTAGGCGCGGCGGCGGGCCCAGCAGGAGGCGCGGGAGCCGCCCCCTCTGTGGGGCCTCACCATTTGCCTCGGCGATACCTGCCTGCGAGCAGCACGTAGGCGCCGGCGGCGACATTAAGTCACGTGCC
The DNA here is from genome assembly GCA_945862315.1 of Klebsiella pneumoniae. GTDB lineage: Bacteria > Pseudomonadota > Gammaproteobacteria. The sequence continues at coordinate 55,416 of CAMAXW010000023.1, forward strand.
GGTGACATTCATCGAATGTCAGCAGCAGAAATAATCCCAGTGCGAGCGTGGCACCACCACAGCACCCAGAGCGCGGTGGTCAGAGGGTCAGGTCGTCAATCTAACCCCCAAGCCCGTGTGCATGGTTTGGCCCAGACAGCGTCGGCGCCAAACCCATCCCGCTAGCGAATTCCCTGATGCAGGCTAGGCTAGTTCAGGGTCACCCAACGGGCCGGGCGGAGTGGGGGTTGAGATTTAACCCCTGCCCCCTGCTCCTGCCGTCTTCAGCCCACCGCCACGTGAATATCAGCGAGCACCTCATCTTTGGTGACGGCTATTTCGTTATCGATTTCCGCGCCGCAGCCAGGGCAAAAAAACTGCCTAAACGTGACGTCGTCGTCGATGAAGCGTTTGGGATCGCCAATCAGCGGGTTGGAATCGGTTACCGGGTGGTCCTCGCGCAGACAGCCATCTTTGTAGTTGGCGTGGCTCGGGCCGAAATCGGTGCTGCACTTGGCGCAAGCCCAATAGGTTCCTGCCGCATCGCGCTGCACCTGCAGGTTGACGCTCGCCTCGCACAACAGCGTGCCGGGGCGCTGTTGGGACGCCCGGCCACCGCGTACCACGCGGTCTCGTCGCACGCGGGCGCGGTGCGCCACACTGGCCGCCTCATCAATTTCGCCATTTGCATCTAGCACGGCACCGTAGAGGTCGTGCGCCGCTTGCGGCGTGACCGATAGGTGTTCTAGGTCTTCTGCAATGTCCGCCAGCGCGCGGTCCATGGGGTCGCCAAAGCCCCCGCCGCCGGTCCAACGCACGGCATAGACGTCTGCTTTGTGTTGCAGAAAGTTCTCTTGCCGCAGCTGGAGCAGTTCTTCTTCCCCCACGACTTCGTGAATGTCTTCCACCATTTTGCGATCCGCCATGCGTTCCAGAATGTCGGTATTGCGCAGAAAGGTATAGGCATTGGTGGTGGACGGATAGCCGCCCATCATGCCGGTAGACGTTGGCGTGGCGTTGCCCGAGGACAGTGTGTCCTGGGTGATAACCGTCGTGTTGTGCGGGATAAAGCAGCTCTCGGCCGACAAGCCGCCGCGGTATTTACCCGCGCCGCCGGAGTCTGGTAATTCTTTGCGATACAAGAACAACACCGGGAAGCTCTGCTCGGTGTGCTCAACGTTCGGCAGCTGGCAAATAGGGGTCCGCGACTGACCGCCGGTATTAATGCCATCGCCGTGTGAAAACGCACCGATGGCGCCGCCGATGGGATCGATCAACAGGTAGCCATAGCGCTCGCCCCATTGATCGATGCCGCGGAACAGCGTGGCAGGCCACTGACTGGTGCCCCCAATGCACATGATGTCTTTGCGCATTTCGGCGTCGGGATAAATCATTTTCGACAGCACGTTGTAGGCGGGATAGAGCGAAATTTCCATCGACTGAATGGGCGCCGTAGACACCGAGGCCGGAAAATTCGCGCAATTTAAGGTGCCGGGGATGGGATCGAAATCGATGTGCCGCAAAGC
>CAMAXW010000024.1 GCA_945862315.1 Klebsiella pneumoniae
GGCCTTCATTGATTTGCGACCCGACGCGCAGGTTTTCGAAGCGCACCGCGCGCCGATTTAAGCCCTACTTAAACCCCGGCTGGCGCGGGGTGGTGAGGGTGGGACTCCGCTTCACGCGCCACCGCCCGATAGCCGATGTCGGTGCGGTACTGCAGGCCTTCCCAGCTAATTTGGGCGATGCGGGCGTAGGCTTTTTCTTGCGCCGCGCGCACCGTGGCGCCCTTACCCACCACGCACAACACCCGGCCACCATTGGTCACCACGGTCTGGTCTTGGAGTTTGGTCCCGCCATGGAAAACTCGGGTGCCCGGCAGGTTTTCGTCCAAACCGCTAATCGCTTGGCCCTGCTCGTACGCGCCAGGATAGCCGGCAGCGGCCAGCACCACGCCCACTGCGGCGCGATGGTCGAAATCCAAGCGCAAACGGCGAGTGTCGCCCGTGAGGATGGCTAGGCACGCAGCCGCCAGATCAGACTTTAGCCGCATCATGATGGGCTGGGTTTCGGGGTCACCAAAACGGCAGTTATATTCCAGCACCTTGGGCGTACCGTCGGCGGCAATCATCAGCCCGGCGTAAAGAAAACCCACGTAGGGGCGTCCTTCGGCGGCCATGCCCCTCAGGGTGGGACGGATAATTTCCCGAATCACTCGCTCGCGCAGCACGTGATCAACGATGGGCGCGGGCGAGTAGGCGCCCATGCCGCCCGTGTTGGGGCCTTGGTCGCCGTCAAAGATGGCTTTGTGATCCTGGGCGGAGGCAAACGGCCAAACGTTTTGGCCATCGGTCATCACGATGAAACTGGCTTCTTCGCCGACCAGAAATTCTTCCACCACGATTTCGCTACCTGCGGCACCAAACGCCGCGCCGCTCAGCATGTCGCGCGCAGCCTCCAGGGCGACTGCGGTGGTGTGCGCGATCACAACACCTTTCCCGGCCGCCAGACCCGAGGCTTTGACCACCACCGGCAGCGGGTGCGCTTGGATATAGCTTTGCGCTGCGGCGAGATCGGTGAAGTTGGCAAACCGCGCCGTGGGAATGCCATGGCGTTGGAAAAAAGCTTTGCTGAAGGCTTTCGAGCCCTCCAGGATAGCGGCGTTGGCACGCGGGCCAAAGCAGCGCAATTCGGCCAGCTCGAAGGCGTCCACCACCCCCGCCACCAACGGCGCTTCGGGCCCGACGATCGTTAAGTGAATCTGCTTGCGCTTGGCAAACGACACCAAACCCGCGATGTCCTCGGGGCTAATCTTGACGTTTTTAACTTTAGGCTCACGCGCCGTGCCGGCATTACCTGGCGCCACGTAGACATGGCGCACGCGCGCCGACTGTGCGCATTTCCAAGCCAGCGCATGTTCGCGCCCCCCACTACCAATGATGAGAACTTTCATGCGTGTTGGGTGGCCCAGAAAAGAAGGTTTTGCATAGTGGGTAGGCTCGTTGCGAAAAAAAGCGTGGATTAATGGACGCTGGGTGAGCGCGCCGGCTGCAAGGCCCGTCGCGCAAACGCACGCACGGCCCTCGACCAGCGGCGCACGCCGGCCTGCGCGTGCGTGGGCTCAGTGGCGAAAATGCCGCATGCCGGTGAAGACCATCGCCATCCCGGCCGCATCGGCGGCGGCGATAACTTCGGGATCCCGCACCGAACCACCCGGTTGGATGACCGCCGTAATACCCAGCGCGCCGGCAGCGTCAACACCATCGCGAAAGGGGAAAAAAGCATCCGAGGCCATCACGCAACCGGCGACGGTCAAGCCTTCGTCCGCCGCTTTAATGCCCGCGATGCGCGCCGAATAAACCCGGCTCATTTGGCCCGCGCCCACGCCAATAGTGCGCTCGTCGCGAGCATAAATAATCGCGTTGGATTTCACGCATTTGACCACTCGCCAGGCAAACATCAGGTCGCGCAGTTCGGCCTCACTCGGCGCTCGGCGCGTGACAATTTTGAGATCGGCCACACCAATAGCGCAGCCCATAGCGTCGCGCTGTTGCAGCAACAGACCACCGCTCACGCGCTGGTAGTCCAGCATTGGCACTTCGGCCGCCGGCTGGCCGACCACCAACACGCGGATATCTTTTTTGCGCTGGCAAATGGCCAGCGCCTCGGCGCTCACGCTGGGCGCCACAATGACTTCCACAAACTGGCGGCTGACGATGGCTTCGGCGGTGAGCGCATCGAGCTCGCGATTGAATGCGATGATGCCACCAAACGCTGAGGTGGGGTCGGTGGCGTAGGCGAACTCATAGGCCGTGTGAATATCCAACGCGGCGGCCACCCCGCAGGGGTTGGCGTGTTTCACAATGCAGCAGGCCGGGGCGCTGAAAGCCCACACACACATCAAGGCCGCATCGGTATCGGCAATGTTATTGAAGGACAAAGCCTTGCCGTGCAGCTGTCGCCCCGCGGCAATGGTGCCGGAGGGCACTTGGGCGTCGGCATAAAAAGCCGCGGACTGATGAGGATTCTCGCCATAGCGCAAATCCTGCAACTTCGAGAAGCGCAGCCGCAGGGTCTCGGGGTAGGCTGGCGCAGCGGGAATTTGGGCTGTGAGGTAGTGCGCCACGGCGGCGTCGTAATCTGCCGTGTGCGCATAGGCTTTGGCAGCGAGCCGGAAATGCGTTGCCGCACTCAAGCCACCGTTGGCCACCAGTTCTGCCCCTAGCGCCGCATAATCCGCAGGATCCACGACCACCGCCACCGCGGCGTGGTTCTTTGCCGCGGCGCGCACCATGGCCGGGCCACCAATATCGATGTTCTCGATGGCGTCCTCAAGGGTGCAATCGGGCTGGGCGATGGTGCGTTGAAAGGGGTAGAGGTTGACCACCAGCAGGTCGATGGGCGCGATGCCCAGTTCGTCCATCACCGCCTCATCGATACCGCGCCGGCCCAAGAGGCCGCCATGAATTTTGGGGTGCAGTGTTTTCACCCGGCCGGCCATGATTTCCGGGAACCCGGTGTGGTCAGACACCTCCGTCACGGTGAGTCCGGCTTCGCGCAGGGCTTTGGCCGTGCCACCCGTGGAGAGTAATGCCACGCCCTGAGCCGCGAGCAGATGGGCAAAGTCGAGCAGGCCGTGTTTGTCAGAGACGCTGATTAGCGCGCGACGGATCGCAGTCATGGGAGCCTTTCCGCGCGCGGCAGGAACTGTGGAGGGCGCGTAGCCTAGCTGGGAATGCCGTGCTTCTCCAGCTTCTTGCGCAAAGTTGCGCGGTTTAACCCCAGCTGGATGGCGGCCTTCGAAATATTGCCGCGCGTGCGACGCATCACATCTTCCAGTAGAGGACGTTCTATTTCGTTGAGGACCAAGTCGTACAAATCGCCGGGCGTATGTCCATCAAGCGCGCTGAAATAGCGTTCCAAGGCTTCTTTTACGTGGAACGACAGCGGCTGAAAATCCGCGGCCGTGCCGCTCAACGCGCACTCCGGGAGCTGTTCCTCCCCCACGCTAGCCAAAGACTTTGCCATCACGCCGCTTCCCTGTGTTGCTGTGTCCAAAGGTTATCCAAAAACGCCAGTTGTGCCCCGGCCTGCTCGATGGCATTAAAGGCTGCCCGCACCGCCAACCCCTGCGGCAGCCACCGCGCGTACCAACCCACGTGTTTGCGGGCAAATTTTGCGCCCAGCCCCGGGCCGTACAGCCCATGCAGCGCGCCCACGTGCGCGCGCGCGGTGCTTAAAACTTCCGCGGGACTTGGCGGTGGCAGCATTTTGCCCGTGTCCAAGAACACGCGGATGCGCTGAAAAAGCCACGGGTCGCCCTGTGCCGCACGCCCCACCATCAGGCCATCGGCCCCCGTATAGGCCAAGACGGCGCGCGCTTTTTGCGGCGAGGTGATGTCGCCGTTGGCAATCACCGGCATCGACACCGCCGCTTTAACCTGAGCGATAGTGTCGTACTCCGCATCGCCTTGATAGGCGCATTCACGGGTACGGCCGTGCAGCACCAAAGCGGCAATGCCGAGATCTTCAGCCAGTCGCGCCACTCGTACCGCATGGCGCTCGGTGCGTGACCAACCCGTGCGCGTTTTAAGCGTGACAGGCACCGACACCGCGCTCACCACAGCCTCCAGAATACGCCGCACCAGTGGCTCGTCCCGCAACAAGGCAGAGCCCGCAAGTTGTTGGCAGACGCGTTTCGAGGGGCAGCCCATGTTGATGTCGATAAACTCGGCGCCCGCGGCCACGGCTGCCTGCGCTGCGGCGGCCATTTCCGCGGGAATTGCCCCGGCAATTTGCACGATGCGGGGCGAATCCTCACCGTCCATATTGAGCCGGCGGCAGGTTTGGCTGGTAGCCCGTAACTCCGCGTTCGCGCTGGTCATTTCGGAGGGCGCGTAACTCGCACCGTGGCGCCGACACAGCGCGCGAAAAACGCGATCGCTGACGCCCGCCATGGGCGCGAGAACTAGCGGCGTGTCGAACGTGTACGAACCTAAGCGCATGACCACAATTTTTTTAACTTCCCGTTACCTATCGCGACAGCGAATAAGCCACCCGCGGAGTTGGCTACCGCCGCGATGATTGCTGTGTTGTGGAATTTACCGGGTTAATGCGCACGCGAGCGAGGCGCTGTGGGGTAGCGGCTGAACCGGCCCAGCACTACCCTTCATTTGCAGGAATAATAGCCACAACGCGGCGGGATCGGAAGCGCTCACCGCACCGGACGCGGGCTTAAGGCTATCCCGGCCGGTGACCGGGGCGGGACTCAGAAAAAATTAAATTCGAAGCTGTCGGCGGGCACTTTGAGGCTCGCGATTTCCATCACGATATAAATGGGTTGATCCGGTGGCATCCCGGCCGCCAGATCCAGCGAGCGATCCAGATAATCTGCCGGCGCAAAGCGGCGTACGCCGAGCGCCGTCCCGAGGTGATCAAACAGCCCCACCTGCAGCCCCGGATAGGGAACCGGGTGGTCTTCTCGGTTAACCAGTGTGGCGTTCACCAGCAAGGTGTCCTGATATTGCGGGTGATCGCGAACATCGCGGGCCAGCATGACCACCGTGCTGAGCGGCACGGGCGGCTGAACCTGGCAACCCACGCGGGCGCACACCAGCGCCAACCAAGGCGCGGCTTGCGGATACTGGGTTAGCCACAGCGCGCGCCAAGCCCAACCAATTTGCACCGCAAACACCAGCAATAGCAGCGCTGCGAACGCGCTCCAAGCCGCACTGGTACGCGCGGCGCGCGGCTGCTGGAGCCGCGCGAAATCCGCGCGCAGCACCGCCGGGATGTCGTGCACGGTCGCGACCCGGTCGGCCACCTCGGCGCTTGCCAACCCGTCTAACAGCGCGCTGGCTTCGGTCAGGGGATAGAGCGGTTTTTCGTCGGCGGGATAGCGGCGCACGGCGGGGGGTTCGGGCGCGGGGCGGGCGGCTTCATCGGCTAGACGATCGAGCGCCAAAAACACCTGTTCACAGGCACCGCAAACGACAAACCCGCGCGCCACCACCAGCTGCTGCGCCTGCAGGCGAAACACCGCCAAACAGTGCGGGCATTGCGTCAACATCATGCGCGGTGAGTGTGTTTAGGCATGGGTGGAATTCGCGCGTCGGCGACCGCTCACAAACGCCCATTCCTCGCGGTAGCTAGGGGGATCCAATTCAAACCAGGCGCCGTAGGCTGCTTGTACGGGGGCGACTTGTTCGGCCAGCAAACCCGACAACCCAATGCGGCCATCGGCCACTAATAAGCTCGCGAAACGTTCCACCAAAAGCAGCAAAGGATTGAGCAAAATATTAGCCACCAGCACCTCGAAGTGGGTGTCTGCGAGCGCCTCGGGCAACACGATATCGATATCCTCGCAAGCGTTGCTTTGGGCATTCGCACGCGCCACCACGCAGGCATCCGGATCGATATCCAGGCCCACGACGTGCGCGGCCCCCAGCCGCATGGCGGCAATGGCAAGAATGCCCGAGCCGCAGCCATAGTCCAGCACCCGGGCGCCGGTGAGCGCCGGCAACGTGCCTAGCCAATCGAGACACAGACCGGTGGTGGGATGGGTGCCGGTGCCGAAGGCCATTCCCGGATCGAGCGTGATGAGGTGGCGCGCCTCGGCGGGCGGCGTCTGCCAACTCGGCACGACCCACAGGTCGCCGGCAAAACGCAAAGGCACAAACTGCTGACGAAAATGCGCCTGCCAGTCTTGGTCGGCCAGCATCGTGTGCTGGGCGCCGGTGACCGAATGACCTTCGGCGGCCAACACCGCGAGCACCGCTAGGGCATCTGTTTGTGGCTCAAACAGGGCCTCCACTTCGCAATTAGCCCACAGCGCCGGCTCTGGTTCGCCGGGCGTGGCGTAGCGTGGCGTGTGGTCGTCGCGCGCGGCGACCGACACCGACAAAGCGCCGCACGCCAGCAACGCATCTTCCAGCAGCGGCACGCCGACATCGTCTACGGGGAGACAGAGTTTTAGCCAAGCAGCGTTCAATCGAGGGCCAACCGGCGTTCGAGGTAGTGAATATCGGTACCACCGGCGGCAAAAGCGGCGTCACGCACCAGCTCACGATGCAGCGGCACGTTGGTCGCTATGCCATCGACCACTAGCTCGTCGAGGGCGGTCGCCATCCGCGCCAAGGCACCGGGCCGGGTTTCGCCGTGCACGATGAGCTTGGCGACCAGCGAATCGTAATAAGGCGGCACCACATAACCATCGTAGAGGTGGGAGTCCACCCGCACGCCGGGACCACCGGGGGCGTGAAAAATATTGATGCGACCCGGGGACGGCCGGAAGGTTTTGGGATCTTCGGCGTTGATGCGGCACTCAATGGCATGGCCACGCATCACCACATCTTCCTGCCGGATCGACAGCGCCAGCCCGGACGCCACCAGCAGCTGCTCTTTCACGATGTCGAAACCGGTGACCATTTCCGTCACCGGATGTTCTACCTGCACACGGGTATTCATTTCGATGAAATAAAATTCGCCGTTCTCGTAGAGGAATTCGAAAGTCCCCGCCCCGCGATAGCCGATGGTCTGACAGGCATCCACGCAACGCTGTCCCATGTAGGCCCGGACCTCGGGCGAGATACCGGGCGCGGGAGATTCTTCAATCACCTTTTGGTGACGGCGCTGCATGGAGCAGTCGCGTTCGCCCAGATAAACGCAGTTGCCGAAGTTGTCGGCCATCACTTGAAATTCGATGTGACGCGGATGCTCGAGGAATTTCTCCAGATAGACGGTGTCGTTCTGGAAGGCCGCCAGCGCCTCGGTTTTGGTCAGCTGGATGGCCGCTTTCAGCGCCGCCTCCACATGCACGACGCGCATGCCGCGCCCACCACCACCGCCGGCAGCTTTGATGATCACCGGATAACCGATTTCCCGCGCGATGCGAAAATTCTCGTGCATGTCGTCGGTGAGCGGTTTGCCGGAGCCGGGGACGCAGGGTATGCCGGCAGCTTGCATGGCGTGGATAGCCGAGATTTTGTCGCCCATCAGGCGAATGGTCTCGGGCCGCGGGCCAATGAAAATAAAACCACTTTGCTCTACGCGCTCGGCAAAATCGGCGTTTTCGGAGAGGAACCCATAGCCCGGATGAATGGCAACAGCATCCGTCACCTCGGCCGCGCTAATCACCGCCGGGATGTTCAGATAAGACTGCGCCGGATGAGGCGGACCGATACACACCGATTCGTCTGCGAGCCGGACGTGTTTGAGATCCCGATCGGCAGTGGAGTGCACGGCCACGGTACGGATGCCCAATTCCCGACACGCGCGCAACACGCGCAGTGCAATCTCGCCGCGATTAGCGATAACGACTTTTGACAGCATGCGACAGCCCTAATTGACGACGAATAACGGCTGCTCAAATTCCACCGGGTGGCCGTTCTCCACCAGGATGGAGACGATCGTGCCCGCGCGGTCGGCTTCGATGGGATTCATAATTTTCATCGCCTCAATAATGCACAGCGGGTCACCCACCTTGATTTTCTGTCCGACTTTCACGAAAACCGCGGCATCTGGGGCTGGAGAGGCGTAGTAGGTGCCCACCATTGGCGCGGTAATGACCTGCCCATCGGGCTGGGCTGGCGCCGCTACCGGCGGCGGCGGCGGCGCTACCGCCATCGCCACGGGGGCCGGGGCGTGGATCGCCTGCGGCAAGAACCGGCTGGACGGCATGCGACTAATGCGCACAGATTCCTCGCCCTCTTTAATTTCGATCTCGGCGATCCCGGATTCTTCGAGGAGTTCGATGAGTTTTTTGACTTTGCGTATATCCATGAAATGTCTCTTAGGCGGCGTCTTCAACCCGGCGCACTGCCGAGGTGTCGCGCTGCCGCGCTGATGGCGAATTCGTAACCCTGCGCCCCGAGGCCGGTAATGACCCCGCAGGCAATATCCGAAAAATACGAGTGATGGCGGAAGTTTTCCCGCGCGTGCACGTTCGACAAATGGACTTCAATAAACGGAATGGCAACGCCCAATAAGGCATCGCGCAGCGCAATACTCGTGTGGGTATAGGCGGCCGGGTTAATCACGATAAACCCCACCCCCGCATCTTTGGCGGCGTGGATGCGCTCGATGAGCGCATGTTCCGCATTGCTCTGAAAACACTGCAACACGTGCCCCAAACTGCTGGCCTGCGCGCTAGCCTGGGCTTGGAGATCCGCCAGCGTTAGCCGGCCATAGGTTTCCGGCTCGCGACTACCCAGCAAATTAAGGTTAGGTCCGTTGAGCAACAGAATGACGGCCATGGGGAACTCGCTGCGAGAGGGAATCAGGGTTCTGGCGACCCGCACAGCAGCACTCGACGGACGCTGCGCAGACCCCGAAAGAGCTGCGACGTTAGCACATTCGCTGGCGATGCAGCGAGCCTGTTCGGCGCTGATGTGCCCACAATAGGGGCCAAGTCGCTACTTCGCCAGATACGCCGCCAGCACTTTGCCGAGCGCCTCCGCGGACCACTCCCCCTGATGGGTGTGGCGCAGCGTGCCCGCCCGATCAAAGACCAGCGTAAAGGGCAGCGCGCCAATTTTATTGCCCTGCTCCTGCATGTAGCGGGCAACGTCTTCCTCGCCCGCCAAAGTCGGGTAATTGAGCTCGTGCTGACGCACAAACGCGGCCACCTCGGCGCGCCCATCCAGCGCCACACCCACAAACTGCACGCCCGATTTGCCTAGCTGACGCTGGAGTTCCATGAATGCCGGGATTTCTTTCAAACACGGCGGACACCAAGTGGCCCAAAAATTAACCACCAGCACTTGCCCCCGCCACTGCGCGAGCGCGCGCGGATTGCCTTCTAAGTCTTTGAAGCTTGCCATCAGCGGATCGCGAGCCCCAGCGACGGGGGCGGCGGGTGCCGTCGCGCGGGCGAGATGCATGGCGTAACCGCCACCGGCCGCGGCGAGCGCCACCAGCAAAAATACCACCGTGCGCTTCATGGCGTGACCAACCCGCGCAGCCGTTGCGCAAAGTCCGTCGCATTCGCATAGCCGATCAAACGCCTATCTCGGCGCTCTTGGCCGTGCGTGTCGTAGAGCAGCACCGCCGGCGGGCCAAATAACTCGAGACTGGCCAAGAGCGCGCGGTCAGCGTCATCGTTGGCCGTCACATCGATGCGCAGCAGCGTAAAGGCGGTCATCTGGGCCGCGATCACTGGGTCGCCAAAAGTGTTCCGTTCTAATCTTTTGCACTCCACGCACCAATCAGCATAAACATCCAGCAGCACCGGCCGCCCGGCCGCGGCAGCCCCGGCCAGCGCCGCGGCCAAATCGGCGGTGGACTTGACCGCCCCAAAAACCGGCTTAACGGCTGCTGGCGACGCGCTCGAACGGGCCACAAAAGGTGCCAGCGGATGGAACACATCCTCAGCACCCGCGGCGGCACCCACCATCAGCACGCCGCCATAGCCGAGGAATGCAACCCCCAAGGTTTTCCACAACCGCGCCCAACCCGAGGCGAGTTCGCGCAAAGGCTCCAAAGCGCCGAGAAAAATACCCGCACCGAGGAGCAACAAGGCCCACAGGGCCAACGCCAGCGCGGGCGGCACGATCCGCTCGAGAAACCACACCGCCACCGCCAACGAAACGACGCCAAACACCTGTTGAATACGCTCCAACCACGCGCCAGCGCGCGGCAACCAATGCCCCGCCGAGGCCCCCACCAGCAACAGCGGCAGCCCCATGCCAAGACCCATGGCAAACAGCGCCACCCCGCCCACCAAGGGACTGCCTTGATGTCCGAGATACAGCAGCGCGCCGGCCAACGGCGGTGCCACGCACGGCCCCACCAGGATGGCAGACAGGCTACCCATGATGGCCACACCCATCAGACTCCCGCCGCGCGTCCCCCGGCTGGTGGACTCTAAGCGCGCGCGTAACGCCATCGGTAACTGGAGCGAAAAGAGCCCGAACATCGACAACGCCAGCACGACGAACACCGCACTAAAACCGATCACCGCCGCGGGATGTTGAAACGTTGCTTGCAGATTGCTACCGAAAACGCCGGCCACCAAACCCACCACCGCGTAGGTCGCCGCCATCGCCAATACGTAGACGGCCGACAACAGCAGCCCGTGGTGGGCGCCAGAACGGCTCTGCTCCCCGACTAAAATGCCGGAGAGGATGGGAATCATGGGGAACACGCAGGGGGTTAGGGAGAGCAGTAAGCCAAAGCCCAAAAACGTGAGGGCGACGGCGAACACACCGCGGTCCGCTAAGACCGCACCGAGCCGGTCGGCCTGCGATGCCGCAGATCCGCTGGGGACCACCGGTGGGACGGTGCTCGGCGCAGCCGTCGCGACCCCGGCTGGACCCGCCGGCGCGCCCACCGCCAAGGTGAGGGTCTTATTGATCGGCGGGTAGCAAATGCCATCTTCTGCGCAACCTTGGTAGGTCACCTGCAGCGTGACTTGGGTACGCTCGGGCACCGGCTGGATGCCGACCATCACGCGGACATTTTTGCGATAGATTTTGACCCGCCCAAACTCTTCGTCGTCCTTGTCCTCACCCGGCGGCAGGCTCAGGGGGGCGATGGTCGCAGACCCGTCTGGCGACACCACCTTCATTTTGTCGCGATACAAGTAATAGCCTTCGGCGACCGCCCAACTCAGTGCCACTTGATCGTTGGCAAGGTCCTCGTGAGAGAGCTCAAAGGCGCGGTCGGGCGGCAGGAATTCGCGTGGCCCACCGCCGCCGAGGCGATCGAGTTGCTCGAAAATACCTGCGAAAACGGGCCCGGTGAGCAGGGCCACGCAGAGCAGCACGCTGATCCGCCAATTTGTTTTAACCATTTTTGAAGACTCGTTGCTGCGGCGGCATGTTGAGTGACCGTGTGGGTCTCGGGAAGTTCATGCGGGGTGCAGGTCCATTAGGATGGGGGGGACACACGGGGGCTTTACTCGGTGGTTGTTGCGCGGTCTAGGTTGGGTCATCACGGACCCAGCCGGGGGCGCACTAAAGCGCCGCGAACGTCGGGGAAATTGGCGCCTCGGCGGGCCCGGGCGGCTCACAACGAGGCGAGCCTCGCCGCCGCTTCGCGGAGGGTGTCGTCGTTCTTGCAGAAACAAAAACGCACATACTTCGCAGCGGGAGCTTGCGCGTAGAACACCGACACCGGAATGGCCGCCACCCCCACGTGCCGAGTGAGCCACTCGGCAAATGCAACGTCTGACAGATCGCTGATGGCGCTGTAGTCCGCCAGCTGAAAGTAGGTCCCCGCCGAAGGCACGGTGCGAAAACGCGAACCAGCCAGCGCCTGCACGAACAAATCGCGTTTGCGCTGGTAAAACGCCGGCAGTTCGCGGAGGTGCTCGGGGTGGTCCCGCATAAAATCGGCGAGCCCGAACTGGATGGGCGTTATGCCCACAAAAGTCACAAACTGATGCACGCGGCGCAGTTCCGCGGTGAGCACTGCAGGCGCCACGCAATAACCGGTTTTCCAGCCGGTGACATGGTAGGTCTTGCCGAAAGACGACACCGCGAAAGAGCGCGCCGCCAAAGCCGGATAACGCAGCACGCTTTCGTGGCGACGCCCGTCGAAAATCAGATGTTCGTACACTTCATCGGCACACACGATGAGGTTATGTTGCTCGGCCAACGCCTGCAGCGCCAACAAATCCTCCGCGTCCAACACACTCCCCGTGGGATTGTGTGGCGAGTTGACCATAATCATGCGGGTGCGGGGGGTGATGCTGTCGGCCACCCGCTGCCAGTCAATGCGGTAAGCCGGCGGCATTAATGGCAGGCGCACGGGTCGCCCACCGGCCAGCAAAATGGCCGGCTCGTAGCAGTCGTAGGCGGGGTCAAAAAGAATGACTTCATCGCCCGCGCCCACCACGGCGGTGATTGCGCAATAAATGGCCTCGGTCGCGCCGGGCGTAATGGTGATCTCGGTGTCTGGCGAAACGTGCGCGCCATACCATTCCAAAACCTTTGCCGCGACCGCAGCGCGTAGCGGCGCCACGCCCGCCATGGGCGGATATTGGTTAAAACCGGCGTCGAGGTAGTGCTTCACCCGGTCTTTGAGCGCCGCCGGCCCATCGTAGTCGGGAAATCCTTGGGAGAGGTTAATGGCGCCGCACTCAGCCGCCAGCTGTGACATCACGGTGAAAATAGTGGTGCCGACGTGCGGCAGCTTGCTGTGGAATTGAAGCGTCATACTGGCATTATTCCCTAGGTGCTAGGCGCGCCATAGTCGCACGTGCACAAACCCCCATTGGGAAGGAGATCGACCATGCCCAAGCTGCCTTTGTCCTGCGCGGCTCAAGACCCGCTACCGCCCATCCTGCGCGACGCCAGCGCACCTTTACTGGCACGCTTCGCCGCGGCGGTGGCGGCTAACGGCATCGCCACCGTGCCGGCAGCGGTGGCGCAGAATCTGGCCGCCGTATTCGCTCTCAGCCCCTTTGTTGCGGAGGTCGCCATTCAAGCCCCTGCGCGCTGGCTCGCGGCGCTGGCCCCTGATAGCGAGTTCCAAAACGCCGCCGCCTGCCGGGCGCAGTGTGCGGCCCTGTTTGCGGATTGTCCGGATGAGATAACGCTGCGCGCCGGGATCCGCCAGCACCGCACACTAGCCTTGGCTCGCAACGCTTGGGGCGACTTGCTGGGTGAACGCTCTCTGGCCGAGGTGCTAGCCGAGCTCTCGGCGTTAGCCGAGGCGCTGGTCGACACCGTGGCCCAGTGGCTGTACCGGGACCTCACCGCGCGTTTTGGCACCCCAACGGAGGAGGGTGGCGGGCCGGTCGCGCTGGTGGTGATCGCCATGGGCAAACTGGGCGGTGGCGAGCTTAATTTTTCATCCGACATTGATCTTATTTTTGCCTATCGGGCCGGTGGCGAAACCCAAGGCGGCCCGCGCACGCTATCCCATCAAGAATTCTTTGACCGTTTGGGCAAGCGCCTCATCGCCATCCTCAACGAGCCCACGGATGATGGTTTTGTCTATCGGGTCGACATGCGTCTGCGGCCGTTTGGCGACAGCGGGGCGCTGACCGCGAGCTTTGCCGCCTTGGAACAATATTATGTTTTGCACGGGCGCGATTGGGAGCGCTATGCGCTCATCAAAGCCCGGGTCATTCACGGTGCGCCGGAAGACCTCGTCGCGCTCGCAGAAATCACCCGTCCGTTTGTGTATCGCCGTTATTTAGATTTTGGTGCGATCGAATCGGTGCGCGAAATGAAGGCCTTGATCGACGCCGAGACTGCCAGCGAGGGCTTGGCCCGCAACATCAAGCGGGGGGCTGGTGGGATCCGCGAAATTGAATTCATCGCGCAAGCTTTTCAGCTCGTGCGCGGTGGCCGCGAGCCGCGCCTACGGCAGTGCTCCTTACTGCCAACCTTGGAGGCCTGCGGAGCACTGGGGCTGCTCTCACCCGCCGACACGCTGGCGTTAAGTGAGGCCTACTGTTTTTTACGGGTCGCGGAGAATCGGCTGCAACAGGTACACGACGCGCAAACCCAGACTTTGCCCCTGGATCCTTTGGGACAAGCGCGGCTGGCCTTCGGGCTAGGCTATCCCGACTGGGCCACGCTGACCGCCGCGCTCACTCGCCATCGACTCGCCGTCCGGCAACGCTTTGAAATGCTGCTGCTGCCCAGCCCCCTCGCGGCCGGCCAGCCCTCGATGCTGCAGGCCGCCTGCCTGGCAATTTGGCTGGGGCCCTCAGAGGAAAACGCGACGCTGGCCGCGCTGACCCACGCCGGTTTTAGCCAGCCCGAAGCCGCCGCCGCGCAATTGGCGCGACTCAAAGACGCCCGCTTTCTGGCGCGTTTATCGGGTAACGCACGCGAACGACTGGACCGCCTGATGCCGCGCCTACTGGCCATCTGCGCCGTGCGGCCCGAAGGCGCGCTCATTTTGGGACGCACCGGCGACCTCGTGCTGGCCGTGGCGCGACGCTCGGTTTATCTGGCGCTGCTCGCCGACCACGCGCAGGCACTGACGCGTTTGGTCGACTTATGCGAACGCAGCGGGTGGGTGGCGCGGCAAATCGCCCGCTGGCCGATCCTGCTGGATGAACTCCTCGATGATCGCCTGTTCGCCACGCCCCCCACCCGCGACCAACTGGCGCAGCGCTTAGACGCCACCTTGGAGGCGTTGCCGGCTGGCGACTTGGATGTCTGCATGGACACCCTGCGGAACTTCAAGCATCAGCAAGTGCTGCGGGTGGCGGCGTGCGATCTGTTGGTGGGGCTGCCGGTGGCAACCGTCAGCAATCACCTCACCTGGATTGCCGAAGTGTTACTCGACAAAGCCTTGGCGCTCGCGTGGGCCGACCTCGTGGCCCGTTACGGCGAGCCCACACTGCCCACCGAGGCGGGGCCCGCAGGCGCCGGCTTTGCGATCATCGCCTACGGCAAGCTAGGCGGTCGTGAGCTCGGCTATAGCTCGGATCTGGATTTAGTGTTCGTGCATAACAGCGAGAGCACGGCGCAAACCCACGGGCCGCACGTCATCGCCAATGCGGTGTTCTTCACCCGCCTAGCCCAACGAATCATCCACTTATTGACCACCCGCACGGCGGCCGGCAGCGCCTATGAACTGGATATGCGCCTGCGCCCTAGCGGCGCCTCGGGCCTGCTCGTGACCTCGCTAGCGGCGTTTCACGATTACCAGCGCAACGCCGCCTGGACCTGGGAGCACCAAGCGCTGCTGCGCGCGCGCGCGTTGGCTGGGAACCTGGCGCTCCAAGCGGGCTTCGAAGCTATCCGCAGTGAGATGGTGGAGTTGCCGCGTCCGATGGCCAAATTGCGCACTGAAATTGCCGACATGCTGGTCCGCGTGCGGCAGCAAAGCGACCGCTCCGATGCTGAGTGGTTCGACCTGAAGCATGGGGTCGGCGGTATCACCGATATCGAATTTATGGTGCAATACACCTGCCTTTGTTGGGCCTCGCAGCACCCTTCGCTGCGGGTCCACACCGACAATTTACGGCTGCTCGAAGTCATTGCCCAACTGGCGCTCTGGCCGCGAGACGACTGCCAACTGGTGCACGACGCCTATTTTGCCTATCGCGCGCAAGCCCACCGCTGCGCACTCCGCGAGGTTGATGGCCTAGTGGCGCAAGCCGCCCTTCAAGAGTGGCGCGCCGGCGTTAGCGCGGTATGGCAGCGCCTAATGATCGATTAAACATTCGTTTTGGAGAGAAATTTATGAGCTACGCAGATCGCGACGGCGTGATCTGGATGGACGGCGTGATGGTGCCTTGGCGCGAAGCGAACACCCACGTGCTGACCCATTCCCTCCATTACGCGACGGCGGCTTTTGAGGGTGTACGCGCCTATAAAACCCCGCACGGCACGGCCATTTTCCGGCTGGAAGAACACATCCGCAGGCTCTTCGACACCACCCATATTTTGGGCATGAAGATTCCTTTCACGCAGGCCGAAGTACGCCAAGCGTGTGTGGACTGCGTGCGCGAAAACAAGCTGGAAACCGCCTACCTACGTCCCTTGGCCTTCTACGGCTCCGAAGGCATGGGCCTGCACGCCGAGAATCTCTCGGTACACCTGAGCGTGGCAGCTTGGTTTTGGGGCGCCTATTTGGGCGGCGATGCGCTAGAAAAAGGCATTCGCATCAAAACCTCGTCCTTTACCCGCAACCACGTCAACAGCGTGCTGTCAAAAGCCAAGGCGACCGGTAACTACCTCAATTCCATCATGGCGCTGCAGGAAGCCTCGCGGGATGGGTACGACGAAGCACTCCTGCTGGACAAAGACGGCATGGTTGCCGAGGGCAGCGGCGAAAATGTTTTTATGGTGCGCAAAGGCGTGCTGTACACCCCCGATCCGGCGTGCGCGCTAGAGGGCATCACCCGCGAAACCGTTATGCTCTTGGCGCAAGAGGCGGGCATTAAGGTGGTTGAGAAACGCATCACCCGCGATGAAATCTATATCAGCGATGAGGCTTTTTTTACCGGCACCGCCGCCGAAGTCACGCCGATTCGCGAGTTGGACAACCGGGCAATCGGTACCGGCAAGCCGGGCCCTATCACCCTGCTGCTGCAACGCGCCTACCTCGATACCGTCCAAGGACTCCGCGCTTGTCCGCCCAGTTGGCTGACGCTGGTCGGCTGATCCGCGCCAAGGGGTGAAGCCCACCACCCTCGTGTGGCGATTCTGTGACGGCCGGCCAGGTCACGATCGCCAAAGCGCCGGTTTGGTGGCGGCCCTCGCGGCACACCAGCCGACCACCGTGCTCACGCTGCCGGCCGCTGACTACCCCCACGCATGGCGACACTGGTGCCGCGGCCGCTGGCCCGGCGGGGCGGTGGCACAACGCCCCCACCTCGTGGTGGGTGCTGGCCGTGCTTGCGTGTGGCCGGTGTTAGCCGCCGCCCGGGCACACGCGGCCATCAGCCTGTATCTGATGAACCCACCGGGGCTGCGCCGTTTATTCGACCTCTGCCTGATTCCCCGTCACGACGGGGTGGCCGCGGGACCTCGTGTGGTGGTCACCGAGGGCGTGCTCAACGACCTCCCCGCTGGCGACGGACCGCGGGTGGGGCCAACGCTCGTGCTCATAGGCGGACCCTCGCGCCACCATGGATGGGACGAAGCAGACCTACTACGCCAGCTGGCATCACTGGTTTACGGCACGACACCTCGACAGTTTGTGATTAGCGATTCCCGCCGCACACCCGCCTCGACCACCGCCGCATTGCGTAACTTCGCGCAGCCGGGGGTGGTGTTTCTATCGCACGC
This sequence comes from Klebsiella pneumoniae, assembly GCA_945862315.1. Classification (GTDB taxonomy): domain Bacteria; phylum Pseudomonadota; class Gammaproteobacteria. Next base: position 17,134 of record CAMAXW010000024.1, read on the forward strand.
CTCGATGACCAGCGAGGACTTCCGCACCGCACTCCTAAACGCGCCCTCGACGTGGGTCACCGCCGATAGTGTGTCCATGCTCTATGAAGCCCTCAGCGCGGGTTGCGCGGTGGGACTATTGGCCGTACCCGCGCGGCGGGTAGACCGGATCACGGGTCTGGCGACGGCGCTCTTAGCCGATCGGCGCGTGAGTTCCTTGGCGCAGTGGCTGGCGGAGGGATGCTTGCCGCCACCGGCCGCACCCTTGGCGGAAGCGCAACGGTGTAGTCGCTTGGTCGCCGCGCGCCTGCTTGCCGCGGGCCACGGAACCTAAAATGCAACGGCCTTTAAGCGTGGTGCAACTGCTGCCCGAACTGGAAGTCGGTGGGGTGGAGCAAGGCACGCTGGAAATTGCGGCCGCGCTGGTCGCAGGCGGGCACCGGGCGGTGGTTGTTTCGGGGGGCGGGCGCCTCGTGCCCAAACTGGAAGCGCTCGGGGCCACGCATATCACGCTACCGATCGGCCAAAAACGCCTGTCATCCCTGCTGCTCATTCGCCGGCTGCGCGAAATTTTTGTCAGCGAACGCATTGACTTGGTGCACGCCCGCTCACGGCTGCCAGCGTGGCTTGGGTATCTGGCGCTAAAAGGCATGCCGGTGGCCCAGCGGCCGCGCTGGGTGACGACCGTCCATGGGCCTTACACCGTCAATCGCTACAGCCAAATTATGGTCAGCGGCGAGCGCGTCATTGCCATTTCAGCGTTCATACAGGGCTACATTGCACGGGCATATCCCCAGCTCGAGGCGGGCCGCGTGCGGGTGATTCCGCGTGGGGTTGACCGACAGCAGTGGCCCACCGATTACGCACCACCCGCCGCGTGGCAGGCTGACTGGCGAGAGCAGCACCCAACCCTCAGCACCCGCCCGACGCTGGTGCTGCCGGGGCGTTTGACGCGCTGGAAAGGACCCGAAGATTTCTTGGGCGTTGTAGCCCGGCTGCGCAACCAAGGCATCGCGGTGCACGGTTTGCTGGCCGGCGGCCCACATCCACGCAAACAGGCTTTTGAACGTTCGCTGCGGGCGCTAGCGCGGGAACTCCAGATTGAATCTGACCTCTCGTTTCTGGGTCAACGCAGCGACTTACGCGAGGTCATGGCGGTGTCCACTTGCGCGTTTTCCTTGACCCACATCCCCGAGGCTTTTGGTCGCACCACGCTAGAAGCGCTGAGTTTGGGGGTGCCGGTCATCGGCTATGACCATGGCGGCACCGGTGAAATTCTGCGCGCAGTGTTTCCCGCCGGTTTGGTACCGCCGGGCGATTTGGACGCCGCAGCGGCACGCTGCGCCCAGTTTTTGGCGGCCCCACCGAGCGTGCAGGCCAGCCATCCCTATACCACCGCGCAGCTGCAAGCCGCGACGCTTGCGGTGTATTCAGAGCTATGCGGCGCACGGTGAACACGCAAAGTAGCGCGGGCTGCCCCCGGTTAGTTGCCGCTGAAGGGGCGCCACTCGGCCTCAGCAGTCGCCTGAATTTAGGCGCGCGATGGGGCGAAAAATTAGGCCCGCAAGGGCTGTCCACTAGCGCCTCGAACCAGCGCCAGCACGCGCGCGCAAAGGCGCCAGCGTTAACCCTCAACTTTAGGAGCGTCCTATGAACTCGCCAGTCGTCGTCCACTATTTTGATTACAAAAGCCCCTATGCTTATCTGGCCCAAGCCGCGACCGACCAACTCGAACGCGAGTTTGGCATCCAGGTGACGCGTCTGCCCTACACCTTGGACATCCCCAGCTTTTTAGGTCGCGCCGAAGTGGATGCACAGGGGCGCACCGTGCTGGACCAACGCAATGACCATCAATGGCGGCGGGTACGCTACGCCTATATGGATTGCCGACGCGAAGCCACGCGGCGGGGCCTAACCCTGCGCGGGCCGCGCAAAGTTTTCGATAGCGCCATCGCGCATATCGGCTTTTTATATGCCTGTGAGGTCGGGGTCTGGCGGGCCTACCATGACGCCGTGTTTAGCGCGTTTTGGCGCCGTGAACTCGATATTGAAAACCCGCTCGCCATTGCCGAGGTGCTCGCCGGCGCCGGCGCCGCCCCCGCCCCCGCAGATTTTCTCGACTGGCTGGCAGGTGAGGGACGCTCGCGTTATGCGCAGCTCCATGCGCGGGCCGAAAGTGCCGGGGTGTTTGGGGTGCCGAGTTGGCAGGTCGATGGCGAACTCTTTTGGGGCCCGGAACGACTCGACCGCATCAGCGAGCGTATCGGTGCGCAACTGAGCGGCAGCGCCCGGCGCTAAGGGCGCTCGAAGAGCGCGAATTTTTCCGAACGCTCGACTTCGTGAAAGCCCAAGGCCCGCAAAGCGGGTGTGCGGCTAGCGCTGCGGGCGACCAAAACATAGCGCGCCGCTGCGGGAAACTCGGCGCTGGTCTGCGGCAAGCGCAGCTGGGGTGGTTGGAGCCCTAAATGGAAATACAGCCCATCAGGCATGGGATTGCTACGCCGTGGCGCGTCTGGCGGGTAGATATTTTCGACAATCTGGACGCTGTTTTGGTTGGTCAAGGAGCCCGCCGCCACGCGCGCCTGGAGGGCGAGCAGACCGCGGTGATCAGCCTGCCCTTTAAGATTAAGCAGCACCGCAAAAATCACGCTCACCAGCAATAAGCCGCCGGACGCCGCGATCGTCCAACGCGGCAGCACCGGCCCCAACCAGCGCGACAATAAACCGCCCGCCAAAATCGCCACCAACGGGAAGGACGAATACAGATAGCGTAAATCTGGTTCGGGTTTGATCCACGAAATCCAGTAATTGAGCAGCAACAGTGCGAGTAACAGTTGCAGATCCGCACGCGCGGCCGGCGGCGTGGCGCGCGAAAAAGCCCGCGCAAACCCCGCCGCTATCCCCACCAGCACCAGCGGCAACCATATCGCCCAGCGCTGCGCCGGACGGCTCACATACTCAAGCCAAGCCGATGCGAACGGCATGAGCTCCAGATTTCCATCGCCCCGCCAAAAATCCTGTTGCAGCTGCAAGGCCAATTGGTCGCCGTGCAAAAACCACAGGTAGCCGTACCAGGCTGCCGGCAGCGCCAACAGCAGCGCCCAATAGCGCAGCGCTGGCGCCGTCTGCCGCCACGAACCCACGGCGTGTGCGTGCAGCGCAAACACCGGCAGCATGGCCAGAATCACCAGCCCTTTGGTCAGTAGCGATAAGGTAATGCCGGCACATAAAACTGCCGCGCCGCGCCGGGTATTAATCGCGAGATAACCCCACAGCATCGCCAGCGCGCTGAACGTCATCAGGGATTCCAAACGAAAGGTGTTGGTATATTGCAGGTACATCCCGTTGGTCAGAAAAATTAGCGCGGCGAACCACGCGGCCGTCTGGGTTTGGTAGTACCGGCGGGCGAGCCAGTAGGTCATCGCCACGCACCCTAGCCCCGCTAAGCGCGAGGCGAGCGTGACGGCGAAAGTGTTATAGCCAAACAGCCAGCAATTGGCCGCGCTCCACCACAGCGCCAAAGGTGGCTTGAGTAGATAGCCGCGTTCCCCCAGAAAAGGGGCCAACAGGTCGTGACGCTCGGCCATTTCGCGGGCTAGGGCGGCGTACAACGTGGCGAGCCCGTGCAGTTCTTGGACCCACACATTGCTGAAAGTGAACGTTAGCGCGAGCAGGCACAGCAGCAACAGCGCCACCCGGTGGTGAAGATTAGGGTTTACGGAGAGCATGGCGGGCAGGCATCCAGAGTTCAGCGGCACAAAACGCGGAGCGCGCGAGCGTAATAAAAAACCGCGGGCCCTGCTACTCTCGCGATTCTCGCACCGCGTGGTGTGCTGCCTAAGGATCTCGCCGCATGTCGTTTAATGTTAGTGATGCTAACCCCGAGAAGGCGGCACTACCGGCCGCCGGAGTGGCGGGATTTCTAGCGCTGATGCCGGTTTTTATGGTCCTCGCCCCCTCCCCAACTGGCGTGCTAGCGCCCCTGACGGCGCTGATTTTTCTAGGCTGCTACTGGCGCCGGCTGCCGCTGGACCGCCTACTCAAAGCGCCCCCGACCAGCGGTCTAATATTGTTAGCTGTGTGGGGGCTCGCTAGCGCGTTATGGGCCTGCAACGCCAGCATGGCCGCCAGCAAGGCACTGGCATTTCTGGCGGTGTCACTGCCGCTGCTGTGGCTAACCCTGGCGCCGCAGGCGTCTAACACCGCGCTAGTCGCCAAAGGCTTCATCGTCGGTTTATTAATTGCCGCCGCACTCCTCGCCGGTCAAACCTATAGCGATACGCTATTGCGCAGCTCGCTACCGGGCGCACGGGTAGTCCTGGCGGCGATTAAACTCAATGTGCCGGCCGCAGCGTTGTGCGTTAGCTGCTGGTTATTGCCACAGGCCAGCGCACACCTAAGCCGGCCGTGGCGCTGGGCCGCGGGCCTAGCGTGGTTGCTGGTGGGTTGGGCCGTTTTCGCGGGTGACGGATCGGCCCCTCGTCTGGGCTTTATCGTGGGTGGACTGACCTTAGCCTTTAGCTGGTTCCGCCCACGAGCAGCCATCGGACTACTGGTCGCCTGTGTGCTCGTGGCGCATCTCTCAGCGCCCTTCTTGGGGTCTTCGGAGCTTGCGCAGAAGGCCTTCCAGCCCATGTCGTGGCGCCACCGCATGGATATCTGGCAGCTGGCCGGGCGGTTGATCGCCGAGCGTCCACTGCTGGGTTATGGCTTCGGCAACAGCGGGGAAATCCCCGCACTTCCCGGCCGTTTGCCGCTCACCCAGCTGCGGGCCGCCCTGCCGCTGTACCCTCACAACGTGCTCTTACAGGCACAGCTCGACCTCGGCGTATTGGGCGCGGTGGCGTTCTACAGTTGTTTTGGCTATTTACTGCGGTGCTTGTGGCGTCTGCCGCGCGCGGTACAAGCCAGCGGCGTGGCGGTGATCGCCGCGGCCTTAAGCGTGTGGTGCGTGGGCTATCCGCTATGGCGCGCGACGTGGGTGGCGTGGCTTTATGTCACCGCCTTAGCCTTCCAGGCAACCCGCCAAGCCCGGGGTAGTGCCGCGGCAACCACACGGCCAGAAGCCACTGGTTCTCCCCTCAAGCAGAGCGCCTAGGATTAGCGCAACAGGATGAAAATCCTTTTACGCAGAGCGTCCAGCCAGCGCTGCCATTGCCGGCCAAGCCGCGTGGAAAGCGGATAATTTCTGTGCCGACCGGCCGCTCGTTCGCCAATACTGCTACCCAGTGTCGTGCGCTGGGTGACTGGGAAGGGCCTTATCACATAGGGCACGATGCCGTTTTCCCAGAAACGGTCCATGGTTTGATCCAACGGCATAAAAATTTGCCGTCCGTAGTCCAGTAAGCGACGTGCGCCTTCTTGGCGCATGAGATAAGCACCGCCGCCTAAAACATGGATATTGAGCTCGAAAAGCGTGCCCGCTTCTAGAATTTTGAGCGGTTTACCCCGATCTTTTTGATTTTGCGGGTTCAACACGCGGCTGCGCTGAGACTCAAAACGCAGCACCAGCCAGCTCGGCGAGGGGTCGTCCAACAACTCCTCCAGCAGCTGGGGGAAATCCGGGCGAATCTCGAGGTCGTCTTCTAATATCAAAGCCACCTTGAGGCCCTCGCGCACCATGCGTTGCCACAGGCGGTAATGACTCAAATAGCAGGCTATTTCCGTATCCAGCATCGGTACGCCGTAGACGCGCAAAGCGCGTGCCGGCTGATAGGCGCTGCGGTCCGCGCTACTCAGTTGGCGCCCATCAACACCCGGCACGAACTCGGCGCGGAGACCCAACTGCGGCAACAGCTGTTGCATATGCGCTCGACGCTGTTCATCGCGCGCCAGATTGATGACAAAAATCGGCAGCTCAGACATTGCGACCCACCACGATTTATGACCCCAGTGTGCGCATATTGAGCCGCGAGGCTCAGGGGTCGCACGCCGCGAGATCAGCGAGATGTGCCCGCAAACTCACCGCGACCTGGGCCGGCGCCAGCGCCAAAAGCTGGGCGTCAGGCGCACACACGATCGCCGCACGCGCCCCCCAAGGGCGATAACGAGCGGGGCGGCCGGGCCCAAAAACCGTGAGTGTCGGCACGCGGCAGGCCGCCGCCATGTGGCCCAAGCCCGAATCATTGCCAACAAAGGCATGGCACTGCTCCAATACCGCCACCGCTTGCAGCAGGCTGGTTTGACCCGCGAGCTCGATGCTCGGCAGCGCCGTTTGGGTGTGCAAAATTGCCGCTGCCGTTTGATCCGCGGCGCTGCCCAGAATCACTAGGCTATCGAAGTCCTTCTGCAGCAGATTAGCCAGCGCCACATAATGGGCTAGCGGCCAACACTTGCCTGCCCAATTGGCCCCTGGGGCGATAACCAACCGCCGTCCCGGCGCGCGCTGGAGCAAGCTTTGTGCGTGCCGGCGGCTCTCCTCGTTAGTCCACACACAAGGTGCCGGAATAGCCGTGGCGCGGCTCAACAAGCGCGCGCCGACCGCGAAATGTTGCTCCACCGCGTGCTCGCCAGCCGGCCCCGCCAACCACCGTAAGCTCCGCGCCTGGGCGTGTAGTAACCACGGTAGAAAGTCCGTTCTGAGGTCAACAACGGCAGCATAGCGCCGGCGTCGGAGAGTGCCGATCAAGGACAACAAGCCGCGATTGCCAGCGGATTTGTCCCGGTGAAACAAATCGCCAATAAAGGGACAGTGGATTAACAAATCACTCGAACGTCGGTCGCCCACGATATCGATTTTGGCCGTCGGGAAAGCCTCGTGTAAGGCGATTAAGGTGGGCGTGGTCATCACCAAATCGCCAATATTACTCAGCGTCACGAACAAGATGCGCGTCATGGCAGGCCCGCACGCGGCGCGGAATAGGCCGATAGCCAGCGCATGGGAGCGCTATTTTCCAATACAGAAAGTGGCGAAAATTGCGCCCAATAGATCTTCCGTCGTGTAGACGCCGGTGAGTTCCTCGAGCGTGTTATGCGCGAGGCGAAGGTGCTCACAGGCGAGTTCTATGGCGCCATCTCGGCATTGAATTTCTGCCTCGACGATGGCCTCCGCCGTCTTTTCTAAAGCCCGCACATGCCGAGCACGTGCCGTAAACGGCGCCTCCGCGCTATCCACAACCCCAGCCGCTTCCAGCAGGGCGGCACGCAGCAGCTCGAGTCCCTGCCCCAGCAACGCGGAGACCCACACCTCGCCCCCGGTAGCACTGGGAATGAAACGCGCGGTGCCGTTGACGAGATCCAGTTTATTAATCACCCGCAGCACGGGCTGCCCACGCGCGAGTGCGGCACTAATTTCCGGCGGATCAGCCAGCACGGCCGCCTCGGCGCTGAGCACTTGCACGATGAGATCGGCGGTGAGCGCACGCGCACGCGCGCGGCGCACGCCTTCGTGCTCAATGGGGTCGGCTGTATCGCGTAAACCCGCGGTGTCGTGCAGGCGGAACAGCACGCCGTCCAAGTCCACGTCCACGCTCAAGACATCGCGCGTGGTGCCGGCAATCGGCGTGACAATCGCACGGTCTTCACCGCACAGCCGGTTGAGCAAGGTGGACTTGCCGGTGTTAGGTAATCCGAGTATTGCCACTTCCACGCCTGCCGCTAAACGCGCGCCAGCGTAGGCTTTCTGCAGCAGCCGCTGCAGGTCCTGTTGCAGGTTATCGAACGCCTTGGCGGTGTGTCCATCGGCCGAAAAGGCGGGTATCTCGTCCGAAAAATCGATCGTGGCCTCGAGTATCACGCGCAGCTCGATGAGCTGTTGAGTGATCCCTTGAACCGCCAGCGAGAAATCGCCAGCACAAGCGCGCGCCGCAGCACGTGCGGCCTGTGCGCTAGAACTCTCAATCAAAGAGGCAACCGCTTCGGCCTGCAAAAGATCGAGTTTCCCATTGAGGAAAGCCCGTTCCGTGAACTCGCCAGGGCGTGCTTGACGTGCGCCAGCCGCACAGCAGGCATTTAGCAATTCGCGTAACACCGCCGGTCCACCGTGAACCTGCAGTTCCAGCATGTCCTCACCGGTGTAGGAGGCTGGGGCTGGGAAAAAAAGACATAAACCTTGGTCAATCAGATCGCCCGCCGCGCTGCGCAAAGTGCGCAGCGTCGCCACTCGCGGCAAGGGCAGAAGGCCGGCCAGACAGGTCACAATTTGGCCGGCATCTGTGCCAGACACCCGCACGATTCCCACGGCCCCTCGACCGGGCGCGGTAGAGATAGCGGCGATGGTCTGGGATTCGACAGCCACGTTTTTGCGTAATATTTAGGGGCGGCTTGGCTTAGCGGCGGCGGCAGCTTCTATTTGACAGGTGACATAATACTGCTGAGAAATGGACAGCACGTTGTTAACAAACCAATAAAGCACTAAACCAGCGGGGAAAAAAGCAAAGAAAACACCAAAAGCCAGCGGCATGATTTGCATCACTTTCGCTTGGATAGGATCCGGCGGCGTGGGGTTCATACGCGTCTGCATCCACATGCTGATCAGCATCAGTACTGGCAGCACATAGAAAGGATCTTTGATCGAGAGATCGTGAATCCAGAATATGAAAGGTGCTTGGCGAAGCTCGACACTTTCGAGAATCATCCAATACAGAGAAATGAACACGGGGATTTGCACCAGGATCGGTAAACAACCACCCAGCGGATTAATTTTCTCCTGCTTATAGAGTTCCATCATCCCTTGATTCATGCGGGCTTTGTCGTCGGCGTAGCGCTCGCGCAGCTGCATGAGTCGCGGTTGAACCACGCGCATCCTCGCCATGGAGCGATAGCCCGCGGCCGACAACGGATAGAAGGCCAGCTTGATCAGGAGGGTCAGGACGACAATCGACCAGCCCCAGTTACCGAACAGCAAATTCAGTTCATTCAGAGTCCAAAACAAGCCCTTCGCAATGAACCAAAGCACGCCGTAGTCGACCGTTAATTCAAGTCCCGGCGCGACGCTAGGCAATACCTCTTGTAGTTTCGGACCTAGGTACAGTCGCGAGTCAATCGACACACTGGCGTTAGGCGCCAACTCGGTTTCCGGCCCGTAGTAGCCCAGCACGTAGCGATCGGCACCAATGACGAACGAATAATAGTGCTGCTGGGTTGCCGCAGCAGGCAGTAACGCTACGACAAAATAGTGCTCCACCATGGCCAACCAACCACCGGCGGCAGTTCGGTCTAACGGTTCTTCTGCCAGATTCTCATAATCAAATTTCTCGTAACGGCTTACCGGTGACGACAGCGCAACACCGGTGAAAGTGGGGACTAATTGGTGACCGATGGGTACTACGACTTGCTGTAGTTGCTGGTAATGGTGAAATTTCCAGGGCGCGCTGCTGGTGTTTTCAACTTCGAAACGCTCGGTGACTTCGTAGCTGCCGCGCTTAAACCCCAGAATCTTGGTGACTCGAACTCCCGTCGAAGACTCCCAAGACAGCGGCACTTCAAGATTTTGTGCGTCCTGCGATAGGGTGTAGGAATGGCTCTCGACCTGAAATTTCGCGTAATGGTCCGCGCTTTCGCCCGCGCTTTTGAGGCCACTTTGGGCGATGAAATCGCGGGTGGCGCTTTGATCAAGCAGCGCGAATAGCCTTTTTTTGTCGGCAACAGATTCGGGGAATTTTCGGAGTTTTAGTTTTTGGAAAGTACCACCGGCCGGGTTAATTTCTAGAGAAAATACGTCCGTCTCCACCAGAATGGGCTGCTGGCTTGGCGGTGAGGCTAAGGCGGTCGGGGGTGCGGTAGGTGCAACGGGGGGTGCCACGGGTGCTGCCGCTACTGCGGGTAATGGCGGACTGTCGGTAGCCCGCACGGACGGCAGCGTTGGCGCAACTTCAGCGATTGGAGTCGGGACTTTGCCGTAGTCGCGTTGCCAGGCGTCCCAGAGCAACATCGCCATAAAGCTCAGAACGACAACCAGAATTAACCGTACGTTTTCAATAGTCATCCGAGCGTGCTTTATATTGGGGTTGAAAATTGTTGGGCGAAAAAGACCAAGGATTGCCAGCGTTTATCGAGAGCGGTGGATAGCGCCCGGCGGTTAGCTAGCGCGCTCGTCGGCTTGGCCAACACCACGATATCTAAAGCCACCACGCGCACTGCTGACTGGCGAAAGCTTTCTCGAAGGAGGCGTTTTAGGCGATTGCGGTCCACCGCACGCCGCGATACTTTCTTGCTGACAGCAATACCCAACCGAGCATGACCGAGCGCGTTAGGGTGGGCTATCACCGTGAAATAGGAGTCTGACGCGCGAGTGCCTAGGCGAAACAACACAGCGAATTCTGCCGCAACCCGCAGGCGCTGGTCCTGCGTAAAGCGGCTAGATAGATTGTTCAGACTTGTGTAAGGCGCTGCCGACCCTTAGCGCGGCGAGCGCGGATGACATTTCGGCCCCCACGGGTTCTCATACGGGCGCGGAAACCATGGGCGCGGGCGCGTTTTAATTTGCTGGGCTGGTAGGTACGTTTCATGTGCTTTGTCTCTGCTCGTCGCGAGGCCGTGTTGGGGAAGGTTAAGGGCGCACGGCTTTACTGGCGGCCGATGGTACGAGCCACGGACATTTGGTGTCAAATAAAACCGGTTATCCAAGCTATGACGCGCGTGGTCAGGCTGTAACGGGGGGTATAAACTCACCCGTCCGCCGTTAGTTCTGGACAAACCCCAACATGAGTGACTTATGGCAGCGCTGCCTGGCCAGACTGGCAGCGGAATTGACGTCGCAACAGTACAACACGTGGATTCGACCCCTCGCAGCCAACGACACCAATGGGCAGTTACAACTGGGTGCGCCTAACCGTTTTGTGCTGGATTGGGTGCGTGACAAATATTGGCCGCGGATTGTCGACTTCGTGGCCCAGGAGAGTAGCGGCGCAACGCCCGTGCAGATGGTGGTGCTCCAACAGTCTGCTGTGCCCGAGATGGCCACCCAGACTCCCAATGTTGCGTCCACGGAGCCTGAAGCGCCGACGCGACCCCGAAAACGTGCGATAACGACGGTCAGAAAAGACTTCTCGTTCGATAACTTTATCGAGGGAAAATCTAACCAGCTGGCACGCGCCGCATCCATACAAGTAGGGGAAAACCCGGGGAAATCCTACAACCCGCTGTTTATCTGCGGTGGGGTTGGCTTGGGAAAAACCCACCTCATGCACGCGGTGGGTAATCACATTTTATTGCATCGTCCAAACGCCAAAGTGGCTTACCTGCACTCAGAACGGTTTGTTGGGGATATGGTGCGTGCGTTACAGCACAACACCATCAACGAATTTAAAAAGTACTACCGGTCCGTCGATGCCCTGTTGATCGACGATATCCAGTTTTTTGCAGGCAAAGAGCGCTCGCAAGAGGAGCTTTTCCACACGTTTAATGCGTTGCTCGAGAGTCAGCAGCAAATCATTTTGACCTGCGATCGCTACCCGAAAGAAGTGACCGGGGTAGAGGACCGGCTGAAGTCGCGGTTTGGTTGGGGGTTAACGGTTGCCATTGAGCCCCCGGAGCTAGAGACAAGAGTCGCTATTTTGCTCAGTAAAGCCGAGGCAACCACCATTCGTTTGCCGCATGAAGTCGCGTTTTTTATTGGAAAGCGTTTTAAATCGAACATTCGCGAACTAGAAGGTGCGTTGCACCGAGTGATAGCAAAGTCCAATTTTGCCGGCCAGCGCGATATCACACTGGAGTTTGCCAAAGATGCGCTCAAGGATCTGTTGGCGCTGCAGGACAAACAGGTAAGCATTGAAAACATTCAGAAGACCGTTGCTGAATACTATAAAATGCGCGTCGCTGATTTGCTCTCAAAACGGCGTAATCGATCCGTTGCAAGGCCTCGCCAACTCGCTATGACACTGGCTAAGGAACTGACCAACCACAGCTTGCCGGAGATTGGGGATGCTTTCGGTGGCCGCGATCACACGACCGTCATCCACGCTTGTCGCAAAATTGCCGAGTTGCGAAAAATCGAAGACCGTTTAAATGAAGATTTTGTCAATATTGAGAGAATCCTCACTAACTAGGGGTCCAAGCTGTGGATTACCCGTTAGCTTTTTGTAAAGCCTGCACACGGTTCTGGCAACGGGGTGGCGTCGAAGAGAGTTATCCACAGCTTCTTGAGTTTAAAAATAATTAGTAAATTACTGATTAGTAAAGAAAAAAAAGAAACTTCCAGTGAAAGTCCTGCTCTTATAACCATAAGTAATGTGTATGAGTAAATGAAGATAACAGTTACCAGAGAAACGCTCTTACCCGCCTTACAGTCCGCCAGTAATGTCGTTGAGCGGCGTTCAAGCACGCCAATTTTGGCTAACGTTCTGATGACCTCGACGGGCAACCAAGTGCATTTGGTGGCAACTGATATGGAGGTCGAAGTTGCCATTAGTTGCTCGGTGGAGGGTTCTCGTGAAGGCACGACGACCTTGCCCGCTAAAAAGCTCTTGGATATCTGCCGCAGTTTGCCCGTAGACGCGGTGTTGCAAATAGAAGTGTCTGACGCTAAGGCCCGAGTACAGTCGGGCCGTAGCCGTTTCACGCTAGGTACCCTGCCGGCAGCAGAGTTTCCAGCGGTGGGTAATTTCCCCCCGAATAGTGAGTTCAGCGTGCCAGCCGCTAGTCTGCTTGAGCTCATCGTGAGCACGCAATTTGCGATGGCCCACCAAGACGTTCGTTATTACTTAAATGGCCTGCTGATGGAAATTAGCAGTAGTGGGCTGCGTGCGGTCGCCACCGATGGGCATCGTTTAGCGTTAAGCGAAAGAACCTTAGAGATTCCGCTGCCGGCGCCAGTGCAGTTGATTGTCCCCAGGAAAGGGGTGCAGGAAATTCAGCGGATGTTGGCGCATATCGATGGCGATGTGATGGTGGCTGTTAGCGACAATCACTTAAAAGTAACCACGCTGGCGCAATCGATTACGACCAAGCTAATTGATGGGAAGTTTCCGGACTATCAAAGAGTTATCCCCCAAAAGGGCGATCGCTCGGTGATCGCTGACAGGGAGGCTTTGAAATCGGCTTTTGGTAGAACATCGATACTTTCGAACGAAAAATATCGGGGAGTCCGGTTGTTTTTATCGAATGGGCTCTTGCGTGCCGCGATCAATAACTCTGAGCAGGAAGAAGCGGAAGAAGATGTAGCCGTCGACTACGCTGGCGACGAACTAGAGATTGGATTCAACGTGTCGTACCTTTTAGATGTGATGGGCGTTTTGCGTTCGAAATTGGTCAAAATTGAACTCTCAGATGCCAATAGCAGTGCCGTTCTGTTTGACCCGGATGACGAACGCACTAAGTACGTCATCATGCCAATGAGGCTTTGAAGGACTTCGCTAGGTCGCAGAGAGTCTATGGCTACGCTTGAACGCCTCTGGGTGGAGGATTTTCGAAACATTGCTGCGCTGGAAATGGCGTTTTCGAATAACTTGAACGTGATTATTGGGCCGAACGGCAGTGGTAAGACGAGTTTTTTAGATGCTATTCATTTGCTAGCAACGGGTCGCTCGTTTACGGGTTCTACGGCATCGGACTTTATCCGGCGAGGGCAAGAAAAATCCATTGTTGGAGGCCACATCAGAAACCCCGATGGGGTGCGAGCGTCTTTGGGTGTAGAAAAAACTGGCGCAACCACGCATTGTCGGGTTGACGGGGAGAGCGTGCGTTCGGCGTCGGTACTGTCTCGGCACGTCACGGTATTGCCGTTGCACGCACGGTTGTTTCAGCTGCTTGATGACACGCCAGCGCAAAGGCGAGCTTTGCTGGATCGGGTGTTGTTCCACGTGGAACCACTTTATTTAGAAACCTATAAGCGTTTTCATCGTGCCGTACAACAAAGAAACGAACTGTTAAAGGCCGGCCAGCGGCCCGCTGAATTTGAGTTCTGGGATGAGGAATTTCTGGCGGCTGGCGAATCCCTCAATAACAGCCGGTTGGGCTGCGTGGCGCATCTCAACGGCTGGCTCGCTGAACGCCACCAGATTTTGGAACTGGGAACGGTTGGTTTGGCATACCGGTCTGGCTGGAGAGCGGACCAAACGCTGCGCGAAGCGTTAAAAGAGAACCGTCAGAGAGAGTTGCTGGTTAAGAGCACGACGATCGGGCCCCATCGGGCGGAGCTTAAGGTGCTGGCAGATGAACGCCTGGCGCGCAACGCTGTCTCGCGCGGGCAAGCGAAACTCCTGACGTGCTTACTCGTGGAGGCGCAGTTGGCTTATCTGGAGGAACACGGAAGGCCGACGCCTATTCTGTTGGTAGATGACATCGCGGCCGAGCTCGATAGTCGATCACGCGCCATTGTGCTGCCCATGCTTTTAAAGCCGGGTCGGCAGGCGTTCGTGACGGCCATCGATTTCGACCAAGTCCCAGCGGATCTAGGCAACCTTAGTCTGACTTTGTTCCACGTGGAACAGGGTGTTTTGAGTGCGGATAAACCAAGAGGAACCCATAACTAATGGCGACATACAATTCATCCAACATTAAAGTTCTCAAAGGCCTAGATGCGGTTCGCACTCGTCCTGGGATGTACATCGGTGACACCGATGACGGCTCCGGCTTGCACCACATGGTTTTTGAAGTGGTGGATAACTGCGTCGACGAAGCCCTCGCTGGTCACTGCACCGAAATCACGGTCCGAATCCTTTCCGACCAATCGGTGAGCGTCGAAGACAACGGACGGGGTATTCCGGTCGACATGCACCAAGAAGAGGGCATGTCCGCAGCCGAAGTCATCATGACAACGCTACATTCGGGCGGAAAATTTGACGATAACTCTTACAAAATTTCCGGCGGTCTCCACGGTGTTGGCGTCTCCGTCGTTAACGCCCTGTCTGCCCAGCTCCTGCTCACTATTCACCGAGACGGCCACGTTTGGTACCAAGAGTACCGCGAAGGCAACCCTACAGCCCCGCTGGCCAGTATCGGTAATTCACTGCGTACCGGGACTGCCGTCACCTTTTCGCCCAGCGATAAGATCTTCAAAAATATCGACTTTCATTTCGATATCCTAGCCAGCCGTCTGCGCGAACTGGCTTTTTTGAACGGTGGCCTCGTGATCCATCTCTGGGATGATCGCAGCGCCAAGCACGAAGTTTTTGAATACACCGGTGGCATTCGAGCCTTTATTGCGCATTTGCACCGTGCTCGTACACCCTTGCACAACACCATTTTGCATGTCTGCATGACACGTGAAGATGTGCAAGTTGAACTCTCCTTGCAGTGGAACGACTCCTACCAAGAACAGAATGTTTTTTGTTACACCAATAACATTCCTCAAAAAGATGGCGGCACCCACTTAGCGGGTTTCCGCGCCGGTTTAACCCGTACCTTGAACAACTTCTTGAATAAAGAAGGCATTCTGGGCCGTAATAAAGAGAAGCTCGATGTAACGGGCGAAGACGTCCGCGAAGGGCTGACCGCTGTTGTCTCGGTCAAGGTTCCGGACCCCAAATTCTCATCACAAACCAAAGACAAGCTGGTTTCCAGCGAAGTTAAAAATATCGTCGAGACGGTCACCGTGGATTATCTGTCCACGTTCTTACTCGAACACCCTGCCGAAGCGAAAGCTATCGCCGCCAAAATTGTCGATGCCGCCAAAGGTCGCGAAGCCGCACGCCGCGCCCGCGAACTTGTGCGTCGCAAAAGTAATTTAGATATTGCCGGTTTGCCCGGCAAATTAGCGGATTGCCAGGAGAAAGACCCCGCGCGCTCAGAACTTTTCATCGTCGAGGGCGACTCTGCCGGCGGTTCGGCAAAACAGGGTCGGGACCGGCGCTATCAGGCGATCCTGCCCCTCAAAGGAAAAATTCTAAACGTCGAAAAAACGACCTTCGAGCGCATGATCGGGTCCGCCGAAGTCGGCACCCTGATCACCGCTTTAGGTTGCGGCATCGGTTATAAACTCAGCCCCGAAGAAAACTTCAACGCAGACAAGCTCCGCTACCATCGTATTATTATCATGACCGACGCCGATGTAGACGGTTCCCACATCCGCACGCTTCTCCTCACGTTTTTTTATCGTGAAATGAATGAACTGCTGACCCGTGGACACATCTACATCGCTCAGCCGCCGCTGTACAAAGTGAAGCGGGGCAAGCAAGAACGCTATATTAAAGACCAACAGGACTTTGAAAATTACTTATCCGAGCTCGCCCTTCAGGACGTCACTGTCGAGCGCGAAGGGATCAGCCTAACCCGCCAGGAGCTCGTGGAGGCTGGCGCTAACCATTTGATGTTAATGCGTTTATCGGAACGTCTTGCGCGCCGATACGACGCCAGCTTATTAGAAGTCGTACGCCAAGCCGCCCCGTTTGCCGTGCCAGATGTCGCGGAAGGCATCTATCTAGAGCAGTGGGTGGTCGAGTTAAAACAGGCCCTTAGCGTGCTGAAAGATGCGTCTAACCAAAGCGTGACCATCGAGTACAGCGATTCAGTGCATTGGACTGCGCGTCTGCGCATGAAAGTTCGCGGCATTGAGTGCAAAGCGGTGTTCGACCGTGCGTTCTTTTTCTCGGCCGAGTATCGCCAGTTGATCCAACTCAGCGCCACTATTGATTCGGAGCACGCCAAGTGCACGGTCCATCGAGACCAAAAAACCTTCACGGCCAACTCCCTGCGCCGCGCTTTGGATACGCTCACGGAGGATGCTCGGAAAAGCCTAAGTATCCAACGATACAAAGGCTTAGGCGAAATGAACCCAGACCAACTGTGGGAAACCACGATGGACGTCGCCACTCGAAATCTCGTCCAAGTGAAGGTTGAAGACGTCGTCGGAGCCGACCAAATCTTCGCCACCCTGATGGGTGACCAAGTGGAGCCCCGTCGGGAGTTCATCGAGCGGCACGCGTTAAGTGTCACCAATGTGGATATTTAAACTCAGTCAACGCTCGCGCAAGCCCAAGCAACGACCTCGATGGCGCCCGCGCTGAACAACGCGCGGCTGGCACAATAAAACGTCGCGCCGGTGGTTAGGACGTCGTCGATGAGGAGTATTTTTTGCCCCGCAACTGCCGCTGATGCGTGAAAAGCGCCCCGCAAATTGCGGTAGCGCGCTCGCCGCCCCAGTTGTCGTTGGGGCTTGGTATGCACGCGCCGCAGGCTCGCGGTCGGCAACAAGGCAAGACCCAGCTGGCGTGCTAGCGGTCGGGCAAGCAGGAACGCTTGATTGTAGCCTCGCGTCAGATGCCGAACGTAGGCGATGGGCACGGCACAAACGACAAACCCGGTGAGATCAACCTGCGGTGGGTGTTCCCCCATTAAGCCGCCCAACAGCGTTGCAATCCCCACGCGGTCCGAAAATTTTGCCTGCGCTATCAGTTGGCGTATCGGGAAGGTGTAGGAGAAGCTGGCAAAGCGCTGGGTCTGGTTACGGCCGCTTAAACGGATCTGCAGGCCCCGCCAAGGTAAATCTCGTTCACAACCCGAGCAAAGCCTCCGCCCTTTGACCGGGCCAAGACACAGTAAGCAGCGGGCGAGGCCCGTCGCCTCAAAACGAACGTTTTTCCACCAGTTGTCTAGCTTCCATGCTTCCCATAACCTAGACAGCAAGCGGCAAAAATGTGCCATGGGCTGAACTCCTTTTCAGCATTTTTACGAACCATCTTGAGTAATTTACATGTTAGACATTGTTGAACAAGCCCCTGTTGCTCTGGTTACTTTGGCGGCGACTCGCTGGCCGCTGGACGCCGCTTTAGCCCTCTTGCAGCTGCCGTTTAACGACTTGCTCTATCAGGCGCACCAAGTGCATCGCCAGCACTTCGACGTCAACGAAGTGCAACTCAGCACCCTGCTCAATATCAAAAGTGGCGGTTGCCCCGAAGACTGCGCCTATTGCCCACAAAGTGCTCGCTACGATACTGGCCTCGAAACCACCGGCTTAATGACCGTAGACGCCGTTATTGCCGCTGCCCTCCAAGCTAAAGCGGCGGGCGCTACCCGCTTTTGCATGGGTGCGGCTTGGCGCTCGCCCAAAGATCGGGAAGTGGAGCAGGTGGCACAGTTGGTGAGCGCGGTAAAAGACCTAGGCCTCGAGACCTGCGTCACCCTCGGGATGCTCAAGCCCAAACAGGCCGACCGGCTCAAAACCGCCGGGCTAGATTATTACAACCACAATCTCGACACCTCGCCCGAGCACTACGGCAACGTCATCACCACCCGCACCTACAACGATCGCCTGGAAACCCTAGATGCTGTGCGCGACGCCGGCATCAATGTTTGTTGTGGTGGCATCGTCGGCTTGGGCGAAACCCTGCAAGACCGCGCGGGCTTGTTGTGCCAATTGGCCAACCTACCTACCCCGCCTGAAAGCGTGCCCATCAATCAACTGGTGCGGGTCGAAGGCACGCCACTGGCAGAGGTCGCGCCCGTCGATTGTTTTGATGTGGTGCGGACGATCGCTGCCGCCCGCATCATGATGCCGAACGCCTTCGTGCGACTCTCCGCGGGCCGTCGGGAACTTGGCGAAGCGGGCCAAGCCCTCGCTTATTTCGCAGGCGCGAACTCCATTTTTTACGGTGAGCAGTTACTCACTACGCCTAATCCTCAACAAAATGAAGACCGTGAGCTTTTTTTGAAACTCGGTATCCGGGCTATGGCAGGCACTGCTTGAACGCACCTGCTGCTACCGCGCGGCCGGCGCAGCATCTCACGCAGGCTCTTGCCGTGCCGTCAGCACAGCGCCGCCACCTCGAGCCGCGCACGGGGCCGCAGGGCGCCAGAGTCGTCATCGATGGTGTGGAGTTGCTGAATTTCTGCAGCAACGACTATCTGGGACTGGCGAACGATGCGCGACTCCTCAAAGCCACCACCCTCGCCCTAGGCCGTTATGGAGTCGGTGCAGGCGCGGCTGGCCTGTTGTCTGGCTGGACCGAGGCCCACGAGGAACTCAGCGTAACCCTGGCAAAATTCCTAGGGCGTGACCGCGCGTTGCTGTTTTCTTCAGGTTATTTGGCCAATTTAGGGACTGTCGCTACTTTTGCGAATCGCCACAGCGAGGTTTTTCACGACCGCCTTAACCACGCCTCCTTAATTGACGGCGTCAGCCTCAGCGGCGCCCATTCTCGCCGTTATCGCCATGCCGATATGGCAGACTTGGAACGGCAACTGCGCGTTTCCACGGCGAGCAATCGCCTTATTCTCACCGACACGGTTTTTAGTATGGACGGCGATATTGCCCCCGTGGCGGCGTTGGCCCAACTGGCACACGACCATGCGGCCCTGTTGGTTTGCGACGACGCCCACGGTTTTGGCGTGCTGGGGCACGGGCGCGGCCTCTTGGCGCAGGAGGGCGTTTCGCAGGCGGCGGCCCCGCTGCTGGTCGTGACGTTTGGCAAAGCCTTGGGTAGTGTCGGTGCCGCGGTGGTGGGTCGCGATGACCTCATCGAAACCCTGCTCCAGCGGGCCCGCCCTTTTATTTACGATACCGCAATGCCGCCGGCACTGGCCGCCGCCAGCACCGCAGCGCTCCAGATCCTCAGCGAAAGCAGTGCGCTGGTGGACCAACTTGCCGCCAACACGCGGTATTTCAAACAAGCACTGGCGGCAGCAGGGATTGTCGGATCGCTTTCCACCACGCCCATTCAGCCGATTATTTTGGGCGCCGAAGAAACCGCACTGCGAGCGGCCGCCAGCCTGCGAGAGCAGGGCTTTTATGTGCGCGCTGTGCGTCCACCCACGGTACCCAAGGGCACTTCGCGCTTGCGCATTTGCCTGTCGGCAGCCCACACGCAGGCCGACATCGCCGCTTTAGTGGCGGCACTCCCGCGCGCCTTGGCCGCCTAGTCGTTTGGATGCGGCACCCGTGACACTCGAACTCGACAAACAGGCTATTCGGCGCTCTTTTGGCAGCGCGGCGGCGACCTACGATCGCCATGCTGTGATTCAGCGTGAAGTGGCAAACCGGCTTCTCGATCGTTTGGATTGGATTCGGCTCGCACCAACGACCGTATTAGATCTCGGGGCCGGCACGGGCTACTGCGCGCGTGCGCTCGAGCGCCGTTACACGAAGGCCCGCATTGTCCTGGTCGATCTCGCGCCCACTATGCTCCTAGAGGCCCGTCGCCAACGACGCTGGTTGTCCTCGCAACGCTTTGTCTGTGCTGACGCGACGGCGCTGCCCTTCCCCGATGCCAGCGTAGATGTTGTGGTCTCGAGTTTAACCTTCCAGTGGTGCGAAGACCTGGAGAGCGCTTTTCGAGAATGTCGTCGGGTCTTGACGCCCGGCGGGCTGTTACTGTTTTCCTCGCTAGGCCCCGACACCCTGCACGAACTGCGCGCAGCCTACGCAACCATCGATGAGCGCCCGCACGTTAATCGGTTTAAAGACATGCACGAGGTCGGCGACATCCTCATTCGCGCGGGTTTCTCGAGCCCCGTGTTGGAACGCGAAGACCTCACGGCCACTTATGACGATGTCACCGCCCTCATGCGGGACCTCAAAGGCATTGGTGCTCACAACAGTTTGAGCGCTCGCCAGCGCACCTTGGGGGGGCGGGGCGCCTTGGCACAATTGCGCGCCGCCTACGAGCCCTACCGCCGCGAGGGCGTTCTGCCCGCCACCTACGAATTGGTTTTCGGCCACGGCTGGGCGGCGGTTAATGCGCGCCCCCAAGACGGCTCGACGGTATTTCCGCTGAGCCGGCTAACCCGACGTTAACCATGGATTGTTTTGTCACAGGCACCGATACGGGTATCGGCAAAACCTTCGTGACGGTCGCGTTGCTCGAAGGCTTGGCTGCGCGCCATTTACAGGTCGCGGCCCTCAAGCCCCTCGCGGCCGGGTTAGGTCGCTACGATGAGGAGACCATCAACGAAGACGTGGCGCTGCTGCGCCGCGCCTCCAGCGTTCGACTCCCGCTAGAGGTCATCAACCCTTATGCTTTTGAAGCGCCGACGGCACCCCATTTGGCCGCCGAATTAGCCGGTGCCCACATTAATTTGGCGCTGATTGAACACGCTTACCGGCGCGCGCAGTCCCAAGCACAAGTGCTGCTGGTCGAAGGGGTGGGTGGTTGGTGTCTGCCCCTGAACGACCAGCAAATGCTGTGCGACTTGGTGAAACATCTCGGCCTCCCGGTCCTTCTTATCGCCGGTATCCGCTTGGGCGCACTCAATCACACGCTCCTCACCGCGCGCGCCATTTTGGCTGACGGCTGCGAACTGCTCGGCTGGGTCGCCAACATGGTGGATCCCACATACCCTTACGCGCAGGCCACTGTGGCGGCGCTAGAAGCGCGAATTGCTGCGCCTTTGCTGGGCACGCTGCCGTGGGGCGGCGGCGATACGCCGTGCGCCGGCGCGCATTTGGAAAGTCTCTGCACCTTATTGGCGACATCGCGGGCACGCGCGCACCAGGTCTAGCCAAATGGTTGAAACCGGAAACCGCGTGCCGTCGTAAAACACTGAGTACGGCCCAGCCCGCAAAAGGTCTAACAAGATGGTTGAAACCCATATGGATGGCGCAAAAAACCCCGTGTTGTGGGTGCTAGCGCCCACTCGCTCGCTGACCTGGCCGCAAGCGCGCCTTTGGCTGTGCGTCATGTCCATCATCCCCTTGGCGAGCGGCCTCCTGTTTTTGGCGCTGGGCGTGCCTTTTGTGCTGCCCTTTGCCGGTCTGGAGGTCGGCCTGCTGTGGGCAGCCTTCTATTATGTTTTTTGGCAAGGCGCGTGGCGTGAGGTGATCGAACTCTCCACCACCCAACTGGTGGTACGCAAAGGTCGACATACCCCCACCGAGCAGCGGGAATTCGACCCCCTGTGGGTCCGCGTCGAACTTGCGCCGGGGGTCGGTTGGCGCCCCACCAGCCTGTGCCTGCGCTCGCATGGACAAGCCACGGTACTCGGCGATTTCCTCACCGACGGTGAGCGCAAACTATTGGCGACAGCCTTGATTAGCGCTCTGGCGAAAAGTCGCTAGAATGCGCCGCAAGATTCCGGCCATAATTGACGCTAACCGTTGGGACCGACTCGCTGCTCGGTCCCGCCTGCTCGCGCCACAGATTTCGTTTTGAGATACAGGGAACTGAGACATGAAGACCGTTAAAATTCGACCGCTCCTGCGCGGACTAACCGCCGCACTGGCGCTGGCGCCGCTGTTGGCGCACGCCGAATGGGGTAACTTAAATCTCACCCGTGGCGTGACGCCCTACAGCGAAACAGTCTACGAATTGCATATGCTCATTTTGTGGGTGTGCATCATCACGGGCGTGGGCGTTTTTGGAGCAATTTTTTACTCCATCATCAAATTTCGAAAATCCAAAGGTGCCGTGGCTGCTCAATGGCACGAAAACACCCTGGTGGAATTTCTTTGGACGGCCGTGCCGGCCGTCATTCTGGTGGTGATGGCGGTGCCTGCCACGAAGGCCTTGATCATGATGGAGGACGTCTCCAAATCCGAGATGACCATCAAAGTGACGGGGCTCCAGTGGCGCTGGCGCTACGACTACGTCAACCAGGACGTGTTTTTCTACAGCGGCTTGGCCAATACCAGCAACATTGCCCGGCAGCTTAATTCCGGCATTGATCCGCGCACGGTCGAAAACTACCTCCTCGAAGTGGACCACGAACTCGTGCTCCCGGTGGGCCGAAAAATCCGCTTTCTCACGACTGCCTCAGACGTCATCCACGCTTGGTGGGTGCCCGCACTGGGTTGGAAACGCGACGCCATTCCTGGCTACATCAATGAGTCATGGGCGCTCATCAAAGAGCCGGGCGTTTATCGGGGACAGTGCACAGAACTCTGCGGCAAGGACCATGGCTTCATGCCGATCGTCGTGCGCGCGCTGCCCGAAGCGGAATATCTGGTGTGGCTAGACCAACAAAAGGCGGCGCAAAAGCCTAAAACGGCCGCCCTCGACTCAGGCAACCAAGGCCTCGCCACTACTCGCTAAGACCCCCAGGGGTCGGCACCTAAAAAATTAGTTTTGAATAAGTTGAGGACCTAAGCCCATGAGCGATGCAATGGCACATGACGATGCCCACCACGGTTACCGGCCCGGCGGCATGAAGCGCTGGCTGACCACGACCAATCACAAAGATATCGGCACCCTCTATCTGGTGTTCTCTTTGGTCATGTTTTTCATTGGCGGCGCGATGGCAATGATTATCCGTCTGGAACTTTTCCAGCCGGGTCTGCAGTTCATCAATCCGCAGTTCTACAATTCCATGGTCACCATGCATGCGCTGATCATGATCTTCGGCGCGGTCATGCCGGCGTGGACCGGCTTTGCTAACTGGTTGGTGCCCTTGATGATCGGGGCACCGGATATGGCGCTCCCGCGACTCAACAACTGGAGTTTTTGGATACTCCCGTTTGCCTTCACCTTACTGCTCAGTACTTTGTTCATGCCGGGCGGCGCGCCCGCCGGTGGCTGGACCATGTATCCGCCGTTGGTACTCCAGACCGGCGATGCGTTTCCGTTCCTCATCTTCGCGGTGCATTTGATGGGCGCCTCCTCTATCGCCGGTGCCATCAACATCATTGCGACCGTCTTTAATCTGCGCGCACCCGGCATGACGCTGATGAAACTGCCGCTGTTTGTGTGGACGTGGATCATCACCGCGTTTTTGTTAATCGCGGCCATGCCGGTGCTCGCCGGTGCCGTCACCATGCTGCTCACGGACAAATTTTTCGGCACCTCGTTCTTTAGCGCCGCTGGTGGTGGTGATCCGGTGATGTTCCAGCATATTTTCTGGTTCTTCGGTCACCCTGAGGTGTACATCCTCATCCTACCGGCTTTCGGTATTGCCTCGTCCATCATCCCAACCTTCGCGCGCAAGCCCTTGTTTGGCTACAGCTCGATGGTCTACGCGTCCGCGTCTATCGCTTTTCTGTCGTTTATCGTGTGGGCGCATCACATGTTTACGGTGGGCATGCCGCTCGCCGGCGAGCTGTTTTTCATGTACGCCACAGTGCTCATCGCCATCCCCACCGGGGTGAAGGTGTTCAATTGGGTGGCCACCATGTGGCAGGGCTCTATGACCTTCGAGACGCCCATGCTGTTCGCCATCGCCTTTGTGGTGCTGTTCACCATTGGCGGCTTCTCGGGCCTGATGCTCGGCGTAACACCCGTGGATTTCCAATACCACGATACGTATTTCGTGGTGGCGCATTTTCATTACGTGCTGGTCACCGGCTCCATTTTCGCCATCATCGCCGGGACTTACTTCTGGCTGCCGAAATGGACTGGGCACATGTACGACGAGAGCTTGGGCAAACTGCACTTTTGGTTGTCCACTATTTCGGTGAACGTGCTCTTTTTCCCGCAGCATTTTCTGGGCTTGGCCGGCATGCCACGCCGCATCCCGGACTACTCAGTTCAGTTTGCCGACTGGAACATGGTGTCTAGTATTGGCGGTCTGGTGTTTGGTGCCTCGCAACTGCTCTTCGTGATCTGCATCATTAAGTGTGCCCGCGGCGGCGTGAAAGCCACCGCGCAGGTTTGGGAAGGTGCGCATGGGTTGGAGTGGACGCTGCCTTCGCCGCCGCCTTTCCACTCGTTCTCGGTGCCGCCTGATCCGGCCACCATCGAAGGCGGCATGCGCTAAGCGTGCCCCAGGTGGCACCCACCCCGCCCAGCAGGAGGGTTGTCGTGACGGCGATCCTGCTGGCCGCGATGGCCTTGTGTTTTTATGTTGTCTTTGTTCTGAGCCGATTTTAAGCCATGGACACTCCGCCGCTTAAACAAGCCAACAACCGCTTGGTGCTCCAATTGCTAGGGATCACGGCGCTGATGTTTGCCTTTGGCTATAGCTTGGTGCCGCTGTATAACGTGTTTTGTGAAATCACGGGTACCAACGGTAAAACGGGGCGGCTAGCGCCGGCTCAAGCGGCCTTGCTGGTGCCGGATGCGTCCCGCGAAATCACGGTAGAGTTTGTCACCAACGTAGGTGTCGGTTTGCCGTGGGATTTTCGTGCCGTAACGAGTAGCGTGCGGGTGCGTCCTGGGGTAATCACCCAGGTGGAATTTGAAGTGGGCAATCGCGCGACTCAGACGCTAGTTGGGCAAGCGGTGCCAAGCGTGGCGCCCAACAAGGCTGGGCGCTACTTCAGCAAGACAGAATGTTTTTGTTTCAGCCGGCAGCCGCTGGCCGGAGGCGAGAAAAAAGCCATGCCAGTGCGGTTTATTATTGATCCCAAACTGCCGGCTGACATCGAGACGGTGACGTTGTCGTACACCTTCTTTGAGGCACCGCCGAACGCCCAACAGGGTTCGGCAGCAGGGGACGCACCGAAAACCTAACTTTCGGTGGCGCTAGGGAAGAATCCGAAAAA
Organism: Klebsiella pneumoniae; assembly: GCA_945862315.1. Lineage (GTDB taxonomy): Bacteria > Pseudomonadota > Gammaproteobacteria. The sequence goes on from CAMAXW010000024.1 coordinate 42,338, forward strand.
CTATTTTGAATATAGAGAGCCGTTATGTCCGAAGCCCACGCGCATTACTACGTCCCAGAATCCAGTGGCTGGCCCGTTTTAGTCACCATTTCCCTGTTTGCCATCGTTGGTGGCGGCGCCCTCTGGCTTAACGAATATACGCCCGGGCCCATGATCGTGGCGGCGGGGTTTTTGGCGTTCTTCGTCATGCTGTTTGGGTGGTTCGGTGAGGTCATTCGCGAAAGCGAGAGCGGCCGCTATAGCCAGTGGGAAGATGTCAGCTTCCGCATGGGGATGATGTGGTTCATCTTCTCGGAGGTCATGTTCTTCGCCGCCTTCTTTGGGGCGTTGTTCTACTCGCGGGTGCTCTCAGTTGAATGGCTGTCGGGTGCGGGCGCGAAGGCGGCCACCCACGAATTTCTCTGGCCTAATTTCATGGCGGAATGGCCGTTGCTAAAACTTCCCAGCGATTACGGCTTCCAGTTGGCCAAAGACGTCATCCCCGCGTGGGGTGTGCCGGCCGTCAACACCGCGATTCTGCTGACCTCGGGCGCGACCGTCACTTGGGCCCATTGGGGTTTAAAGGCCAACAAACGCGCGCATCTCATTGTGGGACTGCTGTTCACGGTGGCGCTAGGTGCCTTCTTCGTCTACCTCCAGGCACTTGAATATGGGCACGCGTACTCCGAGCTGGGTTTAACACTGAATTCCGGCATTTACGGGGCTACGTTTTTCTTGCTGACCGGCTTCCACGGTTTCCATGTGACCATGGGCACGCTCATGCTGTTCGTAATCCTGCTGCGCTCGATCAAAGGCCACTTCACCGAAGAGCATCACTTTGCCTTTGAAGCCGTGGCTTGGTACTGGCACTTTGTGGACGTGGTCTGGGTGGGTTTGTTTATCTTCGTCTATTGGATCTAAGCCGGGTCGCCAGACGTATTTTGTAAGGGCGCTCAGGGGCGCCCTTTTTCTTGCGCAGTCCCCCGATGACGAGGCCCTACACCGCCAAAACACCTAGTGCGGTTTGATAATTCCCAACTTCGCCAGCACCATCAACAGGATAAACAGCGCAATTGACAGTGCTACGCGAATCGTCAGAGCCTTCACGGTCCCCGTGCCCTTACCTTTATTGCGAAACAGACTTCGAAACGCCATGCCCAAACTCACCACGATGGCAATCAGCATGACGATGACAAAAAGGCGCAGGAAGGGTTGGTCTGACATAAGAGCGATACTTTGTGTTGAAGGTAGTCGTGCACTCTAAGCCCCCTGCGCCCGCCAAGCATAGTGCCGGCTCGCGAGGGGGGCGCCTGCTGACGCTGGCGGTTGTGCTGGCGGTGGCCGCGGGACTGTGTGGTTTGGGAGTGTGGCAGCTCGATCGGGCCGGCCAAAAGCGCGCGCTCCACGCGGCGTACCTGCGGGTAGCCACTGCGCCACGCGTGGCATGGTCGGTGCTCGACGCGGCTAACGTGACGGATAAACTCTGGCGTGCGGTCGCGGCCACGGGTCACTATTTACCCGGTACGGTGTTGCTGGATAACCGCGTTCGGCATGGGCGCGTGGGTTATGACATTCTGACGCCCTTTAAACTGGCGAGCGGCCCGGTGGTGCTGGTGAGCCGGGGATGGGTGCCGGCCCCGGCGCAGCGCAGCGTCGGGCTGGCGCTCACACCGCCCGCGATCGGTGTCCAAACGCTGGCAGGCCGGCTTGCCCCGGCACCGAGTACCGGCATCTCCTTAGGCTCGCCCCAACCGCCAGAGGCACTCGACGCGTCGCGCTGGCGCGTGCAGAAGATAGATTTTGTTGCCTTAGGGGCCCCTCTCAATGCCGCGCTCGAGCCCTACTTGCTGCTCCTAGATGACGACCAGCCTGACGGCTACGAACGCCGGTGGGCGCTGCCGGCCGCCGATGATGGAAAACACACCGCCTATGCCGTGCAATGGTTCACGATGAGTGTTGTCCTATTAATTCTCGCAGGCTATTACCGCACCCGGCGCCACGGCGGTCCCCCTCTCCTTAAGCTTTAGGCATGCCCATGACATCTTCCTCAACTGCGTCCGGATTAAAACGAAATCGTGGGATTCTGCTGTTAATCGCAGGCTTATTCGGACTGCCCATCTTAGTCGCGTGGTTGTTAACGTCGGGTTGGGTTGAGATGGGTGGCCGCGGCCAACTCAACCATGGGGTTTTTATCCAACCCGCGTTGGATCTTGAAACGCTGCCGCTCGCACCGGGCAGCCAAGTGTTGCGCGAATTGCCCCCCGCTGACTGGGCGATGTTGTACGTTGGAGCCGGCTCTTGCGACGATCTGTGCGTTCGAACACTGCACATATTGGCCACGGTTCGCAGCGTTATTGGCAACGAACTCACGCGTGTTTCGGTGTTCGGACTGCTGGCCAGTGCCAGCACGCCGCCGGTTGCGCAGGCGCCACTCCCGCGACTGCTGACCGATCCCGCCACGGTCTTGGCCATCGACGCCGCACTGCGCGCGCGCGGGGGGAGCGTTGCGTTGCCTCGTATCGTGTTCCTCGACTGGCGCGGCCAACTGATGATGAGCTTTGCGCCCGACAGCCCGCCAGCGGACATCAAACAGGACCTGAAGCGTCTTTTAAAAGCTTCTGCTATTCGGTGAGTCTTATGCTTTCTTTTTCCCGGATTTTCGCCCCGCTGCTGCTAGCGCTCGCGTTTTTGGTGGTGACTTTCGGCGCCTACGTGCGCTTAAGCGACGCCGGTCTGGGTTGCCCCGACTGGCCCGGTTGTTATGGCCAGCTGGTGGCGCCCGCGCAGGCGGCCGAGGTGACCAACCCGGAGCACCTAGCGGCGCGCCCACTGTCGACGCTCAAAGCCTGGCAGGAAATGATCCACCGCTATCTCGCTACCGGCCTCGGCTTCCTGATTCTCGTGCAAGCGGTTTTTGCTTGGCGAGCGCGCCGCAATCCGGCGCAGCCGCTCAGGGTGCCACTTTTGTTGGTGCCAGTGGTTTGCCTGCAGGGTCTGTTGGGCATGTGGACCGTCACCCTCCTGCTCAAACCGGTGGTGGTCACGGCCCATTTGCTCGGTGGGTTTAGCGTCGTCGCCCTGCTCGTCTGGCACTTATGCGCTGTCATGGCCCCGCGCGCGGGCCGCATTGGCGCGGGCTTAACGCCGTGGGTCGGGTGTGCGTTAGCTGCCCTCGCGGTGCAGGTGTTTTTGGGCGGCTGGACGAGCGCCAACTACGCTGCGCTCGCCTGCACAGACTTTCCCACTTGTCACGGTTCACTGTGGCCCACCATGAATTTTCGCGAAGGCTTCGTGCTATGGCGTGGCCTCGGCGTTAATTATGAGTTTGGGGTTCTAGACACGCCCGCGCGCACGGCGATTCATTTCACCCACCGGATTTGGGCAGTGTTCACCAGCCTCCTGGTAATTGCCGCCGCGGTTCAAGCGATGCGTACCCCTAGTTTGGCGGGGCCAAGAGTTGGCTGGTGTATACTCGCCGCCCTCACCTTGCAGGTTTCGCTTGGCATTACCAATGTGCTGCGCGGGCTGCCACTCCCGGTCGCGGTTGCACACAACGGGATGGCGGCACTGCTGTTGGGAAGCCTGGTCACGCTATTGTATTTTGCGACCCGACCCTCGCCGTCCGCAGGTGATTAAGATCATGAACAACCCGCCGCTGCAAGCTGTCCACGCCACCTCTTGGCGCGACTACCTCGCGCTGTGTAAGCCGCGCGTGGTGTCTTTAATTGTTTTTACAGCCCTCATCGGCATGCTGCTCGCGAGCCCCACACTGGTGCCGCTCGATCGCTTGCTCATCGCCACGTTGGGCATCGCGCTGGCGGCCGCCTCGGCTGCGGCGATCAACCACCTCGCTGACCACCGCATCGACGCCTTGATGGCCCGCACGCAAAACCGACCCCTGCCGCAGGGCGAACTCTCACTACGGCAAGCGTTTGCGTTTGCCTTGGTGCTGGGGGCGCTGTCTATGTACTTATTGGTGGCGTTCATCAACACCCTGACGGCGGTGCTGACCTTTCTGTCGCTCATCGGTTATGCGGTGGTGTATACGCTATTTCTGAAGCATGCGACTCCGCAAAACATCGTGATTGGAGGGGCTGCAGGCGCGGCGCCGCCGGTGCTGGGCTGGACCGCCGTGACCGGAACGCTAGACCCGCACGCCTTGCTGTTGTTTCTCATCATCTTTGCCTGGACGCCGCCGCATTTTTGGGCTTTGGCCATTTACCGGCGCACCGAATACGCCAAAGCCAATATTCCCATGCTGCCCATTACCCATGGGGCGGCTTTTACGCGGCTGCACGTGCTGCTGTACACCATCTTGCTGGTGGCGGTGACCCTGCTGCCTTTTGCAACCTATATGTGCGGCCCGATTTATCTGGTCGGAGCGCTGGTGCTCAATGCGGGCTTTTTGTTTTATGCGATTCGCATGCAGTTTAATGATAGCGATGAACTGGCCTACGCGACCTTCAAGTACTCCATTCTCTATCTGACCCTGCTTTTCGTCGTGCTGTTCATCGATCACTATTGGCCGTTAGCGCGTGCCGCTTTCGGCGCTTAAGAGATCCCAGCCAGTCCCCCTCTCTCCGGTCGTGTGGGGATGGTTCCCGCCGCTGTTGGCCCTTATCGTGGTCAGCGTCAAAGCCCTTTCACCGGCCGTTTACCAGCGCTTTATTTTTGGCGAGCAAGGACTCACCGAGCAACTCACGGCCCTAATTGGGTTGCTGGCGGTTTATCTTGGGGTGCGGGTGCTGCTGCTGGCGCGCCAGCAGCTACCTATCCTCGAAGTCTTGTGGCTGGGCGTGGCCACCTTAGGCTGCGTTTATTTGGCGGGCGAGGAAGTCTCCTGGGGGCAACAGCTCGTGCATTGGCAAACCTCGGAGACCTTTGCGGCGCTGAATCACCAACGCGAAAGCAATCTTCACAACATGAGCAGCTGGCTTAACCAGAAGCCGCGTATTTTGCTGGAGTTATGGGTGCTTGTGGGGGGGATTGCGCTGCCGGTGTGGCGCAGCCTAAGGAATAAACCCCTGCGCCCGGTGGCCGGCTTTGCTTACTGGTTCTGGCCGGGCCGGGAATGCTTGCCGACGGCGTTGCTGGCCATTTTTATTTTGTTTCCAAAGCGCTACCGGCAGTTATTTGAACTGCCGGGGCTGCTGGTGGAAGTCCACTGGAGCGAGTTACAGGAATATTATTTCGCGCTGTTTCTCGCGCTGTATTTGGCTGTGATTCTGCGGCGGCTTCAAGGCGCGCCGAATGTCGTCGCCGGCCGGTGAACTAGGCCGAGGGCAGCAACCCTACCCAGTCGCCGCCCAGCGATTGGCGTAGCGTGCCGAACGCTTTGTGCTCTATCTGGCGAATTCGTTCGGCCGACACCAAATGCTTTTTCGCGAGCTCTTGTAGGGTCAACTTCGGTTCTTGTAACCAGCGGCTGGCCACGATGTCGCGACTGCGGGCGTCTAGACACGCCAGCGCCTGCGAGAGTTGCTGCACCCCATCCACGCCTTCCTCCAGGGCTTCGAGTTGTCGGGTTGGCTCAAAACGCCGATCCGCTAGGTAGTTGACTGGCGCAGCGCTGTCCTCGCCATCTTCCATCACGCCATCGAAAGCTTGGTCGTGGGCGCTCATGCGCTCTTCCATCAGGAGCACGGTTTTGGCGTCAACGCCTAGATCCTGGGCGATGACTTCCACTTCCTGGGGGTTCATCCAGCCCGAACGCTGTTTGGCGCTGCGCAGGTTAAAGAATAATTTGCGCTGCGCTTTGGTGGTCGCCACTTTCACGATGCGCCAGTTCTTCAAGATGAATTCGTGGATCTCAGCCCGCACCCAATGCACCGCGAAGGAGACCAGCCGTACCCCCTGCGCGGGATCGAAGCGCTTGACGGCTTTCATCAGGCCGATATTGCCCTCTTGGATGAGGTCGCCGTGCGGTAGCCCATAGCCCAGATAGCCGCGCGCCACGCGCACGACAAAGCGCAGATGCGACAACACCAAGTGTCTCGCGGCGCCTAGATCATTGTGCTCGTGCAAACGCCGCGCCAGTACTTGCTCTTCCTCTAGGGAGAGCAACGGCACGCGCTGCACAGCCTGAATATAGGCGTCTAGTGAACCAACAGGGACCAGTAAATCAAGCGCGGTGTTCATGGGTAACCTCCTAGTGAGGTCAAGCTTAGCACTCGATAAGGCGGAGTGCTAAGTGGAATTTTCGGCACGCGATCCGGTTAGGTGTCGGCCGATGAACCCAGCAAGGCATCGACGAAAGCCGCCGCGGTGAAATCTTGCAGGTCTTCCGGCTGTTCACCCACGCCGATGAAGCGTAGCGGCAGTTGTAGCGCCTCGGCCACGGCGAACACGATGCCACCCTTGGCAGTGCCGTCTAGTTTGGTCAGCACGATGGCCGTTAGGGGCGCGGTTTCGTTGAAGATTTTCGCTTGCTGCAGCGCATTCTGCCCCATCGTGGCGTCGAGTATCAGTAAGGTCTCGTGCGGTGCGGCGGGGTTCTGTTTGGAGAGCACACGGCGAATTTTGCCCAGTTCGCTCATCAGCCCGCCTTGGGTGTGCAGGCGTCCGGCGGTATCGGCAATGAGCACATCGCAGCCGCGGGCCGCCGCCGCCGCATAGGCATCGAAGACCACCGAGGCGGGATCCGCACCCGTGCCTTGCGCGATGACCGGGATGCCCAGTCGCTCGCCCCAGGTTTTAAGCTGTTCCACCGCGGCGGCTCGAAAGGTGTCGCCGGCCGCAAACATGACTTTGTGTCCGGCCTCTTGCAGTCTTCGCCCGAGCTTTGCAATGGTGGTGGTTTTGCCCACACCATTAACGCCGACGACTAGAATCACGAAAGGCGTGCCCAGCCTTGGCGGAATCACCAACGCTTGTTCCGCCGGCGTCAGCGATTTCACCATCTCTGCGCGCAGTACTTCCACCAGTGGCGTACGCTCGCGTCCAGCTTGGAGTTTGACGGCGGACAGAATGCGCGCCGTCACGGCAACCCCGGTGTCGGCTTGTAAGAGCGCGCTTTCCAACGCCTCTAGTGAGGAAGCATCAATGGGTTCGCGCTGCCCCAGTAGCCGCCCAAGTCGGTTGAACAGGCCATCGCGGGTGCGCGCGATGCCTTCACGTAATCGTTTGAACAGGGAACTCATAAAAGTATGCTGGTACTTCTCTTGGCGAATGCGGCACGTCGGATGCTAGAACACTCTCGTATGCTACCACCGGCCACCGGTCTTAACCGTCCACGGCCTTTGCTCAAACTCTGGATCACACTCCTTGCTGGGGCGTGTTCGCTCACGGCCGAAGCGGCTGGGCGCACCACGGAATACTTGCTGTCCAATGGCCTGAAGCTCGTGGTGCAAGAAGATCACCGCGCGCCCGTCGCCGTGGTGCAGGTCTGGTACAAGGTTGGCGGGAGCTATGAGCAAGACGGCGCGACGGGCACTTCGCATGCGCTGGAACACCTGATGTTCAAGCGCACGACGACGCTGGGTAGCGGTGAATTCTCGAAAATAGTCGCTGCTCGTGGGGGCCAAGAAAACGCCTTTACCTCCGCCGACTACACGGCTTATTTTCAGCAGTGGTCAGCTGAGAATGTTGGGCTCAGTTTTAAGCTGGAAGCTGATCGCATGCAGCACCTCGTGCTCGATGCCGAGGAATTCAACAACGAACGCAAGGTCATTCGGGAAGAGCGGCGGATGCGCACCGACGATGACCCGCAGGCGCTGGCCGCCGAGGCGCTGACCGCCACGATTTGGCAGACCAGTCCTTACCGTCAGCCCGTTATCGGCTGGGCCGCCGACATCGAAAACATGCAACTGCCGGATTTACGTCGTTGGTACGAACGCTGGTATACCCCGAATAACGCCACGGTGGTGGTGGTGGGCGACGTGGACCCGCGCGCGGTGCTGGCCCTCGCCAAGCAGCATTTTGGGCCGCTGCCCAGTCGGCCCATTGTGCCGTTAATGCCGCGGCCTGAGGTGCCGCAGCACGGCGAGAAGCGATTAACCCTGTATGACGAAAAAGTCCGCGAGCCGCTGCTTATGCTCGCCTTTAAGGCGCCCGTTATGTCGATGGTGGGGGCGGCCGGTGTGGATGGGAAGCCCATTGAAGCGTGGGAAATTTACGCCCTAGATGTACTCGCGGGGGTGTTAGATGGCGGCGCCAGCGCCCGTTTTTCTAGCAAGCTGGTGCGCGGTCAAGAGCTCGCTGTTGCGGCGAGCGCGAGCTATTCGGCGGCGGCGCGGCTGGAAGATCTTTTTTCTATCGACGCGATGCCGCGCGCGGGCACGACGCTCAAGCAACTCGAGCGAGCCATCGAAGTAGAATTGGCCTTGCTCAAGGCCAGCCCGCCGTTGGCGGAAGAGCTGGAGCGGGTGAAAAATCAGGTTCGCGCCGGGACGGTCTATCAGCAGGATTCGATGTTTTATCAGGCCATGATTATCGGCACGCTGGAATCGGTGGGGCTGTCCTGGAAATTGAAAGACCAATACGACGCCGGCATCCTCGCGGTCACACCGGCGCAGGTGCAAGCCGTCGCGCGTAAATATTTGGTGCGGCAACGCGCTAGCGTGGCGTGGCTAATGCCTCCGGAGAAAAATTAACATGGCCGCTTTTCGTTTTGTCGTCTTGGCCGCATGTTGCGGATGGGGCGCCTGGGCTGCCGCGATGCCCTCTATTGAGCAGTGGACGACCACCAATGGCGCGCGCGTCTTATTTGTGGCCGCGCCGGAAATCCCGATGCTGGATGTGCGGGTGGTGTTTGCCGCCGGCAGCGCTCGGGATGGTGATCACCCGGGGATCGCCGAGCTCACCTCGGCGCTATTAGAAGAAGGCACGCGCGAGCTGCCAGCCCACGAGTTTGATGCCGCTTTGGAAGCTACCGGTGCCCAAATTGGGGCCAGTTCGCTGCGTGATATGGCGTGGTTGTCCTTGCGCACGCTCAGTGCGCCGACCCAGCGCGCGTCGGCCTTGGGTTTGTTCGCGCAGCTCCTGCATTCGCCACGCTTTGTCGCCGCCGACTTCGAGCGCCAGCGCCAGCGCCAGTTAAGTGGTTTACGCCAAGAAAAGGAATCCCCCGGCATCCTCGCCCGGCAGGCTTTTATGACCGCGCTATACGGTGATCACCCCTACGGCCGGCCGACCGCCGGGACGCTAGCCAGCGTGGCGGCGCTGACCTTGCCGGAACTGGAAACCTTCTACGCGCAGTATTACGTCGCCCACAACGCGACCATTGCGCTGGTCGGCGCGGTGACCCGTGAAGAAGCACAGGCGATCGCGGAATTATTGTCTACCGCCTTGGCGGCAGGCGTGGCGGCACCCCCATTGCCGCCGGTGACCGCGGTGCAAAAGCCCAGCCAGGTGCACGTGGAATTTGACGCCACCCAGACCCATCTTTTGGTGGGACAAATTGGCATCGCGCGCGACGACCCAGATTATTTCCCGCTGCTATTGGGCAACCACGTGTTGGGTGGCAATGGGGTCGTGTCGCTCTTGTTTCAAGAAATTCGCGAACGGCGCGGCCTGTCCTACAGTGTGGAGAGCCATTTTGAGACGATGACTTTGCCGGGGCCTTTTGTGGCCTCGCTGCAAACGCGCGGCGCGCAGTTGGACGAGGCCTCGGCGTTATTGCGCGCGCAAATCGCGAAGTTTGTGGAACACGGGCCGACGGCTGCGGCGCTAGAAGAAGCCCGCCGTAATCTCATCGGGGGATTCCCGTTGCGTATCGATAACAATGCAAAAATTCTCGAGAATATTGCCGCCATCGGTTTTTTTCACCTGCCGCCGGATTATTTAGACCGCCAGGTTGAGCGTTTGGAGGCGGTTACCCTCGAGCAGGTGCGTGCCGCACTCCGGCGGCATCTCCAGCCTAGCGCCATGACGGTGGTGAGTGTGGGGCGCACGCCGCCAGCCGCCGCGGCACCATGAGTGCTAGTGCCCGTTCAGCGGGCGGTGCCGGGCAGGTCCGCATTATTGGTGGCACTTGGCGAGGGCGGCGTTTGCCCGTGCTGCCGCTGGACGCGGTGCGGCCAACCGCCGACCGCGTGCGTGAAACGCTGTTCAACTGGCTAGCGCCGCGCGTACCCGGCGCGCGTTGCCTCGATGTGTTCGCCGGCACCGGGGTGTTGGGCTTTGAAGCGCTCTCCCGGGGTGCTGGCGCGGTAACGTTAATCGACAACGATCCGCGCGTTGTGGCGCAGTTGGCAGCCACCCGTGCCCGGTTGAACGCTGGACACGCTGAGATCCTTGGTTATGATGCCCGCGCATGGCTAGCCCAGCGCCAACCGGTGGCCTACGACATCGTTTTTTGCGATCCACCTTTTGCGGCTGACCTGAGCATAGAAATTCTGGGTCTGCTGACTCGAGGTTGGGTCGCCGCCGAGGGCGTGGTATATATCGAAGGTCCCGCCGCGCCGGTTTTGCCGGCCGGCTGGCACTGCCTCCGTCAGGGACGAACCCGGCAGGCAGTTTTTTCTCTCGTTACGATGGCGGGCCATCAATCCAATCCGAACGGAGACCAGCAGTGAAGAAAAGGGCAATTTACCCCGGCACTTTCGATCCCATCACCAATGGGCACATCGACATCGTCGCCCGCGCGTCGCGTCTTTTTGACCACGTCATCGTCGCCGTGGCGGCCAGCACTTCCAAGAACACCGCGTTTTCCACCGACGAGCGAGTCGACCTCGCCACCCGGGTTTTGACCGAACACGCCAATGTCGAAGTCATGCGCTTCGAGGGCTTGCTCGCCAACTTCGTGCGTCAGTGGGAAGCCTGTGCGGTTTTGCGCGGGCTGCGTGCCGTGTCAGATTATGAATACGAATTCCAGCTTGCCGGCATGAACAAGCACTTGGTGCCCGAGGCTGACACCATTTTCCTGCCGACGAGTGAAAATTATTCGTATATTTCTTCTTCGCTGATTCGGGAAATATCCTCATTGGGTGGCGAGGTTGGCGCGTTCGTGCCCGCCATCGTGCGCGAAGCCCTGGCCGAGCGGCTGGGTAAGCGCGCCATGAACAAGTAGGCGGGATTCCCTTGGCACTGCGGATCACCGAGCAATGTGTCAATTGCGACGTCTGCGAACCCGAGTGCCCCAATCAGGCTATTTTCGAGGGCCCGCTCCATTACCAAATCGACCCCACGCTTTGCACCGAGTGTGTCGGTCATTTCGATCGCCCACAGTGCGTGCAGGTTTGTCCGGTCGATTGCATCCCGCTGGACCTAGCCTA
>CAMAXW010000025.1 GCA_945862315.1 Klebsiella pneumoniae
TTCACATCCTGACCCCCGCGCTTGATGAGACGAATTTCATCATCGCTAAGGGAGTTCATCATTTTCGCCAAGGCCGGATTGTTCTCCACCCAGTGCTCACGCTGGCGATCGCCAGGCAACACGGAGTAATACTGGTAATCGCCGTCCACCGCGTCTTCCATGCGCCGCCGGAGTACGCCCTCGGTATCTTGGGCGAGCAGCAGATCCCAGCCGCTGCCCCAAATCACTTTGATGACGTTCCAGTCGGCGCCACGGAAACGTCGCTCGAGTTCTTGGATAATTTTGCCGTTGCCGCGCACCGGCCCATCCAGCCGTTGGAGGTTGCAGTTAACCACCAGCACGAGGTTGTCCAAGCGTTCGCGCGCGGCAATGCTCACCGTGCCCAAGACCTCGGGCTCGTCGGCCTCGCCATCGCCAATAAAGCACCAAACTTTGCCGCCGTTGCGCGGCTTAAGACCGCGGTTTTCGAGATATTTAGCAAACCGGGCCTGATAAATCGCCGAAGGCGTCGACAACCCCATGGAGGCGCAGGGGATCTGCCAAAAGTCCGGCATCAGCCGGGGATGAGGATAGGAACTCAAGCCACCACCGGGTTGGCGTTGGCGTCGAAAATTAGCCAGCTGGGTGGCCTCTAAGCGCCCTTCCAAAAACGCCCGAGCGTAAATGCCCGGCGCCGCATGCGGCTGAGGAATCACGAGATCCCCGCCATAGTCGGCGGTGCGTCCGCGAAAAAAATGATTAAAACCCACCTCCAGCAAGGTCGCCGCGGACGCGTAGGTGGCGATGTGTCCGCCCACCCCCTCGCCGGTATCTGCCGCCTGCAACACCATGGCCATGGCGTTCCAGCGAATCATGTTTTCTAGCGCCCGCTCCATCTCGATATCGCCGGGGTAGGGGGGCTGTTCCAACACCGGCAGGGTGTTGACGTAGGGGGTATTGAGCGTGGCCTCATTGAGCTTCACGCCCAGACTCAAGGCCCGTTCCTGGACAATTCGCACAATTTCCCGGATGCCGGGTGCACCGTATTCCGCATGGATTTCGTCGAGGGCTTCGGTCCAGTCCGGTTTTTCGGCGGCGATAAATTCGGCCGTTTGGGCCAGTAATTCTGCGGCGGTCATGGCTCGGTACCAGCGGCTAGGGGTTTTTAGTATACGAATAGCTCGCCGCAATGAATGACCTAAGACACCGCTTAATGGGACTATTGCGCAATGAATAACCCTAATCGCGTCATTTAAGGACTCTAAATGCCAACCCCGAGTATCGACCGCACGGACTATCGAATTTTGCATCAACTCCAGAATAACGGCCGGCTAACCAATTTGGAGTTGGCTGAGCGAGTGGGACTGTCGCCGTCGCCGTGTTTGCGGCGGGTACGGGTGCTGGAGGAGTCGGGGATTATTCGCCGCTATGTGGCGATCGTCGATGCGAAGGCGGTGGGTTTGCCCATCAGCGCGTTTATCAATGTGTCGCTGCGCTCGCAGGAACTGGATTCCTTGGAAGCCTTTCAGCAGCGCGTGGCGTCGTTCCCGGAAATTATGGAGTGCTACTTAATGACCGGCAGTTCTGACTATTTGCTGCGCGTGGTGGTGCCTAGCTTGGAAGCTTATGAGCGGTTTTTGGTGGACAAACTCACGCGTGTGCCCGGCATTTCGAGTATTCAGACGAGCTTTGCGCTGAAGCCCGTGGTGTCGCGCACGGAACTACCGCTGGGCGAGTAAGCCCACCTTGGGTGCCCGTCAAATTGCGCATAATGTGTATTATGTTAAATAACCGAACGCCGGTAGCGAAAGCCGGCGCTAGGCGCTACGGCGTCCCCAACTTCTTACAGTCTTCACCATGCAGCGTGACCTCAAGGTCGCGTAGTAATCCGTCCCCCACCCCGTAGCACAAGCCGTGGACCGCCAAGACCTGACCCCGGTGCCAGGCATCTTGGACGATGGTCGTATTGGAGACGTTTTGGACCTGCCGAATGACGTTCAATTCGCAGAGCCGCTCACTCAGCTTATCGCCATCTAATTTGGCTAATTCGTCGGCATGGGACTCGGCGAGCTCACGAATGGGTCGCAACCAGTTGGAGATGAGACCGCGCGAACGCGGCTCCATGGCGGTCAACACGCCGCCACAACCATAGTGGCCGCACACAATGACATCACTCACGTGCAGCACCTCCACGGCGTACTGCAGCACCGACAGGCAGTTCATGTCCGAGTGCAGCACGAGGTTGGCCACATTGCGATGGACGAAAACCTCACCAGGATCTAGCCCAATAATTTCATTCGCCGGCACGCGGCTGTCGGAGCAGCCTATCCACAGATAGGCCGGGGCCTGCTGCGAGGCTAGGCGAGAAAAAAACTTGGGATCCTGGCGTATGCGCGAAGCCGACCAGAGCCGGTTATTGGCAAATAAGCTGGCGAGATGCCGGTCTTCCGGGCGGTGATTTTTCTCGTACATAAACCGGCCTCGCGTGCTGCTAAGCAGTAAAGATTAACGGGGTTCGGCACCGCAGGGAACCTTTGTCCTGCCAGATCAAAAGAAACGGCTGCATTCCACCCCTAAATAATCGTCCCGATCCAGATAAAACAGTGGATCGGCCGGGGTGTGGCTACCGAAAAGCCGTAACTCTAACGTGGCCCGCCAGCGGTCGCCCAGACGCCGCTCTACCTCTAGGTTAAAAAAATGTCCGGCGCCGTAGAGATCTACCAGCTCACCGACCAGCACCGAAGATCCCGCGGCATCGTTCAGCACCAACCGCAGCCCGGTGAATACATCCCGATTAAACGGCGTGGTCGCCAGCGCCCCTCGTTGGTCGTAGTGCAGTTCGAGGATCAGCCCCAAATCGATGGCCGTATCCCCTACTCCCACCCACGTGTACTCACTGCCCGCCACCGCCGCCGCATACCCCGTACCAAAGCCCGTGCGATGCAGCGCCTCGAGCTTGAACAACCAACTATTCCAAGCCCACAACGCGTCCAGCCCGGTTTGATCAATTTGTGGATAGATGGGCTGCAAGGCATGGACCCGCCCGTCCCTCACCAGCAAGCCAAATTCTGGCTCGCGGCTGGTGCCTTTAAATTGGTAGATGTTGAAGTCCACCGCACTCGTGCTCAGTGAATACCGCACCGCAAAATCGACGTGGTGTTCACCCGCGGCAGACTCATAGCTAGGCTGGTTGGTGTCTACGGGTGGGTTGCTGCGCAGGCGACCGTGGGTACCGGCGAAAGTGCGCTCCCGAAACCACGGCATGACGATAAAATCCAGCGTGCCCCACGGTTTGATGAGCGCCAGCATCGCCATGGGCTGACCTAGTTTTTGCTCGCCATCCGGATTTTCCACCAGATCGGTCTGGTTGATGATGTCCACCAGATGGTTCGATTCCACCACGCCCCAAAACACGCGTTGCACCCCGAGCGTCAACTCCCAAGCATCACTCACGAGTTGCCAGTTGAGATCGCGAATATCCCAGTGGGTGCGCTGGGTATCAGCGGAATCCAGCCGCACAAATGGCGTGAACATGAGCTGGCCCCGCCCTGCGGGCAACTCGAAATGTAGTTCGGGTTGTGCACTCAAAGATCCGTCAACGCTGCGTTGTCCGGGAAATTGTGCCGACTCCCAAAAGGTGCGCGACTCCACACTCACCGCGCCACGCAGATCAACAGGTGCCGCGGCGAGTGGGCTGGCGCAGAGCAGCAGCGCCAGCCAATAGACACCCGGCATCAGCTTAGCTGACACGCACGGCCCCTATGCCGCAACCGGAGGTGAGCTCGCAGGCCGTCCCGGCTTGCGCCACCATCCCAGTACCCAAGCTTGGGTGTGCTGGAGATGCCAGACGCGACAGGCGCAAATATCGCCCTGCGTTAGAGTTTTTCCAGCGCCTTCCTAGCCTCTTCTTTACCGTAAAAATTAAGTTCACCCTCCAACGCCTCTTTGAGGTTTTTCTTGGCCGGCACCGGCTTGCCCAAGCCCAGATAGGCCATCCCGAGATGATAATGAATGAAGGCTGCGTCGGGGGCACCCTTCACGGCTTTCTCCAAGAAATCGACTGCGCGCTGAAAATTATGGTTTTTGTACTCGACCCAGCCGATGGTATCCAAATACGCCGCTTCATCGCTCTCCAGCAGCGCGCGCGTCAGCGCTAGCGCGCGTTTCTGACTGGCCTCGTCGGTTTTATATTCAGCCAGCAACATCGCCAGATTATTGGTCGCGACTAACGACTCTGGTTGGTCTTTGAGCATTTTTTCGTATAGGGCGATCGCTTTATCGAACTGGCCCTCGGCTTCGTAGGAGGTGGCTAAGGCCGCCACTAACAGCGCGGAACCTTGCGTTTTCTCAATGCCCAGTTCCAGGGTGGCGACCGCCGCCGCGCCTTGCTCTTGCCCGCGCTGGGCGGCTGCCAGATTGCGATAAGGGATCGCCCATTTCTCATTCAGCTTCGTGGCCGCCTCAAAGTATTTTTGGGCCTCTGGATAGCGCTTGGTGCTGAGCGCTAGTTCACCCGCCAGGTTATAAGCCACAAAGTTTTTCGGGTTTTGTTCTAACGCTTCCTGCAAACGTTTTTCAGCGAGCACCGGTTTCCCCAGCGCCAACTGGCTCTTGATCAATTGGGAGAGTGGTCCCACGGCGTCAGGGTTAATCACCAAGGCCGATTCAAATTGTTCGATGCTTTCCGGCAGCTTTTTTTGGCCTTGGAATACCAGACCCGCGTAATAGAAACCTAAGGAGTCTTTCGGCAACACCGCTTTCAGCACGTCGGCCACGGCCATCGCGCGTGGCCAATCTTTCTGTGCCACGAACGCCTTAAATTTACTTTCCAGCGCCGCGCGATTCCCGGGCTCAATTTTTAAAATCTCGTCTAGCTGGGTCATGGCAGCGCTGAGATTATTTTGTTGCGCATAGAGGTTGGCGAGGTCCGCTCTGAGGGCAAGCTCGTTGGGCAGAATTTTCACCGCATCTTGGAGGACTTCAACCGCGAGTTGGGGTTCTTTATTCGCGGTGTGCGCACGCGACAGCAGGCGAGAAATTTCGATGTTTTGCGGCGCGTCTTTGCGCGCGGAGCGATAGTCCACAATCGCCGCATTGGGATCCCCATTGGCCACTAAGATCGAGCCACGCAGGATCAAGGCATCCGTCGCACTGGGATTCTCTTTCAGCACCTCATCCACGAGCACCTTGGCCGCCGTGCGGTCGCCCATTCCGGCTAGCACCATCGCCTTACGGGTTTTGGCCGCTAGCGCGACTGGGCTCTTGGGGTCTTTTTGGCGCTGGATAATGTCATCGTAGACCTTGTTTGCCGCCTCGGGCTGCTTCGAGGTTTCATACAGTTTAGCGAGGCCTGAGCGCAAGTCGTTGTTTTCTGGATCGGCCGCGACCATTTTCTCGAGCGCCGCGGTCGCGATTTTTAAATCACGGGTGTTGGCTTGGAACTCGATCAAACTCAGACGCGCCTGTGTGGCGTCTTTATCCTCGCCGGAAATTTGCTCAACAGCTAGTTTGAGTACGGCTTCTGTCGCATCGGTTTTTTTCTGCTGTGAGAGCATTTGGGCCAAGCGCAAGCGGTGGCCTAGGACCTTAGGTTCTTTCTCCACAATTTCTCGGAGCGCTTTTTCGGCCTCATCGTTGCGACCTAGCTGCGTGTAGACCCGCGCTAGCAGCGCCTGCACCACGACGCTGTCCGGGTTTTTTTCAGCCGCGGTCTGCAGGGTTCGGATGGCTTCTTCTGGCTGCCCTTGCTGTAGTTTTAGTGACGCCATGAGCGCTGCGGCGTTGACGTTACCCGGCTCACTCGCTAACGCTAATTGAGCGTCTTTTGCCGCACCTTCCGTATCTTTATTCAGCGCTTTTATGCCACCGCTCAGCACGAGGCCATCGGCGTCTTTCGGGTTGAGTGCCAATAATTTGTCCGAGAGTTTTTTGGCTTCTTCGGGATTATTGCCTAGCAAATAGAGCTGGCCCATCCGCGCGATCGCTTCACGATGTTTGGGATCGGCCTCGATCACGGCCAGATAAAAGCCAGCGGCGCCCCGCCAGTCCTGCAATTTTTCCAAGGTTTGCGCCAGCATAAAACGCGCTGGGACATCTTTGGGATCGATCTGCAAAACGTTACGGAACTCGAGCCGGGCCTTATCAAAATTCCCTTCATCGTATAGCGCCTGGCCTTTTTCCATGTAGCTGCTTTTGCGGTCCGCCGCGCCACCACACGCCGTTAGGGCCAAACACATCACGAGGAGTGCACAAAGTTTAAATCGCATGGTTCATTCCAGATTAGGGTTCGTTTGAGTCAATGATTAACGTGAAATATCGTTCTAGGCCGACCCAGCAATTCACCATGGCGAGTGCGGTAGGAGACTCTAGGGCGGTCTCACCCAGACGGACATGGCAATGCAGCGCGCAAGAAAGCAACACGGCGCTAGGACTGGATGACGTGGCCAAGAAAAGCGCTTAGCACCACCACGGAGCCGCCGCGAATCCAGAATGCGCGCGCGGCCATTTGGAGGATGATAAGTTCCAATGCGTAGTACAGGATCACCGACTTCACTGCAATCTGACCCAAGTTAGCATTAGCAATGCCATCCCCTAATAAAGTAGGGAGGCCCAGCACGGCAAACAATATCAAAAAATCTAGCGTGGTTAGCGTGAACAGACGCGGCTTGGAAAAGCAATAGGCCAAAATAATCGCCACGATGAGGGTGAGCAAAAACCAGTACTCGCCCACGCTGGCGGACTCAGAATAGCGGCCATTGAGAGCCGCATGATAAACAATGGCGCTGATTCCTGCGCACAGTACCAGCCGTTCGAGCACATGAAACGAGGGGTTTGCGCGCAACCTGTACCACAGGATTAGGCTGAGAGCCCACAAGCAGTAGCCGATGGCTTGCGGAAACTCTGGCAACGCTTGGATATGAAAGCTAGCCCACACCAAATAGAGCGGCACAGCAGCGCTCAGTAAGCCGAGTGGGTAGCGACTAAAAACGTCGGTATGCTGGAGTCGCCCAAGCAGCGCGCCCAAGCGCGACACACCTGCTCCCGGCGGCCTTGGCTGCGCCCGGATCGGCCGGGCAGTTAGGTGGCGAAGCACCAACAGACTGAGCAATATGATGGCGCCAAACGCCAGCAAATTGCCCCACGTAGGCTGATCCCGCAGCAGCACGCCGGCACAGACCATCAGCGCCTGAACCACATAAATGCAGAGCACAGCTTCGTAGTGGTCTAAACCGAGCGCCAGCAGTTTGTGATGCAGGTGGTTTTTGTCAGCACGGAAAGGCGAGACGCCCGCGCGCACCCGTTGGAACATCACGGTCAGCGTGTCCAAGATGGGCACGCCCAGCAGCAACAATGGTGCGCCTAGGCTTAGCCGAGACTCACCATGGCCAACGGCGAGAATGACGAATATTCCCAAGGAAAATCCTAAAAACTGACTGCCGCTATCGCCCATAAAAATAATGGCCGGATGGGTGTTGAAGCGTAAAAAACCCACCAAACAGCCTAAGACAGCTAGCGCCATGAGGAGAACGACCGCATTCTCACCCATCTGCGCCAACACCGCGATTGCGATCAAACTGATAAAAGTGACGCCCGCGGCCAAGCCATCCAAGCCGTCAGCGAGGTTGATCGCATTGGTGATCCCCAGCAGTGCAAAGACGGTAAGCGGTAGAGCTACCCAGTGAGCAATGAAGGTAGAGTCGCCGCTCGGGAATATTTGAATAGAGAGGCCGCCACCCACGACAACGATGATGATAGCGAGAAATTGGCCCAGAAATTTCAGCCGGTAATTGAGATCCCGACGGTCGTCCCAGAGCGAAAACCCCCCCAAGACCAACACGCCAAGCACGTAGCTGATCACCATGCGAGTGTGTGGAGCCCACACGAGAATTGGCAAAATAGCTCCAACGAGCATCGCCACCCCACCCACCCGGGGAACGGGGCGAGCGTGAACTTTGCGCGCGTTAGGCAGGTCTATCAGTGAGAATTTTTCCGCGCGTTTACTTAACGGTGGAATCAGCACCATGGTAAAGAAGATCGACGCGATGAAGGCAAGCGCGGGTAGCAATTGGGCTTAGTCAGGAATGTAGGGGGAAAACTGCGGGGCTAATTTCGCGATAAACCCCTGCAAGAGCGCATCGGCTTGCGCGACGCTGCTCGCATCAGCCACGGGCATGGTAATTCGCACGAGTGCGCCGTCAGAGCGCGAACGCCACAGTGCGTCGATTAGGAGGTACCACTTCACGGCATATTCGTTGGCGATCACGCGCCCGCGCTGGGCAAACCAGTAATAAACAAGCTGTTTCTGGTCCCCGGCGCTAATCAGTGCCCGGTTGATGCTGAGGGTCCCGGGTGTTGTTCCCACGCCAGGCAGCGTCACTTGGGTCAGCGATTCAATTTGCCAGCCGCCACCCGGGAGGCAAGAACGTGGGGAATGCACGGATTCCCCCTTCCTCTGGGAGGCGTAATAAGCGGCATAAACATTAACCGCGTGCTGATCCGCGTCGACATAGTTGATCAGGAGGTAGTCGGTGAATTTCAAGGCCTCGACATACACCGCTTCAAGCGCTGCCGGCTGCCCGACCCAAGTGCCGATTGTTTTAGGAAAACCAGAAAATTCGGCACGTGTGGGCACAATTTCCGGGCGGTCCGGGAGCGCCCGTGCCGCTACCGCAGCGATGAGGATGAGCAGCACGCTCACTGCGAGGGAGCGCGGCACGGGATGTGCCAGGGCGCGCGATCCATCGCCCACCAGGCGTGGCGGGAGCTCTAATCCGAAAACGACCCGCAGTTCGCGTCGATCACCGGTGACTCGCATTAATAGCCACATCTCAACAAAAAGCATGCCGAAGCAGGCCATGAAAATGACCCAGCCTTCAAAATCATGGAGAACCCCTTCGGCCATCGCGGGGCCCCAGCGCTCGACGGCAACCCCAATCGCGCCAATTCTAAAACTGTTCATGAACACGGTAATGGGCAGGGTCGATAAGAAGATGACGAATTTTTTCCAGAGCGATGCCTGGTAGAGATAGGCCATCACGAAACCTATTGTCATGAGCGGAAATAAATACCGCAGCCCATTGCAGGCTTCCACGACTTGTAGCTTGAAAGTACCCAGGTCGATCACATTGCCTTCTAGAAAGACGCTGATACCAAACAATCGGATGACCCATACGCCCAACTCGGAAGACCACAACTGCAACTGGGCCGACAGCCCCTGATAAAGAAACTGTGGCAGCGGAATCATGAAAGCCAAAATGAACAGCGGTACGGCGACTACCCTAAAAGCGGTCCAGCCCAGCAAGCTGAGAGTCCAGCCCGCGATCACTATCAAGAATGCGTACTGGCCCAGCATGTAGATCGCGCTTAATTCACTCACGCCGAGCAACAACAAGCCGACGATCAAACACCCAACGCCGGCCCAGCTGCCGCTGAAGCGATGCTGCGCAAGTTCGTCAGTGCGTTGCCAAATCAGATAAGCAGTAATGAACGGAATGAGGACGCCGTGGCTGTATTCAGGCGCGCCAAACCAAGTCGCGTAGATTTTTTCGAGACCATCGCGAAACAGCAGCCCTACCGCCGCAGCGCTTAAAATAGTCAGTGCCCAAAGGGGGGCGCCGAGACGCCAATGCGCCTGCGTCTGGTTTTTGGGGGGGGTGAGCAAGCAGCACTCTCCGTGCGCTGGGTTCGCGGGTGCGACCCAGTTCAATGGTTGGTAAGAAGTTTGCAGGCGCGGCGTGCGGCCTTATTCAACTCAAGCTTGGCGTATTTTTAAGACAAGCACATGACCAAAAACAGGTTGGCAATAGGCGTGCCTAGGGACCTGCCAGCGAGCGCCATTTTGCGAGAACTGCCGGATTGCCAACATAAATACCGTTGGGCTCGGTATCGCGCGTGAGCACGCTGCCCACCGAGAGGATGGCGTTACGACGCATCCGGATCCCCGGACACACCGTGGCGCGGGCACCCACCCAAGCACCGTCTTCAAGGACGATGCTGGCCGTCATCAAGGCGAAATCCACGCGCCGATAATCATGGTTGCCGGTTAGCAGATAAGCCTGCTGCGAGATGCAGCAGTGTGCGCCGATGTGGACCTCGGCGAGGTTGTCGATGCTAGCGCCCTCGCCCACCCAGCTGTACGCATCGATGCGCAAGCGCCACGGGTATTTAATATTGACCCCCGGCTTGATCACCACGCCGGGCCCGATGTGTGCGCCGAACAGCCGCAGAATGGCGCGCTTTATCCCATACAGCGGCAACCAAGAGGACTTAAAAATAAGCGCATTGACCCCATACCACAGCGCCCGTTTAAAGCCATTGCCGCCGGGCGAATAGCCGAGAACGCGATAGTCCTTCAGGTTAGGTGTCGGGGTGCTGTCGTCGGTGTTCATACAACTTGGCGTCTACCAGAAAGCGATACCAAAAAGCCTGCAGGAAGTGAAAAATGAGGCCACGCGTGCCGTCTAGAAAGCCTAAGCGCAGCCCGTAGCGATAGAAAAAATACAACATGGGTCGCCAGAACAACGGCAGACGAAGATAAAGATTATCTTTCAGCCAGCGCTTGGTCGCATCCTGCTTGCCCGTCACGGTGGCGGTCAATACGCCCGACTGCGGGGCATTGTCGCGCGCGGCGCGCTGCTTATTGAGGATGTCTTTGACCTCTCGGCTGGCGTAACTATTGTGTTTATTGATCCAGAAAGTGAGGTCTTTATTGTTTTTGTCGATGATGTCTGCGGCGAGAGAAATCACCCGTCCGCCGCTGACCACCATGTGTTCGTCCATGAACAGTGCCTCACACGCGGCGGTGCCGGTACGGAAAACCCGCAGCAACCAAGTGGGATAATAGCCCCCGTGGCGGATCCACTGTCCCATAAAATACACGCGCCGCCGCACGTAGACCCCGCCCACATCCGCCGGTGGGTTGGCCAGGAAATCCGTGAGCGCGACGGCTAATTCCGGGGTGATTTCCTCGTCAGCATCCATGCGCATCGTCCATGGGGTGTCGATGCCGGCGTGGGCTAAGCCCCAATTAAACTGCTCCGCATAGGTATCCCACGGCCGGCTTAAAACGGTGGCGCCCATGGCCCGCGCCAACGCCACGGTGCGGTCGGTGCTTTCGGAATCCACGATGAAAACCCGGGCGCCCAAGGGTGCAATGGAGCGCAGACATTTCTCGATATTTTTTTCTTCGTTGCCGGTGAGCAAGAGGACGGATAGCTGGCTCATCAGGCGTTCCTGCCCCCCGCGGCGGCAGGTGGCCCAAACACGGTGTTGAGGATTTCCTGGAGGCGAATCTCATAAGTGTGGTCGCGTTGCGCGCGGCGGGCACCTGCATCGGCAATCGCTAACCGCTCGCTGTCGTGGTCGAGATAGTAGCGAATTTTTTCGCGCAGTTCGGCCAGATTACGGAACACTTCAATTTCTTGGCCGGGCACAAAATGCCGGCTAATGGCCGGCGAATCATTGATGAGCTGAAATCCGCCACAGCCTGCGGCTTCAAAGGCGCGCGCGTTCAGCCCATTAATTTCGGTGGGATATAAGGTGTTGAGAACAATTTTTGCCACCCGAAAACAGGCGGCTTTACTGTCGCCAAACACAATGCCGCCGGCGTGCCGACTGGCCAGCGGGCCTTGGTAATAGCGCAGATAAGTGCCCCAAATTTTCAGATCAAAGTCGGTGATCGATTCTAGGATCGCCGAACGGTAGTAATACAAGGACGCCGCTGTGGTCACTTCGCAGCGGTACAACGCCTCTTGCTCCGGGGTCGGCAGCACCGGGCGGTGCATGGCCGGGTTACACGCTTCCGGTAAGTAATGGACTTGCGCGAGTTGCGTGTAGCGCTGCAGCAGTTCCACCATCGCCAAGTCCTTGGCGAACAAAAAATCATAGCCCGAACCAATGACATATTGGCGGCCCATTGTCCCCATGTGATCCTGACACCAGCACACGATCGGCGCCTGCGAGACCTTCCGCACTGCTTTGATGGTGGCCGGTGAGGTGTAGTTGCCCAATAGCGTCAAGACCAGATCGGGCGCGAAAGCTGCCACCCGACGCAACAGAAAATGGTCCACCGGCGGGCTGCTGATCCAACCGCGATCCACGCTGGCGTACTCGGCCAGGCGATTGAATTTTGCCCCAAAAATAGCTGTTCGGTAGGGGAAATAGGCGCACTCGTGCCCCATTGCTGTGAAGCTCGCCAGAATATGTGACTCCATCAGATCTGAGGGCATACCGGCCGCCCCGATCGGGTGAGAACCAATAAAGAATATACGCATAGGGATGTTGAGCTTCTGGACCCAGTAGAGCTTGACGGATTTTATCCGGCAGATGTTACAGTCGCCGCGTGCCACTGCGCCGGTTTTAACTCTCGCCTTAAATTTTGCGACAGAGGTCGCCGATGGCCTCAATCTTAAATTTTTTAGTGCGTCTGCGCTCGCCATCGGGCTTGGTATTGATGGGTCGAGGCCTCCAGTTTGGCTCGCAACTGGCGCTGATGCTGCTCGTGCCGAAACTGCTAAGCCCGCTCGATTTTGTTGAATATAGCCTCATCACGCCGTTGGGATTTCTCCTCGGCTCCATTTTTTTTGGCTGGATTACCAGCCCCATCTGTCGCTACGCCTTTGAGTTTCTGAGTCCGGAGGGCGCTCCGCAACGGCAAGCGACGGCGGGCTTTTTTTTTCTGGTCGGACTGCTCTCGCTAGGCGTTTTTTGGCTCCTGCATAGCTACTTTCACACCGGGTACGCCGTGGTGGCCTTGGTACTTTTTTCGAGCAGTGTGCGCGCCGCAGTCCTCGGCGTGCTCAATGCGAGTCGCGAGGCCAGTGCCTTCCTAAAGGCAAACCTTTGGTATCTGCTGCCGCCCGGAGGATTTTTAGTGGCCTGCGCATACCCGCAAGTGCTGGAGTTTAGGCAGGCGCTGCTGCTTTTCATCGGTTTGGAAGCGCTCGTTGGCATGGCCATCGTGGTGTGGGGAAAATTGCGTTTTTGGGAAGTCCGCCACATCGATTGGCGGGTCCTGCGGCCTTATCTGCTGTTTGGCGCGCCGCTGGTGCTGAATGCCGTTGCGAATTGGCTACTGTCGATTTCCGATCGCTATTTTTTGTCGCTCTGGGTCGACACCCAACACACGGCCGATTACATCCTCAGCTACCAGTTGGCGGGCAGCATCATCGCCTACCCGATGTCTTTCTATCTGGCCGTTTTTGTACCACGGGCCCTGCTCACCGAGCAGCGCCACGGTCTGCCGGCCGCGCTACATTTTGTGTCGAGATCTCGCGCAAAATTTCTACCCTGGATCCCGCTGTTTTGGGTGCTCAGTGCGGGCACGGTGGTCGGGATCAAGTATTTGTTCTATAGAGACTACGCCTTGGATATTGGGGTCGTGGTGCTCATCAGTCTTGCCCATCTGGTGCATGCCGTGGGTCATTTCTACTTCAAAGACTTGGAACTCACGGGGCGTACGCTTTCGACCACGCTAGCCATTGGGGCCGGCGCCCTCGTGAACGTGTTATGCAATCTGCTGCTGATTCCACGTTTCGGTACCTTGGGTGCGGCCGTCGCGACCTTGCTAGGTTATCTCGTGTTTACCGCCGTCATGCGCGCGGCGCGGCGGGCACCACTGGCAGGCGCGGCCGCCTAGATCAACGGCCCAGCCCTCGCCCAGCACGCTGGCGCGCGCCGGGCACAGTGCCTGCCTGCGGCACTTTCGGCACCATGAGGTCGACCAGCAACAGCAGCAACACAATGCGCAACCAATAGGTATAGGTCACGGCGATACCATCCTCAAAGTGCAGGCACACGAGATAGACGCTCATCAAAAGAATCAACAGTCTTGGTAGCGTGGTGAAGCGCTCCAGGTTGACTTGGCAGTTAGTGAAGCCCACCAGCGCACCAATCAGCAACATCCCGAATAACACACCCGGCCAGCCGTAGTTCCAGTAGAGCTCACCGTTCTGGCTGGGTGAGATGTAGGTATCTGGGTCGGCCGATATATGAAAAGCGCGGTTAAAAGTTCGCCCCACCGTGGAGTCCGGCTTGTCGGGCAGGAAATTGCGCGGAATCAGGGCGTAAGCAATGACTTCAATGGTTTTGCCGTTTTGAAAAGGCACCGCGACGCCGGTCTTGGACAGAATGACCTCGACACTGGGTTTTAAGCTCGTCCGTTCGGCTAAGTACTGCAGCCCCCCTGCGTAGCGTTTTTCAAATTCCGTAAAAGAACCCAGAGAAAGCAGCATCGATCCGGCCACCTCTGCGGTGGCGTTCCAGCGTGATAAGCGTTCGGTGTGGAGGGCATCGCGAAATTCCGCAAAAAAAGAAAACGGCAGTGGTGTCATCACCAACACCAGCGTCGCCACGCCCAGCGGGATCCGGCCGCCTAATAGATAGCGGGCAAATAAATAGAGGATGGGATCTCTAAAGGCCTGCTCTTTCGTATCGCCATAAAAGCCGAGGAAAAAATCCATGAGACAGAAAAAAAGAAACAGCGGCAAGGCGAAACGTTGGCGCTTAGTGATATGCAGGTAGGCGATCATGAGCGCGCCGATAGGATTTAGCAGCCGTAGCAGCGATATCAGGCCGCTAAATTGATTCAAAATCGGGTGAGTGATGATGAGCTTAAAATCGGTTTGGACAAAATACACACTCGTAAAACCGATGAGCCAGAAGGCAATGCCTAAACTCCGGATCGCCGGCGTTGACCACTCCCGTCGACACACCCCGGTCCGGGCCGCCGAAAACAAGCCCAAGCTGCACAAATAGCCGAGCAAAAAGGCGACCGCCGAGATCAAAATAACGAGTTCCCCAGCGGTAAAAAGTCGGCCGCGGGAGGCCAGCGCTACTGGCACGCCGATCAACACACCGTGTAAATCTTGCAAGGCGAAAATAAAAAAATAGGTCATCAAGAAGACGATGCCCAGCGCGAAGCGTCCTTTAAAACTACGGGCCAACAGCAACGGTGAGGAACAGACAAAGGCGAGCAAGAGCACAAAGCAGGCAGGCCCGGGCGGGGTCTCGTCGTTAGAGACCAGACCAATGCCGAGCATCAAAACGATCGCGACGTTAAACAAGGCAAACAGCGAGCGTTGTGCTAGCCGCCCTTGACGGGGCGGCACAGGGGTCGGGCCCCGCACCGCAGGAACCGGCGGCGGCGACTTTTGGCGTGGCAGAACTGGGGCTAGGTTAGGCATTTTTTTCCTGCAAAAAACTCGGTGATCTAAACCGCAGGGTCAGCACGCGGTATTAGTCTGTGACGACACAGTCTGGTTGCTTGGCGCCGTATAGCAGCCACTCGTAGGTGGCCACCATTTGCTGACCAATCTGCGCCCAGCCGTAATCTGCGGCCATCCAAGCGCGTCCACGTTGGCCGCGCTGCGCGAGTTCAGCCAGCGACAACCCCATTCCCGCCCGCAACGCCGCCTCAACGGCCGTGCGCTCGGGCCGCACATACCAGCCGGCCTCGCGGGTTGGTAAGTCTGCCCACGGCGTCTCGGTCGTGGTGACCACCGGGGTGCCGTGGGCGAGTGCCTCAGCCACCGCAATGCCGAAATTTTCAGAATAAGTCGGCAAGACAAACAGCGCAGCCGTGGCCAGCAAGGTGTGCTTGGCACTGCCAGTCACCTCACCCACAAAGGTCACACGGGGGGTCTGCAAGTCACGGGCTAGCTTTTGCATGCTATCGGCGTAGTCGCTGTTCAAGGGGCCTGCGATGACGAGATCCCAGTCAGGAAATTCGACGGCCAAGCGGGTCCACGCCGGGAGTAGCAGATCGAGGCCTTTTTTGGGGTCGATGCGGCTCAGAAACACCACCCGACGGCGTTTCGGGGCGGCTGGCAACGGGGGGATTTCTACCCCATTGGGGATGATCGCAACGGGTTGCCGAAATCCCGCTTTACGGATGTCTGCATATTCGCTGCGTGCGGTGGCGTGAAAAAGGCTGGTGCGGGCGAGCGCGGGTGCCTGCATGGCCAGCCAGAATGGTAATTTTCGCCAGCGCTTGTGTTGCAAGCTCCACTCGGAAAGCATCCCGCGCGGGCTCACCACCAGGCGCGCGGCGCAGCCGTTCGGTAGCCAGAGCGGGAACACGTTGGCCGCGCGCCACACCCCGTGGGAATGCAAGACGCAGGGCGTGGTGCTGGCCCGCCGCAAATCTAGCCACTGTTGTAGCGCGATGCCTGCCCGCCGTTCCAGCCACCCATCGTAGCGCGTGAGCGGCGCTGCGTAGGGCCAGCTGGCGGGCGGCGCGCCGATGCTGGAGACACTGCACTGCGCCCCGGAGCGACACAATTCGTCAGCCAAGCGGGCCACCGAATAAGTCGGCCCCGCCGAGGGATTAGACACCGACTGAATCACTTGAACGATACGCATCAGGGCTGTCGGGCCGCTTTGGGCATCACCAGATGCACCAGCAGCAACATCACGACGGCCCGCAGCCAGTAGGTGTATTGGATCGCAATGCCGTCTTCAAAGCGTAAGCACACAAGATAAATGGTCATGAGCAAAATGAGCAGACGCGGCAGGGTAATGCGGTGCTCCAAATTGGCTAAACGGTTCACCAAGCCGATGACCATGCCGATCACCAGCATGCCCCAAACAACGCCCCACCAGCCGAAGTTCCAATACAGTTCACCGTTCTGGCTGGGTGAAATATAAGTGTCGGGATCAGCGGAAATATGGAAAGCGCGGTTAAATTTTCGGCCGACCGTGGTGTCCGGCTTGTTGGGTAGAAAGTTGCGCGGGACGAACGCGTATTGGAGTGGACTGATAGTCCTGCCCTCCTGGAAAGGCACGGCTATGCCGACCTTCGTGACGATGAGTTCTACGCTGGGTTTTAGGCTGGTACGCGCGGTCACGTATTCGATGCCGCTGCTAAAGCGCTCGCCGGATGACTCGGTGCCCCCCATCGAGGATCGGATAGACCCTAAGACTTTTTCCAGCGCAGCTGTCCGCGAGAGATTCTGGCCTTTGAATTCATCGCGAAATTCCGCGAAGTATGAAAAAGAGGCACCGGCGACCGCCAGCACACTCACCGCGAGGATGACGGACACCCGCCCCGTTAATAACAACCTGGCTATCAGAAAAAGGATGGGGTCCCGGAAAGACTGCTCCTTCGTATCACCGTAGAAGCCGAGGCAGAAATCCATCACGCAGAAAAAACAGAAGACCGCCAGCGCAGATCGGCTGCCATTTTTGAGGGCTAGATACGCCAGCATCAGCGCGCCGATAGGATTGAGCAATCGTGCCAGTGAGATCACCCCGCCGAGTGGTCCCCAGTAAGGGCTGTCGAGGATCGATTGGAACTTGGTCTGGATAAAAAATACCGCCACAAAGCCGATGGCCCAGAACGCCCCCCCCACCCACCAAATGGCCCAAGTGGCCCATTCGCGCCGACAAATCCCAGCCCCCAGGGGCAGTGCGCGGCTCAGCGCGAGGCCATAGCCCAGCAAAAAGCACGCAGCAGAAAGCAGAATAACAATCTCTGCATCGGAAAAAAATGCAGGCGATCGAGCCGACTTGGGCGGCAATCCAGACAGCAATACAACGAGATCATTACTGGCAAACGATAAAAAAAACAGCGCCAAAAATGTCAGCGACAAGGCGTGACGCCCCCGCAAACTGGGCGTCAGGCACAGCGGGAGAAAGCACAGCACGGACAGGGTAATGACATACGCAGCTGAGCCCAGTGAGGCTAGGTTGTTGGTCCCGATCGCATAGGTCACGAGCGCGATGAGGATCCCGTTGATGGCGGCGAAAATGGGCCACAGCACAGCGGTACGGCGCTGGGGCATCGGGGTTTGCATCGCAATTCTCATTCCGAAATTTATTCTAGCGTGGAGCGCCACGCGGCCCACCCCACACCACGACGGGGCCTAGCAGCAGCAAGCCCCCTCCTCGTGTGAGGCGTTTCGCCGCCCATTTTGCAACGTTAATAAGTCATTTTATCGCTGGCATGACATTTAGCGCTCGCGCGGCGGGCGGCGGCGGCGCTCGCTGCAAAGAGCCTGCAACATTGCTCAGTATAATGCTCACTTAACTTCCTTGATCAGCAGGCAGATGGCGCGACTATGGCGGCCTGCAGCTTTGGGGGAGGCGTGCCGCCGACGGTGTGAGGCCTTGTGAGCAAACTGATCTTTATCAACCGATACTTCGCGCCAGACCTCTCGGCGACCAGCCAGATGCTCAGTGATCTGGCCGCTGAACTGGCCCAACAAGGCGTCCAGATCTGCGTCGTCACGAGCCGCATGGCCTACGACGCGCCGAGTCGCCGCTTCGCGCCGCGGGAAAATCTGCAGGGTGTGGAGGTGTATCGGGTGTGGACAACGGCGTGGGGTCGACACTTCCTGGGCGGTCGCGTGCTGGATTATCTGTCTTTTTACCTGCTTGGATTTTTAACCTTGCTGGGTTTGCTAAAGCGTGGTGACACCTTGGTTGCCAAAACGGATCCACCCCTCATCTCCATCGCTGCCGCACTGGCGGCCCGCTTGAAAGGCGCCAGTCTCGTCAATTGGCTACAAGATCTGTTTCCAGAAGTCGCGCTCGAACTCGGGGTTCTGCCGCCCGGTCTGGCTGCGCGAACGCTCCGCCGGTGGCGCAATTGGTCCCTGCGTCAGGCGCGCTGCAATGTGGTGATCGGGCGCCAAATGGCGCGCCGGGTGGCCGCCGAAGGTGTGCCGATCGCGGCGATCAAAGTGATCCCGAACTGGGCTGATGGCGAACTGGTCACACCGGTCGCGCCGGCGGCCAATGACCTGCGCCGAGCCTGGGGACTCGAGGGGAATTTTGTGATCGGTTACGCCGGCAACCTGGGCCGGGCACATGAGTTCGCCACCCTGCTGGGTGCCGCCGAACTGCTGCAGGGCGACGCCCGCATCGTGTTTTTAGTGATTGGGGGCGGCAGCGGCCATCAGCAACTGCAGGGGGCCGTGGCAGCCCGCGGTCTGCGCAATGTCCTGTTCAAGCCCTATCAACCGGCCGCGGCGCTGGCTAACACCCTGAGTGCGCCCGATGTCCATTTAGTTTCACTGCTGCCCGCCTTAGAAGGCCTCATTGTCCCCAGCAAGATCTATGGCATCGCCGCGGCTGGGCGCCCCTGTATTTTTATTGGCGAGCGTTCCGGAGAAAT
The DNA here is from genome assembly GCA_945862315.1 of Klebsiella pneumoniae. Lineage (GTDB taxonomy): Bacteria > Pseudomonadota > Gammaproteobacteria. Next base: position 19,094 of record CAMAXW010000025.1, read on the forward strand.
CGCAAGCCTCCTACAGGCAGGACAGTTTGGGGCGACCGTGTTGCCTGGTGATAGTGCGGCGTTGGCGGCGGCTATCCGGGTGGTGGCGAGTGATGCGCAACACTGGTCGCGGTGGGCAACGGCCGCGCGCGCCATGTTCGAAAACACCTTCACGGCGGGACACTCATTGGCCGCCTGGCGGGAAGTGCTAAACCCGCCCACCCCGCCCGCGAGGCCGGGTGCACTAGCCTGAGACTCTATTCGCAGAGCCTTAGGGCGTAAATCCAAGCCGCGTCAGGCGGCTGGTTGAGGCCCCTTAATTTTCGCAAGCCATCGGGTGAGGAGACTGTGTGTTAAGTCGTCAAGCAAAAGCTTTTTTCTATCTCGCAGCGGGGCCATTGCTCGCGCTCAATGGGTTTTTTTATCGGCATTTTAGGGCGCCCCGCACGGGGCCGGCCAAAGTGCATCTGGGCCCAGGCCAGCGTAATTACCTGCCTGGGTGGGTGAATGTCGACGCCAATATGTTTACCGGGAAATGTGATCTTTGGGCAGATTTGCGCAACCCGTTGCCATTCCATACGGCGAGCTTAGACGCTGCCTACTCTCACCATATGTTGGAACATCTACCCAACCTAGAGCAGCATTTGGCCGAGGTATTTCGTTGTCTCAAGCCCGGTGGCGTGTACCGGGTAGGTGGGCCTAACGGGGATTCCGCCATGGCTAAATTCCTCGCCAATGACACCGCCTGGTTTGGGGATTTTCCAGACAAATACACCAGCATCGGCGGGCGTTTCGCGAATTTTATTTTCTGTCGCCAAGAGCATCTCACCATTTTGACGTATTCGTTCTTAGAAGAACTGATGAGTAACGCGGGCTTTACCCACATTCGCGCCAGCGTGCCAGTGCAACACACCGGCTATCCCCAGCTTTTTTCTGACTGCCTGAGCAAGGAGGACGAATCTGATTTTGACGCACCGCATACCCTCATCGTGGAAGGCGTTAAGCCGCCCATTGGGCGCTAGCGCCAATTGCCACCAGCTCGCAAAATAGTGGCACAGCCCCTGTTTCGAACCTGCATAAACATGACCCCCTATCTTTCTAAGTCGGACACCCATCATGTGTGGCATTAACGGCATTCGGAGTTTTCTCCTGCCGCGCGTGGCGCGGGAAGCGGCCGTTAATGCCATGAACGTGGCCTCGGCCCACCGCGGGCCAGATGACGCCGGGGTGTGGAGTACCTCGAACCTAACGCTGGGACATCGGCGGCTGTCGATCCTTGATCTGAGCGCGGCGGGGCACCAGCCGATGGCTTCTGCCTGCGGTCGCTACCACGTGGCGTACAACGGCGAGTTGTACAATTTTCGCGCCTTGCGCGCCCAACTGGACTATCCCTTCGTCACCCAGACGGACACCGAGGTGTTGCTGGCGGCGTGGCAGCGCTGGGGTGCCGCCTGCCTGGAAAAACTGGACGGCATGTATGGCTTCGCGCTGTGGGATAACGAGGATAAAACCCTCCATTTAGTGCGCGACCGCTTAGGCATCAAGCCGGTTTATTACTGGGCGGGCGCTGATAATTTTTTGTTTTCCTCCGAAATCCGCCCGCTGCTAGCCTCGAATCTTGTGCCGAGACGCCTGAATCGCGCAGCACTAAGCGATTTTTTACGCTACCAAACACTCCTCCAGCCCACCACGCTGATTCAAGACGTGCGCATGCTCCCCGCAGCCAGCCATCTGATCTTGAGCGACAAGGGCCTCGCTATTACCCGCTACTGGACGCCTTGGAGCAAACCCAACCCCGATTTGGCCCATGCCGCACCCAAGGTGGTTTTAGCCCGCATCAAAGAAACTTTAGGGGCGGCCGTCGAACGACAATTAGTCGCGGATGTGCCGTTTGGTATTTTTCTGTCGGGCGGCATCGACTCCGCCGCCCTCGTGGCTTTGGCCAGTCAAGTCACCGGCAAGCTGTCGACCTTTTGTGTCGACTTTGCGGAACCGCGGTTCAGTGAAGCTCGTTATGCGGCAAAAATCGCCGCCGACTACCGCACTGAGCATCATTTGGTGCAACTCCATCCCAAGGATTTTCTGGCGCGACTGCCGGCGGCAATCGCCGCCATTGACCACCCCAGCGCCGATGGGCTCAACCAATATGTGGTGGCGGGATTAGCGCGCCAGAGCGGTCTGCGCATGGCGCTGTCGGGGCTCGGCGGGGACGAGATTTTTGCCGGCTACCCAGTGTTTGCCCGCAGCGCACGCTTGAGCAAACTGCCCTACATCAACCGGGTGCCGCGCCTGCTGCGCCGGGGACTGATGCGCGGTGCCGCCCGCCTCCGCCAGAGCATTTCGATGGACAAGCTGGCGGCAATCTTGGGGGCGACCAAGGTCGATGCGCTCAGCAGTTACCCCTATGTCAGGCAGGTCTTTCTGGATGAGGAAATTTGCCGTTTGCTGCCCCAGCCCGTACCCCCGAATCCGGTTGCAGCCCTTGCGCAAAGTTTGCTCACCGACCCGGTGTTTGCCGAGTTGCCCGGGCTATCCCAAATTTCCGCCTTAGAGATAGCGAGCTATATGGAGCCGGTGCTCCTGCGGGACGCGGATCAAATGAGCATGGCGCACGGACTGGAAGTGCGCGTGCCATTTCTCGACCACCAACTGGTGGAGCTGATGTTTTGGATACCCGATGCTCTCAAGCTGGATGGGACGCCCAAACCCCTGCTCGTCGGCGCACTCGGTGATGCGTTGCCCAAAGACATCACGCAACGGCCCAAACAGGGTTTCGTCATGCCTTTTGCGACTTGGATAAAAAATGAACTGCGAGCATTTTGTCAGGCACGTTTAGAGCGGTTAGCGCAGCGCAATCTGGGCTTCAATCAGCAGGTGCTAAACGCGCTGTGGGAGAATTTTCTACGCGGCGATCCGCGCGCCTCTTGGCCCAAAATTTGGCTGTTGGTCGTGCTTGAGGATTGGCTCGATCGCAACGGTGTGAGTGAGTAGCAACATGCCACACCCACCAGCGCTTGCTGTCCTGATGATATTTCGGAAACGTCGTGCCGACGCTAACTTCAGTATTGAGGCCTCGTTCAAAGAAACTCTCAAGTATTTACACGCCAACCGCCACATTGACGTGCGGGAGTTTGTTAGCACGCATTTAAGTATCGGCGTGGTGCCGCGGCTACGCGCGTTGTGGGAGCTGCGGCGGCAACGCGCTGAGGTCTATCACATCACCGGCGACATCCATTTTTTGGTGTTGGGACTGCCCGGCAAAAAAACGCTTTTGACCATCCACGATTTGGGCTTTTTAGAGCGCGGCAGTCACCCGCTGAGTCGCTGGTTATTGAAAAAACTCTGGCTGGATTGGCCGGTGCAACGTGCGCGGATGGTCAGTGCTGTGTCGGATGCGACGCGCTTAGCCATCCTCCAGCGCACGGGGTGCCCACCCTCTAAGGTGGTGACTATCCCCACGCTGGTGTCGGACACTTATACCCGCAAGAGCAAGGTGTTCAATCGCGAGCGCCCCCAAATTCTCCACATCGGTCTGGCCCCCAATAAAAATTTCCACCGTCATGTGCTGGCGCTAGCTGGTTTGCGTTGTACTTTGCAGATCATCGGCCCGCTCAACGAGGCCCAGCACGCGCACTTGCGCCAACATCAAATCGACTACCGCGCCGACACTAATCTACCTTTGGACGCTATGCAGCGCGCCTACGAGGCGTGCGATGTGCTGTTGTTTGCCTCGACCCTCGAGGGTTTTGGCATGCCTATCATCGAAGCCCAAACGGTGGGGCGAGTGGTGGTGACCAGCGGCATTAGCTCGATGCCGGAAATTGCCGGGGGGGCCGCCTGCCTCGTCGACCCCTACCAAGTCGCGTCTATTCGGGCCGGCCTCGAGCGTGTCATTCACGAGGAGGATTATCGGGAATCGCTGATCACCGCGGGTTACCGCAACGTGCAGCGCTTCACCGGCCAGCAGGTCGCCCAAGCCTACGCCCAAGCCTACGAAAAAATCGCCGCGGGTGGCGACTTTGCGTCATGAATAAGCCCTTGTCGCTGGGCATTGTGGGAGCAGGTTTGATCGTTAATAACGCCCACCTGCCAGCACTGCGTAACCTACCCGGGGTCCGGATCGTGTGGATTGCCGATCGCCAACCTGAGCAGGCAGCAAGGCTGGGCGCTGCGTGGAAAATTCCTGCGGTGAGCCTGCCCGCCAGCCCCGAGTTGCTCCCGCCATGCGATATCGCCCTGCTCGCCACCCCGGTGCACGCGCGGGCGGCTTATCTCGCCGCTTTCGCGGGGCAGCACACGGCGGTGCTGTGCGAGAAACCCTTTGCCCAGAGCGTCGCGGAACACCAGCACTATTGTGCGCAATTTAGTGCCGAGCGCCTGGGTGTCGGCTTCCAGCGCCGCCTGCAAGTACAGAACCGCCTCATGCGCGACCTGGTGGCTGCGCAGACCTTTGGCCCACTCCAACGCATTCGCGTGCAAGAAGGCGGACGCACCACCAAAGCTGGCCCGGGCGGCTATTTTTTGGATACTCAAAATGGTCGCAGCTTCGGGGTGCTGGCGGATCTGGGCTCGCACACCTTGGACATGATTTTTTCCACCCTACCGCCGCTAGCGGTGCACATAAGACACTGCGACATGGTGATCGACGAGGGGATCGATCGACACGTCCGGGCCCAGTTCACCCTCAGCGCCGAGCAGGGCGACGTCGACGTCGACTACTGCGTCACCTGGCTAGACAGCATGGAGAACGCCGCTTGGTGGGAGTTTCGTCACGCCACGGTAAAAATGGGACTCGCACCGGGCGGCGCGCTGCAAATTATGCGGGGCACCAGCCCCCTGGCACACCTCGACACGCGCGCCATGGGTGCGCGCACCACCGCGCAGGCGTTTTTTTTGCAGTGGCAAAGTTTTCTCGCCGGCGTTGGCACGGGCACCCCCAGCGAGGTTTCTGCCCACTCGGCGGTGTGGGTGACCCGTACGGTCGAAGCACTACACGATGAGGCCGGCCGCACGTGAAACCGCGTATCGCTGTCATCGGTGCGAATGGCCAAGTGGGGGCCGAGTTATGTTTGGCGCTGCATAATTTTTCCAATCTGAGTGTGGTGCCAATTATTCGTGCCCGACGCGGCTCGTCTTACTTACGCTGGAAAGGCTTGGCCTGCCGTCACGGTTCGCTCACCCATGCGCAGAGCGCCCAAGGCTTAATTGGCGATTGCGACCTCATTCTCAATTTGGCGTTGCCGAGCGGTCGACCGCGCGAAGTGCGTAAAGAAAATCGGGACATCATCGAGAATTGCGCACGCTATGCCAAAGCCGGCGCGCGCATCGTCTACTTCAGTACGCAATCGGTATACGGTGCGGCGGGCCCCCAACACTGGATTCGCTGGCGCAACGGTTACGGATTAGAAAAATTACGCGGCGAAAACGACGCCCGACGGAGCGCGAAACGGCATCAAAAAGCCTTGTGGGTACTCCGCCTTGGGCATGTTTGCGGGGATTTACAGTCTATTTCGCTGCAGATGAGACAAGACCTCCAGAACGGTGCGGTGCATTTGGCCCGCGACGGAGAAGTACTGTCTAACTGCACCCAGATTGCCACCATAGTGGCCTGCGCGCTGGCGCTGTTGGGCGAATGCGACCCCCCAGGCACCTATGATTTAATGGACGCGCCCCATCGAACCTGGCGGGAAATCTATGCTTGGGAAGCACAGTGCGCCGGGGTCACGGCGCACATACGGTCCATCCCCGCGCGGACCCCTCCCCGTTTAAGCGAATTTTTTCGCACGCTCATCAGCGCACCGCTGCGTGGCCGGGCGGGTAACCCGGTGGTCCATGAAATGGGTTTAAAATTTCTCGCCATGCTGCCCGAAAAATGGGGTGCAGCCCTGCAAGCACGCTATTTTCAAAAACGCGCGGCGGGAGAAATTGCGGCACTTCAGGCGTCTGTCCGTTCGCAAGACGCCTGCGACTGGCAGGCCGTGCCAGGACCTTTTTTCTTAACCGGGATAGATACGGATGCCGCCTTGCGCGACCCCCGTTACCGGATCCCGTTGACCCCCAGCCAGCCGCCGTTCCCCGAAGATTTACCACTGGCGCACGCAGGCCCCGGTTAGGGCTGGTCTACCAGCGCAGGCAGGCGTTGTAGCGCAGGTCGAGATCGCTCAGCGTGCGCAGATCATCGAGTGCGGAAATCGCCGCCGTCGCGCCTTCTCCGGCCAGAATTTCCGGCGCGGTCTTAAAGGGATTGCCGCGCAAACCCGTCACGGAATTACCTGCCATATACCCATCGGTGGTCGGCGGAGTGACGCTCGGCGCCACATTCCAAAACGAGTTGGCGAACAGCGCTACCGCGACAGGCGCGGTGCCGGTAATCGCCAGGGTGGGTACAAATTGATCTTCGGGGATCCCAAAAGCACCGCCTAAAATGGCAACTGTGCCGTGGTAATCCTGTAGGTAGGCAAAGCGCTGCAGGCGTGCCTCGGCACGCGAAAAATCCAGTGTGAGGCGTCCGGCTGGAAACCCGTCCCCGCTGGCCTTGAATAAATGTGCAGACTGCTCGTTGTACCAGTCCGACACCACCATCGACTGATTGTCTTTAATTTCCAGCGAGTAGTCTTCCAGCGCCGAGATCCGGGTGAGCACACCCAGAAACCCGGAAGGTCGCACCGCCCCATCAACCACCATCTTGGTGGACGGTACAAACCCCAATAAAATATGGGCCGCGGCTGAATCGTGAATCATCACCCGCCCGTCGAGATGATCCGACTGCACCAGCATGCCGGCGGGTAACGCGTCAAAGCGTATGCTTTGCCGTTGTGATTCGTCTGCGTCGTAGCCGTAAACCCCACGATAAAAAATAGCGCCGGGCGCGCTGCCATGCTGCAGAAAAGTGGTGCTGCCAGAGGATCCCCCCGCACCGAGGTGCTCGATCAGCAGCCCTTGCGGATCCTCGATGCTAATGACGGGACCGGCGGCAAAACCCGTGCGGACAATTTGTGAGTGCCAGCCGGTGCCGCCCATTTGGAACCGGGCCTGGTTGATGTGGAGAGTGCCCGAGGTCCGATAACGCCCAGACGGGAAGTACAGATAAGTATCGGTTCCCCCCTGCCCGTCCTGCCCTTGCGCCCGGTCCACGCAGGTTTGAATGGCCTTGGTATCGTTGCTCTTGCCATCGCCGCGCGCGCCGCAGTCTTTTTTTACGTCGATTAGCGTTGTAGGCAGGGTGATTTCAGCACGTAGGAAGTTGCTGTCTAAGGGTGGGATCCTCCCTCGCCGTCCTGGCGGCAAGTTGCGCACCTGCGAGTTCAAGCCGGGATCCAGCACGGCGTCATCCCCGCCGTTACTCACATTGGACAGCACCGCCTGCTGCGTCATGTAGGGCGGGTTGTTGAGTTTAATCGGCGCGGCGTGCGGTTTGGGAGGTCGGGTAAAGAGCGTATCGAACACTAGCAAAGGGCCACGCAAATCGGTCGCGATGGCCCCGGCCGGATCTTTCCAGCCGTCGATTCGACTGGCCTGAATCTTGACCAAACCCACGGCCGCCGCCCCCCGCGTTGTGCGGACAAAAGCGTTGGAATCCACCGACACCACGCGCCGCAGCGAATGGCTGTGGGTGGAGAGCAGCACATCGGACTCGCGGCTGCGCTCAAATCGGGCATTGCGGATGACCACATTGCCCTTGTCCGCAAACACGCCATAGCCGTTGTCTTCGAATAAACAGCCATCAAAAATATTGTTGTAGTCGTTCCAAGCCAGCAATTTAACGCCCGCCCCGTTGCGGCGAAAAACCAAGTTGTAGAACATCATTTCTGCCGAGGCGACTTTTTGGTCGTGACCCACGCGGATGCCGGCTACCCGGAAGTCCCGAAATTCCAGACTTTCGTGCCGCACGCGGGTTTCGTAGAGGGTTTTGGAATCGTGATCAATGCCCACTGCCGCGAGCTTTTGACCATCAAACACGAGTCCGATATAGCTGGTGCGGGCAGCACCATTGCTCCACAACAGCCGGCCGTCGGGCGCACCACCCCACACCAGTGTGGTGGCACGACCATGGCCAATGAGCATGGCGCCGTTACGTTCTTTGAGCACCAGCGTGCGGGTGATGCGGTATTTCCCGGGGGGGAAATACACCACTTTAGGATCGCCGGGCGCCGGGCCAATTTGGTCTAGCGCGCGTTGGATTGCATCCGTGTCATCGTGCTGGCCATCACCGATGGCCCCGCCATATTGGGTGACACTGATCCAATCAGAGCGCTGCTGCCAAGCGTACAGCGGGATGTCCCGCCCGAATTCTCCCGCGCACCGGCAGGGCATTGGCGGTGGTGTTGCAGCCCTAGACGAAAGCGCCCAGCCCAGCACCAGCACTAGGCAGATGCCCCACCGGATCACCGCACTAGGCGCTAGACTTGGGCGCGCGCGCATCCAGTTCCTTCACCAGAATTTCGAGGATTCGACCGGCTGCCTGCCCGTCCCATAAGCGCGGGCGCCGTTGCGAGCGCCGGGCGTGAGTGAGCGCCGTCGCATAGGCCGCCAGAATTGAATCCGTGGTGGTACCGCCTAAAATATTGGTGCCCTCCGTCACGGTTACTGGCCGTTCGGTGTTTTCGCGCAGTGTCACGCAACGCACACCCAGGGCGGTGGCTTCCTCTTGCAGGCCACCGCTGTCGGTCAAGATTATTTCTGCATCGCCCCAAAGATGGACAAAATCGCGGTATCCCAAGGACTCGGTCAGCACGATGTTGGGGTGCAAAGCACGCCCCAGTTTTTCCAAATTGCCGCGGGTACGGGGGTGCACCGGAAAAATTAGCGGCAAGTCGGTGGCAATGGTTTCCAGCGCAAGCAGGATGCGCGAGAGCACCTGCGGATCGTCTACATTGGCCGGCCGATGCAAAGTGACCACCCCATAGCGCGCATAGGTTTGTTTGAGACGGGCACAGGTCTCGCCGGGGGGCGCTTCCTGGAGCCTAGCGACTTCATGCAAGAGGTTGTCGATCATCACATGACCCACATGGAACACGCTGCTCGCAGCCTTGCCCTCCCGGGCCAAGTTTTCAACCCCGGATGCTTCCGTGACAAACAACCAGTCGGAGATCGCATCGGTCACCACACGGTTGATTTCTTCGGGCATCGAGCGATCGCCGCTACGCAGACCCGCCTCTACGTGGGCCACCGGCACCCCAAGTTTGGACGCCACCAGGGCGCAGGCCAGCGTGGAATTCACATCGCCCACCACCACCACGCAGGCGGGATTTTCTGCCAGCAGCACGGGTTCGAAAGCAGTCATGATTTTGGCGGTCTGCACCGCGTGGCTGGCGCTACCCACGCTGAGATGGTGATCGGGCTTGGGCAGTCCCAGTTCGCGAAAAAAAACCTCGCTCATCCCCTCGTCATAGTGCTGCCCGGTATGGACCAGACACACCGGTGGCAAGTCTCCCCGCGCATTTACCGCACGAATCAGCGGGGCTATTTTCATGAAGTTAGGTCGCGCACCGGCGACTAGCATCAGTTTATGGTTCATGGTTCGGGTTCTCTCCTGCGCACGTTTCCTGAGCCTTGGCGCGCGATTCAGATCAAATTGACAGTTCGCCGGTCGTGCCGCATTCGTCTAAGGCGCGACCTCTATTTTGCTCGGTGAGGACGAGTTGTTGTGCGGGATCGGCGTCGGACTGATCAACCAAGCCGGTGCCGAACAAGCCCGCCAGAATTCTCTCGCGGATGAGATCATTGATCAAATCCACGCCGATGTAGGGACGCGAGTCAGCAAAGCCGTACACCAGCGCGGTATCGCAAAGGGAGTTGATTAAACGCGGCACACCGCCCGTCTGATAGTGCACAAAGCGCACGGCGGCGCGCGTAAAGAGTTCGCTGCTGGATCCCGCCACGTGCAGACGGTGTCGAACATAAGCATCGGTGTCCTCTGGGAGCAGCGGACCCAGATGGAAATCAACACCAATCCGTTGCACAAACTGCGCTAGCCCTGGGCTGCGGAGTTTGAGCCGTAATTCCGGTTGCCCGATTAACATAATCTGGAGCACCAGATGCTTGTCTGCATTGAGATTGGACAGTAGCCGCAGTTCTTCGAGGGTGTCGGTATCGAGGTTTTGGGCCTCATCAACCACTAACACCACGCGCCGCCGGTGCGCGTATTCAGCCACCAAGAAACTCACGAGGCCCTGATGGAGTATGGCCGGGCTAGCGCTCTCGGCCACCAAGCCAAAAGCACCACTCACCCACTGCAGCAGATTGCCAAACGATGGATGGGTATTAGAAATCAGCCCCAACGTCACGCCACTGCCGAGCCCTTCGAGCAGGCGCCGCACCAAGGTGGTTTTGCCCGCCCCGATGTCACCCGTCATCACGCTAATGCCCGCCCGATTGGCCAGCCCGTATTCGAGCATGCTCAGCGCGACGGCGTGCCTTTTGCTGAGATAAAGAAAGGCCGGATCGGGCGTTAGGCTAAAAGGCTTTTCTCGAAGTCCGTAGAACTGCTCATACATGGTGCTTTAGAAATAAACCGGTTGTTGCTCGTGGGATCGATTTAAGACCGTGCCCAGCAGGTTGGCGTTGGCCAGGAGTTCGGTGGCGGCGAGCAGTTCTTCTTTCGTCGTATGACCGTCTTCCACCACCAGCAACACGCAGTCCACATAGGGCGCGAAGGCCAGTGTATCGGCAGTGGACAGTAGGGGCGGCAGGTCAAAAATAACGATCCGCGAGGCGTAGCGTTGTTTGAGATCGTCGACCAAATCCATCATCCGTGGTGAGGCTAGGATCTCGGAAGAATTTTGTACCACCCGCCCGCCCGGCAGGATCACCAGGTGGTCGATGCCGGGGTGGATGAGAATTTCGCTGATGGGCACGTCGTCTAACAAAAAATCGATGATCCCATGGTGAGGCTCAAGCCCAAAAAAGCGATGCACGCTGGGGTGGCGCAGATCTAGATCAGCGAGCAACACGGTGCGATGGACTTCGCGCGCGATAGCCATGGCCAGATTAACCGCGGTGGTGGTTTTACCCGCACCGGCGCTCGCGCTCGTAATGGCCAGCGTATTCCAGCCTTTGGCCGCCATGCGCTGCTCTACCTGCGTGCGCAGAATTTTATAGGCGGTGGTAGCCGGGTCATTGACCGAACCATCACGCACCAAATTGCGGGTCAACGCACCGGGATTGGCACGTGCAGTGATGCTTTGAGAATAGGTAATGCTGTCCCCATCACGCAGCGCGTTATGGCCCATTGCCCAGTTGCTGGCGCTCGTATCGCCCGCCTTGGCTTTATCCAAGGCCTGTTTAATTTTTTCCATTGCCGTTAAACCCCGTCTTATGCGCCCAGTTTTCGAAGAACAATAAACCACAGCACATCCAGCCTGATGAAGGCCAGATGGACCAGCAAAAGCCCCACGCACGCGATGCCCAACGCACCCACGCCCGCATAAACCTTCAGGCGCACTTTGGAGCGCCGAGCATCTGGCAGATACATGACCGGTATCGCCCCCAAAGGCGGGACACCCAATAATTCAACGACGCTCGCGCGGCCATGAATTCTGGTGTCTAGCGATTCCACCAAGCCAATGGTCGCCAAGCCACCGACAATGGCACCCAACAGCCCCAGAATGACGATCAGCAGCCGATTGGGCTTGAAGGGTTCTTCCGGCAGCGAGGGCGGCTCCAGCAGGGTGAATTTCTCAGATTTGCGGTCATCTTCGAGGTTTTTAGAAATATCTGCCAAACGGCGTTTGGCCGTGATCTCGCGATATTCCGTCATCGCAGTCTCGTATTCGCGGGAAATTTCCTGGAATCGCTGTTCCGCCTTAGGCGCCGTCTGAATGTCCTTTTCCAGCTGGCCTAAACGGGCAGTCAAGACTTGACGCTTGCCCTCTAGCGAAGACATTTCCGCCTCGGTCACCGCAATTTGTGACTCGATCCCTTGGTAAATCGGATTAGATGGCTTCGCGACGGGCGCGGCCCTGATCGCCGCTTCAAGTGCCGCAACTTTACGTTGTTGGGCCAGCACGTCCGGATGTGTCGGTGAATACTTGCTGGTCAGTCGCCCAAGTTCGGCGCGCGCACTACGCAAGGTTTCCGAGGTCGCACTGCTAGTGCCGTCAACGCTCGCGGCGGCCGTCAGTTCACGCTGCAAGCGGCGCACATCAGGGTGCTGATCGCCATAACTCGCCTTGGCTCGATCCAGCTCTTCTTTTAGTGCGCGACTGCGGTTCTCGCCATCCAACACCCGCTGTCCTTGGTCGTTATACATATCGCCGTACGGGCTGACGGCTGTCAACTGCGCCTGGAGCAACAGCTTGCGCTGAAAAGCTTCGTTTCTTTGGCGATCAGTTTCCGCAATATCGGTGCGTACGCGCTCAAACAAGTCGCGTTGAAAGATCGAATTTTCGGGTAACTGATTGAGATTTTGTTCTTTAAATAACGCGAGCTGGTTTTCCAGGTCGCCAACCCGCTGGGTCAGACGAGCTTCTTCGGCGATGAGAAAGGAGGTTGTTTGCACCGCCGCGTCGGTACGCGATTTAAGGTTCTCATTGAGATACAGACTCACCACCTCGTTGACCACTTTTTGCGCGACCGATGGCGATTGATTAACAAAAGAGAGGCGGAAGGCGATAGTGGCAGACACCGCTCGCCCCAATACGGGATCAAGCACATCGGCGCTAATCATCTGGCGAACGATATCGCCCCGCATGTCTTCTAGGACAACCTCCAAGGGCTCTTTACGCCGTTTCTTTTCGTAAAGATTATATTTTTGAATGATGTTCGTCAGGTTCTCACTGGTCATTACCCGCTGACTGATCACCTGAATGCGCTGATCCGCATAGCTGGTCACCGTTGAGCGCACCAAGTCAGCGGGTATTTCCTGCTTCTCGATCAGCACGACGGCATTACTGCGATAGGACGACGGCAACAGCAGCGCAAATAACAGCGCCAGTAGCAAAATGCTGCCCGTCACTGCCAACAGCAGCGCGCGCCGCCGCGTCGCCACTTTAATAAGCTCCCGGAGAGAAAAACCTTGTTCTGAGGGTTCCATGTTTGTCCTACTTTCGACTGAAATAATTATCGATAGCGCAACGGGTCAACGGCATAGCGCAAGCCGAAGAAAACCTCGTTGTAACCTACGGTATCTGCCGCCGCTCCCTGCATTTGCAGCAAGTGACGGTAGCCCGCTTCTGCAGATAAATGACGCGACACCTCATAACGCCACGCACCTTCTGCATACAACTGCTGAACAGCATCATTACCTGGCAAACTCTGTTGCAGACTTTCCTGATATTGGTTACTGAAAGTGAGACCCGCGCTGAGTGCGCTCCGGTCGCTCAACGCGTACGCGCTTTTGGCTTGCACTTCGTCGCGAAGTTGGCGCGAACCCTGACTGGAGGGGCTAAAGGAGCGCGTCCAAGACAACGTGGTGGTGGTCAGTTCAAAATCTTTGGCGAGGGCTAAATTCACCAGTGCGCCACCGCCAGTCGCCGACTGCTCAGTGTTCACTAGGGTGATTAACTCGGGCGTGATAACTGGTTCGAGCGCGAAAAACGTAAAACTTGAGAAGTTCCAGCCGGCGACAAACGTACCCCGAAAGGTGTCTGAGAAGGTTTGAATCACCCCGCCTTGGAGCGCCAGACTGTCGGTGGAGTCGCCGGTTTCGGGGGTCTCGAAGCGCGATACCTGCGCAGAAGAAAACAACTGGGTTTGGCGTGTCAGAGAATAAGTTAAATCCGGGCCGACCGAGAATTGTCGATAATCTGTGTACTGGCCCTCGCCGCCTCGTTCGAAAGTGACGTCGAGTACCCCGGCGGTAAAACGCAGGCTAGCCTGCTCCGTTGCCTGCCAAGTCCAGGCGGGTGTGACGCTCAGCGAGGTGCGATAAATGTTCTTATTGGTACGCGCCGCCTGCTGCACTTCGGTCGTCAGCGTGGTGGCTCGATCATAAGAAAAATCCAGCGAATAACGACTGGCTTGGGTGTTGCGCAGCCCACCCAGATTCAGAAAAATATCATCGCTATTGAGATTGCCTGGGCCGGTGTATTGCGCCACTCGCAGGGTTGGCAAAGCGCTCAAGACGAGCGTATCGGTGGCAAACTCCACGGGTGCCGAGAGTTCCGAGACGTTGGCAATTCGGACGACCGGGTTTTTCACTTCGAGTTGCTGGTTATCATTGACTTTGGCATAGCTGTTAAAAGTGGGGGCCAGCGACCACTCCGCCTGGACCGGGACCCACGCGCTGAGCAGCACTAGCGCGCAAGGCTTGCGAAAAAATTTCATGCGGTGTCTGCAATGCCTGCCTTCAGGGAACGACGATCACATCGCCGGCTTGCAACACGATATTTTGTTCCAACGCCAGCCCATCCTCGACGTCGTTGTAGTTAAACGGGGTGGCGGTTTGTTTGGCACCCTGCCCGCGCAGGATCAGAATTTTTTTGAGCCGCGCAAACTGCGCTGCCCCACCGGCCAGCGACAAGGCCTGCATGACGTTGGTGGGGGCGGTCATCACAATAGCGCCGGGCTGATTAACCTTGCCCAACACAAAGGCTCGGTTGCCGGCGATTTGCTTTACCACGACGGTCACTACGATATCGGGCACAAAGCCCGTCATTTTCGTGACTAACTCGGCTCTGACTTCATCCGGCGAACGACCCTCTGCGCTTATTTCCCCAGCCAAAGGAAAACTAAATTTCCCGTCGGGCCGCACGAGTATTTCCATATTCAAATCGGCTTCTTTCCACGCGGCGACCTGCAAAATGTCACCGGGACGAATTTGATAGTCAGCGGCTGGACCGTCGGCTGCGGCCGGCAGCGTGCAAAATAAAATGGCCAGCAACGCCCAACGGCGTGCCACAAAGGTTGTCTGACTAGGCATTCGCAAAAGCTCCACACTCAAAAAATATTGCTGACTAAAATTTGAGTGCGGACGCTCAGCCCTACCACTCAACTGCGTTGGTATTTGTCCTCGAACCGCACGATGTCGTCCTCGCCTAAATACGCGCCTGACTGCACCTCGATAATTTCGAGTGGGATGGCACCGGGGTTTTCCAACCGATGTTGCGCCCCAAGGGGGATATAGGTGCTTTGGTTCTCGCTCAGCAAAAACACCTCATCGCCCCGTGTCACGCGCGCGGTGCCTTTGACGACGATCCAATGTTCGGCGCGGTGGTGGTGCATTTGCAGCGATAAGGCAGCACCGGGCTTGACCTTGATGCGTTTTACTTGGAAGCGTTCACCGCTATCGACGCCTTCGTAAGTGCCCCACGGCCGATGCACTTCGCGGTGCACCGCAGGCTCCGGGCGACCCGATGCGGTGAGTTGTTCAACGATGGTTTTAATCTCTTGGGCGCGCTCACGCGGCGCCACCATCACGGCGTCAGCCGTCTCAACGATGATGAGATCCTCGCAGCCCAGCGCCGCCACCAAGCGACTTTCCGCAAAGATGAGATTGTTCGAGCATTCCACCGCACACACATCGCCACGGACCACGTTGCCCGCGGCGGTTTTCTCCAAAACCTCCCACAAACTGGACCACGAGCCCACATCCGACCAGCCGGCGTCGAGCGAAACCACGGCGGTGCGCTGGGGTTCATCGCGGACTAGGCGCTCCATCACCGCGTAATCGATGGAGTCACTGGGGCATTCGGCATAGGCCGCTTTGCTGGGTCTGAAAAATTCGCCGTCCCGGCTGCCGGCCGTAAACGCCCGCTGGCAGGCGACTAAAATATCGGGACGGTAGCGGCCAACGAGCTCCAGCCAGACGCTGGTTTTCAGTAAGAAAATGCCCGCGTTCCACCGATAATCACCGCTCGCCAAATATTCTTGGGCGAGCGCCAACGCCGGTTTTTCGCGAAACGCCGCAATCTGGTGTATCGGCACACCACTCTGGGTCAGTGCGGCGCCCAGTTGAATATAGCCATAGCCGGTTTCTGGGGCGCCGGGCACCACGCCAAACGTGACCACGACACCGGCCGCGGCGAGTTCGATGCCCGCGGCCACTGCGCGCCGAAATGCCGCCGGGTCTTGCACCAAATGGTCTGAAGGCATCATCAACAAGAGGGGATCTGCACCGTCGGCGGCGCACTGCAACGCGGCCGTGGTCAAGGCCGGCGCGGTATTACGGCCGCTGGGTTCCAGCAAAATGCTCGCAAAGGGATGCCCGACCACGCGGGCCTGTTCGCCCACCAAAAAGCGATGATCCTCGTGGCAGACCACCATGGGACGTTGCAGGCCAACAATGGCCTGCGCGCCCTCCGCCACCCGCTGCAACGTACCTTGCAACAGGGTGGATCCCGGCACTACTGAGAGAAACTGTTTGGGATAATGGCCGCGTGACAGTGGCCATAGGCGGGTTCCGCCGCCGCCCGCCAGAATTAATGGAATGATGTGCATGCGTATTGGTCTCAACTGGGTTTTAAAAAACCAATGGCCGTGCGGTTATCGTTCGCCTGCGCGCGCCAAGCTGGGTGCCAAGGCTCGCCGCGGGTTCAACCTGCTCATTGGAACCCAACTGTATGACAGGTATGTGAAACACGCTTGTGTTGTGACAATTTTATTTCTGCAGTGGCGGCCCGGCCTAAACATCCGGCGCGCTGGCGCCTATCCCCCCAGGTTCGCCCCGGCCTCGGGATACTTGGCTTGCAGGTATTCACTCAACGAGGCGACGAGGTTCGTGGCCGCGACGGGGCCTCCCGTGAGACGTTCGAGATATTCCAGTACCACCCGCGGGTGCTTCGCCGCGAGGTTAACGAGTTCGAGGTCTTCCGGCGCCAAATCACCCATCGAGCCGCTGCTCACGCTGTTTAGGAGGTCCAGACACGCCCGCGCGTCCATCCCAAAATCATTGGACAGCTCCCCAACCAACTGAATCAGCAAGCGCCAACGCTGTGCGGGGACCACCACGCCGTCGAGGACATTGGTCAGGCGGGCCAGACCAATGCGTAAGACATACCGGAAAACATTGGACTCGCGTGTCTCGAGGCGCTTGGCGATAGCTTTGAGACGCCCAAGCTCCGAGAGTTTAATGCGCACGGAAATGCTCCTGCGCGCATCGTCAACAATACTTTCTTCAATGTCGCTCTTGGCCCAGAATGCCCGGCCCCGCGGCTTCAGCGGCCGGCCGCCAGCGCCAGAGTCTCCGTCTAACGCGGCGGGTGGTTGGTGGTCTATTTTCATGGACTGCCGGCTGCCGCGCGGTTGGCATCGCGCAACTGGTCAGCGAGCTTGTTGGCGTATTCTTGCCGCAAGTTCTCAATTTGGACTTGCCGAACACCCGTTAATGGCTCGCTACGAAACAATCTTTTGAAGGTGCCTTCGCTAGAAAATTCCTCGAGCAATGCTTGATTAGCCTGATAGAGCGCAAGATTTTTGCTCTCCGAGTCTTTTAGTTGCGCGATATTAGCCTCCAGATCGCGAGCGACCTGCACGCGGCTTGCTTCGGTTTCCTGCAAGGTGCGCTGGGTTTCGCGTTGCCGAGCAGTCAACTGGGCGAGTTGCTCGGCGCTGTGGGCTAGGCGTTTCTGGCTCGTCTCTAGGGCCTTGGCGAAGCCCGCGCTGCTCGTCGTTGCTGCCTCGAGACTCGCTTTTGCGAGCGTCAAGGCGGCAGTTTGGGCTTTGAAACTTTCGTCGAGTTTGCTCAGCTTCAGTGCTTGCTCCTCGAGCTGCAATTTAACGCTGGCGAGTTCGGTTTCGGCCGCCACTTTTTGGGTGTTTAAAAGCTTGAGCAAGGATTGTGCTTTGGCGAGCGCCCGTTTTTCGGCCGAGGGTGCCTCCTCAGAAAACCCCGTGACGGGAACCCAAAAAGCCATCCAGAAAACGACCAATAGCAGGCCAGGCAGCACGTTGGAGTTGCGCATGACGTTAGAATTTCGCATTGAGATCGATTTGCAGGACGTCGATGGCCAGTGGCGGCCCATCGATTTCGGTGGCGGAAATCCAGCGCGCGCGCAACCACACGTTGCGGGTTAGGCCGTACAGCCCACTGATCCGATAGCCTTGGGTATCGGTACCGCCGAGATGGAAATCTGAATCCGTAAAGGCATCGAGCACGGCGTCACGCTGGAGGTAGCGGTAGTCAAAATTCATTTGCCAAGCACCGTGTCGAGCGATGTCGGGCCAACCCACCAAGACGCCACCTAGCAGGCCTAGGGTGCGGTCCTTAATCGGGTAGAGATAGGTTTCCCCACCGGTGCGCTGCAAAATTTCGCTGTCATCAAACCCAATATTTTTAACAATATTAGCCTGCAGGGTCACGTGATGGGGCGCCAGATTGGCAAAATCCATGACGGCAATGAAATCTAGCACCCGATAGTCAGCGGCCAATCCATAGAGCTGGTTGGCCTCGCTACCGTCGAGATTGGGATCGTTGGCAATATTGAAAAGCAAATTACCTTTTTGCAAAAACTGCGGGGCCGTATCGTTGGTTAACGTGCTGCCTAGCGTATTACGCTTAGCGGCGATATGGATGTAGTCGTAAACCGCAGCGCCCATTTTTAGCAAATTCTGGTTTTCAAACTCCCAATCCGCCCCCAACTGGCCGCCCACCAGATAGCGGTCTTGCGACAAATAAGCCGGCTCCTGCAGCGGGAAAATGCCGGTGGTTAAGTAGGCCTTCCGGTTCCGGCTCACGGGCTCCAATAGGTCCCCGTTGCCGAGCGTAATGGGTTGTCGGAAAGTCGCCGCTACGCCATCAAAACTGACATCCTCATCCCACACCAGTTCAGTGGAGAGCCAGGGGTTGGGTATCCGCCCCGCCGATGCGGTGACCCAGTTGAAGCCCTGTTCATCCGCCCGGTCGTAGCGCAACTGCGCCCGGTCTAGCGCCACGTTAAAGCGCTGTTCCGTATTACCCAGCGTGACGTTGGTCGACACCGGGTTGGCGAAATTTCCCGTCACCAAACGGGTGTCGAGCGTCCACCGATTCGCAATTTTAGCCGTTAGACCCAAGCGCACGCGCTCCCGCCAGCGGTCTTCATTTTCGGAGGTATTGAGAAAAGCCTTGTTGCCGGCTTGCGCGATGCCACCGGCCTTGTTCACTTCTAAAATATTGAGATAGGCATTGTTCCCACCGAGCGTTTCGGCGTTCTCGCTGCCATAGGCGTCGTATTGATTTCGCACCCGCACGTCGCCGTACAATTTCACGGTGTTTAACCAGGCAGGTAGCGCGTCTGGGGTGCCCCACTTTTCTTTTTTGGCTTTGTCGGCCACGTCGGCCAGCACATCTTGCCGCAGCTCGGCGCGTAGCTGACTCCGCATTTCATCCTTAACGAACTCCGGAACGTAGGGCACCCGCACGACTTGTTTGCCGTCGGCCGCGCGCGCGACGTTATTCGTATCCACGGCGGCTACTGCGGCGGCGGCTACTACCGCTGTTGCCGGGGCGCTCGCCAGCGCTTGTGCCGTCTGACGAACGGCATCTTGCTCCGCCTTTTTAATCAGCGCGGCGGCTTGTTGCGGATTCAAAACGCCTTGTTTCACTAGCGCGTCCACTAGGTTGACGACGGTATTTTTGAGTTGCAGTAATTCCTGCTGCTCGCTGGCAAAACTTGGCGGGCTGAGGCTGCCCAAAAAGATGCCCAGGCTCAGGGTTGCAATACGGTTGGTCGTGTTCAAAATTCCACTCACTTGCTTATCTGGTGGCGCTAGCGAGACACGATGCGCAGCTTCATCGGCTGCTGCATGCTCTCGGGTGGCGACTGACTTGCCTTTAGACGCTCCACGACTTGGCGCAGCGCCGCGGTGCTGCGGGCATCTCCAGTCGTGCCCTGCAACTCGAAACGTTCAACTCGTCCATCACTCGTAAACCACAGCTTGATGTCGACGCGATATTTCGCGCCCCGAACCTCCTCGTTGTCAGCGAGTTGACGCTGCAGGTCCTGCTGAATTTGACCGGCAAACCAACGGTTAGGATCACCGCCGCCGCCGATCAGCCCGCGCCCACCTTTCTTGCCGACCAAGCCAAACCCATCGCCGGTCCCACTGCCCTCGGCGTCTACGCCAAGGTCATCACCGGGCGGTGGTTCGTCGCTTTCCGGCGGCGCATCCGGCGGCGGCTGCTCTTCGGGCAACTGCTGCTCAATTTTTTCGGGCTCAGGTGGCGGTGGCGGCTCGTCTTTGGGTGGCGGCGGCGGTGGCGGTTCGTGCTGGGGCATCACCACGATTTTCTGCTGCCGAGGCGGCGGCGCCAGCGTGGAGTTGGCCATCATGCGCAGCGCGCCATAGATCAAGAGCGCCACCAGCAGGACTGCCACCAGGCCGCCCACTAGAAGGCCACGCCACTGACGGGGCTCTGATTTTTCGTCGACGCGCATCGGCGCTATTTCACGAGTTTCTGGGTCACTAATCCGAGTTGCGTGATTTGCAACCGCCCGATCATGTCGAGAACTTCCATGACTTTCTGGTACTGAACCGCCGCATCGCCCTTCACCACCACCGGCAGCTCCGGATCAGCCGCTTTGAGCTGTCCCAGCCGTTGCTCTAGTTCGGCGATAGTCACGGGATAGGTGTCGAGATAAATTTGTCCTTCGGCGGTGATAGTGACCGCCTTGGTTTTGGGCTTGGCCAAACTAGGCGCGGCACTGGCCTGCGGCAGATTGACGGTAATCCCCTGCACACTGGCGGTGGTCATGATGATAAAAATGATTAACAACACGTACGCCAAGTCGAGCATCGGCGTGATGTTGATGTCGTCGTAGGGCTCGTTCTCGCCCGGTCCAGCGCTAGCCATCGCTGCGACCTCCGTACAGCTCGTTCAGCCGAGCGAGGAACTCATCCGCAAACACGTGCATGTCGGCGGAGAACTCCTTCACTTTTGAGCCGAGGTAGTTGTAGCCAAACAGCGAGGGAATGGCGACCGCGAGGCCGGCGGTAGTGGCGAGCAAAGCCGCCGCCATGCCGGGCGCGATGGCGTTGATATTCACATCGCCGGACGCCGCGATGGCGGCGAAAGTGACCATCACCCCGACCACCGTGCCCAGCAGCCCAATAAACGGGCCGCCAGAGATGGCGATGGTCAGCAGCACCATCTGGGCGTTGAGTTTTTGACCTTCACGGATCATCACCGCGTCGAGCGTCGCACGCAGCGACAGCAGCGCCCGATTGTTGATATGAATGCTGCCATCGGGTTTGGCACGGCGCCGTGCCGCGTTAATCCCCTGCCGATACAGCTTGAACAACGGCGAGCTACCAAATAGGGCGTCACGGTCGTAAAGCGCTCCGATGTCATCGTTGCCCTGCTCCCCAATTTCGTCGTACGCCAGCAGGAATTTTTGGGTGGCAGCGCGGCACTTCATCAAATAGACCTGCTTGAGGATCATGACCGCGAAGGCCACCAGCGCCATGACGCCGCAGAGTGCGATCACGAACTGTTCAATGAAGGCTTCGTCATTGCCAAACACCTGATTAAGAATGATCCCAATGAAAGAAGATTTGCTCTCCTCCACTTCGCTGGCACCTTCCGTCTCTAGGTTCTCGTCGGCTAGGTAGGTCAAACCGCGCACCTCGACCCCCTCCGTCGACGCGGCAAATTTCACCGCATCCGCGGTGGGCAGCGTGGCGTACACCCGCAGTTCGTCAAGGTCAGCAATCAGCCCCTGCGTGCCATCGGCGGCAGCGCCGATGTGGAGGGGGCCTGACATAGCGGCTGGTGGCGCCGCAAACTGCCCAACCGAGGCGCCGTCCAGCCACAACGTGAACTGGCCATTTTGGGTTGTCACGGCCACGTGATGCCACGCGGTCGGCGTGACGGGCACCGGGTTGGTTGACAACGTATCGCTGCCATCTCGATAGGCGAGGGTCAGATCGCTGCCCGCTACCTTGAGGGTGAGTTGGGCGGTGCCGCTCACCCGCTCCAGCAAGTAGCCGTCGGTCTGCGGCGCGTCCATTTTCATCCAAATTGAAAAGCCCCATCCGCTAACCGGATTGATCGCGAGCACGGGGGCGTCGGCGATAGTCAACGCAGCTTTGCCATCCAGTTTGATGCCCGCGCCAATGAGCGAAGCTGGGTTGGGACGCCCGCTGAAAATCGGCGGCGGCAGCGCGCTGGCAGAGCGGTCGGTCGGTACCCCGTTGAGTTCGTCGAAATGGTAAACCAGCGCGAAATTGGGACCATAAGTCGCCGCAATGGCGCCGTCCCCGAGGGCCTTCGGGTTGCCAAAGTAAGCGTAAATTTTGTTCGTGCCCGGCACCGTTGCCGGGTCGTCCTTAGCGACGCTAGGGGCGGGGGCGGTGGCGCCTTTGAGCTGCGGCACTTTGACCCAAATGAAGGCGAGCTCGTTGACCACATCGAGTTTTTCAACGTGGTGATGCAGTGGGGTTTGGTCGTCGCCGGCCACGAAGCGCAGGTCGCCCCCGCCTTCGGTGAGATCCAAGAAATGCGCGAAATTGCCCGTGTGCAAGCGCACCAACACCGGCACATCGGTGAGGTCGTTAGGGATATTGGCGCCGGTTGCGGTGGTGTCTAGCGTGATGACTTTGCGGTAGGCCCAATCAGGGTTCCACCAAGCCTGAGCATCGGCTTGAACCAGCAAAAGCAGCACAGCGAGCATTCGTGAAAAATGGGGCATAGGGACTCTTTCTCGCCATGAATACGTAACCGGACAGCCCCTATGATTTGCGCTGGGTGTTACGAGAATATGACGAGTGGCCGAGTGGCTTTAACACCGAGGAAGTAGCGGGTTACCGAGGTTAGCCTTTGCCGCGCCTCAAAATTCATAACCCAAAGCGAACAGCAAGCGATTATCACCGGCGAGCGTGCGTTCACAATCGCGCAATGCATAGGCCCAAGCGAGTTGTGCGTTGAGGGTTTCAAAACCTGTCAACCGCAGACCAATGCCGGTGCTCCACAACAGCGCCGTGTCGCTAGTGCCCGGCAAAACATCGTAGCTGCGCAGGCCGGTTGCGTCGGTAAAGGCAAATAAATCGAAGCGCTTGAAGGCCAGCCATCCCGCTGGCCGCCAACTCGGGTAGCGCAACTCAAAGGAGGCATGCAGCGCATCGTCGCCCTGCTTCTCGGATTCTAAATAGCCGCGCACGTTGTCGGCGCCGCCGGCCGCATAAGCTTCGTTGCTGATGAGCGCCGAATTGGCCGCCTGCCCTTCAATCTGGGAAAACAGGCGCACGTCGCCAAATAAAGGCCTTTCGTGATCGATGCGCATCCGCAAGTAACCCCAGTTGGGGATCGCATAAGCGCGCTTTCGCTCAAATTCCTTCGCGGTATTACCCAAACCGCGCAGCCCGAGGTTCAAACTCACCGCAAAGTTGCTCTCAGTATTTTTGCCGAAATAAGTGCCGGTGTAGTCAGCGTTCAACGCCGTATAGCTGATCGGAGAATCGAGCACGTCCTGCGCTGCCGCGCCATCGCCGGACTGACTGAAATCCAGATTGATGCTCTCCCCGAAGTCTTTGTAGGCCAAACCCATCGCGACCGAGTGAAAGTAGTTGGCGGCGGGCGCCAGCGGAATGGTGTAAGAAAAACCAACGATGGCCCCGGGTCCGTAAACGCCCAGCGTGCCGAGGGTGTCGATGGTGCTATTGGAATTCACCCCATACAGCGCCAGCAGATGGTCCAGATGTTCAAAGCGCCACAAGTAGTTGGCCGAGAATACTTCGACCTCCTTGCTGGCCTGCGGTGACACCAGATAGGCCACCCCGAGGCTGTGTCCGCGCTGCCACAGATTGTCGTAGCGCAGCGCCGCGCTTAGCCGCAGCGGTGTGGTGTCGGCGCTGTAGCGGTTATCCAGTTGCACGCTGCCGTGGAGCGGCAGTTCGTCCTTAACCCGTAATTCCACGTCCAGCTTGCCCGGGGTTTTGGCCGGTCGCAGCACCGGGGTAATGATGCGGTCCGAGGACAACCCCGCCAAAGCGGTCAGTTCACGCTGTACCGCCGGGAGGTGTGGCGCGCTACCGACGGCGAGCGACGGTACACCGGCCTTGATTTTTCCCAACGAAAAATACCGCGAGCCCGTCACGTTGATGCGACCGACCGAGGCTTCCGTCACGCGCAGTTGGATGACACCACCCACCACGTCCTGCTCGGGAATGTCCACCAATACCGTGCCAAAGCCCCGGCTGTGATACAGCGCTTCCAGCTGCTGCTGGGCGGCCGTTACCTCGACGATGGACTTGGCCGGGCCGAGATGCGGATAAACCGCCCGTTCGATGTCCGTCGCCGGCATCAGCGTGTTGCCTTCGACCTGAAATTCCCAGATGTCGAAGGTTTCTGGTGGGGTCTCCACGCTAGGCGCCGAAGCGGCGCCAGCCGACGCCGCACACCCGAGCAAGACGCCGGCCATCAGCCACAAAAAAAAGTTTGCCTTCAAAGTCAGATACTACTCTTGGCCTGCCGGGCGCGGGCCCGGCGCGGCATTTTAGGAATCGCCGAAGCCGAGGAATTCGACGGAAATAAGTGACATCGAGCTGCTGGCCACATCACCGGTCCCGGCTGGTTGCCGGCGTTCGCTACCCGTGTCGGCGACCCCCTTGGTGGCGCCGCCTGCGGCACCGCCGGCGCCCGCCACGCTGGCGCTCACCCCAACGCTGGTCGCGGCGACGCCACTGACAGAGGTGCCGCTGATGCGCCCGCTATTGCGGGTTTCCGGCGCGGCGATATTAATTTTGCCGCCCTTGATACCAGCTTCACCGGCATCCACCACGCCGCTGGGTGCGGCCAGCGTCACTTCACCGGCGGGTTGATTGGCGTCGCTGGTGAGCGCCTGAATGCCGCTGCCTTCAACCGGTGCTGGCGCAGACACGGTCACCATGCCGTTTTCATCAAACTGAAAAGTGTTGCCGGGTGCGGCCAGCGCGCTGCGCGAACCACGCCCCGCATCCACATCGCCATCGCTCGACCACACCAAAATGTCACCGCGGTCAGCGCTCACCACCCGCGACTCGTTGACGTCGAGATCGCCGGCCAATACCGCGCGAATATCGTCACCCACGGTTTGGGTAATGAGGCCCAAATCTGCTGAGGCTTTCGTAATCCCAAAACTGTCCGGGGGCGTCGCCAGCCCCACGTTTAGACTGCCACCCGGTGCGAGGAGGTCGATGTCCCCGCCGGCCACGCTGGTGATCTGGCTGAAATACAGGTTGATGTCACCGGCATAAAGGCCTGGTGGAATGGGTGTGTCGTAGGCAATCGTGCGGAGCACGGTGGCTTGCGATGCGCCGGCCGAGGAATCAGCGAATATTTCTCGCTCAACGCGGTGCAATTCGCCGTCGCCCAGCAACGTCGCAATGGCCAGATTGCCTTGGGAATAATCTTTGGGCGTGCTCAATGCCGCGGTGCGCCCTGAGTTGCGCAATTCGTTAAAAAAGGCGTCGAGTACCGGCTGCAACTGACGTTCGGGTGGCAGGTTCTTTAAGGCTGCTAGGGCCTCTGCAGGGCTTAGATCCGCTAGCCCAGGGAGCTGCACAGTGTATGAGCCGGTCTCAAAATAACGTTGTATGAAGGCGTCAAAATTGAGGCCACGAGTGCCTAAACCGGCGAAAACACTGACCGCGCCACCCGGGCCTTGCAGCGCCCCGTTGACCGAATTACCACGCGAGATAATCCCGCTACCGGTGCCAAGGTCGAGGTTGCCTCCCGTCTCCAAGACCAGCCGCCCGGGACCCCACAGCTCAATACCGCTGGTCAAAGGCAGTAGATAGCCCGGAAAACCGATGGTGGAATCGGTGGCCACGCGTTGGCTCTCGTAGCGAATATCCCGTCCCGCCTTAAACACGCTCACGTCGCTGACCAGCGTGTTCTGGATCCAGAAATAGGGATTAATGAGGTCTTGGCCGGCCGCAATTTCGGCCGGTCGTGAGAGGAACGTCAACGCGCCCAGGGCACTGACCACATCCCCAGTGTTGGCCACGATCACCGCGAGGGCAGCGTCGTGATTCGCGTGCAGGGGCGTGCTGGCCAAGGCGCCGGCGGACGGCGTTGGATCCAGCAATTTGAGCACTGCGCTCACCGAATCAGGCGTCGCGAATGACAGGGGTGCTTGGATGCCGGGCAGGCCCGCAGGATCGGCGTCCGATAGCCCGAAGGATGCGTTGAGGAATACCGAGTCTCCGGCCAGCAGGCGCAGATTGCCGGTGGTGGATGGGAACAGGGTAAAGCTGCCGTCCAAGGTGATATTGCCACTCACGGCGACCGCCTCAAGGGTGGGCGGATAGACCCGCAGCGGTAAGGAGTCGACTGCCCCGGAAAAGTCGTTTTCAAAGGCGCCGCCGGCAAGCTGCGCGCCCTCTTGCAGCGTGATGTCGCCGTTGAAGGCTTGAATGCCCACGCGGCTAGCATCCGTATAGGACACGAAATAACTGTTGCGAGTGCGGGTAATCGGCTGCTTCTGCACTGGCCCTTGCGCAATAAAGGTTGGGTTCACCACCGCGCCCAGCGTCACCGATCCCAGCGCCTGAATATCAAAGGCGCTAGCACCTAGCGCGAGCACCGGATAGAGCGGCGCATCCGCACCCGGGGACAGCGGGCGCCCACCCAGTAAGCTGCCCGCGGCCGCCAGCTTGGCGGTGCCTTTGCCGAGATAGAAAACCCCTCCTCGCACATCCCCGCCAACCCGAATCTGGAGTTCTCCACCGCCCGTTTCTTCAACCTCACTCAAGGCCGCCGTGGTGCCGCCGACCTGCCGTCCAATGGAGGCGCTCGCCACGCTGAGGTTGTATAAATCGCCGCCGGCGTCAATGGTGATATCACCGCCCGCCAGCGCCGCGATACCTTGCTCAAACCATTCGGGGGCGACGGTCCAAGCGGTGGCCCGGTCGGCGCCGTCCGCATTGCCCTGCCGCACCAACCAGCTGCTCACCAACTGACGCGGAAATTCTGCCGCATCCAGATTAAAGTCCAGCGTAGGCGCCACCCCGTTCAGACTCCCGCCAGCGCGCAAAGATAGCGTGCCACCGTGCTCAGGATAGGCTCGTTGTCCTAGCGTCGAGCGCCCTGCACCACCCGGGGCGCCCAGCAGTATGCCCTGCTGCGAATCCTCGCCAGCGGTATAAATAACCGACGCTCGGTTGGCGAGCGTGATGTCCTGTCCGGCCGCAATCTCGATGCTGCCGGTGCCGGTGCGCACTGCGTTAAGAATGGGGCGCAACACGGGAATTATCGTGGGGCCGGTACGGGGATTGCGGTCGCTGGGGGTGCCCGGGGCGAGCGTGACGCTACCCATTGCCGCCCCATTGCGTTGACGATCGGCGGCCTCGGTTAGCGCCAAAATACTCGCCGAATCCAAATCGGCACCTGCGACCAAGCGGTAAGACCAAGACGGGCCGCGCAACAACGAGGGGAGCGCCGTCGGACGAACCCCACAGCTGCCAGCACCCGCGCAGCGCAAGGACGTACCGTTAGCAGAACTCAACGCGAGATCGGCCGTGCCGGCAAAGCCGTCCGACAAAATGTCATTGATCCGTAGGTCGCCCGCCGCCCGCAACGTCAGCACGCCGGGCAAATCGTTCCAGCGCCAGGTCGAGAGATCCGCAATGGCGTTCAATTCCAGGTCGCTCTGGGCAAGCGCGGCGTCGCTTGCGGTGCTGCGCACTTCAACCCCGGGGATTAACTGCCAGCCCGCGCCCAGTCGGGATTCTATGGTCGTGGCGTTCGCCATGAAGGCGGCGGCGTCCGCGTTGTAGGTGGCGAGATCCGTGGCATCGATATCGTTGTCGAGATAGACCCGGAACCCTTCCACCGTGCGCGCGGCAGCACCCTGCACGGTGCCATCCAAGACCGTGACCGCGACCTCGCTGCCGGCGCCGACTTGCGGCGCCCGCACCGCCAAGGTGCCGCCCAAACCACCCGCCCCACCGCGTAAATCGATGAGCGAACCAGGGGCGGTGTTGACATCGCCCACCGCCGCCACGCCCGCGTCGGCCGTGGCCGTATACAACTCAACACGTCCACCGCGCTCACCCACGCCGGTGGCGCGCACGTCCAAGTGGGCGGTGCTGCTCAACGTTAAGGTGCCGGCCGCCGCCAGACTGACAAGCCCGCCACGCACGCCGCTAGCATCCAGCGTGGCCTCAACGAGGAGATCGCCGTCATCAGCGGCTAGCCGCAAAATGTGGGCGCTAAGGTCTTGCCCGGTTTCGATTAACAAATCCCCGTGGCGAATGCGCGCGGCAATCTCTTCGCGAAACCCACCGGCGCTAAAATTGGCGAGCAGTTCGCCGAAAACCGCAGGGCGGGCGAGGCTGCCAATGTCGAGCACCAGCGAACCTTGCGGGGCGCCCTCACCGGCGTGGGCTTGCACGGCCACGTCGGCAAAAAAGAGCTGGCCTGTTGGCGCCTTCAACGTGAGAGATCCCGCCTGGCCTAACTCGCTGCCGAGCCGCAGTGCGGCCCCCGCGGCGCCCTGAATAGCGCCGTGATCACTGGAGATATCGATGCTACCGCCCGCGATTGCGACCGGGAAACCCTGCAGGTCCACCGCCGGCCCGGTCACATCGATAAGCGCGTTGCCGGCCAGCGTCACATCGTCACTGGGTGCCAGACCCATCGCATGCAACGAGACCAACCCACCGGC
>CAMAXW010000026.1 GCA_945862315.1 Klebsiella pneumoniae
CACTACGCGACCGAACAAGACATGGTGATGGACATCGCCGCGGCGCTCAACGAAGAGTACATAGAACTGGCCGATGCCGGCTGCCCGGTAATCCAAATTGAGGAACCCGTCCACCATTTCAACTGCAACTCACTGCCGCCCTGTACCGATAAAGATTTGGAATTTTATACGGCGGCTTTCAATCGCCAGGTGCAGGGTGTTAAGACCGAAATCTGGGCGCACACCTGCTGGGGCAATCCCAATCAACAGAGTTTTTATTGGGATCGACCCAGCTACGAGCGTCCCTTGCCCTATTTTTTGGCGATGAACTGCGACGTCCTCATGTTGGAAGGTGGCAGCAATCAGGCCCGTGATATTGCGCTGCTCAAGCACCACAAGACCGATAAAAAAATTGGCATCGGCGTGGTTGACCATACCCGTACCACGGTGGAATCACCGGAGCAGGTGGCCGCGACCATTCGTCACGCCTTGGAATATGTGCCGCCGGAGCGCCTGATTATTACCGCCGATTGCGGGTTTGGCCGCGAGGGATTATCGCGGCGCATCGCGCATTACAAGTGTGTGTCCTTGGTGTTAGGAACCAACATCGTGCGGCGTGAGCTGGGGCTGGAGGAGGCACGGGTGCGGGTTGCCGATCCGCGCTACGCTTTTAACCTCGACCTATAATCTGCGGGCGCGCTGGCCAATGCTGGCGCGCCACGCTTTTAAAAAGTAACCCGCAGTACCCCTATTTTTCACCGCTATGTTGCGGGCGATGGCGCGCCGGTAGCTCCGCGCCTAAGACGAGAGATCCCTCAATGGACGCACCCAAACCCCCTCAGGAGTCCGCCCGGCTGGCGGCGTTGCACGCGTACCGGTTGTTGGACACTTCGCCCGAAGCGGCCTTCGATGACATCACGCAATTGGTCGCACGGCTGTGCGATATGCCGATAGCGTTGGTCTCGTTGGTGGACACCGACCGTCAGTGGTTTAAGTCGCGAGTGGGTTTAGAGAGCACTCAAACGGCACGCGAGACGGCGTTTTGTGCGCACACTATTTTGGAGAACATCCCCTTGGTGGTGACGGACGCCACCTTGGACGCACGCTTTGCTGACAATCCGCTGGTAACAGGCGACCCCGGGATTCGTTTTTATGCGGGTGCGCCACTGGTTACTCCCAATGGATTAGCCCTCGGCACGCTGTGCGTCATCGATGTGAAACCGCGGGAGTTAAGTGCTGTGCAACTCGACGCTTTGCAAGGTCTGGCGCGGGCGGTGACGGCACAGATGGAATTGCGGCGGGTTTCACACGACTTGGCGCAGAGCTTGGAGAAAGTAAAAGTACTGGAAGGTCTGCTGCCAATCTGCGCTTGGTGCCGGCAAGTGCGCGACACTGAGGGCCATTGGCGCAGCACGGAGGACTATTTCAAAAGCCAATTGAACGTGGCGGTAACGCACGGCATGTGTCCTAGCTGTTATGCCGAGCACCGCCCGAAGTCGCAAGGTACTTAAACAAGCGGTTGGTCGAGCGGCGCGCGAGCTCGGCGGCAACCCCGTGCAGCGCGGCCACCGGGCGCAAAACCCACCGCCACGTCACTGCGTTGGAACGGGCTTTAAATTGCCCAGCCAGCAACACGCCTAAGGATGTCGCCTGACCAACCCAGTCCTAGCACCCCAAGCGCTATCGCTTTAACATCTCCCGCTTACTTGTGATTCTCCTGCGGCGACCGGTAAATCCCATGAAACTAACACCCAACTTGCCCTGGTGGTCGCTCGCAGCGCCGGCGTTAGGCTGCGCGCTGGTGGCTGGCAGCTATCTGGGGTTGCCGGCGCTCCCCAGTTTGCTGTTGGCAGCGGTGCTGCTGGGGTGCGTTATCGCCGCTGTTCATCACGCGGAGGTTGTTGCGCACCGCGTGGGTGAGCCCTTTGGGACGCTACTTCTGGCGGTTGCGGTGACGATCATCGAGGTGGCACTCATTATTTCCATGATGAGGTCGGCGCCGGACCATGCCGCGGCCTTGGCGCGCGATACGGTCTTTGCCGCAGTGATGATCATCCTCAATGGCATTGTGGGCTTATGTCTGTTGCTGGGGGCCTCACGTTTCCGCGAACAAACCTTCCAATTGCAGGGTGTTAACGCCGCCCTCACCACCCTTGCCGCCATCGTGGTGCTAACCCTGGTGCTGCCCAACTACACCGACAGCACGCCCGGGCCCACGTATAGTTCGGGCCAGTTGGCCTTCATCGCGGTGGTGTCCACAGGACTGTACGCGACGTTTGTGTTGGTCCAAACGGTGCGTCACCGAGACTATTTTTTGGCGAGTGATGCCGGACTGGCACCGCATATCGACCGCCCCAGTGGGCGCATGAGCCTCCTGAGCGGCCTGATGCTACTGGTGGCGCTGGGCGCCGTGGTGCTGCTGGCGAAAGCTTTGGCACCTGCTTTGGAACTCGCGGTGGCGAGTGCTGGCGCGCCGAAAGCGGTGGTTGGCGTGGTGATCGCACTGTTTGTGCTGTTGCCAGAGGGGATGGCGGCGGTCCGCGCGGCGCAGGCCAACCGGCTGCAGACCAGCCTGAATTTGGCGCTGGGTTCCGCGTTAGCCACCATCGCTTTGACAATCCCGGTGGTGGCCTTGGTGTCGCTCGTGGAGGGTTGGTCGCTGGATCTCGGTATCGATGCTAAATCCACCGTGTTATTGGTGCTATCGCTAGGGACTGCCGCGCTATCCTTGGCGACGGGACGCACGACCGTCATGCAAGGCGCCGTGCATTTAGTCATTTTTGCGGTGTATTTGTTCACGACCGTGGTGCCGTAAAATCGTTAACGCGCACGAATTCACTCCCTTATGCGTTTTAAATCGCCCCCTCGCGAGGCTGTTGCCCCCGCTATTTTCAGTCACCCAGCGTTTGCTTTTTGTGCCGGGCGGGTTGCTTGGTTAGCCGGTGCTAACTGGCCGCAGGTGGCCGATCTCAACGCTGCGGGTCCGCGACCGGCGCACCTTTTTGGGGGCGCGCCTATCGAATTTGTCGCGCAAACCGCTGAGCTTTTGAGCGACGGGCTGCATTACGAGCAACGTATCTTTCAGCGTGGACTCGTCGCGACCCGGCCGGCGAACTGGCACGATCTTTTAAACGCCCTAATTTGGCGCGAGCGCTTTGCGCTCAAGTGCGCGGTGAACGCGGCCTATGTGCGCGAATTTGCCACCCGGACGCCGGGGCCCAGAAGCCGCGCGCAGTGCGCTCTGACGCATTTTGATGAAGGGGGCGCTATTCTGGTGACGCGTGATGTGGCGTTGGTCGAGGCTTGGGACCGGCACGACTGGGCGAACGTTTTTTGGCCCGCCAGCGGCCGCGCCGAGTGGGCCGCCGAGTTGCTGCTGTTTGGACATGCACTGCTGGAGCAATATCTGCTGGCCGGTGCGTTGCCGGTAGCGAAGTGTTTGGTGGTGTATTTGCCGCCAGGGGCGAGTGCTCAGGACGTCTTGCCGGAGGTGGCGCAAGCCATTGTGCAGGGCGCTTTGCTGGCCGATCCCAGCGAGCTGCGGCCGCTGCCGCTAGCCGGAATTCCCGGCTGGCATCCGCAGAATGCGCAAGTTTCGTTTGTGCGCGAGGCGCCTTGTTTTCGCCCGGTGCGCCCGGGCCGAGATTATCCGCCGCCGTGGGTGGTTGCCAGCCCACGCCTTGCGACTCTTTTCTCTAGCGGAGACTTGTAGGCGCTGTCTGGGCCCTGCAAATTTCTATTCTCACGACCGGGAGACCGTTTTATGCGTAACGCATTGCAAGAGCAGCTGTTAAAGGCCGGGCTCATCAAGGACAAAGAAATAAAGGAGGCGCATAAGCAGCAGCGGCGTGAGGATCGGCGACCACCGCCGGTGAAAGGCGCGCCACCGCCACCACCCGCGGCCCGTACGGAAGCCGACCGTGCCCGCGCCGCGAAAACCGAACGCGACCGCGGGCTGAACGCCGAGCGCGAGGCGCGGGCTGCGCGCAAGGCGCTGATTAGCCAAATCGCCCAGCTGATCGACCCCTTTCGTAGGCCGCATAACGATGGCGAGGAAGTCTATAATTTTATCGACGGCGGCGCGGTGAAGCGCATCTATGTCGCGGCTAACACGCGCGCTGCGTTGGCCAGCGGCGAGTACGGCATCGTGCGTTTACGCACCCGCTATGTGGTGATTACCGCCGAAGGTGCGCAGGCTGTGCGCCAGCGCGCCCCGGAATTTCTCATCGTTCAAAACGAGACGGTTAACACGGCAGAAGACCCGGCGTACTTAGAACATCCCATTCCCGATGACCTATTGTGGTGAGGCCGCGTACGTCCGGTCGCGCCTGCTGGCCGCTGCGCTTAAGATGCCCACCCGGGCGGCGGCCGCAGTGGCCGGTGAACCGACTTTCTAGCCAGTGAGGAATCCCGTGAATTCGGTGACGCCAGATGACGAGATCAGTAAATCAGCCCTAAAGCGCGAACATCACAGTTTTAAAGCGTTGGGGGAAGAACTGGCTGCGCTGTCCGAGCGCCAGTTCAAGCGGCTCAAACTCGACGAATCGCTGTGCGAGGCCATCGCTGAAGCGCGTCGACTCAAACATGGTTCCCTGCAACGCCAGCTGCGCCACTTGGCTAATCTGTTGGTTGAGCACGACCCGGTGGCCATTCGCCGCAAGCTCACCCTGCTGTTAGAGCCGGTGCAGGAAGACGCCCGGATGCTGCGCGAAGTAGAACGTTGGCGTGACGCACTGTTGGCAGGAGAGGAGGACTGCTTGGCCGATATCAGCGAGCGTTGCCCAACTATTGAAACCCAGCAGGTGTTGACCCTCGCGCGCGACGCGCGGGCCGAAAAAATCGCTGGCCGGCCACCCAAATGTGCCCGACTGCTGTTCAAATATCTGCGCCAAGCCAGGGTGGCAAGCGCCGCCATTGGACCCGCTGCGCCTTAAAAAAGAGCGCCTCGGGCACTCAAGGATCGCTATGTTTACCTATCTCAATCCCGCCGTGCGTCAGCAGTTGGTCGGCGCCGGCAAGTTAATACGGATCAATGGACGCGGCGCTTTGCTGGCGGTCGAGGCACCGCCCCCGGAGGGCGAACTCGCGATCAACGTGCTGGGCCCCATTCCGCTGCCCGTGCGAATTGAGGCGACGGAAATCAAAACCCAGTGGTACGCCACGGTTCGCAGCACCGAACTGGCGAAGGTAGAAGCGCTGGCCCGAGACTTGAACCAGCAAGGTGGCCAGCACCTGTTTGCGACCTTGGCCACCAGTTTGGCGGTTAACAGCGTGTTGCTGGTGGGCGACCCCAGCCGGCTGCGTAATCCGTTGGTGCGGGTGCATTCCAGTTGTATGACGGGCGATGTATTTGGTTCTCAACGTTGCGAATGCGGGCCGCAATTTATGTCGGCGCTGCAGCGGATCAACGCAGATGAGGCGGGCGGGCTACTGGTGTATATGTCCGGGCACGAGGGGCGTGGCATTGGCCTGTGGGCTAAAGCTGCCACCTATCTGCTGCAGGATGCGGGCGAGAACACCTATGAGGCTAATCGCACGCTGGGTCTCCCGGATGATTCTCGGGATTTCTCGGACGCCGCCGCGCTGCTGCATTATTTTATCGGTAACGCGCCGTTTCGCTTGCTGACCAACAATCCCAAGAAAGTTAGCGACCTCAATGATTTTGGTTTGACCCACATCACCCCAGTGCGGCACGTCACGGGGGTGAATGCGTGGAACCAGCGTTATCTGGCCGCCAAGCGCGACTGGGGCCATGCGCTGTCGGAACAAGATCTCGAGAACGTGGATCCTAAAAGACCCTAAACACCGCGCTACGCGGCGCGCCTACCCACTTTAAGATGGAGTCACTCGCTATGCGCCGTATTTTTTTCGTCGGCTTATCGTGGCTGTTGTGTAGCGCGTTCGCCAACGCGGTTGAACCCACCCCAGCCAAAGCGGATCACCACGCGCGGGGTGTGGCGGCGCTAGAAATCATCACCGGTGGCGGGACAGCGAAGCTCGTCGAGGGGTTGCAGGATCTGGCACCCGAATTGGGCGATTGGGTCATCGATTTCGCTTATGGAGAGGTCGTCTCGCGGCCACAATTGGACTTGCGTACCCGGGAACTTGCCACCGTTGCGGCGCTCACCGCCTTAGGCAATGCACCGCCGCAGTTGCGCTCGCATATCAAAGGCGCACTCAATGCCGGCTGTACGCCGCGTGAGGTGCTGGAAGTGGTGCTGCAAATGAGCGTTTATGCGGGTTTTCCGGCGGCCTTGAATGGCGTTGCCGCCGTGCGGGAAGTGTTCACCGAACGCGGTATCAAGGTGCCGCACTGACGTTGGCCGTGGGCCCGACCGCGGCCCTTACAGCGTGGTTGATGCAGGCCGCGCATTGGCGCGGTGGGCACGCGCAGTGTTCCTGACTTTCTTGTTAAAGGTGCGCAAGCGATTGCTTCGCGCGGCGACCAGCACCGGGCGGGTCGGTATGCCGCCATCCTCGCCAGTGCTGGGGTTTCTGGCGCTAGTGCGATGGCCAAACAGGCGGCTGCGGCAGCGCGCCGGCGTGAGGTCTTGCGCAACACGCTGTTTCAAATCAGTTGGCTGGCCTGCAGTGCGCGGCGCCGCTTACTTCTATCGAAATATTGGTAGAAGAGTCGCATCCGCCAAGACCAAGCAGAGATTTCTGCCATACACAGTGCATTGGTCAGCGGCACCAGCGGGAACCTGTGCGTAAATTCTGTTGTATCAATGGGCTTGCCAATGACCGAGGGGTGGGCAAAATCTTGCCGTCCGGGTGAGCGAATTTCATTGATTTGTCCTTGCGCGCGGATGCCGATAATACTGCTGGGCCCGTGGCTCGGAAATTTTCTGATCATGCAGTTGGCGCCGTCGCGCGAGGCCCGTGACAGGCTTTCACTGACGCCGAAATAGTGGGTGTCTGGCGTCGCCACCACGCCCCGGATGAAATTGCCCCGCGACACGACCCGAGTCCTGCCCGCCAGACTGACACAACTGCCCGTCATCGAGCTCAACGTGTAGAAGGTGCCATTTTCCTGCCAGACGTTATGGGGGCTGTAACCGACATAAAGTCTTTCCACTAACGCGCGATCGGTTTCCCGATACTGATAAATAAGACCGACGCGATTGATGCTGCCGCCGAGATAAATTGAGCCGGCATGGTGGTAAATGGAATTGAGGTGGAAGGCCTTTAATTTTCCGGCGGTAGCGCCGGCGCTTTCTCCCTGCGGGTACCATTTTTCCCATTGCCCATCACGGTAAGTGGCGATCAGGCAGTCGTAGGTGCACACCGCCCACAGGGCACCATCGAAATAATACAACTGGTGCAAATCTCGCAGCCGGAACGGCGCGTAGAGCTCGTCTATTGGTTTGAGATCGTAATCAAAAACTAAAATGACGCCGTCTTGATCGTCCATTTTATTTTTGCCGGTGGCGTAGGCGATCCGGCGGGCTGCAACGAATATTTTATCCTCGCTATAGGTGATGCCGTAATAAGTGCCTCGGCCGCCGTCGATCAGCCAAGCCTCCGGGGTGTGCTCGTCGATGCAGATAAAACCACGGTTAGTGGTAATGAGAAGTGGCGGTTGCATCATGGGTATCGCGTTCCTTGCGGGGTAAGAGCAAGGCATCTCTAAAAAAATGAGATGCCAGTCGCTGGCTGCCGGAATAGCGCCGGAAGGATAGCCGCCCCATTCCCCGCAATCTAGACCTGCGGTGGCCGCATTGGGAGGCGGCAAGCGCGTTGACTGTGATGGACAGCGCGCGCTGCCGCACTACTGGCTGGGCGCGCGCGAAGCGTTCACCGCAAGGGGGCGGCAGGTGCCTCGCTGCCGCTCGCCGCCTGTTGGATGAGCGCGTGTACGCGGGCTGGGAACAACATGGTGTCCATGACCTTTACGCCAAAAGGGCGCAGGGCGTTTTCCACCGCGCCCATCAGCACGGTGCTGGTGGCAATGCAGCCGTCTTCGCCCGCACCTTTGGCACCAATGCTGGTCGCCGGTGAGGGCGTCACCAGGTGAGCCACTTCGATGTCCGGTGCGGCCCAGACCGTGGGCATGCCGTAGTCTTTGAGGTTGTTCGCCAAGGGCACGCCCTCGGCGTTATAGCCCAGTGATTCATACAAGGTGCCGCCAATTTGCTGGACCACCGCGCCTTTGGTCTGGCCGGTCAAAATGAGCGGATTGAGAATGACCCCGTGGTCGGACACCACCCAGATTTTTTTGACCTCTACCTGCCCGGTCGCGATGTCGACGGCTACCCACGCGCCGGCAGCCCCGCCGGGATGCGAGGGATAGACTTGCGCGCGACCATGGGCATCGGCTTGCCAGTTCACTTGAGGATGACGGTAAGTGCTGGTGGCTTCCAGCAGCGGGCCGTCGGCGTGCGCCAGGATAATTTCTGCACCGGGTTGCACATAGGCCGCGTAGGCCAACTCGCGCAAGGTGCACTGGGCGTCCCAACCTTTGCGCGAAATCACCCCTTTCTCAATCTCGACTTCGGCCGGGGGGCATTGCAAATACACCGCCGCGCCTTGCACCAGCCGTTCCCGCACGGTGGCGGCGGCGGCCACAATGGCGCCCACGGCATACATTGCACCCCGACTGGAATAAGTGCCGGAGCCAAACGGAATAGCGGTGGTATCCCCCCATGACACGCTGACCGCCGAGAGGGCGCAACCCAAGGCATCGGCGGCGACCTGCGCATAGGCGGTCTCAATACCCTGCCCAATATTTTGGATCCCGGTCATGACATGCACCGAGCCATCGGCCGCAACCCGCACCGTGGCGGACTCGTAGTTCTGAAAAGTACTACCCGGGAAGGCGAAGCCCGAAGGCTCAATGTAGGAGGCCACCGCAAAGCCCAAGTAACGGCCCTCGGCGCGCGCAGCGGCCTGCTGGGCGCGCAGGCCGGGTAAATCCATCAAACCAACGAGTTTCTCCAGCGCTTCGCGCAGCGAACCATTTTCGATAATGGCGCCCGTGCAGATTTGGTGGGGATAGGTTTCGAGTAAATTCAGCCGCCGCAGGTCTACCGGATCCAGGTTGAGTTTTAGCGCGGCCTGATCCAGCAGGCGCTCCACGAACAAATTGGCGAGATCTTTGCCATAACCACGGTAGGCGCTATAGGGCGCTTTGTTGGTCACGATGCAGCGCACGCGGGTGCGATAGGTGTCCACGCGGTAGGCGCTGGGGGTGTACAGACCGCCGTTAATGGGCATGCCCAAACCACAGCCGCGCTCGGCACCATCGCAACCCATGTCGGCGAGGATGTCGGTTTCCAAGGCCAAGAGCCGCCCCTCGCGGCTGAAGGCGCCGCGGGAACGGGTACGGATGTCGCGTGCCGCGGGGCCGGCGTGCAGCCATTCTTTGCGGGTTTCAACATATTTGATGGGACGCCCCATCAGCATCGAGGCCAGCGCCGGCACGTGCTCAACGTCCACCGCCAACTTGGCGCCAAAGCCGCCACCGACATCGCCCGCCAACACTTGAATGCGCGCTTCCGGCACGCCCAAGACTTGGCTCATATACAGCCGCATTTGGTGTGGCACTTGGGTGGATGCGCGCACGGTGAGCCGGTGTTCGCCGGGTTCGTAATGCGCATGAACCACCCGGGTTTCCATGGGCATCGCGCCGTAGCGGTGGGAGGTGATGAGTTCATCGATGACTAAGTCCGCCCCCGCAAACACCGCGTCCACCTCACCGATAGCGAACTGAAAATCGCGTTGCACGTTGGTGTTCCACGCCGGGTAGAGGAGGGCTGGGCTGCCGGCAGGTACGGCCGCGGCGGCTTCCATGTCGACGTTGACGGGGAGATCTGCATAAGTCACGACCACCAGTGCGGCTGCGTCTTCGGCCTGCTCGGGTGTTGCGGCAACCACAAACGCCACCGGCTCGCCATAAAAAATCACATCCTCCACGGCCATGGCATAGCGGTGCGGCTGATGGAGTCCGTCCATTTGTATCGAAGGTGCAATGGGCTGCCAGTGCGGTTGCGCCTCGCGGCCAGTGACGACCCGCAGGACACCCGGCGCACTGCCTGCGATGCGGGTGTCGATGTCGACAATCCGCGCGTGGGCCCGGGTGGAGCGCACCATGGCGAGGTGGAGATCGCCCAAAGTGGCGTAATTATCGACGTAGCGTCCACCTCCCATCACGGCGCGGCGATCTTCGCGGCGCGCAATAGGCTGGCCGATGTAGCCGCCGCGTGGGTCAACATCCGCTTCCAGTTGTGCGAGCGGTGCGGCCCGACCGGCCGCTACTTTGGCCGCGTGCAAAATGTGGTTGTAGCCGGTGCAGCGGCAGTAATTCCCGGTTAGCGCCTCGCGCAGGGCTTCATCGGTAAATTCGCCCGAGGGGTTGCGCGCGAGAAAATCGCGGGTGCTCATGACCATGCCGGCCGTGCAATAGCCGCATTGCACGGCGTGGCACTGCACGAACGCCTGTTGCACTGTGGACAATTCGCCATCCTTAGCGAGACCCTCGGCGGTGGTGATGTGTTGACCTTGGGCCTGTACCGCCAGCATCAGACAGGACTTCACGGTTGCACCATCCAGATCCACCGTGCAGGCGCCGCAAGAGCCATCCTCGCAGCCAAAACGCGGCCCGGTGAGGGCGACGTTGCGGCGCAGGAAATCGATCAGCAAGGTACGACCCGGTACGCGGGCGTCAACCGGAACGCCATTGACGTTAAGAGAGATATCGAAATTTTGCTCAGCCATGGTCGGCAGCCTCAGGGAGTTCGGTGAGTTCGGTGAGTGCGCGGCGGAGTAATTCGCGGGCAATCTGCTGTTTCCACTCCGGACTGCCGTGGGCATCCAGCGGTGGATTGAGGCTCACCTCCTGAAACAGCGCGGCGTATTCGGCGGTGGTGAGCGTCTCGTGCAGCGGGCGGCTGGCCAACAGCGCTTCCAGCTGCGGTAAGCGCCGCGGGCGCTGGTCCAGTCCGCCAAAGACCACCCGCGCGTGCCCCTCACCTCGCACGACGCAGAGGTTGACCAGCGCCAGATCTTGGCGCTGGCGCGAAAATTCGCGATAGCTGCCATGCGCGACACGCCGCGGTATGGCCAGACTTAAGGCGAGGGCGCCACCCAGATTGGTGGTGCGAAAGCCCGTGATGAGATCCTCCAGTGCCACGCGCCGGGCGAGCGCATCGGCGGCACCTTGCACCAAGACCACGGCGTCACTGGCCAGCAATGCCACCAGCATATTGGCGCGGGGGTCGGCCCAGCACACATTGCCCAGCGTGGTGCCGCGATTGCGGACCTGCACATCACCCAGCGCACGGGCCGCCTGCGTCAGCCACGGAAATGCCGGCGCTACCCGCACATCGGCCAACAGTTGGGCGTGGGTTACGAGCGCACCGATGGCCAAGTGATCTGGGTGCCAGGAGAGTGCCGCGGAAAGCTCGCCTATGTGACGGATGTCGACCAAGGCGGCGGGGTTTATCTCACGCTGGCGCAGCGCCGCCATGAGTGTTTGCCCGCCGGCCAGCGGCTGGGCACCGCGCGCTGTCAGCAGCAGCGCTTCGGCCAGTGTGGTGGGGCAGGCATAGCTGAAATCGGCCGGACGCATGGGCGGTTTCCTTAGGGATAGTGGGGCAGTTGCAGCGCAGTTACTGGCTGGCGCGCGAATATATCGAGAATTGCAGCGCAGCAACAATTTCTGTCCGTCCGGCTGGGTTTGGCCCGCATCAATAGCGCGGTGCTCGCTAGTGATGCGGGTGCCGTTGGCTCGGCCACGGTGAGCGTATTCGGCCGTGCCAGACTCGCCGCGCCCCAGCTCGCGCCGGCGCGCGGTGGATAACGCCGTGCTGCGCCTTCAGCAGCGGGTCATCCCTTGCCCCCGGGGCTGCCGAACCTTGGGTCGGTGGGTTTGTAGGCGCATCCGCGCCTGCCTCTTGGGCGAAACGCGGTCAGAGTCGGTGTTCGCAGGGCCGCCGGGCGAGCGTTGCCAGCCAGGTACCCGGCGCGGGGCAAGCCTTAAGCCTCGCAGGGACTGCGAGCCTGGGTTGCCCGCTAAGTCATTTGTGCTCGGCGGCCGCAAAAAAGTGCGCCGGAGGTTCCCTAAAGCGCGAGCAATGGGGATAATGCGCCGCTCAATGGTGGCCCTGTCGGTCCCCTCGCGACGTAAGACCGTGAACCCCGTCAGATCCGGAAGGAAGCAGCGGTAACGGTGACTGCGGGCGCCGAGGTGTGGCTGGCAGGGCTGCCACCTAATCGCCGACTCAACCTGCGTGCACGTGTGAGATGACTTATCAGGTCCTCGCCAGAAAATGGCGGCCGCGTGATTTCAGCCAAGTCGTCGGGCAGAGCCATATCTTGCGTGCCCTGTCGAACGCGCTGGACTCCGGGCGCCTCCACCATGCTTATTTGTTCACCGGCACTCGCGGCGTGGGCAAAACTACGCTGGCGCGCGTATTTGCCAAATGCCTCAACTGCGAGGCGGGGGTTAGCAGCCGGCCCTGTGGCGTGTGCAGCGCTTGTTGCGAACTCGACGAAGGACGTTTTGTCGACCTCATCGAAGTAGACGCCGCCTCGCGCACCAAGGTGGATGAAACCCGCGACCTGCTGGACAACGTTCAGTACGCGCCAACCAAAGGCCGTTTTAAGGTGTATCTCATCGATGAGGTACACATGTTCTCTAATCACTCTTTTAATGCCTTGCTTAAAACGCTAGAAGAGCCGCCGCCGCATATCAAGTTTCTGCTGGCCACCACCGACCCTAAGCGGCTACCGATCACTATTTTGTCGCGCTGCCTGCAACTGAGCCTGAAACGCCTGAGCGTGGCCCAAATAGCGGGTCAACTGCGGGCGGTGGCGGATCGGGAAAGCCTAGTGGCGCAGGCTGCGGCCTTGCACCAAATTGCCGTGAGCGCCGATGGCAGCATG
This sequence comes from Klebsiella pneumoniae, assembly GCA_945862315.1. GTDB lineage: Bacteria > Pseudomonadota > Gammaproteobacteria. The sequence goes on from CAMAXW010000026.1 coordinate 12,865, forward strand.
CGTGATGCCTTGTCTTTGCTGGACCAAGCGGTAGCGTTTTCGGGTGGGGAACTGAGCGAGCATGAAGTGGCCACCATGCTGGGCACCCTAGGCCACGAGCACGTGGCGGCGCTGGTGGCCGCACTGGCGGCGGGCACGGGGCCGGAACTCATTAATATTGCCCGCCAGGTGGCCGAGTACGCGCCAGATTTCGCGCAAGTACTGGCGGCGATGCTGTCCCTTTTGCGGCGCGTTGCGGTGGTCCAAACGGTCGGCACCGACGCCCCGGAGTTGGCGGAAGAACCCGCCGTGGTGGCGCTGGCCGAGGGCATGTCGGCGGCGGACTGTCAGTTGTTCTATCAAATAGGTTTGCTCGCCCGCCGCGACCTACCGCTCGCGCCAGATCCCCAAACGGGCTTTGAAATGGCGCTATTACGCATGCTGGCGTTTCGTCCCGCGACGAGTGCAGGGGCTGGTGCGCCCACGCCGCGCCGCGTATCCCCACCAACTGCCGTGCCGCCAGCGCGAACCTCGATGGCCCCGGTTGCGGCGCCCGTTGCGGCGCCCGTTGCGGCCCCAGTTACGGCCCCAGTTACGGCCCCAGTTACGGCCCCAGTTACGGCGCCAGTTACGGCGCCAGTTACGGCGCCCGTTACGGCTCCAGTTACGGCTCCAGTTACGGCGCCCGTTACGGCGCCAGTTACGGCGCCCGTTACGGCTCCAGTTACGGCTCCAGTTACGGCGCCCGTCGCAATCTATAGCGACGCTGGGCTGTTTGACTGGCAGGCGGTGGTGGAAGGTCTGGCGGACGTCACGCCGCTGACCCGCGAATTAGCCCGTAATAGCGCTGCTCGCAGCTTCAAAGACGGTGTGCTGGAGCTGGAGCTCACGCATCAGTATGAGAATCTGCGCGGCGAGCGGGCGACCAAAGCCTTGGAGCAAGCCTTACAGGTGTCGCTAGGGCAGGGGGTGGTGGTGCGGGTGTCGGTCGCTGCCGCGAGTGGTCTCGCCACCCCGGCCGAAGCGATCGCTGCCGCCGAGCAGGCACGCGCCGCCGCGGCCTTGGGCGCGCTGGAGGCCGACCCGTGCATCCAGACTCTACAGCGTGAATTTGGCGCGCGAATTGATCGAGTGGATATCAAACCGGATGCCGTGAAAAACCCGCGGAGCGAACGATGAAAGACGGTCTCGAAAACCTCATGCGCCAAGCGCAGCGCATGCAAGAAGACATGCAACGCGCCCAAGCCGAAATCGCCTCGCTGGAATGTGTTGGAGAGGCGGGGGCCGGTTTAGTACGGGTGGTAGTGAACGGTCGTCATGACGTGAAATCGGTCACGCTTGCCGCCGAATTGCAGGGAGAGGATCTCAGCCTGGTGGCAGACCTATTGGCCGCCGCCGTCAACGACGCCAACCGCAAACTCGATAAACTCAGCAAGGATAAAATGGCGGGCCTAACCGCCGGCCTAAATCTCCCGCCGGGCATGAAGTTTCCGTTCTGAGCCAACGCACTCCGCTGCATCCCCTACCCACCACGACCCATGACCACCCCGCTGCTGAGTGAACTGATCCGTGCGTTAACCGCGCTGCCGGGCATTGGCCCGAAGTCGGCGCAGCGCATTGCCTTTAATTTGCTGGAGCGCAACCGTGAAGCGGCCCGACGTCTGGCCCGGGTGCTGGAAGACGCCATGACCCGCATTGGACAGTGCGCCCTGTGCCGCACGTTCAGCGAAACCCCGGTATGCCGTTTGTGCGAGTCTCCCAATCGCGATGCCACGTTGCTGTGCGTGGTCGAAACCCCGATGGATGTGCTCTCGATCGAACAATCCGCATCGTTTAAAGGGGTTTATTTTGTGCTGATGGGGCGACTCTCGCCGATCGATGGCATTACCCCGGACACCCTCGGCATGCCGGTGCTGGAGCGGCGCTTGGCGGAAGGTGTGGTGAAAGAAATGATAGTGGCCACCGGGACGACCATGGAAGGGGAGGCCACGGCACACTATCTGCGCCAGTTGGCCCGCAGGACCCGCGTGACCCCCACCCGCATTGCCTACGGCGTGCCCATGGGCGGCGAACTCGAATACGTGGACGGCACGACGCTGTCGCACGCGATCTCCAGCCGGCGCGAATACTAACCACCCGCTAACACCCGGAGCCCGCCGCATGCAGCTTTCCGCCGACAATCTCATCTGGATCGACCTCGAAATGACCGGGCTGTATCCCGAACACGACCTCATCATCGAAATTGCCACGGTGGTCACGGACGCCCACCTAGAATTCTCCGTGGAAGGCCCCGTCATCGCCATCCACCAAAGCGACGCCACACTGGCGGCGATGGATGAGTGGAACACCCGCCAACATACGGGCTCGGGTCTCACCGAGCGCGTGCGTGCCAGTCGCTATAGCGCCCAGGCGGCGGCGCAGGAGACGCTAGATTTCTTGGCGCAATACGTACCGCCCAAGACCTCGCCGATGTGCGGCAATAGCATCTGCCAAGACCGGCGGTTTCTGTATCGCTACATGCCGACGCTGGCCGAGTTCTTTCATTACCGTAACCTCGATGTCAGCACCTTGAAAGAATTGCAGACGCGCTGGGCGCCAACTTTGCCGAGGTTTACCAAAGCCTCTAGCCACCTCGCCCTCGAAGACATCCGCGATTCCATCGCCGAGCTAAAGCACTACCGCACGCATTTTTTGCGGCTGCCGGGGTGAACTCAAGCCTTCCCGCGGCGCTCTATCCCGCGGCCACCATTCGAGCGGTCGAGGCAAGGGTCATTGCGGGCGGCACGAGTGGACTGACGCTCATGCAGCGGGCGGGTCTGGCGGCGTGGTCAACACTGCGCCGGCATTGGCCACAAGCCCAACGCCTCACGGTGGTGTGTGGTCCGGGCAACAACGGTGGGGATGGCTACGTGCTGGCTAGTGCTGCACGGCAGGCGCTGCGGGAAGTTTGGTTGCTGGAGGTTGGGGATGCCACGCGGCTTGGGCCCGATGCCGCCGAGTGCCGGCGCGAGGCGCTGGCACTCGGGGCGGTGTTGGGGCGTGACCTAGACGCGCTGGTGGGTCGTGATGTGCTGGTCGACGCCCTGTTTGGGCTTGGCCTTAACCAACCCCCGACGGGGGCTTTTCTCGCCGCCATTACCGCCATGAACGCCGCCGCCACACCGATATTGAGCTTGGATGTGCCCTCTGGGCTACACCCCGACACGGGTGCTACGCCGGGCGCTTGCGTGGCGGCCGCCGTCACCCTGACGTTTATCGGGCTCAAACAGGGTTTATTCACGGGCCAGGCCGCGGAGCAGGTGGGCGTGTTGGAATTTACCGACTTGGATCTGCCGGCGGCCGCTTTTGCCGAAGCCCCGGCGTTGGTGCAACGCCTGCCGCCAAGGCCGCTGCGCGAGTGGTTAGCACCGCGACCGCGGGCCAGCCACAAAGGCCATTTTGGGCATGTGCTGGTGGTGGGTGGGGCGGCGGGCTATGCAGGTGCTGCGCGGCTCGCCGCCGAGGCCGCGCTGCGCACCGGTGCGGGCCTGGTTTCCGTGGCCTGTGACCCCGGCTCAGCGAATGCGGTGGGGGCCGGACGACCCGAAATCATGGTCCACCCGGTGACGAGTGTCGGCGACCTAAGCCCCCTCTTGGCGCGGGCTAGCGTGGTCGCCATAGGGCCGGGGCTGGGCCAAAGCGCGTGGAGCCGGGCGTTGTTTCGCGCGGTGTGCCACGCCGGCCGGCCGTTGGTGGTGGACGCTGATGCGCTCAATCTACTGGCCGCGGCGCCCCTGTCTCGGCCGGACTGGTGCCTCACGCCGCATCCCGCTGAAGCCGCCCGACTGTTGGGATTAGCCCATGCGCGTGACATCAATACCGACCGGTTCGCCGCCGCCCGGGCGTTGCGGGCGCGGTTCGGTGGTGCGCTCGTGCTCAAAGGTGCCGGCTCGCTGGTCTGTGATGAACAGGGCATCGGCGTGGTCATGGCGGGGAATCCCGGCATGGCCTCCGGGGGCATGGGCGATGTGCTCACGGGGGTGATTGCGGCGCTGCTGGCGCAAGGTCTGACGTTGGCGCAGGCCGCCCGCTGCGGCGCGGTGCTGCATGCCGCCGCTGGTGACCTGGCGGCCAGTGCCGGGGAACGCGGCCTTCTGGCGAGCGATCTGCTACCGGAACTTCGGCGATTGGCTAACTAAGCCGGCGCGCACTGTGGCGGTTCTCCACCTCACGCTGGCCGACGAAGCCGCGACCCTGAGTTTCGCCGGCGTGTTGGCGGCCTGCGCCCAGCCCGGCATGTTGGTCCTGCTGGAAGGTCCCCTCGCGGCGGGTAAAACCACTTTCGCCCGTGGCTTTTTGCGCGCATTGGGTCACCTCGGTCACGTCAAAAGTCCCACCTTTACGGTGGTCGAGAGCTACTACCTACCGCGCTTGAGCGTGCATCATTTCGACCTGTATCGCATTAACGACCCCGACGAACTGCATTATCTCGGCTTCGATGATTTTTTGGCCGGCGATGCCTTGTGTCTGATTGAGTGGCCTTCGCGTGCCGGCCATGCGCTGCCGTTGGCCACGTGGGCCATTCACTGGGAGATAGGCGCGGGTGAAAGCCGCGAAATCAGCTTGGAATGTCGTGATAAAAATCTTCACAAAACACTTCATGTAGCACTCAAAAAGTTCTTTATATCAGTCTAGTAGGCAGTATTTAGATATTTAGCTTGAATTGTCTGGCGACAAACGCTACAAAACGCCAAGCGACTTTTGAGACTGGCTGTCCGCGCCATGCGTATCCCGATTTTCTTGCTGGTGATGTTCAGCGTGGCGGGAGTTTCCGCTACGGAACTCCTCACGCTGCGAACTTGGCCGGCACCGGATCGGACCCGGCTAGTTTTTGATTTATCAGGTCCGGCACCTGTTGAGATTTTTCGCGTTAACGGGCCCGATCGCTTGGTCATTGATTTGCCTCAGACGACGCACACCAACGCAGTCCCTTTGGTGCTCTCCCCCGACAGCCGTATTCGTTCGCTGCGCTACGCGGCGCGCGACCAGGGGCTGCGGATTGTGTTGGAACTCACCCAACCTTTGGTTATCCGGCAAGCCCTACTGCCGCCAACAAGCCCCTACGGCCACCGGCTGGTGGTCGACTTGTTAGAACCGGAACTCCCGCCTGAGGCGCCGAGCGTGGCACGGGTGCCGGCCCCGGCCCCAACTGAAACTCAGCAAACTCAGCCCCAACCCGAACGCCCGCTCGTCGCCGCGCCGGCGCCATCACCCCCGACCGTCGCGGTGCCGGCGGCGGCTGTGATCGTAGCCGGCGCTGTCGCGACCGCCGCGCCCAAGTCGAGTCTCCCCGCGTGGCGACGCGACGGCGTGGTGGTGGTCATCGACCCCGGCCACGGTGGCGACGATGTGGGGGCTATTGGGGCACGTGGCAGCCACGAGAAGGACGTGGTGCTGGCTGTGGCACGCGAACTGAAAGTGCTCATCGACCGTCAGCCGGGTATGCGTGCGGTGCTCACGCGCGACGGGGATTACTACCTTGGGCTGCGCGAGCGAATGACGCTGGCGCGTGCCAAAGGAGCTGATCTTTTTGTGTCGATCCATGCGGATGCCTTTCGCGACCGGCGGGTGCGCGGCTCCTCGGTGTTCGTGTTGTCGCGTACCGGGGCCAGCAGCGAGGCCGCGCGCTGGTTGGCGGAACAGGAAAATGCCGCAGATTTTGTCGGCGGTCTCACCCTCGATGGCAAAGATGCACAGTTGAAATCCGTCCTGCTGGACCTCTCGCAAACCGCCTCTCTAGCCGCCAGCATGGAGGTGGCTAGGAGTGTGCTGAACGCCTTAGGACAAATTGGGCCGCTGCATTACCGACGAATCCAGCAGGCGGGTTTTATGGTGCTGAAGTCGCCCGACATTCCTTCTTTGTTGGTCGAAACCGCCTACATCAGCAACCCGGAAGAAGAGGGTCGCCTGGGAAATCGCGCCTTTCGGCAGAAATTGGCCGGCGCTATCCGCGACGGCATCATGAGTTACTTTGACGAGCACGGGGTGACGGCTGAACGTTCAGCGCAAGCGCCGGGCGACGCGGGGCACCAGCACTGGGTGAATCCCGGGGAAACGCTTTCGGGGATCGCGCTGCACTACGCGGTGAGTCCGGAGCGGATTCGCCTGGCCAATAATCTAGATACCGACACCGTGCGTGTGGGCGAGTTGCTGCATATCCCCTGAACTGGCGCGTGACACCGCGTTACACTTCGCCCCATGAACTCGCCTGAAATTCGCGCCCTCGAAGACACCGTGATCAACCAGATTGCGGCCGGTGAGGTGGTTGAACGGCCGGTTTCCATCGTTAAAGAACTGGTGGAAAACAGCCTTGACGCTGGCGCCACGCGCATTGATATCGAAATTGATGCGGGCGGCTGCCAGCGCATTTTGGTGCGCGATAACGGTCGGGGTATCCCGCCGGCGGAATTTGCCTTGGCCCTGCGCCGGCATTGCACCAGTAAGCTGCGCGCCAGTGAGGAACTGGCCAGGCTGGTCACTTTGGGCTTCCGGGGTGAGGCCTTGGCCGCCATCGGGGCCGTCAGTGATCTGCAATTGACCTCGCGCATCGCCGCCCAAGCACACGGCTGGCAGGTCATGACTAACGCGCACGGGGTGCCGGGCCAGCCGGTGCCGGCGCCGCATCCGGTGGGGACCAGCGTGGTGGTGCGTGATTTGTTCGGCCGCGTGCCTGCTCGGCGGCGGTTTCTGCGCCAGCCCCAAACGGAATGGCTGCAGGTGCTGGCATTGGTACGGCGCCTCGCCTTTAGCGCCCCGGCGGTGGCTTTCAACCTGCTGCGCGATGGCCAACGGGCCTTGAATGTGCCCGCGGCGCTGGACGAGGCGTCGGCCGCCCGACGACTTCGGGCATTGTTTGGCGCAGAGTTTGCCACCACCGCCAACCGGGTGGAGATGGCCAGCCAGCACATTCGGGTGTCGGGTTACCTCGCGGGGCCAGCACTTGCCCGTTCGCAAGCCGATCTCCAAATGCTGGCCGTGAACGGGCGCACCATTCGTGACCGGCAGCTGGCGCATGCGGTGCGGCTGGCCTATGGCGACAGCCTCCCGGAGGGCCGCCAAGCCTGTTATGCCCTGCAGATCGACCTATCCCCGGACGCGGTGGATGTCAATGTCCATCCGGGAAAAATTGAAGTGCGTTTTCACGACCTGCGTGAGGTCCATGATTTCCTTCACACTGCTGTTCGCCAGACCCTCAGCGGGCCGCTAACAACGGCGGTAGAACGTCCCTACGACACCACGGGCGGACCCCGCGAATTACTGCTCGGCGTGGCCGATGCCGGCCTACCCGCCAGTCCACGATTTGCCCCTAGCCCACGCCCCGTCCTCAGCGCGCGGCCCGTCTATTCCAGCGCTCTTGTGGCGGACACCACCGAATGGGTGGCCGTCATCGCGGGCCGCTACGCGGTGAAGGTGGAGGCTGCAGATGCCGCCTTATTGGTGGTGGATTTAACGGGCTTAGCCACCGCGGTACTGGTGGCGCGCTTCCAGAACCAGCTGGACAGTGCGCCCACCTTGCCCAGCAGACCGTTGCTTTTTCCCATCCGGCTCGAGTGCCGCGATGATGCCCATGCGCAGGCGGTGGAGGGCGTGTTGGTCGCGCTGGGCTTGAGCGTGAATCCCCTGAGCTCGCGCACGCTGGTGTTGCGCGCCTTGCCGTTAGCAGCACCCGCAGTGTTGCCCGAGGTCCTGGGGCGGGCGCTGACGCGTGGCGCACCCCTGCCGGGCGCGCACTACTTGGCCACCGCGTTGGGTGAAGCACTGGCAATCCCGACCCTCAGTGCCGAGCGTGCGCAATGGTGGGCCCGCCTGCAGGTCATGGCGAGCGAACTGGCGATAGCCTTGGATCCTTTCCAATGTCGCCTAGATACCGCGGGTCTGGCGCGGCTGATGGTGGCAAACCATGCCGCCCATTGAGGCCGCCCCCGTCCATTGTCTGATGGGCCCCACGGGTGCCGGCAAGACCGCCGCTGCGCTGTGGCTGGCCGCCCGCTTGCCCATCGAAATCGTGAGCGTGGATTCGGCGCTGGTGTATCGAGGTCTCAACATCGGGACCGCCAAACCCGATCCCATCGAGTTGCAACGGGTGCCGCATCATTTGATCGATATCTGTGAGCCACAGGATCCCTATTCTGTGGCGCGTTTTTGCACCGATGCGGCGGCCGCAATCGCCCAGATAGAGCAACGCGGACGAATTCCTTTGCTGGTGGGGGGCACCGGGCTGTATTTCCGACGCTTGGAAACCGGTATCGCAGACATGCCCGTGGTGGCACCGGCTGTGCGCGCTAGCGTGGCGGCGGAACTCGCCGAGTGTGGCAGCGTGGCGCTGCATCACCGACTCGCGCAGGCCGACCCACTCAGCGCCGCGCGTATCCATCCCAATGATCCCCAACGCATTACCCGCGCCTTGGAAATTTTGGACAGCAGCGGTGTGCCCATGTCGACCTTTCTGCTGGCGCCCGCGCCCCCAGGCGCACGCCGCGTCTTGCGCAAATGGGTCATCGCGCCGACCGATCGCGTTGCCCTGCGCGCACGCTTGGCGCAGCGTTTCCAGAGCATGCTGGCGCGTGGTTTTGTCAATGAAGTGCGCGCGCTACGCGCCAGGCCGGGGATAGCTTTGAGCTTGCCAGCCCTGCGCGCGGTGGGCTATCGGACAGTCTGGGCCTATCTCGATGGTGAAATCAGCCATGCGGAGATGGTCACTTTGGCGGTGACGGCCAGTGCGCAATATGCCAAGCGTCAATACACTTGGTTGCGCTCGGAAGCCGTGGAAGCCTGGTGCGAGGGAACCACCCCGGCGGCGCTCGCCGAGGTGTGCAGAAGTCTCGAAATTGCGGCCAAAACAGCCTCGATTTCAGTATACTAAGTCCGCCCATACCGTTTTTTTTTGGCGCGGCACGAGACCGCGACCAGTTTTGCCCGAGGCGCACACAGGGCCCGGCAGCGGTAGGGAGTCGTCTAAAAACAAGGAGACTCACGTGAGCAAAGGCCAATCCCTCCAGGAGCCTTATTTAAATGCGCTGCGCAAGGAGCGTATCCCGGTGTCGGTTTATCTCGTTAATGGCATCAAGCTGCAGGGACAAATAGAGTCGTTCGACCAATTCGTCATTCTGCTCAAAAACTCTGTTAGCCAAATGGTTTATAAACACGCTATCTCGACCGTGGTCCCAGCCCGCAATGTGAAGCTGCCGCGCGCGGACGGCGATGACATGGAAATGGAAGAGGAATAGCCGGATTGTCGAAAGTTGATTGAGCGGCCCCGCGGCGGCGAACGCGCCATCCTCGTTAATGTCACGCTGTCTGCGCCCGCGACCCCCTGCGACCGGGAAGAATTTGCCGAACTGGCGGCCTCCGCCGGGGTGGAAACGGTGGCCAGTCTGGACGCCAAGCGCGCCCGCCCAGATCCCAAATATTTTCTGGGCTTGGGCAAGGCCACCGAACTCAAAGAGTTGGTGGCCGCCCACGGCGCCGAGGTGGTGCTGTTTGATCGCGCGCTGTCGCCCGGCCAAGAACGCAACCTCGAAACCTTAGTCGAGTGTCGTGTCCTCGACCGTACGGGCGTTATTCTCGATATTTTCGCCCAACGTGCGCGCTCCTTCGAGGGTCAACTCCAAGTTGAAATGGCGCAACTGCAGCACTTGTCTACCCGCCTGGTGCGTGGGTGGACCCACCTCGAGCGGCAACGTGGTGGCATTGGGCTGCGTGGTCCGGGTGAAACCCAGCTAGAAACGGACCGCCGCCTCATTGGTCTACGCATCAAACAATTATTTGAGCGGCTGGAAAAACTGCGGCGTCAACGCCAGCAGGGTGGCCGCGCCCGTCGCCGCGCGCAACTTTCGGTGACCGCTTTGGTGGGTTACACGAATGCCGGAAAATCCACGCTGTTCAATCGCCTCACTGCCAGCGATAGCTATGCGGCAGACCAGCTGTTTGCCACCCTAGATACCACCCTGCGGCGCATGAGTGTGCCGGGCGAACACCCCGTTTTATTGAGCGATACCGTGGGTTTTATCCGTGATTTGCCGCCGGATCTCGTGGCGGCATTTCAAGCAACGCTAGAAGAAACCCGCGAGGCAACGCTGCTTTTACACGTGCTCGACAGCAGTGCTGAGGACTTGGAAGCCAAGCGCAACGAAGTATTGAACGTGCTCGCGCGCATCGGCGCGGGGGACCAGCCGGTGCTCGAAGTGCACAATAAAATTGATCTCCAACCGGGGTTTGAGCCACGGATAGACCGCGGCCCGCAGGGCGAGCCGGTCGCGGTTTGGGTTTCGGCGCGCACCGGTGCAGGCCTAGACCTGCTGCGGGTGGCCGTGGCCGAGCGCTTGGATGCGACCAAGATCAACCGCATCGTGGACTTGGCACCTGCTCAGGGGCGGCTGCGGGCCCAAGTTTATGAGCTCGGCGCGGTACTCGCGGAGCTACCGCTAGAAGAGGGGGGGTGGCGGATGGAGTTAACCCTCAGCGCGCCCCGCTGGACGCGCTTGTTCGCCGAGCACCCGGCGTTCCTGGAAATCATGGCCAGCGGTGAAGAAGCCGCGCCGCCCTAAATGCCGCGTTGCCGAATTGTCACCGGCCCCACTACAATCCACCCCTACCTTTAGTCCCTTTGCGATACGAGTACCCCTATGGCTTGGAACGATTCTGATAACGGCAAAGACCGCGACCCATGGAGCGGCCGGCGTAACCAACAAGGGCCTCCGGATCTCGACGAACTGCTGCGTAAATTCCAAGAAGGCCTCAACGGGCTGTTTGGGCGCGGCAAGCGCCCCGTACCCGGCGGCCCTAGCGCCCCCAGTGGCGAAAACATGGGGCGCATTGGTGTGGTGGTGCTGGTGTTACTGCTGGTACTGCTGTCCGCCGAAATATTCTGGAAGATCGAGCCCGCTGAACGCGGGTTGGTGATGCGCTTTGGCGCCTATAAAACCACGCTCATGCCCGGGCCACACCTGCGCTTCCCCCGCCCCATCGAAACCGTCATCCGCGTGAATATTGACCAAATCCGGGCTTTCCCGGTGAACGCCACCATGCTCACGCAGGATGAAAATATTGTCGATGTACAAATTGCGGTGCAGTACCGCATTAAAGATGTGAACTCCTATCTGCTGCGCATTGCCGATCCCGATGCCTCTGTACAGCGGGTGGCGGAGAGTTCTATCCGCGATGTCATTGGTGCCAGCACGTTCGATTTCGTCATTGGTGAAGGCCGCGCAGAAATTGCGCTCAAGGCCCAAGCGCTGATGCAGGAACTCCTCGACAACTACGAATCTGGTATTGCGGTCACCAGCGTTAACTTGCTGTCGGCCAATCCGCCCGAGGAAGTGAAGGCTTCCTACGACGACGCCATCAAAGCGCGCGAAGACGAACAGCGAAAAATTAATGAAGCAGAGGCTTACCGCAACGAAATCGTGGAGCGCGCCGCGGGCAACGCCGATCGCGTGCGACTGGAGTCCAAGGCCTATCGCGAACAGGTCGTCTCGCGCGCAACCGGTGAGGCTCAGCGTTTTTCCCAAGTGCTGGCCGAATACGAGAAGGCGCCCGAGGTAACGCGTGAACGCCTGTACTTCGATACCATCCAGGCGGTATTACACAGCACCACTAAGATCGTTTTAGACAGCAAGGCCGGCAACAATATTACCTATTTGCCGTTGGATAAATTACTCGACCCAGCGCGCCATTCGGCGCCGAAGGCGGCACCGGTAGAAGGCGAGAGCACGGCGGTCGCCACACCGGCCTCGGACAGCCCGACCGCCGGTGGTGAGGCTTTTGGACGTACGCGAGATGTTCGGGCGAGGGGGGCACGATGATGTTAAGCCGCATTTTAATAACGCTACTGGTGGTGCTGGGCATTGCGTGGTCTAGCGTGTTCCGTGTGTTTGAACGCGAGCGGGTGATCCTGTTTCAGTTGGGTGAGATCAAACGCACCGACTACGAACCGGGACTGCATTTCCTGCTGCCGATATATCAAAACGTGCTCAAATTTGACGGCCGCCTGCAAACGCTGGATTCCGAGCCGCAGCGTTTTCTCACGGGCGAGAAAAAAGACGTCATCGTGGATTCTTTCGTGCGCTGGCGCATTAAAGACGTGGTGAAGTTTTACTTGGCCACGGGTGGCGATGCGCGGCGGGGCGGGTTGTTGGTCTATCAGAAAATCAACGATGCGCTGCGCGAGGAGTTTGGCCGGCGCAAGGTGCAAGAAGTGGTGGCCGGACAACGCGGTGCTATCTTGGCGATCGTGAATCGCAAAGCCGCCGAGCGCGGCGAGGAACTGGGCATCGAGGTGGTAGACGTCCGCATCAAGCGCATCGATTTACCTGCCGAAGTCAGCAACGCTGTGTATGAACGGATGCGCGCCGAACGTGCGCGAGTGGCCCGTGAACTGCGCGCCCGGGGCGAAAAAGAAGCCATCCGTATTCGCGCAGACACCGATGGCCAATCGACCGTGATCAGCGCCGAGGCCTACCGAGACTCCGAAAGCGCGCGTGGCGCTGGCGATGCGTTGGCCTCGCAAATTTACGCCAAGGCTTACAATCAAAATCCCAGTTTTTATTCGTTTTATCGCAGCCTTGGGGCTTATCGGGAAAGCTTTAACAGTAAAGAGGACGTCTTGGTGCTAGCGCCAGACTCCGCTTTCTTTAAGTATTTCAAAGATCCCAGCGCGCGCTAGAGGCGTTTACGCGCATGTGGCAGGACCTAATGGCCGCCGGTGCGCTAGTCTTGGTGTTGGAAGGCGTGTTGCCTTTTCTTAACCCTGAACGGTATCGCACGCTAATGATGCAACTGCTGAAACTGGATAACCGCCAACTGCGGTTATTCGGGCTAGGCAGCATGCTGGCCGGTGTGCTCGCCCTCTATCTTGTGAGATGACCCATGTCGCGCGCGAGTCGCTGGTTGTTGCCGGATGGTGTCGACGAAATCATTCCGCCGCAGGCGGCAGTGATCGAGACCCTGCGTCGGCGGATGCTCGATACGATGGCCAGTTGGGGCTACGCCTTGTGCATGCCTGCGAACGTCGAATTTCTGGACTCTCTGGTGTCGATCGGGGGCGATCTGGAACTGCAAACTTTCAAGCTGACCGACCAAGTGAGCGGCCGGATGCTGGGAATCCCGGCGGACATGACGCCGCAGATTGCCCGTATCGATGCGCACCGGATCGGCGCGGCGGCACCCACCCGGCTGTGCTATATCGGATCGGTGCTCCATACCCGACCCGGTCAATTCGCGGGCTCCCGCAATCCTTTGCAATTGGGTGCCGAACTCTACGGTCACACGGGCATCGAGAGCGACGCCGAAGTCATTAGCCTGATGGTCGCCACCCTAGCGGTGGCGGGCGTGGGTGAGATTACCCTCGACCTCGGCCATATGGCGCTATTTCATGGGTTGGCGACAGCGGCCCAACTGGACGCCGACGCCGAGGCGCAGGTGCTCGACGCCTTATTGCGCAAAGCGGGCGATGAATTAGCCGAAATTCTGGCGCGCGAGCAGGTGCCGGACACCGTGGCCGCTTGGTTGTTGGCGCTGCTGTCGCTCAACGGCGATCGTGAGGTTTTAGCCCGCGCGGCGCGCGTCTTGGCCCAGGCGCCAGAGGCAGTGCAGATGGCGCTAGACGCGTTGGTGGCGCTGGTCGATTTGCTCGAACGTCGCTGCCCCACGCTGAATGTCCACCTAGACCTGGCCGACTTGCGTGGTTATCAATATCACACCGGTGTGATGTTCGCCGCCTACACCGTCCGCGTGGGCTGGGCCATTGCTTGGGGTGGTCGGTACGACAATATCGGTGCGCGCTTTGGACGGGAGCGCGCGGCAACCGGCTTTAGCACCGATGTAAAACTGCTGGCTGCGCTGGCCGCACCCACACTGCCGGCCGAGGCTAGCGTGTTTGCCCCAGCGGGTTCAGACGCCGGGCTGCTGGCGGCAATGGATGCCGCGCGGGCGGCGGGGCGAACGGTTATTCAAGCGTTACCGGGGCAAAGCGGCGGGGCCGAAGAACTGGGCTGTCAATCGCAGTTATGCCAAGTGGCTGGAAACTGGCAGATAGCGCCGCTCGCCTGAGGCGCGGCGCAAGCTCTCATTAGATGGATAAAGGGGAACAACGTTGAGCAGATCGGTAGTGGTCATCGGTGCGCAGTGGGGCGATGAAGGTAAGGGCAAAGTGGTCGACATGTTGACCGACCGCGCGAGCGCAGTCGTGCGCTTTCAAGGTGGACATAACGCCGGTCACACCGTGGTGATCGACGGGACGAAAACCATCCTGCATCTCATCCCCTCAGGGGTGCTGCGCGCGGGTGTGTCGTGCCTGATCGGCAATGGCGTGGTGGTGTCGCCCGCTGCACTGATGGAAGAAATTCTGATGCTGGAGTCCAAAGGGATCCCGGCGCGGGCACGACTGATGATCAGCCCCGCGGCAACGCTGATCCTGCCCTATCACGTGGCGCTGGATCAGGCCCGCGAGAAAGCGCGCGGTGCGCAGGCTATCGGTACCACCGGGCGGGGTATTGGTCCGGCCTATGAGGACAAAGCGGCGCGGCGCGCGCTGCGGGTCGAAGACCTCCTGTTCCGTGAACGTTTCGCGGCGAAACTGGGCGAGGTTTTGGATTATCACAACTTTGTGCTGGCCAATTATTACCGCGTCGACAAACTCGATTTTCAGCAAATTTTAGATGAGCAAATGGCTTTCGCCACCGAACTCGCGCCGTTAGTGGGGGATGTGGCGGAAGAAATTCATCGGCTGCAAGAGTCCGGCGTGAATCTCCTATTTGAAGGGGCGCAAGGCAGCCTGCTGGATATCGATCACGGCACCTATCCCTATGTCACTTCTTCTAATACCACCGCTGGTTTTGCCGCCACGGGTTCCGGCGCCAGCCCGCAGCGGATGGATTACGTCCTCGGGATTACCAAGGCCTACACCACGCGGGTGGGCGGCGGGCCGTTTCCCACGGAACTTTTCGACGAACTGGGCCAACACTTGGCCACCCGCGGCCACGAGTTCGGCGCGACCACCGGACGCGCCCGTCGCTGCGGTTGGTTTGACGCCGTGGCGTTGCGCCGCGCGCGGCTGACCAATGGTATTTCCGGCCTGTGCGTCACGAAGCTCGATGTGCTCGACGGTATCGATGAAATCCGGCTCTGCACGGGTTATCGCACGCCGCGTGGCGAACTCAAGTCAGCGCCCAGCGGCGCTGAAGCCTTGGCCGAGGTCGAACCGATTTACGAGGCGATGCCTGGCTGGCACGAGCCCACTGCGGGCATCACGGATTATGCAAAACTACCGATCAACGCCCAGCGTTATCTAGCGCGCATTGAAGCCGTGGTCGAGGCGCCCATCGACATGATTTCCACCGGCCCCGATCGCACGCAAACCATCATGCTGCGACATCCGTTTGCCTGAGCATCCGCCCATGGTATCCAAAGATTCCACTATCCTCGCCGGCGCGCCGGATCCCGTCCCGCGGCTGGCGCAATGGCTGGCTGACGCTGAACGGGAGGAGCCCAATAATCCCACCGCAATGTCAGTGGCCAGCGTGGGCGCGGATGGTCGGCCCTCGCTGCGGGTGCTGTTGTTGCGGGGCTTTGACGAACGCGGTCTGGTTTTTTATACCAATTTAAGCAGTCGCAAAGGGCGTGAGTTCCACCAAAATCCTTGGGTTGCGCTGTGCTTTCACTGGAAATCACTGGCCCGCCAACTGCGCGTAGAGGGTCAGGTTGTGCCGGTTAGCGCGGCCGAAGCCGATGCTTATTTCGCGGGTCGTCCGCGGGATTCGCAAATTGGGGCATGGGCATCGCGTCAGTCAGAAACCCTCAATTCACGCGCCGACCTCACCCTGCGCGTGGAAAAATATGCCGCCCGTTACGCGCTGGGCGAGGTGCCGCGGCCGCCGTTTTGGTCGGGACTGCGCGTGGTGCCACAGCGCATCGAGTTTTGGGTGGACCAAGCTTCGCGTCTGCACGAGCGGGATTGTTACGAGCGCACTCAGAGTGGCTGGCAGACCAGCCTGCTGTCGCCTTAAACGCGGCTCGCCCGCGCAAGCGGGGAAACTCCCCGGCTGGCGGTGCAAACCTTGCACGCTGGCGTGGTAGGCGTATCTAGAGCCAGCCAAGACGCCCCCCGGTAAAGCGGGGCGCCGTGGTCGTCATGACATTTTGTGGTGCGCAGCGGGTAGGGGAACCGAGTACCCCCTACCGCTGGCCGGGACTAGACGATAAAGCGCGGTTTGCCATTAAAGCCCGGACCCGCATCACGCGGGGGCACGTGGGCATTGCCGCCACGCACGCTGGGCTCGTCACTGTAGGAGGACATTTCCAAGCGCGCGATTTGGTTGCGATGCACTTCGTCCGGGCCGTCAGCGATGCGGATGAGACGCGCATTAGCGTACTGGTAGGCCAGCCCGTATTCCGCGGAGACACCGGCCGCGCCGAAGGCCTGAATGGCCCAGTCGATCACCTGACACGCCATGTTGGGCACCGAAACCTTGATGCTCGCAATGTCTTTGAGCGCCAATTTGTTCCCCACGGTGTCCATTTTCCACGCCGCGTGGAGCGTTAACAGGCGCGATTGGTCGATGAGGATGCGGGACTCAGCTACCCGTTCTAGCCACACGCCTTGCTCGGCCACCGTCCGACCAAAGGCTTTGCGCAGACGAATGCGCCGAATCATGCGCTCTAACGCGCGTTCGGCCGAGCCGATGAGGCGCATGCAGTGATGGATGCGGCCCGGCCCGAGGCGACCTTGGGCAATTTCAAACCCGCGCCCTTCACCCAACAACAAATGGTCGATAGGCACGCGGACGTTTTCAAAAATAACTTCTGGATGGCCGTGGGGTGCATCGTCAAAACCAAACACCGGGTGCATGCGCTTGACCGTCACTCCCGGCCACGGCAGTGGGACCAAGATCTGTGATTGTTGACGGTGGCGACTGGGATTGGTGGGGTCAGATTTTCCCATCAGAATCATGATGTGGCAGCGTGGATCGAGCGCGCCGCTGGTGTACCACTTGCGACCGTTGATGACGTATTCGTCACCATCGCGCACGATGCTGGTTTCGATGTTAGTGGCATCCGAGGACGCTACTTCAGGCTCGGTCATGGCAAACGCCGAGCGAATTTCGCCGTTCAGCAGCGGCTTGAGCCAACGTTCTTTGTGTTCCTCATTACCGTAACGCTCCAACACTTCCATGTTGCCGGTATCCGGCGCGGAGCAATTAAAAATTTCTGGGGCAAAAAATGACCGGCCCATTTCTTCGCACAGCGGTGCGTATTCCAGGTTGGTCAGCCCGGCACCCCGGTGGCTTTCCGGCAGGAAGAAGTTCCATAAACCCTCGCTACGCGCCTTCTCTTTGAGGGTTTCCACAAGCGGTACCGGCTGCCAGCGGTCGCCCTCGTTAATCTGCTGAAGAATGGCTTCTTCATTCGGGTAGACGTTGGCTTCCATGAAGGCGGCAATTTGCGCCTGCAAGTGCTTGGTTTTGTCGTTGTATTCGAAATCCATGGTTTGCTCCTCGGCAGAACCCGCGTGGGCTCTCTGGTGGTTCGGATGCTGCGCGTCACGCGTGCCTGGGCACTAACCCTGAACGCATCGCCGCATGGTAGGAATCCGCGCACAATAAGTCGAATCAATTTTCGTGATGCCAATACATTGATGACTGTGATGAAGCGCGCGCACCGAGTCGATCTCAATCTCTATCGAGTTTTCGACGCCATTTATACGCAGGGCAGTTTGACGCGAGCGGGCGAGGTGCTGCACCTCACCCAGCCGGCGGTCAGCAATGCGCTGGCGCGTTTGCGCAGCGCGTATGAGGATCCGCTGTTCGTGCGGACTGCGGGTGGCATGGTGCCAACGCCGGCGGCCGAAAGCATCATCGCAGGGATACGCAGTGCCCTCCAGCTACTGGATGATTCGCTGAACGCGCGGCTGGCTTTTGATCCGCGTAAAGCGAAACGGCGTTTTCGGCTGAGCGCCGGTGACCAGCCGGCGGCGATGCTCGCACCCCGTCTGCTGCGCCTGATAGCGGCCTACGATTTTGGTGTTGAACTGGAAATTCTGCCCCTGCGGCGAGAGTCGGTGGTCCATGAATTAGCCTCCGGACAGCTGGATTTCGCCTTCGATGCCGTGCCGCTATCCGATCCGCAGCTGCTGTCGATGAAAGTGCTGGAAGACGAAATGGTTTGCGCGGTGCGGCCGGGCCATCCGGGCGTGGGGCGGCGACTCACTTTGGAAAAATATTTGAGCCTGTCGCATGTGCATGCTTCTAGTCGTCGACAGGGCCCAGGCCTGATCGACCTGGCATTGCGGCGCTTAGGTCGGCAGCGCCGCATCGTGCTGCGACTGCCTTATCACCTCGCTCTACCCTATATCGTGGCGGCCTCCGATTTGGCCGCCAGCATTCCGCGTTCGCTCGCTTTGGCCCACGCGCTGCGCGCCGTGCCGTTGCCGTTTGCGACGCCGGCCGCGGAAATTCACGCCTTTTGGCACAAGAGTACGAGTCGTGATGGGGGCAGCCTGTGGTTTCGGGAACAACTGCTGAGCCTCATTGCCGCAGCCCCCTCCGAGGGGGCGCCCACTAGCGCCTAATCCCCGCCCCCCTAGGGTGTCACCGATAGCCGGTTGCGACCGGTTGGCGCGGGCGGCGGATCGACGCCGCAGCGTGGCCCAGCGTACACTTGCCCTCGCTCCAACTGCGCGCAGTGGGCAGACAATTTCCGCTTATTTTCGACTTCTCTGGAAACGTAATTTTATGGCGCGTGATCATTTTAATCTCGATGGCCGAGTGGCGTTGGTGGCGGGTGCTAGCCGCGGCATTGGCGAGGCGATTGCTAAACGACTGGCCGAATATGGCGCCACGGTACTCGTGACCAGTCGTAAACTAGAGGGCTGTGAGGTGGTCGCACAGGCCATCCGTGAGGCCGGTGGGCGTGCCGAGGCGCTGGCTTGCCACATTGGCGATTTGGCGCAGATCGAACGCACCTTCGAGCACATCGACAAGACCTACGGGCGGCTGGATATTTTGGTCAATAACGCCGCGGCCAACCCCTACTACGGGCATATTCTGGACACCCCAGTGGCGGCGTTTGAGAAAACGATCGAAATCAACCTGCGCGGCTATTTTTATATGTCGCTCGAAGCCGGCAAACGCATGCGGGCGCAGGGCAATGGCTCGATTGTCAACGTGGCGTCGGCCAATGGCATCACGCCGGGCGACAAGCAAGCGGTGTACTCCATGACCAAGGCCGCGATTCTCAATATGACGCAGGCCTTTGCCAACGAATGTGGGCAATGGAATATCCGCGTCAATGCGCTCGTGCCGGGCGTCACCAAGACGCGCTTCGCGCAGGCACTGCACGATGACGAAAGTTTTCTCGGTCCGGCGCGCGCGCGCACGCCACTTAATCGTTCTGCAGAGCCCGAAGAAATGGCTGGTGCAGTGCTGTATTTATGTTCGGATGCTGCCTCCTACACCACCGGGACGTTTGTCACGGTAGACGGCGGCTACTTAGCATGAAGGCCGCACTGACGTTCTCCCTCGCCGGTAAAGTGGTCCTTATTACCGGCGCTGGCGGCGGTATTGGCTTGGCGGCGGCGCAGGCCTTGGCGAGCAGCGGCGCGCGGCTGATGTTGTCGGATGTGGACGCGGCGCGCGGTGAGGCGGTTTTGGCTGACTTCCACGCGTTGGGATTAGACGCCCGTTTTGCGGTCTGCGATGTGACCCAAGCCGACAGCGTGCGCAACCTGATTGAGGTCACGGTGGCCCAGTTTGGCCGCATCGACTGTGCGGTCAACAACGCCGGTATCGAGCACGCGCACGCTAGGCTTGCCGACCACGACGACGACGACTTTGACCGCGCGATCGCAGTCAACCTCAAAGGCGTGTATCTGTGCTTAAAACACGAGCTGCGCCAGATGCTCACCCAAGGCGGGGGCGTTATCGTCAACGTGGCGTCGGTCGCAGGGCTCGGCGGCGCGCCGCTGCTGGGTGGCTACTGCGCGAGCAAGCACGGCGTGATGGGTCTCACCCGCACGGCCGCGGTGGAATATGCCAAGCGGGGTATTCGGGTCAACGCGGTGTGCCCCAGTTTTGTGAACACCGAGATGGTGCAGCGGATGGTGGCGCGCAATCCTAGCCTCGAGACTATCCTCACGCAGGCCAGTCCCATGCAGCGCATGGGCGAGCCGGCGGAAATTGGCCGCGCCATTGCCTGGTTATGCGCGGATGACTCTTCCTTCGTGAATGGTCAGGGGCTGGCGTTAGATGGTGGCCTGACGGCCTGGTAGAAATTGCTGGCCGTGCGGCCCGCTAGAAATGGGAGAAGTCTGCAATGAGCTTGCTCATCAACCGTCGCGATTTAGAATTCGTGCTCTACGAGCTCCTAGACATCGAAACGCTCACCCAGACCCCGCGCTATACGGGGCAGGACCGGGCGCTTTACGACGCTACACTGGACGCCACCGAAAAACTGGCGCAGGAACAATTTGCCACCCACGCCAGCGCCGCTGACGAACACGAGCCGGTGTTGGAAGACGGCCATGTACGCCTGATCCCCGCGGTAAAAATAGCCCTCGACGCTTATGTCGAGGCGGGTTTTATGGGCATGGCCATGGATGTCGAAGTGGGCGGCACGCAATTGCCTTGGAGTGTCGCACAGGCCTGTGCCGGCTATTTCTGCGCCGCTAATGTCAGCACCATTGCCTATCCTTTTATCACCATCGCGGCGGCTAATTTGCTGAGCAAATTTGGCTCGCCCGAGCACCAGGCGCGCTATTTAGAGCCGCTGGTTGCGGGGCGATTTTTTGGCACGATGGTGCTCTCGGAGCCCCAGGCCGGGTCCTCCTTGGCGGACATCCGCACACGGGCGCTGCCCACCGAGGAGGGTCATTACCTGCTCAGTGGCAACAAAATGTGGACCTCCGCGGCCGAACACGACCTGGCACACAACATCATCCACTTGGTGCTCGCTAAAATTCCCGGCGGGCCGCCGGGCGTCAAAGGTATTTCGCTGTTTATCGTGCCGAAATTTTTCGTCAACGACGATGGCAGTTTGGGTGCGCGCAACGATGCCCGGGTGGTCGGGCTTAATCACAAGATGGGCTATCGCGGCACGGTGAATGCGGTGTTCAACTTGGGGGAGAACGGCTGCTGCAAGGGGTGGCTGCTGGGTGAGCCACATCAGGGGCTGGCCTATATGTTCAGCATGATGAACGAGGCGCGCATCGGGGTGGGTTTAGGGGCGGCTGCACTGGGTTACACCGGCTATTTGCACTCGCTCAAGTACGCGCGCGAACGCGCTCAAGGGCGACATGCTGGCAGCAAAGACCCCGCCAGCCCGCAAGTGCCCATTGTCGAACATGCCGATATTCGGCGTTTGCTGTTGGCGCAGAAGGCGGCGGTGGAGGGCGGTCTGGCGCTCGCGCTGTATTGCTCTCATCTGATCGATTTGGAGCGCACGAGCGAGGCCGCACCAGCGCGCGACCATCTCAATTTATTGCTCGATCTACTCACGCCCATCGCTAAGTCGTGGCCGAGCGAGTTTTGCCTAGAAGCCAATAAGCACGCCATCCAGATCCTCGGCGGCTACGGCTATACCCGCGACTATCCACTGGAGCGTTTCTACCGCGATAACCGGCTCAATCCGATCCACGAGGGTGCCCACGGCATCCACGGGCTGGACCTCCTGGGGCGTAAGGTAGCGTTGCGCGGGGGCGCGGCCTTAACGGCCTTGATGAGCGAAATTGCCGCTACCTTGGCCAGCGCCGATGCCTACCCAGCACTCGCTGAATGGGTCACCGCGCTCGCGCAGGCGCGCACGGCATTAGTCGATGCCACCGCGACTTTAGGCGGCTTGCGCGATGGTGGTGAGGCCCCGCGCGCGCTCGCGAATGCCGGCATTTATCTCGATACCTTTGGGCATGTCGTGATCGCGTGGATGTGGTTGCGGATGGCCGTGATCGCCACGGTTCGCGCCCCGGCCAGCGTGGGCACGGAGCAGGCTTTTTACACCGGCAAACTCCAGGCCTGTCAGTACTTTTATCGTTACGAGTTAGCGCCGGTGGCCGCGCGGCTGGGTTTCCTCGCGCGCGCCGACGACACTTGTTTGACGATGCGCGAGGACTGGTTTTAGGCGCTGCGTGAGCAACGGCTGGTTGTTCTCAGAAAAAAATATTTCAGGAATCTCACCCCATGACCCCCAATATGACCGACTACGCCGCCGACCGTGCGGCTTTTCACTGGGCGCCACCGCCGCGCTTTAACTTCGCCCGCGATGTGCTGGACCACTGGGCGCAAGACCCGCTCAAGCTGGCCTTGTGGTGGATTGACGACGCAGGTCACGAGCAGCAGCTCACGTTTGCGGAGCTGTCCACGCGCGCCCAACGTTTATGTCATGTGCTGAGCGATGCGGGTATTCGTCAGGGCGATACGGTGATTGTGGTGTTACCGCGCTTGGTCGCGTGGTGGGAAGTGGTCACCGCCTGTCTGCGGATGGGCGTGGTGGTGTCGCCGGGTACCACGCAACTCGCCCCCAACGACTTGGCCTACCGCATCGACGCGGCGCAGGCGCGCGCGGTCATTACCGACGAGCGCAACGCGGCGAAATTCGAAGCACTCCCCAACCCAACCCTACGCGCTAAGTTATTGGTGGACGGATCCCGCCCGGGATGGATCGACTACGCCACGGCCCTCGCCGCTGCCGCACCGGTTTTTGAGGCCGCCGATACCGCCGCCGAAGACGACGCCCTGTGTTACTTCACCTCAGGCACCACGGGCTATCCCAAGATGGCCATCCAGACGCAGGCCTACGGCTTGGCGCATCGTATTACCGGGCATTACTGGCTGGATTTGCGACCCGCGGATGTGCACTGGAACTTGAGCGACACCGGCTGGGCCAAGGCCGCGTGGAGCAGCTATTTCGGCCCGTGGACCTGCGGCGCGGCGATTTTTGTGCACCACGCCGAGGGCTTTGATCCCAAGCGCACGCTAGAGGTGTTGGCGCGCTATCCCATTACAACGTTCTGCGGTGCGCCCACGATCTACCGGATGCTGGTCCAACAGGACCTCGGTGCTTATCGCTTCCCGACCCTGCGCCATTGCGTGGGTGCCGGCGAGCCACTCAATCCGGAAATCATTCAGACCTGGCAAACGGCCACCGGCTTAGTGATTCGGGATGGCTATGGGCAGACCGAATCGGTGTTGTTGTGCGCCAGTTTTCCGTGTTTGGAACCGCGCTTTGGGTCCATGGGCAAACCGGCACCCGGTATTGATCTCGCGGTCATCGATGACCTTGGTGCGGTGTTACCGCCTGACCGCGAGGGCGATGTCGCGGTGCGAGTGCAGCCATCACGGCCACCGGGATTGTTCAAAGAGTACCGGGGCGACCCTGAGCGCACTGCCCGGGCGTTTCGGGGCGATTGGTATCTTACCGGCGACCGCGCCTACGTCGATGTGGATGGCTATTTCTGGTTTGTTGGCCGGGCGGATGATGTCATTCTCTCCGCTGGCTACCGCATTGGCCCTTTCGAAGTCGAGAGCGCGCTGCTGGAGCATGCCGCCGTCGTCGAGTCGGCGGTGGTGTCTAGCCCCGATGACTTACGGGGTGAGGTGGTCAAGGCTTTTGTGGTCCTCGCGCCCGGGATCGAGGCCAGTCCGGCACTGCTGCGGGCGCTACAAGATCACGTTAAAAGCGTGACGGCGCCCTACAAGTACCCCCGCAAGATTGAGTTTGTGGAGAGTCTGCCAAAAACCGTCAGTGGCAAGATTCGGCGCATTGAGTTGCGCGAACGCGAATGGGCCAAGCCGACACCCTAACCGCGCCCGGGCCTCCGCCACCCGTCACGCCGGCGGTGCAGCGTGCCGCCTTATGGATGGTGGCGGTGAGTTCTTTTGCTCAACCTTTGATGCTGTCCTCGGTGACGGTGGCACTGCCAGCGATGGCCCGTGATTTAGCGCTCAGCGCGGTCACCTTGTCGTGGATCCCCTTGATGTTTTTGCTCAGCAGCGCCGCCACCGTGTTGGCGTTCGGCCGGCTGGCCGATATGTACGGCCGCAAGCGGGTGTTTGTGTGGGGTTCGTCGGGCTTGGTGGTGTCCTCCCTGCTGTTGGCCAGCGCGCCCAACGGCGAAATGCTCATCGCGCTGCGGGTGCTGCAGGGGGTGAGTGCTGCCATGCTCTATGCCACGCAGGCGGCCATCGTGGTGTCTATTTTTCCGCCGCAACGCCGGGGTCAGGCCTTGGGCATGATCGCCTCGGTGGTGTATTTCGGCCTGACTGCCGGGCCGCTGGTGGGTGGTTGGCTGGTGGAGCATTTCGGTTGGCGGGTGGCCTTCGTGGTGAACCTGCCGCTGACCCTGTGCGTGTTGTTATTCCTGGTGCCGCGCGTGACCGGCGAGTGGGCCGCTGCACGGCGGGGCCATTTTGATGGGCGCGGCGCGCTCACTTATGGACTGGGCATTGTGTGTCTCATCGTCGGTGCCACCGCGCTGCACGGGCTGCGCGGTGCTTTGCTGATAGGCGTGGGCGGGTTGCTGTTGTGGCAGTTTGTGCGCAGCCAGCGCGGTCTCGCAGACCCCTTGTTTGATGTCTCACTGTTCTTCACGAATCGCGTGTTCGCGCTCTCATCACTCGCCGCCCTGCTGATGTACACGACCACCTTTTCTATTCTGGTGTTGGTCAGCTTGCATCTGCAGTACCTGAAGGGCTTGCTGCCGACTCAGGCGGGCTTGGTGATGTTTGCCCAGCCGCTGGTGACCGCGGTGATGTCGCCGCTGGTGGGCCGTTTGTCGGACCGCTTGGAGCCGCGTTTGCTCGCCAGCGCTGGGGTGTTGGTCACCGCGCTGGGTTTACTCGCCTTGGGTGCTATTGGGCACGAGAGTTCGCTTACGCGGATCACCGCGTGCCTCGCACTGACTGGGCTGGGTTTTAGTTTGTTTGCCTCGACCAATGCCAACGCCATCATGAGTTCCATTGCCGCCGGCCAACAGGGTAGCGCTAGCAGTGCAGTGGCAACGATGCGGGTGCTGGGCCAGTTGTGCAGCATGGGGCTGGTGGCCATGGCGTTCTCCTTGACCATGGGGGCGGCACAGATCACCCCGGAAACCTATCCGCAACTAGAGCGCGCGCTGAGTCTGAGTTTCAGACTGGCGGCCATCTTGTGCGTGCCGTGCATATTTTTTTCCTTGGCGCGGGGCCGGTTGCGGCCCGGCTAAACCCAGAGAATCTGCCGGCGACCACGCTGGAAACTCAAAAATGCGGCGCGCGAATCAGCCTGTTCGAGTTGGCGCAACAGCGCATCGAGCATGAGCAGTGTCACCGGCATGACGGCCAGATCGCGCACGGCCGACAAAGGCACCCACTGAATATCACCCAGTTCCCCGCTGTCCTGCGCCACGCCTGACACGTGTTCGGCAGCGACGGCGAAAAATCGGGCGTGGAAGCGAATAGGCTGCACGCTGGGGGTGATCGCGCGCCCCAAATACCGCAGCACCCCAAGCGGTGGCGCCAGTCCGCGTTGGCGAAAAGCCTGCCAGGACGGCAGCGCGTTGTCGCCAATGTCACCGGGCTGGCCAACCATCAGGCCACATTCTTCAAAGGTTTCGCGAATAGCCGCCAGTGCCAGTGCATTGCCGCGGATCGCCGAACTGCCCACCGCCAGTTTGGCGTGGATAGCGGGGTCCAACGGCGAGTGTGGTTGCACTCGCGCGTCTGCCGCCTCCGACATGCCGCCGGGGAAAACATAGATGCCGGGCTTGAAGCGGGCCTTGGCATGGCGTTGGCCCATGAGTACTTCGATGCCGTGGTCGCCTTGGCGATGAACGACCAAGCTCGCGGCATTTCGGGGTCGCGTAGGTTTAATGGAATCCGACATACACACCCATCCTGCTGGCTGACTCAGATCGCGGAATAATACCCCGTGGCTGCGCTAAAACTGAGGTGGTATTGGGTGTGTGTCGTGGCATACGCGCAGCGCGGCTTGCAGCCAACGCGAGCGTGCACGGCGTGCCGCGTGTCCCGTTACGGTAGCCACCACGCGCCCTTTTTGCCGCGGTGCGCGGCGGATGAAATTTGCCGTTGCGACGAGGCATTTTTGCTGGAAGATCTGATGCTGCGATCGCACAATCGAGGCCGCGCCTCATCCCCCTCGTCGCACTCCCCTAAACGGGGGGATAAATAGTCTGAATCAATCTGTAATTGCCCGCTCATCGGTATCGCCTTCACGGTCGGCTTGTCTTACTATCTTCCCAGCTTCGATACCTTGCGTGCACAGGGGGCCTCACCAGTCGGTGGGACTGCCACGCGCAAGGTTGGGGCGTTTTAAGGTCACCGCTCGCCGATGTTTTAAAGACGTCGATGAGCATTAGCGAATGGGGTCCGGCGGTCGCTTGAGGCGGGCCGGCACCTTATGTTTTAAACGTTGGGATTATTCCGCATGAGCGGGGAATGGGGGATGTTTTGGCTGGCAATAACACTCACGAAGTTCGCAAGACACGCGGTTCAGCCATAGCCAATTGGCTGATGGATCGAAAATGGGCCTCGTTCCTCATCATTCTGGTGCCAACCATTGCGCTGGCCCTGCATATCCCAAAAATCGAAGTTTATTCGCGCTTCGCAGATCTCCTGCCCGAAAAGCACGAATACATCAAAAACTATAACCGCATGAAGCAAACCTTCGGCGGCGCCAACGTGGTGACCATGGCGTTGGAAGTCAAAGGTGACAAAGAGGATATTTTCACCTACGACACCCTCGCCAAGCTCAAGATGCTCACCGAGGAAGTGGACCTTATCCAAGGCGTGAACCACTACCAAGTGGCCAGTATCGCGCACGGCAAAGTACGCCGTATTCGCACCACGGGTGGCGGACTGATCAAGTCTGAGCCAGTGCTGCCCAAGGAACTGCCCAAAGATCCGGCGGCCTTGAAGCAATTGCGTGAAGAGGCCTTCAATAACGACATTGTGTATGGCACCTACATCTCGACCGACGGTAGGTCGGCGCTGATTTTCGCCGGCTTCGACGAAGAACGTCTGGACTACACGGTCATCCATAAACGTTTGTCGGAACTCAAGGCTGAGGTCGAAAAAGACGGCCAGACGACCTTGTACGTTGCAGGCGAACCCATGCTGAAAGGCTGGATCTATTACTACTCTAAAGAACTGAAGGTCATCTTCGGGATCACTGGGGTGGTGATGGTGGCGCTGCTGTGGTTCCATTTTGGATCCATTGCCGGGGTCGTCGTGCCAGCGCTGGGTACCTTCCTATCTGCGATCTGGGGCTTAGGCTTCGTGGGCTGGATGGGCTTTAACCTTGACCCGCTCATTCTGGTGGTGCCTATCCTCATCTCGGCTCGCACGGCCAGCCATTGCGTGCAGATGATGGAACGCTACTACGATGAAATCCGGGTTGGCGCTGAACAAGAAGCGGCCGTACGCACCGCAATGGGTGAGCTGCTACTACCCGCGACACTCGGTATTTTGGCCGACGCCTTCGCGCTGTTAGTGCTGACCATTTCCTCCATGCCCATGATTTCCAAACTGGGCATGTACTGCGCCTTCTGGGGTGCCAGCAATCTCGTGACGGTGGCCGTATTGGTGCCGCTGGTCATGTCGCTGCTGCCCAAGCCCACTGTGTCGCTGCAAGAAGAGCACAAGCATCTGCCGTCGCGCTTAATGCACAACATGGGTGTGTTCTTGGTGGGGCCGAAAGCCGCTACGGTCGTCATGGGTGGTGCCGTGGTACTGACCGCCTGGGCGTTCTACTTTGGGTGGACCATCCAGATTGGCGAAAGCAAGCCCGGTTCGCCGATTCTCTTCCCGGAGCACGAGTACAACGTTGCGGCGAAGAAAATTGCAGACGAGTTCTCTGGTGCCAACCAGTTCAGCATCTACTTTGA
This sequence comes from Klebsiella pneumoniae, assembly GCA_945862315.1. GTDB lineage: Bacteria > Pseudomonadota > Gammaproteobacteria. Next base: position 40,748 of record CAMAXW010000026.1, read on the forward strand.
AGGGGACAAGCCGCACCGCATGAAAGACCCGGCGGTGGTTGCCAATATGCAGGCGTTCGGCCGTTACATGGCGGATACCTTCAACTTCGGTGGCACCCGCGATATTCCCCAGCTCGTGCGTTCAATCAATCGTTTGTATCACTACGACGATCCGCGTTGGTCGCTGATTCCCACCGCGCAAAAAGATATCGGCAATACCTTGTTCATGTACGAAGCCGGCGCGTCCATGCCGGGCGTTATTTTGGAATACATGAACCTCGAAGGTCAGACCGCAAACTTTGTCATTTTCTACAAAGACGCCACGGGCAAAACCGTGCACGAGGCTGTAGAGAAAGCGAAGGCTTGGCTGGCGGCGCATCCCGTAGAAGGTGTTACCCCGCGCTTCGCGGGCGGCATCATCGGCACCACGGCGGCGGCGAACGAAGAAACCGAAATCTCTGATCGCAAAACCACCGTGGCAATTGTCGCCGTGGTGACGCTTGCGATTATCGTGGCCTATCGCTCGCTGGTCGCCGGCGCGATGGTGTTTGGTCTGCTCATTCTGTGCGTGATGACTAATCGCGCGTTTATGGGCATGCAGAACATCGGCCTTAACGTGAATACTCTGCCGGTAACGGCGGTGGGTATTGGCGTGGGGGTGGACTACGCTATTTACATGCTTGACCGTCTGAAAGAAGAAGCTCGTCACCGGACCTTAATCGACGCCATCGTGACCTCCATGCGGACCACGGGTGCGGCCATTCTGTTTACGGCAACCACGATCTTTGCGGGCATCATCTACTGGATTCCGGGTTCTTCGCTGCGCTTCAACAGCGAAATGTCATTGCTGCTGTGCTTGCTGTTGTTCAGCAACATGGTGGGTGCCATCACCCTGGTGCCGTTGCTGGTCCGTATCTTCAAGCCGAAGTTCATCACCAATTCTCATATTGATGATCGCGATACTATTCGGGACCAAAAATTGGGTGGTTGGCAGGCGCAGGCCATCACCAAAATGGGCGGTGGAGCCGTCGGCGCGTAGGACGCTCGCTGCTTGAGTGAAGTTTAAAAGGCCGGGGTAACCCGGCCTTTTTTTTGCGGCTCAGCAGGGGCGCATTGATCGTCGATCTTCGGATAGCACGGTCTGATAGCTATCTCAGCTGATAGCGCTGGCTAAGCGTCAAACAGTGGATCGGCTTTGACCATCGGCTACCGAGGACGCGGGAGTCCGGCGGTGGATGTTGGCTGGAACCAGAAACTAAAAAGGCCGAGGAAACCCGGCCTTTTTTTTATTATCGCCCCGTAACGAGCGGCAGGGCTGGCGGCACGGGCCCCCGCCCGTTTACAGCACCGCGCACACGGCGTCGCAGAAATAATCGATATTGGCTTGATTGACCCCCGCCACGTTGATCCGGCTGGAATCTACCATGTAGATGCTGTACTCATTTTTGAGGCGTTGGACTTGTTCCCGGCCGAGACCCAAGAAAGAGAACATACCCAGTTGCTGGGGAATAAAATCGAAGCGCTCGCTGTGGAGACGCGCGCGGAACTTGCCGGCTAATTGCGCGCGCAAATCGTTAATACGATCGCGCATGGTGCCGAGTTCTAGTGCCCACGCGGCACGGGCTTGGGGGTCACGCAAGATGCGGCCCACCAGTGCGCCGCCGTAATTAGGCGGCATGGAATACACCCCGCGCGCGACGTTCTGTATTTGCCCGTAGACCAAATCTGCTTGTGCGGGATTGGGTAGCAACAGGGATAAGGCGCCGACCCGCTCGCGATACAGGCCAAAGTTTTTCGAGCACGAACTCGCCACTAAGAGTTCGGGCACCACACTGGCCAGTTTGCGCACGCCATAGGCGTCTTCGTCTAAGCCCGTGCCTAGCCCGAGGTAGGCTAGGTCAACGAAAGGGGTGAAGCCGCGTCGCACGGTAATCTCGGCCACTTGGTCCCAGTCCTTGGGGCTCAAGTCGACCCCGCAGGGGTTGTGGCAGCAGCCGTGCAGGAGCACTAAATCGGTCGCCGGGATTTTGTCTAGGGCCGTCAACATGGCGTCGGCGTTTAGCGCTTGCTGGGCGGCGTCGTAGTAGGGATAAATTTTGATTTCCAAGCCTGCGTCGCCGAGCAAAGGGACGTGGTTGGCCCAAGTGGGATCAGAGACCCAGATGGCCGCCCCGGCCTTCGCGCGATTAATCAGCTCTGCGGCAATGCGGAGCGCGCCACAGCCGCCGGGCGCCTGCAGGGTACGCACACGCCGATCGGCAAAAATGGGGTTGTCTGCACCGAATATCAGCTGCTCGATGCCGCGGTTGAAATCTGGATCGCCGGTCGGACCGACGTAGGTCTTGCTGGTTTCTGCCGCTCTATGAGCCGCATCGGCGGTTTGCACGCAATCGAGGATGGGGGTATGTCCCGCCTCGTCTTTGTACACGCCAACGCCAAGGTCGACCTTGCGCGGGTTAGGGTCTTGGCGGAAGGCCGCCATCAGGCCGAGGATAGGATCCGGGTTGAGCGTTTGCAGGGTTTCGAACATAGGGTTTGAATCTCTTAAATCGACGCGCCCAGTGCGAGCCGTTGGGGAAGACTCAAATAATAGCCCTGAGCTCAGGGCAAGGCTATCCGCCCACGCCGATTTAGCGCACGAAGCACTGCTGGCGGGCGGAGGCGTAGCGCAGGGTGTCGAGGCTGGCTTCGGTATCGACCTTTTGGATGGCATCGGTATAGGACTGGATGGCCGCAAACGGCAGGAAAGCGAGGCTGATGCTAGACACCATGCCAAACCCCACCGCCACTTGAGTGCGCGGGTCGTCGTTAAACGGTGGGCGGTAGTTCGATTTGGCGTGCATCAAGACCACCCGGCGCTCGTAGAGTTCGGCGCACGAGAGCTTATCGTCGGGGGGTGCGAGGACGGGCGGGCGGGGCCCTAACACCAAATTGCCCACGTCGGCCGCACGCGCTTTGGCGAACGCCTCGATTTCAGCCTGTGCCTCCGCGGAAGACCATGCCGAGGTGCTGGGTGGGGCTGGGGCGGCGGTGCAAGGGCCGGCTAAGAGGAACGCGAAAAGATAAACACAGCGGCGCATGGGTGTGATGCTCAATAAGGACAACCGTTGTGAGTAGCGGCCGTCCTCGCCAGGTACTGCAACGCTTTCTGTTGCCACTTAAAATACTGTATAAAAAAACAGTTTTATTGAGAGGCAACCCGATGCCCGATCTCGACCCCGCTTATGCGGAACTGCACTGCCTAAGTAACTTCAGCTTTCTGGAAGGGGCTTCGCATCCCGAAGAACTGGTCCGACAGGCGTTCGCCTTAGGTTATACCGCGCTGGCCTTGACCGACGACTGCTCGCTGGCGGGGGTAGTGCGGGCCCATGTGGTGGCCAGCGAACTGGGTCTGAAGCTCATTATTGGGTCGCGTTTCACGCTGGAAGACGGCTTGCAGCTGCTGCTATTGGCGCCCGACGCGGCCGGCTATGCACAGTTGTCGCGGCTTATTTCGGCTGCTCGTCGCCAGTGTGCCAAGGGTGCTTATCGACTCACGCGGGCGGATCTCACGGCGGTGGCCGGCAGCGTATTGGCGCTGTGGATACCGCCCTTGCTGCCGTTGGACGCCGACGCGCAGTGGCTGCGCCAGTGTTTTGGCGAACGCGCCTGGATCACCGTGGGGCGCTTTTACGAGGGCGCTGATCGGGCGCGTTACCAACGTTTGTGTCTGCTCTCGCAGGCCCATCATCTGCCGCTGGTGGCCACCGGTGATGTGCACCTGCACGCCCCAGCGCGGCGCGCCTTAGCCGATGTTCTGCAGGCTATCCGCTTGGCGCGACCGCTCGCCGCGATGGGTTTCGCCTTAGCCGGGAACAGCGAGCGCTATCTGCGCCCCCGTGCACGTTTGGGTGCGCTGTATCCCCCAGCATTGTTAGCAGAATCTCTGCGCATCGCCTCGCTGTGCAATTTTTCCCTGACCGAACTGCGTTACGCCTATCCGCGCGAACTGGTGCCCGAGGGCCGTACCGCTAGCGAACACTTGCGTGCGCTGACCGTGTTGGGGGCGGCACGGCGTTGGTCTGCGGGCACCGCGCCACGGGTGTTAGCGCAAATTGATCACGAACTGATACTCATCGCCGAGCTCGGGTACGAAGCGTTTTTTCTCACGGTGTACGATCTGGTGTGCTTTGCCCGGAGTCGCGAGATTTTGTGTCAAGGGCGCGGCTCGGCGGCAAATTCGGCGGTGTGCTATTGCTTGGGTATTACGGAAGTTGATCCCGCGCGCATGGAAATGCTTTTTGAGCGTTTTATCTCGAAGGAACGCGGCGAACCGCCAGATATCGACGTGGATTTTGAGCACGACCGGCGCGAAGAAGTGCTCCAGTACGTTTATCAAAAATATGGCCGGCAACGCGCGGCCTTAGCGGCCACGGTCATCTGCTACCGAGCGCGCAGCGCGATCCGCGATGTGGGCCGGGCGCTGGGTCTCGCGCCAGACCAAGTGGCACGCATTGCCGGCAAGCTCTATTGGTGGGACCAAGACACGGATCTGAGCGAACGCCTGCGCGAGGCCGGTTTTGATCCCGCACAGCCCGTGCTGCAGCGTTTGATGGCACTGGTCACGGAGTTAATCGGTTTTCCCCGGCATTTATCACAGCACGTCGGGGGCTTCATTATTTCTGACGGGCCGCTGGATGAACTGGTGCCGATCGAAAACGCCGCCATGCCCGATCGAACGGTCATCCAATGGGATAAGAGCGACCTCGATACGCTGGGTCTGCTGAAAGTCGATTGCCTGTCCTTGGGCATGCTCTCGGCGATCCGGCGCGCCTTGGCGCTGGTGTCTGACTTCCGCGGCCGAGGTTTCACTCTGGCCGATGTACCGCCGGAGGACCCCGCCACTTACGCCATGATCCAGCGCGCTGACACCGTGGGGGTGTTCCAAATTGAGTCGCGTGCGCAAATGGCCATGCTGCCCAGACTTAAACCCGCGTGTTACTACGATCTGGTAATCGAAGTCGCCATCATCCGGCCCGGCCCTATCCAAGGTGAGATGGTGCATCCCTATTTGCGCCGCCGGCGCGGTGAGGAGGCGGTGACCTATCCTAATGCGGCGGTCCGCAGCGTCTTGGAACGCACGCTCGGGATCCCGTTGTTTCAGGAGCAGGTGATTAAGCTTGCGATGGTGGCGGCGGGATTCTCGCCCGGTGAGGCGGACAATCTGCGGCGTTCGATGGCGGCATGGCGGCGCAACGGGAACTTGGAACATCTCCGCACCCGGCTCGTCGAAGGCATGCTGGCGCGCGGCTATGCCGAAGATTTTGCCGAGCGCATCTTCAAGCAGATTCAAGGCTTTGGCGAATACGGTTTTCCCGAGTCACACGCGGCAAGTTTTGCCTTGTTAGCCTATGTGTCGGCGTGGCTGAAATGCCACGAGCCGGCGGCTTTTGTCGCCGCTTTACTCAACAGCCAACCGATGGGTTTTTATGCCCCTGCGCAACTTTTACAGGATGCGCAGCGCCACGGGGTCGTTGTGCAGGCGGTCGATGTCAACGCCAGCGCAGTGGCTTGTACGCTGGAACCCACGAGTAACCCACAAGAGCCTAGCGTGAGGATTGGTCTGGCGCTGGTGAAGGGACTGTCTCTGAGCGTCGCCGCACGGCTAGTCGCCGCGCGTGCGGCGGGTGTTTTTACCGATATCCACGACCTCGCCCAGCGCGCCAGCTTGGGCCGTCGAGAGCTGCGGGTGTTGGCGGATGCCGGCGCGCTGGCGGGTCTGGCCGGCCATCGTCACCGCGCCCATTGGGCGGCGTTAGGTTTAGAGGCGCCGCTGCCGGTGTTACCCCACGCGCGCCTTTTGGAGGCCAGCCCCTTGTTACGCCGCCCGACCGAGGGCGAAGACCTACTGGCGGATTACGCCCGTTTGGGCTTCACCTTGGGTCGTCATCCGCTGGAATTGTTGCGGGGGACCCTGACGCAACGGCGTTGCCAGACTCTTTTTGAAGTCCAACACGCGCGCCCTGGCGAGCGGGTGGAGACCGCCGGCCTAGTGATTCTGCGGCAACGGCCGGGAACTGCCACCGGCGTGGTATTCGTCACTTTGGAGGACGAAACCGGCACGCTTAATCTCATTGTGTGGGCGAGCTTGGCGCAGACCCAACGGCGCGAGCTATTGGGGGCCCGCTTGCTAGGGGTGCGCGGTAAGGTGCAGCGCGAAGA
>CAMAXW010000027.1 GCA_945862315.1 Klebsiella pneumoniae
GGTTTCATTAGCAGCAACATCGGTGCGCCTTTACCGGTTGACCAAGCAATAAAGCGCTCGGTTTCCATGACGCGCTTGGCGTCTATTTTCTGCAGGACTTCGTCGTAGAATTTCGCCGCGCGGGCGAGGTCGTTAGTGCCCAAAGTGACATAACCGATCATGCTGTGCTCCTAGTTTTTCGTGGTATGTAGAACAGAGATCTCCCAACCGGCGTGCGCCGGTGGGACTGCTTTTCGCCAGCGCAAGTTTAACGCCGATTGCGCAATGGCGGGTTATCTAAGCACCCGCCAAATGGCCGCCTAGGCTGACAGGTTTTAGAGTCCCTGTACGCTCAGGTAGTCTTGAATCAAGCGCAAGGTTTGCGCCGGTTGCTCGGCGTGTGGGGCATGTTGGCACGCGGCCAGCAGCGCGGTGTGGCAGCCACCACTAACCCCGGCTTCGATCGCACGCAACTGGGCGTCACTGCCGTACTGGTCCTGTTCACCCTGAATCTGCAGCAGCGGCACGCAAATGCCGGGCAGGCAGGATTCCACATTCCACTGGGCGAAGGCGGGCTGGGTCCAGGCCTCACTCCAACCATGGAACGCGCAGTCCACGTTCTCGCCGTGATATTTCGCCAGCTTCTGGCGCAGCCCCAGCGCGTAGTCTTGGCGCAGGTGTTGAATGCTTGCCACCCCACAAGCTTCGGCAAACACGTGCGGCGCCATCACGATAACGCCGCGCACGCGCGGGTCTTGGGTTGCGCCCGCATAAACCAGCGCAATTGACGCGCCATCGCTATGGCCCAATAGCACGCAGCTCGCAATGCCGGCGGCGTCCAATACGCGCGGCAAAACCTGCAACGCCTCGCGTTGTAGATAGTCCACCGGCCAAGGCCGGGGCTGGGCCGCTGAGCCACCGTAGCCAAAACGCGAATACAGAAATACCGGATGACCAGTCGCCAGTGCTAAGCGTTCGGGGAAGTCGCGCCAGAGAGCGACACAGCCCAGCCCCTCATGGAGCAGCACGATCACCGGCCGCGACAAATCTCCAGCCACCCAGCGAGTTTCCAGCGCCCGCGTGTCGAGGAAAATGGCTGGTAATGGCGCGGTCATTAAAGGGGCCGGCAACGACGTGTCGCGTCGCGCCGGCGAGGGCCTAAGCCGCCAGCAGACCTTGCCGGGACACGTAGTCCAGCGTGTCGTCTAAGGCTAGGGAGAGTTTGTCGAACATCTCGTCGATTTGCGCTTCGGTAATGATGAGCGGCGGACACAGCGCGATCCCATCACCCACGTTGCGTGGGATCAGGCCGTGCGCGTGGCAACGCTCAAAACAGTAGGTCCCGACAGATCCATAAGGGGTAAAACCGGCTTTCGTGGTTTTGTTAGACACAAACTCTAGCGCCCCCAACAAACCAACGCCCCGCGCTTCGCCCACCAGCGGGTGATCGAGGAAGGACCGCAGACGCCGTTGGAATTGGGGGGTGAGCGCCGTGGCACGTTCAAACAAACGATCGCGTTGGTAGATTTCGAGTGTTTTAAGCGCCACCGCCGCACACACCGGGTGTCCACTGTAGGTGTAACCATGGCCGATGGTACCGAGTCTTTTACCGGCCTCAGCAATGGGGCCGTACATTTTTTCGGGGATGACCACGGCCGACAATGGCTGATAGGCGGAGGTCAGCGCTTTCGCGAGCGTGACGGTGTCGGGTTTGATATTAAAAGTCTGGCTGCCAAAAGGCTGCCCGGTGCGACCGAAGCCGCAGACCACTTCGTCGGCGATAAAGAGCACATCGTAGCGCGACAGCACCGCCTGTATTTTCTCGAAATAAGTCCGCGGCGGCACCAATACGCCGCCGGCCGCCATCACTGGCTCCGCAATGAACGCCGCCACAGTGTCTGGGCCTTCGCGCAGGATCAGCTGCTCTAAGTTATTCGCGAGCCGGGTAGCGAAGTCTTCCTCGCTTTCGCCGTCCTGCGCAAAACGATAGTGATGCGGGCAATCGGTATGGATAAAGCGACCATCCAGCGGAAGGTCCCATTGGTTGTGCATCGGTGGCAAGCCGGTGAGGCTGCCGGCGGCCAGGGTGATCCCGTGATAGCCCTTCTGGCGGCCAATGATTTTCTTCTTGTGCGGCCGACCCAAGGCGTTGTTGTAAAACCAAATGAGCTTGATTTGCGTGTCGTTGGCATCTGAGCCCGAACAGCCAAAAAACACCTTGGAGGCGTTCTCCACCGGGACCATTTGTTTGAGTTGCTCGGCGAGCAACATACCGGGCTCGTGGCTCTTGCCATTGAACATATGCTGAAACGACAACTGGGTGATTTGGCTGTAGGCCGCCTGCGCCAATTCCTCGTTGCCATAACCCAGCGAGGTACACCACAGGCCGGCTAGGCCCTCGAGATACTGACGACCTTCGCTATCCCAAACATACACGCCCTTACCGCGTTCCATCATGATCGCGCCGCGCTCTTCAATCACAGCAGGATTCACCATAGGGTGAAGGATGGCGGCGGCATCACGGGCCGCCAGACTACCGGGTTTTAAGCTCATCGGTGTGCTCCTAGCTTGCGCACGGTGACCATTGCCCGGCGCTTCATTGAGCTGGCATTCTAGGCGCGTGTTTTAGTCCTGCCTAGACGTATCGCGCGGCCCGTGCACTGGTCGCCGAAGGCGTCTCTCCATGCCCTCAGTGATGATCGCCTGAGTGCAGCTGATCGCCGGCGCGGTGCTGCCCTAAAGGGGGGCGATGGCGATCAAAGCCACCCGCTTAAGCCCGCTGAAACTAGCCGGCTGGCGCGCTGATTTTGTTGGCCACCGGCGTGCGGGCCGTGGCCATTGCGCGCGCTTAAGGCGAGGTCGGCGAATTTTCTTCCAAGCGCGCTTTCAGCAGGCGCCGCGCGGTTTGACGCTGCTGGGTGTCCATTTGATCCTCCAGCAAGGGCAGCATGTAGGTGGCTTTGGCAAAATCACGCTGCGCGGCCAGCGTCAACCACATCCAAGCGCTGGATAGGTCGCGCGCCACCCCATTACTTTTGATGTAGCACACAGCTAGCCCGTAACAGGCGCGGGCATGCCCTTGCTTGGCAGCCAGTTCCAACCAGCTCACGGCTTCTTCGGGCACGATGCCGGGCACCTTGCCAAATAGACCGCGTCTGCCCACTTCGTACTGCGCCGCGGCCAAACCTAACTGCGCCGCGTGGCGCAACCAAGCGGCAGCCCGGGGCTTGTTCGCGACAGCGCCGCACTCGCCTTCTTCAAAAATCATCGCCAAGCGAAACGCCGCCTTGGCAGAGCCTTGCTCCGCCGCCTTGCGCAGCGGATCGATAGCCTGCCGGGCGCGCTCACCACCCGCTTTCTGGAACACCCGCCCGAGTGCGTACTGTGCCGGGGCATAATCCCGGCTGGCGGCTAGGGTCAGGTAATGTTCGGTCAGTTCTGGGTTGCGCAGGCCGGTGGGGCCGCTGGCATACAGCAGGCCGAGATTGTATTCGGCCTTAGCGTAAGCACTCTGAGCCGCCAGCTCGCACCAGTAAACTGCCTGTCGGTGGTCGCACGGCACGCCCTCGCCGTTGGCATAAGCCAGCGCGAGGTTGAGCTGGGCCTTCGCAAACCCCGCCTCGGCGGCGGCACCCCAGTGGCGCACGGCGGCGGCGGCATCCGCCACCACCCCAATACCACCGGCGTAGAGTTCTCCCAGATTGAACTGCGCGGCCACATTGCCGCTGCGGGCGGCCACGTAATACCAGTGGAACGCGACATCGAGATTGACCTCGGTGCCCATGCCATGCAGATGGCACCAGCCTGCCAGTACCTGCGAATCTGCGTGGTCTAGTTCAGCCGCCACCAAAAGCCAGCGCAGGGCCGCCGCCGCATCGCGAACGCAGCCACGTCCTTCCAGCAAACAAATACCCAAGCGATAACAAGCCCCGGCATCGCCCTGCTTGGCGGCCTGTTCGTAGCGGCGCAGCGCCTGCGAATGCACGCCGTCGGCCGCCGCCACGGGTGCCGGCTCAGTAGACGGCGGGGCGTCGGCTGCCGCCAACTCAGTGGCACTGGTGGGGGTCAAATCATTCATCAGTGAGCAAGGCGATGAGGCTGGAGGTGTCGGCACGCCCCATGCCGCGCGCCTGGAGTGCGGCGTAGCATTGGTCAACCAGTGCCGTGACCGGCAAGCGCGCCCCATTGCGCCGCGCCTCGTCCAAGACAATGCCTAAATCCTTGCGCATCCAGTCCACCGCGAAACCAAAGTCGAACTCACCCGCACACATGGTGGTGGCGCGGTTATCCAGCTGCCACGACTGGGCGGCTCCTTGCCCTATCACCGCGAGCACCTGTGCCGGATCAAGGCCCGCCTTTTGCGCAAAAGCCAAACCTTCGGCCAAGCCCTGGAGCACCCCGGCGATGCAAGTTTGATTGACCATTTTGGTCAACTGGCCCGCCCCCACGTCCCCTAAACGGCGCACGGTCCGGGCGTATGCGGCCATGATCAGCGCCGCCTCGTCGAACACCGACGCCGCCCCGCCGACCATGCAGGTGAGCGTGCCATTCTGCGCGCCGGTTTGCCCGCCAGACACCGGCGCATCAAGGAAGACTAGCCCGTGGCTCACCGCAATGGCGGCGAGTTCGCGGGCCACACTCGCCGAGGTCGTGGAATGATCGATATACACGCTGCCGGGCTGCATCCCCGCAAAGGCGCCGCTCGCACCCAAGGTCACCGCGCGTAAATCGTCGTCATTGCCTACACAGGAAAACACATACTCGGCCCCCGCCGCCGCGGTGGCGGGAGAGGCGGCACACTCGCCGCCGTGGCGTGCCTGCCAGCTTTGCGCGCGCGCCGTTGTGCGGTTATAGACCCGCACCGAGTGACCCACCCGCGCCAAGTGTCCGGCCATTGGGAAACCCATCACCCCCAACCCGATAAACGCTATTTTGCTCATGTTTTTTACTCTTTCATTGAGGCTGCAAGCTTGGGGGGCTTGCGTGCAACCGCTTAGGGGTGAGCTATTCAAAACGCCACAACTGCGCGCCCCAAGTGGCCAGCCAAAGCGCTGAGCGCCCAAACTCGCCAACGGCGCTGGGCCCCCAGCCCAAGCTACCATTGAGGGATGTCCTGAGCATCATCATCCCTACGCACGCCTAGGCGAAAGTGGCCGCTGGTCGGACGGAAAAACCGGCACACGCGGCGCCGTGACGCCTCAACACTACCTTGTTTGTGGATCACGCCTGCGGCAAGTTCCGTGGCACGGGCATTTCGTGTTTATCCCGAAGCTCGCCGTGAATTTTCCTAAGCCCACGTAGCCCTCCTGCCGGCCACCTAGTGGATCGCCGTCAATGAAGGTAGCCGCTCGCCGCTACCGGCGATAGCCGCTCTGATCAACGAATGGGCAAAAAAATGCCGTGCGTCTTTATTTGCGGGAGAGGCGCTGGGCGCTTAGGTCATAGTCGTCGGCCCCGGTCACCCGCACGCGGAGTAAATCGCCGGCCTTGGCGCGTCGGGCATTGTTAACGTACACCAGTCCATCGATTTCTGGGGCGTCAGCCGCACTGCGAGCCACCGCGCCGCGCTCGGATTGACCATCCACCAGGACCTCTATTTCCCGACCCACCTTCTGCGCCAAACGCTCGCGGCTGATCGCTTGCTGGGTTTCCATAAAGCGCGCGTAACGTTCCGCTTTAAGCGCCGCGGGAACAGGATCTGGCAGATCGTTGGCGCTCGCACCGGTGACCGGCGAATATTCAAAGCAACCCGCCCGATCGATTTGCGCCTCCGTGAGAAATTCGAGCAAGGTGGCGAAGTCGGCTTCGGTCTCGCCGGGAAATCCCACAATGAAGGTGCTCCGCAAGGTGAGCGTAGGACACACGGCGCGCCACGCAGCAATGCGCGCCAAGGTGTTCTCTGCCGCCGCCGGTCGCCGCATCAGCTTTAACAAGCGGGGACTGCCGTGCTGGAACGGAATATCCAGATAGGGAAGCAGCCGGCCTTCGGCCATTAAGGGCAAAACCTCATCCACATGCGGATAGGGGTACACGTAATGCAGCCGCACCCACACGCCCAGCGTGCTCAGCGCAGCGCACAGCCCCGCGAAGCTCGCTTTCACCGGCCGACCCTGCCAGAAGCCGGTGCTGTAACGCAAATCACTGCCATAAGCACTGGTGTCTTGGGAGATGACCAGCAGCTCGCGCACCCCAGCCTGCACCAACTGCGCGGCCTCCGTGAGCACCGCCTCGATGGGCCGGCTGACCAGCCGCCCGCGCATGGAAGGGATAATGCAAAAACTGCAATGATGATTACAGCCTTCAGAAATTTTGAGATAGGCGTAATGCCGCGGGGTGAGTTTGATGCCTTGGGGCGGCACTAGGTCAACAAAAGGATCGTGGCTCGCCAAGAACGGGGCGTGGGTGTGCACGGCGCCCACCACGGCCTCGTACTGGTGTGGCCCGGTGACCGCCAGCACGCCCGGGTGCGCGGCACGGATGCGATCGGCCTCGGCGCCCAGACACCCGGTGACGATGACCTTGCCGTTTTCAGCCAGCGCCTCGCCGATAGCCGCCAGCGATTCCTCGCGCGCGCTGTCGATGAAACCGCAGGTGTTAACCACCACCACATCGGCGTCCTGATAAGAGGCAGAAATAGCATAGCCATCCAGCCGCAACTGGGTAAGGATGCGTTCGGAATCGACCAGCGCTTTCGGACATCCGAGGCTGACAAAACCGACTTTAGGGGGCGCACTGACGGACATAATTTCCTAATTCTAATTATCGAGCGGTTGGCAGTTGTGATTGGATGCTCAGCAACCGAGCGCTAGGCCATCAAACCGCGGGTCCGATCCACCGCTGAACGCGCGGCTGACGGGGTCGTACAGGATACCCTGATATCCACCGACGAAATTACCCATTTCCGGGGTGATTTCACGTAACACATGGCCCCGCCACGCTAGGCCTTCCAACACCTCGCCGGGCATTTGCGGCTCATACCACACCACGCTGGGCGCATGTTCGCCGTTGGGCTGGGCACCACCGACGTGGCGCAGCCGGGGTAATGCCCCCGCCTGCTGCACGTCGCAGCCAAAATCGAACAAATTCGCCAACACCTGCACTTGACCCTGCGGCTGCATGTCCGCACCGATGCAACCGAAGGCTAAGCGCGGCACGCCCGCGCGCGTCACAAAACCCGGCATGAGGGTATGGAAGGGCCGTTTGCCCGGTGCGTACGCATTGGGGTGTGCCGGATCAAGCGCAAACCCGGTTCCCCGCGACTGCAACGCAAAGCCACCACCCGGCACCACCAGCGCAGAACCAAAAGCATTGAAAGTACTTTGAATCGCCGACACCAGCATGCCCTCGGCATCCGCCACGGCGAAGTAGGTAGTGTCGCTGCCCGGCAGCAGGCCCGGTGGAAAATCCGGCGCGGCGCGGGCGGGGTCAATGAGCGCCGCCCGGTTCCGGGTGTAAGCATCCGTCAGCAACTGCGTCACCGGGAGTTGGGAGAAATCGGGGTCGGCGTAATAGCGTGCGCGGTCGGCAAAGGCGAGTTTTTTGGCTTCGATAAACCAATGCCACCACGCGGCATCCTGGCGATTAGTGGGCGGCGCGCCGGCGCTCAGCAAATTGAGCATCTGCAACACACAGGCGCCTTGGCCGTTGGGCGGCAGCGCGTGGACCTCATACCCACGGTAGGGGGTGGCGAGCGGGCTGACCCACCGGGCGTGCTCGCCGGCCAGGTCTTGCAGCTGCAGCGCGCCCCCCGCCTCACGGGTTGCCGCCACCAGCCGCTGCGCCAGCTCCCCGCGATAAAAACCCTCGCGTCCTTCGCTCGCGATGAGTTCAAAAGTGTCTGCCAATTCGCCGTTGCGCTGTCTTACGCCCGCCGCTGGCGCACGGCCCTCCGGGGCGAACAACGCGTTGAACGCCGTGAGGTACGGGCGCACCGCGACATCCGCGTTGATCTCTACCAGCGCCTGCGCCCAGCCACGTGCCGTCACCGGCTGGACCACATAGCCCTCACGGGCCGCCGCTATCGCTGCACCCAGCACCCGAGGCAACGGCAAACGTCCAAAACGGGCGTGTAGCGTGCACCAACCATCCACCGCCCCCGGGGTGGTAACGCAGTGCGCGCCACGGATGGGGATAACGGTTTCCGGGGCCAGCAGCGCGCGTAATTGGGCCAGAGTACGCCCGCCCGCACTGCGGCCGCTGGCGTTCAAACCCCACAAACGGCGCTCCTGCGGTGCCCACACCAGCGCAAACAAATCCCCGCCAGGGCCGCACATATAGGGTTCGGTGACGGCCAGCATGGCGTTCATGGCGATGGCCGCATCGACCGCCGTGCCACCCTCGCGGAGTGTTTCCAGGCCCGCAGCGCTCGCCAGTGGCTGGCTGCTGACAGCCATCCCACGCTGCCCGTGCGCGGCGCGGCGGTGATCAGTTGAGTGCTCCAACATGCTCACGACTCCCAGCATTTTTTTTTCGACGCCATTGTTCGTACGGGTCCGAATGAGGCCGCTCTACGCCGCGACATTAGGCATTTTTTGCCGCCGGATCCATGGTGCGGAAAGGCTACCGAGGATCAAACCGCTACGCCAACCGTAAAGGCCGTGGCGCGCCGGTCGCGCTCGACAGCGCTGCAGCCTTTTCGGCGCCAACCGTGCCACCACGGGTATTGCAAACTCGACATCCGCGCTTTTTCCCCGCATCAACCGGCAGCTTTTTGCTCGCGCTGTGGCGCCCCCCCCCGACTGCCGCGTGCTCCGCGGGTGCGCGCCTGCCTGCGTTGGGTGAATGACTGAATGCCGCTGGGTCGCGACCCCGCTACCCTCACCCGCCAGCGTTTGGCCATCGATGTTTTTTTGCGCGAGCATCTGGGACTAAGCCTGCGCCCGCCTAAAACCGTCCTGCAACGCGGTACTCGAGGCGTAGGTTGCCTCCGCCGCATGATTTACCGCCATCACCAACTGACCCGCCAACGCAGCCTGCGGGCTTTACCTCGGCGGCCAGCCTGATTTAAGTGGTGGGTGTTCGGCCGGCCCCAGCGCGGTTGCAGCGACTGAACTCCGGAGGGGTATTTATCAATCGAGTCTGACCCCTTTGATACCTTGACCCCTTTGATAATCAATCGAGTCTGACCCCTTTGATACCCTGATATGACCCCTTTGATAACCGATCCCCGATCAATCGAGTCTGACCCCTTTGATAATCAATCGAGTCTGACCCCTTTGATACCGACCCCATACCTGGCCCTCGTGAGCGGTGTCACGCGGCGGACGTTGTTGGTGGCGAGGCGACGGCTACTTGCGACCTTTCCGTATTGGGAGATTCAGCTTCCCCCTATTTGGATGAATCGCTAGTTGGATGCGACTGATAGATTGCACACACCGCGCTAGCCTTGGCGCCCGCGGCAACTTCGACACAGTGAGAGTCACCCATGATACGAGCCACCGCAGCGTCTACCGACGTCTTGATTGCCAATCTCTACGAGGCCATTTTTGATCCCGTAGTGCTCAACGATTTTCTCCAAGAATTGGCGGTTCGCACGGAATCTCGGGCGGTGCATCTGGCCTTGTTTGACGACCGCAGCGATTCCATCGTGTTTGATGCCAGTGGTGGCGTGGTGGGTTCTACCCCGGAGGAACTGACCGAAATCCGCCGCTCTTATGATTCCCTGTACGCCAAGTTCGATTATCGACGCATCCATTTGTTGTCTGTGCCGGTCGGCCAATGGTTTCAATGCCATGATGTTTTCAGCGGCCATCGGCTCAAGCGTGAACGTTTTTTTCGTGAATTTATTGAACGCTGGGATTACCGCTATTTCGCCGGTCTGCGCATCGGCCAAGGTGGCGGACTGACGACCTATCTGGGGCTTAATCGGCGGGCGGAGCAAGGCCCGGCCGAGACGGAAGATATGCGCTTCCTCCGCCAACTGACTATCCACCTGACACGCGCGGCCAAGCTCTTTTATAAGACCCGCAATTTTCGGACGCATTTCGCGCCGGGTTTGGAATCGCTGCAATATCTGCCCTCTGGGGTCTTTATGCTGGACCAGTGGCAGCGTGTGCTGTTTGCGAATGCGGCCGCCGAGACCTTGTTCCGAGAGGAATTGGGTTTCTCGCTGATCGATGGGGTCTTGGAGGTTTCTGCGGCACCCCTGCGCAATCGGTTTACCGACACCGTCCAACGGGTGCTGCGCACGGGGGTACCCAGCGCGTTACTGCTGGCACCACCGGAAGGTCCGCGCGGCAGCGGGCTACCTTGTTATATCTTGCGGCTGCCCCCCAATAACGGCTCCTATCAACTGCGCGGCGACCCCGCCGTGTTGGTGTTAGTGCCGCAATCTGCCCCCAACCCACCCGAGGCGATTGCCCTGCTGCGGGCGCTGTACTCGCTGTCGCGCCGCGAAGCGGATTTGGCGAGCGCCATTGCCAATGGGGCGACCCCGCAGCAATACGCGCGTGATTGCGGCCTCGAAATCTCCACCGTGCGCTCGCAGCTGAAATCGGTTTTTGTGAAGACCGGCACCCATCGCCAAACCGAGCTGGTGCGTCTGCTCTCGGTGCTCCCGCGGGTTCGCTTAGACTAAAAACCGGTCGGCGATTATCCGCGTCGGGCAATCGCGAGTGTTCGGCCCAGCCCTGCAGCTGGCACCAGCGCTTGGTGCGCGCCTAAGATTTCCGCCAAGCGCTGCTGCGCCATCGCCGGCATCGGCGCGCTGCGGCGGGTGGCGAACGAAATATGCATAAACAAAATTTCCTGAGTGGCCGCCAGCACGCCCAACGCCGTTTGGTAGAGGCATAACTGCAGATGAATGAGCTTGGGGCTGTAGTCGAGTAGTTGCGTGGTGACGCGTAAGGGATCGCCCGCTAAGAGTTCGTGGTGGTAATCCATATTGGCGCCGGTCACAAAAATAGTGCCCGCGCCGGCCTGCGTGTATTGCCAGCCCAAACCGCAATCGTCAAAAAAAGGATCGCTGCCGCGGTCGAAAGCGGTCATATAAAAAGCCACATTCATGTGGCCATTGAGATCCAGCCACGCCGGATCCACGCTTAAATGCGCCTCGAAAGGCGCGGGAATAATGTTCATCAAACGCCTTCCGCAAATTGTCGAAGTTCCCAATCTGTCACCGTGTGCTGCAGCTGTTGCAGCTGCCAATCACGCGTTTGCGCAAACTCCTCCGTAAAAGCCTGGCCAAAAATCTCCTGCGCAAAGGCCGAACCACGCCACGCAGCGAGGGCCGCCGTTAGACTCTGCGGAAACGCCAACCCATGGTGTGGGCTGGTCGCCGCATCCCCGCTAACCGGCGGCGTAGGCAGCAACCCCTGCTCAATGCCACGGCGCCCGGCGGCGATGACGGCCGCCAAACATAAATGCGGGTTGACGTCGGCACCCGGCAATCTGAATTCGATCCGCGTGACCTCCGGGTGCGCATTGACCACCCGATACGCGCAGGTCTTATTCTCAATGCCCCACGCATTGACGCGCGGCGCGAACGAGGGCTCGATCCAGCGCTTGTAGGAGTTGATATGGGGCAGATGCAGCAGGGCGAGTTCTGGGGTGTAGCGCTGTAAGCCCGCCACAAAGTGCTGCAGCGTGAGGCTGAGATGCTGGGGTGATTCGGCCGCATAAAAGGCTGCGCGGTGCGGCGCCTCGGTGCGCAACGAGATATTGAGATGCGCACCGGCGGACTCAAATTCGGCCGCCACCCGCGCCATAAAGACCGCCATTAGCCCGTGTTGGCGCGCCACCGTCTTCGCCACGGCCTTAAACAGCACCGCGCGGTCGGCGATGGCCATGCCCTCTACCGGCACCAGTGCGCATTCCAACAAACCCGTGAACTCCGCATGCAGCGACTCAATCTCAACGCCGCTCGCGAGCGCTGCCGCACGCAACGCCGCGCACGGTGCTGCGACCAGACTTTGGTCAACGTAGGAATACATGCGGGCGAGTTCTGGCAGACGGGCGAGTTGTGCGGGGGTTTTATCGCGCAGCGATTCGGTGGTTTCGCGCAGCCAATGAAACTCGTACTCAAACGCGCCAAAAATGCTAAAGCCCAACAGCCCCAGCGCGGCGATTTCGCGGCCTAGGATGGCCCGCGGGCAAAACGCCTGATGCTCGTCCACCAGCTGGCCTAAGACCACCAAGCTGTGGGGATGCGCACCAAAAGCATCGCCGTATACCGCCTGCGGATCCGCCCTTAGCCAGGCATCGGGATAGCCGTTGGCGGGGTTTTGAAAGCGCCCGGTGGTGATGGGTCGCTCGGCCGTGTCGGTGGCAAAAATGGCGCTCGTGAAAGCCACCCCACGCGTGAAAGCGGGACCAAATTCCTCAAGCCGCAATTGCTTAGCGCGCAGCCGGCCATTCCAGTCCACGCAGGCCAGAGAGGCATGGTCGAGGCCGGCGGCCAACGCTGCCAACACGCGCGGCGGCAAGGCTGGATTCACGAATTCAAGGCGTGAGAAAAATTTTGCCCGGATTAAGAATGCCGCGCGGATCGAGGGCGGCTTTGAGGCGTTGCATTAACGCAATTTCGGCCGGGCTGCGGCTCAGGGCCAGGTAGTTCAGCTTTTCGGTGCCGATGCCATGCTCGGCCGACACCGAACCGCCGATGGGTTGCAGCGGCTCATACACACAGGCGTTCACGCGGGCATGGTCGGCATCTGCGGCCGATCCCACGGCAACGGCAAAGTGGATATTGCCATCCCCGATATGCCCCAACGTGAAGCAATGATGGTCCGGATAGGCTTGCGTCAAACGCCGTTTCACTTCGTTGACATAGGCATCCATGTCGCCGATAGCGAGGCTGACGTCGTACAAAAACGCCGGCCCATAGCGAAAAAAATGCTCGACCGAATCACGAATGGCCCACATCGCACGGCGCTCAGATTCGGACTTCGCCACCGCCGCATCCACCAGCAACCCTTGCTCGAGGGCGTCCATCATGACCGTCTCAAAACGTTCCGCGTCGTTGGGGTGGCCGGTACCTAAAGCCTCGCACAACACAAACAACGGATGCTCCAGCGGCACCGGCCGTTTGTTGGTCGCAGGCGCAGTGGTCACGAGTTCGTAGTAGTCCTGCCACATGACCTCGAAGGAACACAGCGCGCCGCCCAGCGCACGGTCCACGTGGCGCAGAAACCCCGCCACACTGGCGAAGCTATCGAAGGCGGCAAATGCAGTTTGCTGACCCTGCGCCATTTCACGTAAGCGAATCACCACCCGGGTCACAATGCCCAACGTACCCTCGCTGCCAATGAACAGGTGTTTGAGGTCGTAACCGGCGTTGTTTTTGATCATCTTATTGAGTGAGGTGACCACCGTGCCGTCCGCCAAGACCACCTCAAGACCCAGCACGTTCTCGCGCGTCATGCCAAAGCGGATGACCCGGTTACCTCCCGCGTTAGTCGAGACATTGCCGCCAATTTGGCACGAACCGCGCGCACCTAAATCCATGGGGAACATCAGCCCGATTTTTTCTGCCTCCTGCTGCAGGCGCTCTAAGGGCACGCCGGCCTGCACGGTCATCGTGCGTCCCACCGGGTCTACCTCTTCAATGCGGGTCATGCGTTCGAGCGACAACACCACATCGGCCTCAGAACCATTGCAACCTTGCACTAAGCCGGTCAGTCCTCCGTGCGGCACCACCGACTGCCCGGCCGCATGGCAGATCCGCAGCACGGCCGACACTTCTTCGGTACTGGCCGGGCGCGCAATGCAGCGTGCCCGCACCGGATCTTGGCGCCAAACATGAATCATGCGCGCGCTCACATCGGCGCCTGTTAGCACACCGTTCGGGCCGAGCACTGCACGCAATTGTTGGACGATGTCGTTCATGGAATCGCTCCGTACCGGTCTTGTTTTAACGTTGTGACTTTGCCAGTGCCTGCTCAATATCCCAGAGAATGTCCTCGCAGGTCTCCAAGCCGACCGAGATTCTAATCATGTCCGGCCCAACGCCGGCCGCGACCAGCTGGGCCTCGGAGAGTTGCCGATGGGTGGTCGAGGCGGGATGAATGACCAAAGTCTTGGCGTCACCGACATTGGCCAAGTGGCTGAGAAATTGCACGCCCTCGATAAATTTCACCCCAGCCGCCTGCCCGCCCTTGACCCCAAAGGTCATGATGGCGCTCGCGCCCTTCGGTAAGTATTTCAGCGCGCGCGCGTGGTAGCGATCGCCCGGCAAACTGGGGTAGCGCACCCAGCTCACGGCCGGATGGTCGTTTAAAAAGGCCGCCACCCGCGCCGCATTCGCCACGTGGCGCTCCATGCGCAAGGGGAGTGTTTCCAAGCCCTGCAAAAACAGAAAGGCGTTGAACGGACTTAACGCCGGCCCCAACGTGCGCAGGGCTTCTACGCGGGCCTTCATGGTGAAACCGAAGTCGCCGAAAGTTTCATAGAACTTCACCCCGTGATAACCCTCGGAGGGTTCGGTCATGCCGGGGAAACGGCCGTTATCCCACGGAAATTTTCCCGATTCCACCAGCACCCCGCCGATTGAGGTGCCGTGGCCGCCAATGAATTTAGTGGCCGAATGAACGACTAAATCGGCACCCCATTCAAACGGGCGGCACAAATAAGGGGTGGGAAAAGTGTTATCCACGACCAGCGGCACCCCCGCCGCGTGAGCCACGTCGGCTACCGCGGCAATATCCAGCACATTCACCAGCGGATTGCCCAAGGTCTCGGCATACACGGCTTTGGTGCGTGGGCCTATGGCCGCGGCTATGGCATCGAGGTCGTCGATATCCACAAAAGTAGTCTCAATGCCCATCCGTCGGAAGCTCACATCAAACTGAGAATAAGTGCCCCCGTAGAGCGTTTTAGACGACACCAGATGGTCGCCCGCCTCCATCAGCGTTAACAAGGTGACCATTTGCGCCGACATGCCAGAACTGACCGCCAGCGCCGCACGTCCCCCTTCGAGGGCGGCCATGCGTTCTTCAAACACCGCGTTGGTAGGGTTGGACAGCCGGGTGTAGATGTTGCCGAAGGTTTGTAAATTAAACAGGCTGGCCGCGTGGTCGGCGCTGTCAAAAACATAGGAAGTGGTTTGATAGATGGGCGTGACGCGCGCGCCGGTGGCGGCGTCTGGGATCTGCCCTGCATGTAAACAAAGCGTTTCAAATCCAAACTCGTGATCGGCCATAGGGGTAACTCCGGATCGCCAGCGCTAAAAACGCGGCAGGGTCAGTTGGCGACGTAGCGGGGCCGTCGGGATGAAATGACTTTGGTATTGACCCCCACGAAGTTAAGCCCGCCAAACAACCGTGCGTGCTCAATTTTAACGCAGCGGTCCATGACCACCGCCAGTCCGGCGGCGCGGGCCGCACAGGCGGCGTCCAGGTTGGTCACGCCCAACTGCAGCCACAGTACGCGCGCCCCGATGGCGATGGCGTCGGCCGCAATCGCCGGAATTTCGTGGCTGGCGCGGAAGCAATCAACCACCTCGACGGCCTCGGGGATCGCGCGCAGGTTGGGATAGCAGCGTTCACCCAAGACTTCGGTATAGGCGGGATTGACCGGGATCACCCGATAGCCATGCTCTTGTAGA
Organism: Klebsiella pneumoniae; assembly: GCA_945862315.1. Classification (GTDB taxonomy): domain Bacteria; phylum Pseudomonadota; class Gammaproteobacteria. The sequence continues at coordinate 15,521 of CAMAXW010000027.1, forward strand.
TATTTCGCGCAGAAATGACTGGGCCGGTGCCAGTTGGCCGACAGCCCCACCATGGCAATCACCTTGGTGTTGGTGAGTATCGCCCGCAGGCTGGGCATGTCAGCGGCGAAATCAGCGAGGCTAGCAGCCATGATGGCACCCTCTATTGTTGCCCAATGTGATTGGCGTCGCGCGCGGCGCCCCTAGCACTGGCCCGGTCTCAGCGGGTGGGTTTATCCCATGGCGCGAGCACCACTGGCGAGCGCGGGGCTAAGCCCATCCGGCACGCGCTATAGCAGGTGCCGACGCCGCGCACGGCAAAGTGCCTCGTCCAAACCTGACGGCGGGGATTTCTTGGGCGAAATCCCTCGGCCGTTGACGGGCAAACCATAGCAGATACTCGCCGTGACAGGCGAGCGCGCAGTCCTCCCAACCGGCGCTATAACGCCCGGCTATTGAAGGCCAAAACGCTGGCCGATCCGCCGATAATTTTGCGGGCCAATGACTCCGCCTCCGGCAGAATTTGCACCGCAAAGAAATGCGCCGTGCCAATTTTTGCCGCCGCAAATTCGGTCTCAACACCGGCCGCGGGATCCAAACAGATGCCCGCCGCACGGGCCAATTGCCAGGCCCCAGCAACCAACCCCCAGAGCCTGAGATAGTGCACCGAACCGGCGGCCGTAAGCGCCGTCTCTGCGGCGTGTTCCAATAACCACGCCAGCACGCCTTCCAGCGCCGCCGTGCCTGCGCGGAGTGCTGCGGCGATCTCCGCTGCGCGAGGGTCCACCACCAGCGCCAGCTGGTTGGCATCTGCTTGAATTTCCCCCAACAGCTCCCGCGCACCCGCGCCACCGTCGCGCAGCGTCTTGCGACCCACCAAGTCACCGGCTTGCACACCGGTGGTGCCTTCGTAAATAGTGGTGATTCGGGCGTCGCGCAGATATTGGGCGGCACCGGTTTCTTCAATAAAACCCATACCGCCATGAACCTGTATGCCGACCGATGCCAGCTCCTGACCAAACTCCGTACACCAACCCTTGACGATGGGCGTGAGCAAATCGCCACGCCGCCTAAACCACGCCGCCGTGGCGGTGTCGCTTTCGCGCGCGCCGCGGTCAAAGGCAGCACCGCAGACGTAGGCTAGGGCGCGCATCGCCTCCACGCCAGATTTCATGGTGAGCAGCATGCGTTTCACATCTGGGTGCTCGATGATCGAGGGCAGTTCGCGTTCGGTGTAGCCGCTCGGCCGGCCCTGCACGCGCTCGCGCGCAAAGCTCAGCGCCCGTTGATACGCCCGCTCCGCGATGGCGACGCCTTCTAGCCCTACCGCGTGGCGCGCATTGTTCATCATGGTGAACATGTACTCGAGGCCACGATTTTCTTCGCCCACCAGGTACCCCGTCGCACCACTGCCCTCACCGTAGAGCATGACGGCCGTCGGGCTGGCGTGAATGCCCAGCTTGTGTTCGAGAGAGGCACAACGTACTTCGTTACGCGCCCCGCTTGCGCCTGCGGCATCCAGCAAAAACTTGGGCACGATAAACAGCGACAGGCCGCGGGTGCCAGCCGGCGCACCCGTCACCCGCGCCAACACCAAATGAATGATGTTGTCGGTGAGGTCGTGCTCGCCGTAAGTGATATAGATTTTCTGGCCAAAAATCCGGTAGTGATCCGCGTGGCGTTCGGCGCGAGTGCGCACCGCGCTTAAGTCTGAGCCGGCTTGGGGTTCGGTGAGATTCATGGTGCCGGTCCAGTCACCGCTGACCATCCGGGGCAGGTAGGCAGCACGTTGGGCATCGGTACCGTGATGTTCAATGGCTTCAATGGCACCCTGGGTCAGCATTGGGGCCAAGGCAAAAGAAAGGTTCGCGCTATTCCACATTTCGTTGACTGCGGTGGCCACGACTTTGGGCAGACCCTGTCCACCGAACTCCGGTGCGCAGCTCAGACCGTTCCAGCCGCCGTCGACGAACTGGCGATAAGCGGCCTGCCAACCCGGCGCCGTCCGTACACCCTCACCCGTGTGCGTGGCGCCAACTTGATCGCCCGTCCAATTAAGCGGCGAGAGTACTTCGCTAGCGAGTTGCGCGGCGCCGTCCAGTACCGACTCCACTAAGTCCGGGGTGGCGTCTTCAAAACCTTCGAGCCGGGTGATGTCGGCGAGCGGCGTCAGCCGTTCAATGACAAAACGCATGTCTGCCAAGGGCGCGAGGTAATCTGCCATCTCTCCACTCCTTCATACCGTTGGGTCGCAGACCTTAGGCCACCGCGATCGATCAAACTTTAATCACAGCCTTGATTACGTCGCCCGCCCGATGGGCGATCACCGGACGCAAGGCGAGCGTGGCGCCAAGGCGTATTAGGGAGCGACGTCCGCCGTCAAAACCGTCTTAGAATTTTTCGAGCACAGGGATGGGGCCCAGATCGAGCGGCCCCTGCCCCACTAGTTCGTGCTGACGAGTGGGGAGCCCGCGCCGCAGTCGGGCATAGGTGCCCAGCGCCCACAGCGGAAAATAGCGGCTATAGCCGTGATAACGCAGATAAAACACCCGTGGGAAGCCAGTCCCGGTATAGGCCTCGTCGTGCCACTCACCCCGCTCGCTTTGGTGCCGAATGAGATAGTCGATGCCACTCTTGACCTGCGGGGAACGCACTTCACCCACGGCCATTAAGCCGAGCAGCGCCCAAGCGGTTTGCGCGGCGGTGCTTTCGCCCCGTCCTTTGAGCATGGGGTCATTATAGGTATTGCAGCTCTCACCCCAGCCACCATCCTCGTTTTGCACCCGCTGTAACCAATCGACGGCTTTGCGGATGTAGGGCTTGGCGGGGTCTTCGCCAATCGCACCCAGTGCTGCCAGCACGCTCCAGGTACCATAAATGAAGTTCACGCCCCACCGCCCGTACCAAGCACCGCTGGGATCTTGGTCACGCTCGAGAAACGCCAAGCCCCGGGCAATCGGCGCAAACGTGCTGTTGTAGCCCAGCATCGCCAGCAGTTCCACGCAGCGTGCGGTGAGATCGGCCGTGCCGGGATCCACCAATGCGCCGTGGTCGGCGAAAGGAATGTTGTTCAAGTAATTGTAGTTGTTGCCAATGTCGAACGCGCCCCAACTGCCATCGGCATTCTGCATACCCAGCAGCCAGTTCACGCCCTGATTGATGCGCTTGAGCTTTTGCTCGTTGTACTGGGCACCGGCGCGCAGCAACGCCATCAGCACCATGGCCGTGTCGTCAACGTCAGGATATTTATCGTTCTCGTACTGGAATGCCCAGCCACCGCCGGCCAAACCCTTGGCTTGGTCGCACCAGTCCCCAGGAACAAAAATCTGCTGGTCAAACAGCCACTCCACGGCTTGTTGCACCGGCGGTTGGCGCGGGGTGGCGCCAGATTCGGTCAGGGCGGAGAGCGTGAGGCAGGTATCCCAAATGGGCGATACGCAGGGCTGGCAATAGGTTTCATCCCTATCCTCAACCAGCAGGTCCTCGATAGCCTGCATGGTCCGCACAAAATCGGGGTCATCGACCCCCGCCCCTTGCAAGCGCAAGGCCATGGCAGCATTGGCCATCGCCGGAAAGATAGCGCCGATGCCGCCCACACCCTTGGCGTGGGCACGCGTCCAACGCTCCGCCCGGCGTAAGGCTGGCCCTCGCACCGCAGTCGGTACCAGCGGGTCGATCATTTTAAGGATGCGATCAATCACTAAAAACGCGTTCCGCATCCATTTGCCGGGCTTAAATTTATCGAGATTTTTCAAGCTCTCTGGCGGCGCTAGGAACAGCTCGCGGACCGATTGCTCGGGTTTTAGCGACACCACCGGCCGCCGCGCAAACACGATGAGCAGCGGCACGATGACACAGCGGGACCAATAAGAGACTTTGCTCAAATTGAAAAACCACCACTGCGGGAGAAACATGATTTCCACCGGCATCGCCGGCACGCTGGACCAAGGGATTTGCCCAAAGACCGCCAAGGTAAAGCGCGTGAACACGTTGCAATGTTCGGCCCCGCCGTTGGCGCGCACCCACTGACGGGCCAACAGCAAGTGGGGAGCACGTTCGTCTTCGCCACTGAGCTTGAGGGCAAAATAGGCTTTCACTGTGGCGCTGAGGTCGCCCGGTCCGCCTTCGTACAGGGGCCAACTACCGTTCGCCGCCTGGCGGCTACGCAGATAAGCCGCGATGCGCTGTTCGCGGTCGCTATCAACCGTCCCCATAAAGTAATGGAGCATCAAATATTCTGCCGGGATGGTGGCATCGGCTTCGAGATCAAAACGCCAGTGGCCATCGTTGGCTTGACGCGCCAGTAGCGATTGGGTGGCGCGGGTAATCGCCACCTGTACCCGATCGGTGACGGTTTCCAGTGCGAGCACAGCAGAAAGGTGGTGAGCGTCCCCGCGCTGAGTCGCCGGCGCCTGCGAGAGGGAATCAATTCTTTCGTTCATTCTTACGCTCAGTTTGCGAGGCTGCGACCTCGGGTGGTCCTTCACGCCCTCAGGTTGAGGGCCCGCTGCGGGCCTAGAACCCCCGCTGGACAACAATTCAGTCTAGGTCGCACGGCAAACGCCGTGCTGGTGGTCATCTGTGCGCTCTACCGGGCGCTATCGTCCGTCAACGACACGGCCGGTCTGGTGTTTTGCCGCGTAAAATCCCAGCACCGGCGATGTGTCAGGTGTTCGCTTTGTGTCAAAACGCAACAGCATTCTATTGGATGAGATTAAAGATGCAATCGCTTGGATATAAGACAACGTTTTTAGCTCCCCAGTGTTGCAGAGTAACAACATTGTCTGCGCTGAGCCACGCTAAACCCGCACCCCCTGTGACAAAAAGTTTACGGCCTCAGCCGCACCCGGGCCGGCGCTCCAAATATCGCCAACCCACCTGCCTCGCGCCACCCGACTTGCCGTTCGCACGGGTGCCCAGCTGTCATATTGACGGCGCATATATAAATTGCGCTGACCCGTGCTCAAGCCGGGCTAACCTGTCGCCGATAGCCAGATTCACCCATTCTTACAGCACACTGATAGCGCCTCATGAACGTCATTCTTGGTATTGTTTTGGTCATAGGCAGTGTTGCCGGCGGCTTTGTGCTGTCCCATGGGCAACTCGCGGCGTTGTGGCAGCCCTACGAGCTATTAATTATCGGCGGTGCCGCGTTCGGCGCTTTTGTGATCGCGAACCCAGCCTCGGTCTTAAAGGGCGTCCTCCACCAGCTCCCTGTTTTGATGAAAGGTTCCCCGTATAAAAAGGGCTACTACCTCGACAGCTTGGCGCTGCTCTACGACCTGCTTTCCAAGGCACGTAAGCAGGGCATGATGTCACTAGAATCAGACGTCGAGGAACCTGAGAAAAGCACTATCTTCCTCAAGTACCCCAAAATTCTGGGGGACCACCACGCCGTAGAGTTCCTCACGGATTATCTGCGCCTGATGGTGGGCGGCAGCATCAAAAATTCTTTTGAACTCGAAAACCTGATGGATGTGGAACTCGACACGCACCATGAGGAAGCGCTCCAACCCTCGGCGGCGCTGACCCGCGTCTCAGATGCCTTGCCGGGCTTCGGCATTGTGGCGGCGGTGTTAGGCATCGTCATCACCATGGCCTCGCTAGGCGGTCCCCCCAAAGAGCTGGGTGCCCATGTGGCGGCCGCCTTGGTCGGCACGTTTCTCGGCATTCTGCTGGCTTACGGATTTGTCGGCCCCATGGCGACGCTGGTTGAACATGGCGCCAGGGACCAATCGCAGTTTTTGAAGGTGCTCAAAACCGTGTTGTTGGCTGCCCAGCAGGGCTATTCACCGCAGATCGCGGTGGAGTTTGGACGCAAAGCGATTTTTACGGCTGAGCGGCCGGGCTTTAAAGAGCTAGAAGACCACGTGAAGCGCAAATGATCCGGACTGGCAGCCAAACCCATGGCGGTTGAATCCCCCCCGATCATCGTTAAAAAAATCAAGAAAGGCGGCCATGGTCACCATGGCGGCGCGTGGAAGGTCGCGTTTGCTGACTTTGTCACCGCCATGATGGCGTTTTTCATGTTGCTGTGGCTCTTGGGCTCCACCACGCCTGAGCAAAAAGCCGGCATTGCGGACTACATGAACGACCCGACTGCCAGCGAGGGACCGGGCGGCGCCGGTGCTAATCCCATACTAGACGGTGGCGCGGGCATTTTGGATGGCAAGGGTGCGGCACCTTTTCAACAGTTTGAGGCCGGCGAGAGTGATGAGCCGGCGACCTCGGCGGAGGTCACTGGTAACGATGCCAGAACGACGGAAGAAACGGCGAAAAAAACCGAAGACACCGCTCAGATGAAAATTGAGCAAGCCGAAAAAGAGGCCAAGGAAGCCGAAAACAAGCGCTTGGAATCTTTGCTGCAAGAGCTCAATGCGGCCGTGGAGGCCCAAGCGCTCAAGCCCTTTAAAGATCAGCTGTTGTTAGACATCACCAGCGAAGGTCTGCGCATCCAGATCGTCGACAAAGAAAACCGACCGATGTTCGCCCAAGGCAGCCCGGTGCTGGAGAGCTATACCCGCGACATCCTGCACGAGATAGTGAAAGTCATTAAAGCGGTGCCCAACCGCATCAGCATCGCCGGGCACACCGACCAAACACCCTTCGCCAGCGGCAATGGTTACAGCAACTGGGAACTCTCAGCCGACCGCGCCAACGCAGCACGGCGCGAACTGGTGGGTGCGGGTTTGGTGGAGGAAAAAATCGCGCGGGTCGTGGGTTTGAGCTCCGCTGTGTTGTTTGACAAGCAAAATCCGTTCAGCCCGGTAAATCGTCGCATCAGCATCATCATCATGACCAAAGCCGCAGAAACCGCGGTCACCAATGGTGAAGGTTCAACCAGCGCTGAGGAACTCCCGCCCACGCCCGCTAACTTCGCCGATCCCGCCGCCAAAGCCGGCCTCGACGCCGCCCCAGAGACCAACGCCCCAGAGACCGCAACACCTGGCACCACCGTCCCAGCGGGCTAAACATCCCGCGGGGCGGTTTGTTGCGCTGCAAGCACCGGCTCTCTACAGTACCGGCATTCCGCTTTATCGAGTCCCCTGTGTCTGCTTTCCTGCCGCTACTCGCCATGGTCGTGATTTCCCTCGTTTGGGGCTATAGCTGGATTCTCAACAAGCTCGTGTTGGCCGCCACCGGCCCCTTTACCTTCAGTGCCTATCGCATGCTCCTTGCGGCGAGTTGTTTATTACTGGCCATGGCGCTGAGTGGGCGCACGTTACGGCCCACGCGTTGGCGCGAAATGCTGCGTTTGGGGCTGATTCAAACCACCGGTTTTGTGGGCTTGAGCATGTGGGCGCTGGTGGAAGGCAGCGTGGGCCGGACCTCTATTTTGGTCTTCACGATGCCTTTTTGGATGATTGCCTTGGCCTGGCCACTGTTGGGCGAGCGCATCGAAGGCTGGCAACGGCTCGCGCTGGGGATCGCCCTGCTGGGCTTGGTGCTGCTCATTCGCCCGTGGGAACCGCAAGGCACTATCTTGAGCAAATGTCTGGCCGTGGCCGCCGGCGCGGCGTGGGCGGTGGGTTCCATCGAGGTCAAACGGATGCAGCGGCGAGCACCGGTTGACCTGCTGGCGCTCACCACTTGGCAGATGCTCTTTGGCGCCTTCCCGCTGCTGCTGATTGCCGGGTTGGCGGGTGAACCGCCCCCCGTGTGGACCCCCCAACTCGTCGCGATGCTGGTATTTCTGGCGGTAGTGGCCACCGCGCTTTGTTGGTTTCTGTGGCTCTACGCGCTCCGCCATCTGTCCACTGGTGCGGCTAGCATGGGCATGCTGAGCGTGCCCATCGTGGCCATTCTGAGCGCCCATTGGCAACTCCACGAACGCACCTCGCAGCTGGAACTGGCCGGGATGGCGTGCATCGCCGTGGCGTTATTGGTGTTGAGCGCGCGCAGCCTGTGGGCGGCGCGCCGCGCCAAGCGCTGAGCGGGGCCGCGGGCGGCAGGGCTGGACGCTGACGAGGCCGTAATCCGCGCAAAGCGATCTGAGTGGCGCGGGGTCGATGCCCTGCGGGCTGCGTTGCTTAAACTCGCGCCGCTTAGGCGGCCGTGGCTTGGATTGCAGCGAGTGCGGCGGCACGATCGGCATAGGCCGGAATCAGCGTATTAAAGCCGCTAATAGCGAACACTTCGGCCGCCGTGTCGTGCAAACTGCACACCACAAACAGCAGGCTTGCCGACTTCGCCGCGCGCGCAATCAACAACCAAACTCGCAGGCCGGCACTAGAAATAGCGTCCAGCGCGGTGCAGTCCATCACCAAACCACGCAGCGTCGGCCCGGCGGCGGCAATCGCTCGTTCTAACGCCTGCTGCGCTAGCGCGGCCTCTGCAAACCCCAACCGTCCTTGCGGGCATGCAATGCAGGCATCGGCCTGCAATTCAAACGTCAGGTGCATCCACGACCTCCCGCCCCCACCTGAGCCTGCTGGCTGATCGTCACCGCGCGCCCTCGCCACGGATTTTGCACCCGGTGTGGCAAGCCTAGCCCCAGTGCCCAAGGGCCTGCCCGACGCTCATTCGCCGCGGCCTTCAGCGGTCATGTCCAGCGCTTGCCGCAGCACCGACAATGCGCGCTCGTAGTCGAATTGATCGGCAGCACGTTCAAGCTCTGCCGCGTGCAGCGGGAAAGCAGCGCGCAAGGCACCAGCGTGCGCACTCACGAGTTCGCTGGCTTGCGTGTCGGCATCCGCGAGCAAGCCTTGCAATCGAACACACAAAGTACGGATGGCCGGCCAGTCCACGGTGCCCGTCACCGGTTGCTCTGCAAGCGGCGGTAGGGCCGCTGCCAATTGCGTCAAAAATTGGTCTAAAAGATGAGTCGTCAAGGCCAATTGCGCATCGACGCCGTCGCGTGCCGCCCGCGCGCGCAGCAGACCTTCCAGCGTTCCGGCAGCTTGGCTGAGACCTTGTACGCCCAGATTGCCCGCAGTGCCTTTAAGTGTGTGGGCAGCACGCTCTGCGGTGGCCCAGTCTTGGTGTTGGAGTGCGGTACGGACTTCGGCGGCCCAGCCCTTCTGAGTGCGCGAAAATCGGCGCAAAAGATCGATGTAGACCGCTTCTTTACCCAGTACCCGCCGCAGTCCGCCCGCCAGATCAACGCCCGTCAGCGGTGCCAACAAGCCCCCCGGCAGACTGGCAACAGGTACAACGGCCACGGGCATGAGCGGGGGCGGCGCGGCAATGCGGCTCGTTTTGGGTAGCCAACGCGCTAATGCGCGCTGCAGTTCTTCAGGTTCAACCGGCTTGGCGATGTAGTCGTTCATACCCGCCGCCAAACAGCGCTCGCGATCACCGGCCATGGCGTTGGCCGTCATCGCCACGATGGGAAGTTGCGCAAAGCGCGGCATAGCACGGATTTCTGCGGTGGCTGCCAGCCCATCCAGCAGCGGCATTTGGAGGTCCATCAAAACCAGGTCGAAGTGCCCACTCTGGATCCGTTCTACCGCCAGCCGTCCATTGCCGACCACCTCGGTAATCACACCAGCCGCTGCCAGCAAGCCCAGCGCCACTTCTTGGTTGATCTCATTATCTTCCGCCAACAGCACCTGCGCCCCAGGGAAGCGATCCCACGCCACAGGCCCACGCGCTACTGCCGGCACCAGTGTGGGCGGCGGCACGAGCTGACGCACCACCAGGAGCGCTTCGTCGAGCAGCGTTTGCGGATTAAGGGGCTTCATCAGCACGCGATCCACGCCTGATTGACGCGCCGAACGCAGCACGTCTTCACGGCCGAAGCCCGTCAACATGACAATGCGTGGCTGCTGCGCCAAAGCCATCGCGCGAATACGGTGGGTGAGTTCAATGCCATCCATACCGGGCATCTGCCAGTCCAAAATAATTAAATCGAATGATTCGATTTCGATGGCCGCCAGCGCGCTAGCAGAGTCCTCCATCAGCCGCACGAGATAGCCGTGGGGTTCCAGAATGAGCCGAATAAGGGTGCGGAGTTCGGCTAGGTCGTCCACCACCAGCACCCGCAGCGCGTACTGGTTCTGCACCGTTTTTAGTTGGGCTGAGAACCAAAAAGTTGAGCCTTTCCCTAACTCACTGATCAGCCCCACGGTACCGCCCATGAGCTCGGCGAGGTTCTTGCAAATGGCCAAACCCAGCCCCGTGCCGCCGTGTCGTCGGGTAGTCGAGCCATCCGCCTGTTGGAAGCTACGGAACAGTAACGTCTGCTGCTCGCCCGTGAGACCAATGCCGGTGTCTTTAACCGCAAAGTGCAGCATAACGTCATCGGCGCTGCTGTCCTGCACCTGCACGCTAATTAAAATACTGCCCTGATCGGTGAACTTCGCCGCGTTATTGGCAAAGTTAATCAAAATTTGTCCGAGACGCAGCGGATCGCCTAGCAGTCGCTTCGGCACGTCCGGCGCCACATCGAAGGCCAAGGACAAGTTCTTCGCATAGCATTCTTTGTAGCTGATGGTCGCGACGTTCTCGAGCACTTTTTGGAGCTCGAACTCAACGCTCTCTACCGTCAACATGCGCGCTTCGATTTTAGAAAAATCTAAAATATCGTTGATGATCCCGAGCAGATGCCGCGCCGAGGCTTGGATTTTCTCGAGGTGGTCGCGCTGACCTGCAGACAACTCCGTGCCCAATACCAAATGCGTGAGCCCCAGCACGGCGTTCATGGGGGTGCGAATTTCGTGACTCATATTGGCCAAAAAATCGCCTTTAGCCTGCGCTGCTTTTTCAGCAACCGCCGTGGCTTGCACTAAGGCTTGGTTGCGCTGAGCCAACCCCTCAAAAAGTTCCTCGCGCGACAGCGCTTGTGCGATAGCCTGCACTTGGTCCTGCCGCGCCGCCAATACGTGCACATTGGGGAGCCGGAAATACAGGCGCGCCGTCTGGTTTGAGCCGTCCCGATGGCCGGCCAACGGCGCACACTCCCACACGCTGGACGGCAGCGCTTGCGCGGATTGAAATTCAAATACCAGCTGCGCCGAGTCGCCGTCGGTCTCGGTCGTAAACAGCAGTTGCGGATCCACAGCATAACGCTGGTACCAGCGGCCAATCTCCGAGACAGCCCCCGCGATGCGAGCCGCCGTTGCGTCCAAGCCCCCCAAGGCCAGTACGAGCTGGTACACCTTGCCGCGCCCGATCGTCACGCTACCGGGTCGGCTTAGAGGTAAGACGTAGAGTTCGTTTATTTGTACCATTTCATTACAACACAGCCGGCATCGTCGTAGGGTCTAGCGGACTCTCTGACCAACCGGCCCGCGATGTCTGTAGCGGAGCGCATTGCCGCCGTACCCCGCAGATTGTCAATCGCGTTTTCGGCGATGCCATCGGTCCAAAGGATCAAGCAGTCATCGGTTTCGAGTGGCGCTGTTTGTTCGTAGGGGGTTGGCCAGCGTCCACCCACCACGCCATCGCGTGACACGCCCCGCCAAGATAGTTTACCCAGCTTGGCGCAGCGCGTGTTACCGATCCCCATATACCTAAATTGATTGAGGTTGGGTTCGACAAAAGCCAAACCGACCGCCGCGCCCGCCGTCCCTTGCGCAGCCCCGAACAGGTGTTGCATCACGGCGACCAAATCTGCCGAGGCGTTCGCGCGCAGCGTCGCTGCCAAGTTGTCGGCAACCACACTCGCGCGCTTGCCGTGGCCCGAGGCGTCGATCATCGCCAGCAGCAAACCGCCCTGGGTTTCCACCGCCAAGCCACAATCGCCGATGGCATGCTCGCCTATGTGCGGCTGAGTCCGCACACTGAAAGACCAATAAACGGGAAGCGCCTCGCCCAGCAGGGGCCGCTCGACGTTTTGCGCAGTGGCGTGCGGCGACAGTGGGCCCCGAATCCGCTTGCTGGCGAACACCACCGTACCACGCCCGATCACGGAGCGAATATTGAAGGCATTGGCCATGCGCCGCACCCCGGGCAGGCCCAAGCCCAAGGTCCCACCGGTGCTGAAATGATCGTTCATCGCGCGCTCAACGTTCTCGATCCCGGGACCGAAATCCTCGGCCGTGATGTCGATGTCGACGGCTTGGTCGCGTGCCACCCGCACAACATCAATCACTCCGTGCTGAGCATACTTCACGATGTTGGAACCCAGCTCAGAGATGATGGTGGCGATGATCGAACGGTCCATCTCCGATGCCTCCGCGAGCAGGCTCGCACGCAGGGGCCATAACACCGCGACGGTAAGATCGGATGCGCTGTTAACGAAGAATCGTGTGACGCCCAACGTCATACGGACCTCGTGGGAGCGGGCGCATTTCCCCAACGTAATGCCGCCAGCCCGTCCTCTAGGCTAATGGCAGTTTGCAGTCCGTCGATATCTACATCGTAAGCCACCAGATGCGCCACCACGCCAGCGCGCAGGGATGTCACCACGCAGCGTGCGCCCAGCATTTCAACCGCACGCAACATGTTTCGAAGCTGCGCAAAGTCTCGGCTGTCCATAATTTCCACGAGGGCGCAATCGACCAACACAGAGCGGATGTCGAGACGATGGACTTCCACCATCAAGGCACTCTCCAAAAGTGCCAAGGTGTCAGCTGCCAGCGCCGGCAGGCTTGCCACCAGACAACCTTCAATTTGCGTCAAGTGGGCGGGGTTCGAGTTGGTGCTTTCCATGGTGAAATCTGCCGCGCGTTGGCCTAATGCCCGTTGCCTCCCGCCAGCGCCTGTACTGATTTCTCTGCACCGATGATTTTTAGCGCAATTTCGAAGGCGTCGCGCAGCGTCGAGGTGGTTCTGACGTCCCACACGCTAACCCCTAATTCCACTACCGTGCGCGCAATTGCCGGGGATATGCCGGAAATAATCGCTTCACAGCCCATTAGGCGGGTGGCCTTGGTAATTTTAATGAGCTGGTTAGCCACGGCCGTATCGACCGCCCCCACGCCACTGATATCCAGCACAAACACCTTGGCGCGCGTCTCGGCAATTTTTGCCAAGCTTTTGTTCATGACGTCCTGCGTGCGTGCGCTGTCGATAATACCCAGCAAAGGCAGCAACAAAATGCCATCCCAGATGGGTGTCACCGGGGTTGAGATTTCCATTAGTGCCCGGCTGTGCTGGGCCAGTTTGTCGCTCTGAATTCTGACGATTTCTTCTAACGTCAGGTAGGCTTCCACAAAGGCAAATTTTTGCACGGCATCAATGAGCTTCGACAGCTGCGCTGGCACCGGCTGCAGCGAATTTAGGCGCCCATTCAGCAGCGAGACCGCTTTGGAGACACCCGCGAGATAGATGTCGTTGCGGAGGTCAATGCGCGCGTGGACTTGCCCGATATGACGGCATCGCTGCACATAATCTTTGTCCACGACCGCGTTGAAGAATGTCTGCCAGTGCTGTAACTGTTGGTTCTGTACACGCAATAATAAATCGGGATTATCGCCGAAAAAAAACCGGTGCTCCGGCTGTTGCGCCAGCCACTCATACCAATCTGTGATGAAAGCGGGGAGCTGCCGTCCTAACAGTTGCCCCGCCGCCCGCACGTGGGCCAAATCGGCTTCGGTTAGGTCAAATTTGCTCAGTAAATTGTTGATTTCTTCCGGTGAAGGCATGGGTTTTTCCAGATAAATTAGGATGAGGCAGGGGGCATGGAGTCTCGGGCCGCGGTGCTAATAACCATCGCCTCCGGTGGGTCGGCGATTTTGTCGCTAAACCGATCCGCGATCTCTCGAAATTCATCCTCCGATTCAAGGAAGGCATCCACGATGTCGGGATCAAAGTGGCGGCCTCGTCCCGCGACAATGATTTCCTTGGCTTGCAGATGTGGCATCGCGGCTTTGTACACGCGCACGGAGGTAAGCGCATCGTAGACGTCCGCCAGCGCCATCAAACGCGCCGAAACCGGGATGGCGTCGCCCTGCAAACCTTCTGGGTAACCCGAACCGTCCCATTTCTCCTGATGCCCATAGGCGATTTCGCGGGCGCACGTGAGAAAAGAATTGGGGCTTAAAAGCACCCTTTCGGCCGCCACGATGGCATCGCGGCCCAGCGCGCAGTGGGTCTTCATGATCGTGAATTCCTCCACCGTCAGCGGCCCAGGCTTGAGCAGGATACGATCGGGAATACCGACCTTTCCGATGTCGTGGAGCGGTGCGGATTTGTGCAGAATTTCAATCTGCGAAGGCGTCAGATAATGGGCAAAACGTGGATGCTGCTGCAGTTGTTCCGCGAGGATTTTTACAAAATTCTGCGTGCGCCGAATGTGGTTGCCGGTTTCGTTGTCACGAGTCTCCGCCAGTGAGGCCATCGCAATGATGGTGACGTCTTGAATAGTGCCTATTTCACGGGTGCGGTTGGCAACCTCAGTTTCCAGATACTGGTTTTGATCGCGCAGAAAATCTGCGGCGGCTTTTAGCAGCAGGTGGGTTTTAACCCGCGCCAGAACCAGGGGTGGGCTAATGGGTTTGGTAATGTAATCCACTGCGCCTAGCTCGAAACCCAAGGTTTCGTCGGCTATATCGTTTTTTGCCGTGAGAAAAACGACGGGAATTTCCGTCGTGGCGGGATCGGCCTTGAGCTGACGGCACACCTCAAAACCATCCATTTCCGGCATCATGACATCGAGCAAGATGAGCCCCGGCGGATTCTCAGCACGGGCCAAGGCCAGCGCCCGTGTGCCATGATTAGCCACAATCACGCGGTAATGGTCTTTGAGCAGACCATGCATGACGGTCAGGTTTTCGCTTTGATCGTCGACGACTAGAATCGTTGATTTTTTTTGGATTAATTTCATTCGAAATAAATTGTTATCCGCGATCTCGTGGTTGGGTGGGTAAATCCTGACGCTTCATCACTAACCATGGCGGTGCACTACGCCCGCGCCGTTACGCGTAGCTGACCACGTGCTTGCTGGCCAGCAAGCGGCGTTGACCACCATGGCCTTGGTAAAAAGTAGCACATCTTCGTTGGTGCCCGGGACCGGAATCGAACCGGTATAACCATAGGTCGAGGGATTTTAAGTCCCTTGCGTCTACCAATTCCGCCACCCGGGCGCAGCTATTTTCTACCTCGTACCCAACCAGCCCGCTGCCTGTCCTGCCACGCGAGTGTAAGTCAGCACGGCGGTGTTCTTCTACCAGTTTCGCGGCGCGCGGCGCACGCCCAGCCGGCGTCATAGCCCGCCGGGCCGCAAGCCCTAGTACGGGGGGGTGGCTACTCGTGCCGCAACGCATTGATGGGGTCTAACTGAGCGGCCTTGCGCGCGGGATAATAGCCAAAAACCACCCCCACCAGCCCCGAAAAAACGGCCGCCATGAGGATGACATCGAGCCGTAAAACAAACGGAATATGCAGTGCATGGGCGAGGCCTAAGGAGGCGCTCAGCGCCAAGGTAATGCCGAGCAAACCGCCGCACACCGACAACGCCACCGCTTCAATCAAAAACTGCAGCAGCACATCACGCTCAAGTGCCCCCACCGCGAGGCGGATGCCAATTTCCCGAGTGCGCTCGGTGACCGACACCAGCATGATATTCATGATGCCGATGCCACCCACCAGCAGGCTCACCGCACCCACGGTGCCCAACATCACCGTGAGCGTGCGCGTGGTGCTGGTCATGGTTGCCATGATTTCTTTCATGTCCATGACGCTAAAATTATTGTCCTGCAGGCGCGCCACGTGCCGCCGTTCGCGTAATAGACGGACCACATCTTGGCTAACCGTGGCGGCTGAGGCGGCGGCGGTCAGGGATAGTTGAATCATGCGCACATCCTGATTGCCCACGATGCGTCGATGGAGCGTGCGCAACGGCACCATGACCACATCGTCTTGATCAGACCCCATGGTGCTTTGCCCTTTGGCGAGCAACACCCCGATGATGTCGCAAGACAGCTTATTGAGTCGCAGCTTGCGTCCCAATGGGTCGGTGTTGGCAAACAATTGTTGGCGCACCGTGGCACCGATCACGCAAACCGCACTGCCGGCACGCAGTTCCCCTTCTGCAAATTCACGCCCACTGGCGAACTGCCAAGCACGCACCGTAAAGTAATGGTTATCGGTGCCGGTGACCGTCGTCGACCAACTCGCATTGTTATAGACCACCGTCACCGGTTCAGAACTGGACGGGGCCAGCGCGGCAATGCCCGAAATTTCCTGTTCGACCGCCAAGGCATCGGCACGGGTAAAGGCCGGTGCCGCCGAGGTCATCCCCGGCCCCATTCGCTGACCGGGGCGGATAATCAGCATATTGCTGCCCAAGCTGCCAATTTGCTGCTGCACCTGCAGCGTCGCGCCACTGCCCAGGGTGAGGATCACAATGACCGCCGCCACGCCGATGACGATGCCCAAAATAGTCAGGAAAGAGCGCAACAAATTGCGGCGAATCTCGCGCAGCCCCAAGCGCAAGGCGTTCCACACCATCATGGTGTGACGCCCTCGGGCGCAGGACTAATTTGCCCATCCCTAAACGTAATCAGGCGTGAGGCATAGGCCGTCATCTCCAGCTCGTGGGTGACCATCACGATGGTCAGTCCCTGGGTTTGATTTAAGCTCGCCAGCAAGGCCATGATGCTGTGGCTACGTTGCGAGTCGAGATTACCGGTGGGTTCGTCTGCCAGCAACACCTGCGGCGAGCAGACAATAGCGCGCGCAATGGCCACCCGCTGCTGTTGACCACCGGATAGTTCGGCTGGGGTGTGCGCCGCCCAATCGGCCAGGCCCACGGTGTTCAGGGCCGCCAGCGCGAGCGTGCGCCGGGCCCGTGGGGCAACCCGTCGATACAGCAACGGCAGCTCAACGTTCTCGAGGGCTGAGGTGCGCGCCAACAAATTAAAACCCTGAAAAACAAACCCCAAATATTGACGGCGCAGCAAGGCCCGCTCATCGCGCGCAAGGCTCTCTAGTGGGGTCCCCGCAAAACAGTAGCTGCCCGCGCTCGGCACATCCAGCGCACCCATGATATTCATGGCAGTGGATTTTCCCGAGCCGCTGGGACCCATCAGCGCAACGAATTCGCCTGGTGCGATTGCCAAATCCACCGCGCGCAAGGCCGCAACCGCGCCCTCCCCCGCACCATAAATTTTGCTCACCCCGCGAAACTCAATGACCGGCACGCCCATGGCTTAGGGTGCCGGGGCCTGTGTCGCGACAATGAGCGGCAGGTCGGGCGTCAGCTCCCCGGCCGTAATTTCCGTGCTCGTGCCATCGGTTTCGCCCACTGTGACGGGAATGGACACCGGCTCGTTGTCGCGCAACAGCCACACGCGCGCACCCGCGCGAGCCGCCTCCGGTACGCGCCGGGGGGTCGTTGGGGAGCGCCACATCAGACGGCCCACCAACGAGGCGTTGCCGGCGGCAGCGGGCGCCTCAAGGGTCGCCGGGGGGGTATAGCGCAACGCGGCATTGGGCACCAAGAGCACGTTCTCACTGCGTTGTACGGCGATATCGGCGGTGGCTGTCATGCCTGGCCGCAGGAGAAGTTCCTGGTTATCCACTTCGAGTTGAGCCTCATAGGTCACCACCCCATCGACCGTTTGCGGCAAATACCGCACGCGCGCGATGGTCGCGGGGAAGCGCCGATTGGGATAGGCGTCCACACTGAAGTCTGCTTGCTGGCCCGCGGCGACTTTGCCCACATCGGCCTCGTCCACCTGCACGTTCAGCAGCATTTGCCGGAGATTCTCGGCCAAGGTGAAAAGTACCGGCGTCTGCAAAGCTGCGGCGACCGTCTGGCCGGGTTCCACCTGCCGTTTGAGCACGATGCCGCTGATGGGTGCGTGCACCACCGCTTTCTCCAGCAAGCGCCGATCGTAGTCTAGCTGCGCCTGCGCCTGATGGACCTGTGCGAGTGCTACTGCGACCCCAGCACTGGCCCGGGTGCTACTGGCTTGTACACTCTCATGGTCTTCGGCGGCGGTCAGTTGGCGGGCGAGCATGCGCTGTGAGCGCTGCAGGCGGTTCGCAGTTTCCACGGCCGTCGCACGCGCTTCTTGAACCCGAGCCTCAGCGAGGGCTAAGGCCGCGCGCGACTGCCGCTCACGCGCGGCGAGCTGGGAGGTGTCTAGCCGCGCCAGCACCTGGCCGGCGTCCACGCGGTCGTTAAAATCAACCAGCACCGCTTCTACCGTGCCCGACACCTCGGTCCCCACATCGACTTGCGTGACCGGCTGCAGGCTACCCGTGGCAGTCACTTTAACGGTCAACAGGCCCCGCACCACGGGCAGGGTGTCGTATTGGGTGAGCAGCGGCGGCGCTAAGTAGCGCGCGCGCAAGGCCAGCCCCGCCGCCCCAATCACGACTGCCAGCAACACCCACCACACGATGCGCCGCCGGCGCGCGCTGCGCCGCGCCGCGATCAACAGGGTGGACAGGCCGGCGGTGGCCTCAATTGGAGGATTCGTTGTCATTGAGTCAGACCTTTGCTATCCATCGAACACCCGAGCGGCGCGCGGCACTATTACTTGCGTACGCTGCCAGACCCCCAAGCGGGTCTAAGGTTTCATTTGTTTTCATTTTGGGCGTGGTGCCAGAGCCTACGTTGCACTGTACCCGCGGCACGCGGCACGCGGCACGCCGCGCGCAGAGTAGCCCATTAACCCCCGCCCGCGGATACTCGGGCGTGCCACCCCGCCACCGGGACAGACCCCTACCGCGCATTTTGTTGACGGGCCTAGTCTGCGCGACTTCGGCGGTTTTTTTGCGCAGCCCCGCCGCCGGCTGGGCGCACACCCACCTAGCCGGTATCGGTGCGCCTCTGGCTAGGCGCTAGACCAACAACCCACCGCCATCCACCACCAAGGCAATGCCGGTAACAAACCCATTCTTCATGAGAAACAGCACGGCGTCGGCGATTTCTTCGGGTCGCCCAATGCGCCCCACCGGCAAGCGCGCCCCAGCGGCAGCTAGAATTTCATCGCGCTGAGCACCAAACAGACCGTCAAACAGCGGGGTATCGGTGTAACCGGGTTGAATGGTATTGACGCGAATCGGCGCCAGATCCACCGCTAACGCGCGGGCAAAAGCATCGACTGCACCACAAGAGGCCGTGGCCACCGCCGCGCCGGGCAGCGGGCGCCGCGCGGCGGTACCCGACATAAAAGTGATCGAGCCACCCGCGCGCACTTTGGGCGCCGCATATTTAGCCGCATAGACCGCCCCCCAAAAGCGGGTGTCCATGGCCGGGTGCAGTGCCTCGGTGGCGGGGGCTAATTTACCGTCGAGGACCAATTCACCCGCGGTGATAAAAAGATGATCGAGTGCGGGCAAGGCGTCGAAAAACGCGCGCGTGCCGGCTTCATCAGCGGCATCCAGCACTTGGGCCTGCGCACCGGCACCCAACACCGCGCGCGCGTTCGCCAAGCGCTCGGCTTGGCGCCCGGTCACGATCACATTGGCACCCTGCGCCTGCGCTGCGCGCGCCGTCGCCAGACCGATTCCTGAACTGCCGCCCAGCACGACGACGGTGGTGTTTTGCAGTGACATAAAGGTATTCCTTTGGTTGGTTTAATGGGCCGTGAGTGTTTCACCCGCCTGGGCTTGGGCCGCGCACGGCGTGCTGCTCGGCGCAATCTTAGCGGCCCCCACGCCGGGCGTCGCGGTGCCGGATTGCGCAGGCTAAGTCATGCTGGCAGTGCGCTCCCCCAGCGCCAATTTTTCGCTGGCAATGCGGCCTCTAGATTACCGCAGGCCACGTCCCAACGGACCCGCGTGGCGGGCGGCACTGGCCATTTGAAAAAACCGAGCGCGCGCGGCCACTGCTTTTTAGCGAAAACCTAACCGCTTGCGGTTGCCGGTGGTGGGCACACACCCCCGTCGCGATAATCGACGCCGCCCGCTGCGGGGGACTAAGCTCGGCGGGAGCCTACCTTATCTATCCAGCGAGGGACCCTCTATGAGCACTCAGCAGCACACCACGTCCGGCGCACCCCTTGACCGTCTGACACACGGACTGCGCGGCCATCTCAACCGTTTTTCACATGTCGTGATTAATGTCTCGGATCTTGATCGCGCCGTAGAGTTCTACGAAAACACCTTTCCCGTGCAGCGGCGACAGCGCATTAACGGGCCGCAACAGCGCTACGCGGGCTTAGGCATCGAGCAGGGTCAGTTTGAAGGCTGGGTGTTAGAGAATAAAAAAGACGCCTCGCCGCCCGGCGACTTAGTCGCGGAATTTCCCGCTCGCCGCCTACACTTGGTGCAATGGAAAACCCCCGGGCCCATCGGCGCGCCCTACCGCGAAGCCAACCACGTGGGTATTTACCGCCAGAATTCCTTGGTCAGCAACCTCAACGAAGCCTATACGCGGGTGCTCGCCCATGGCGGACGTCCCTACGGAGAACCCAGCCGAATAGTGCTCACGCCGGAAGGCTTCGGCGTGACGGTGTTTGCCTATCGCGATCCGGATGGCAATACGCTGGAGATGATCGGGGCGGAAGATCCGGCCGGCAAAGTCACTTTTCCCGGCATGATGCATCACTGCAATCTCAACGTGCGTGACCTCGCAGGCAGCTACCGTTTTTATCACGAGGTGATGGGGCTAGACCTGCAAGCCTATCTGGCACCGGCCGCGCTGCAGCCGGCAGGCAACGGCTCGCTAGGCGATGTCTTGCGCAACCCAGACGGCTCGGCTTATTTGGGGGACATGCAATTCGCCGCCACCCTGCTGGGGGTGCGCTCGGATTCCCGCAGCCCCATCGATGTCTTGCAGTGGTCGGTGCCCAAACCTTATGGCGACGCCTACCCAGCCGCCAACCATTTGGGCATCGTGCGGGTCGCCTTCGAAGTGGACGACATCGCCCGCGCCCGTGCGCGCCTATTGGCTGCCGGGCATGCCGCAGGCCCGATCGAAACTTGGGATATGGGTGAGTTTGGGGAACGCCGGGTGGTGATTTTTTGCGACCCCGACGGCATCGCCTTAGAGCTGATAGAACAACCGCGCGTGCTGGGGCCACGGCCGCCGTTCGCGTAAGCCGTGGCTTAAACGCGCCGGCTAGCGGGTGCCGCCCGGTAACAGCAACTGCCGTTCCAGTTGCCGCGCGGCCAGGACGATCACCGACACCAGTGCCAAGTACACCAGCGCTGCCAATAGATAGGCTTTAAAAAATTGGAAGTTGGTCGAGGCCAACTCTTGCATCCGGCCAAAGAACTCCGTGTATTGGATCAGGAAAGCCAGCGTGCTGTCTTTGAGATTCAGAATGACCTGATTGGTCAGCGCCGGCACCGACAGGCGCAGCACTTGGGGCAGGATAATGAGGCGCACAACCTGATAATGACCAAAGCCCTGCGCCCGCGCGGCCTCGAGCTCCTGTGGGTCCAGCCCGTTATAGGCGGTGCGTAAATAAGCCGCGTTATAGGCGGCCACGTTAAAGGTAAACCCCAGCACGGCGACCTCAAACGGCGACAAACGCAGGCCCCATTGCGGCAAGCCGTAGTACATCAGGAACAGCAGCACCACCAGCGGCATGCCAATCAAAAAGGAGATGTAGCCCGCCACGCCACGCCGTACCCACGCGCGCGGGCTAAGTCCCAGCGCAAACACCGTAATGCCGCCCAGCAGCCCGGTCACGCTGACGAGCGCGGTGAGTTTTAGCGTCTGGCCCAGCCCAGCGAGTATCAGCGGCCACTGTTGCAGCAGGTCGCGCGAGAACCCCGCCCAGTCGTTCATCACAGATTATCCGCGCGCCCGAAGAACGCACGCACCTGCGGGCTTGCGTGGTCGCGTGCCAAGCGTGCCACGCTGTCTTGCGCGCAAATGACGCCTTGGTCGAGAAAAATAACCTGCTCGGCAATATCCTGAGCGAGCGCTAAATCGTGGGTCACGCAGAGCATCGTGACCTGTTCCTCGTGGAGCCGGTTAATGAGTGCTGCCACTTCCCGCGACAGCACGGGATCGAGCGCGGAGGTGGGTTCGTCGAACAACACCACCGCCGGCTCCATCGCCAACGCACGCGCGATGGCCACGCGTTGCTTTTGCCCGCCAGAAATCTGCGCCGGATATTTATGGCGATGATCCGCCATGTCTAAACGCTCGAGTTGGTGCAGCGCCACTTGCTCGGCCTGAGTCCGCGGCAAACCCCGCAGCTTGCGCAACGCGAGTGTGACGTTGTCGAGGACGCTTAAATGCCGATACAGCGCGAACTGCTGAAACACAAAACCAATTCGCTGGCGCAGCGCGCGCACGTCCGCGGTCGGCGCGCAGATATCCTCACCACGAAAGCGAATCACCCCTGAGCTAGGTTCAACCAAGCGGTTTAGACAGCGCAATAACGTGGACTTGCCGCAACCCGACGGGCCCATCACGACTTTAATTTCACCGGCGGCCAAATCCAGATCAATCCCGCCGAGCACCGTGTGGGTGTCGTAGCGTTTCACCAAATTGCGGATTTCAATCAGCGGCGCGGTGCTCATGTCGGCACCATGCCAGGGATCTGGTAGCGCCGTTCCAGCCAGCGAATCAGCGCCAGCAGCGCGCGAAAAATGCCGAAATAAATCAGCCCTAGCGCGAGGTAGATTTCGATCCCGCGATGGGTGGTGGCCACCAGCGTCATCGCCTCTTGAGTGACTTCCGGCAGGCCCACCGTGTAGGCAAAGGGCGAATATTTGAGCACGGTGGTGAACTCGTTCACCATCCCCGGCACGGCGAAACGCAGCATTTGCGGCAACTCGATAGCGGTAAACACTTGGCGGCGCGTCATGCCCATGGCCAGTCCAGCCAGCGTCTCGGCAGGATCCACGCTGCCCAACGCGCCGCGAAATACCTCGCCCAGATAAGCCCCGGCAATGAGCCCGAGGCTTAGCACCATCGCCAGCAAGGGCGGCGCCTTGAGCCCCAAGCTGGGCAACCCAAAGTAAACCAAAAACAGCAATACCAAGACCGGCACGCCGCGGAAAAGGTAGGTATAGACGTCCAGCAACAGCGCCACGCGCGGCCCCGACAACTGGCGCAGACCGGCCAGCAGTAAACCGGTACTCACCCCGGTGGCACTACAGGACAGCGTTACCAACAGGGTGTAGCCGCAGCCGTGTGCCAGCCGCAGCACGATGTCGAAAAAATTCACGCCCGCGGCAACGCCGGGATCACTTCATCCATTTATCGATAATGGCTTTGAGTTTTTCGGGGCCCAGCTCCGTCAGATATTGGTTGAAATCATCGCGCCGCGCCGAGCCTTTGGCGAACGCAAAGCCCAATTGGTCATGGCCGGTGAACACATAGCGGCTCACCAACGGCATTTTTTCTTTGCCGATGAAGTTGGCCAGCACCGGCTCTTCAATGAAGGCGAGATCCAAATTGCCGTTGCGCAGGTCCGCGACCACTTCGTTGTAGGTCGGGTAAAGCTTTACCTGGGCTAGCGTGTAATAGCCTTTGGGTTCCAGTTCGTTTTGGATCAAATCGGCGTACGCCATGCCGCGCGGATAGCCAATGGAATACTTTTTGAGGACGGCCAAGTCAGTAATCTGAATGTCTTTATCCTTGAGGCTCACTAGGTGCCACGCGTTGTCGTAATACGGCGCGGAAAAATCCATCGCTTCTTTACGCTTAGCGGTGATCGAGATGCCTGAAAACGCCACCTCGGCTTGCCCGCTAGACACTGCACCGAGCATCCCCTGCCAATCATAGGCGGTGATCTTCAATTCGCAGCTACGCGCCTTGCAGTAGCCCTCGAAAATTTCGAGATCCGCACCCATGTTTTTGCCGTCCTGCGCGAAGAGCATGGGCGGTGAGGCGGGTGACACGGCAACCGTCACAGTGGTTAAGGCCGGTGCTGCCGCCCCGCCCGTCGAGGCGGGTTCCTGCTGACCACAAGCGGTCAGAACGAGTGCGCAAAACAGGCCTACGAGGGCACGGGTAATCGTCATGGGGAAACCTTTTAATTCGGGGTTAACGGAGAACGGCTCACAGCGGTGGCGCCGTGCGCGAAGGCACGGAGGGTAACTGCTCCGGTGCCTGTGGTCGAGACATGGCCTACCACTGCGGCGCGCGCTTAGCTTAGCGCCAACCGGTGGCGTAGCAGGTTGAGGCTGCCGATGACCGAGAATTCGCGAATGCGCTCGCGGTCGCCGGGTAGCGCAATGCGCTCCGCAAACGCGCCCTCGGCGGTGGCTATCCCAATAAACACCGTACCCGGGCGCATGCCCGGACGGGCACTGGCAGCGTCGATGGCGGTGCTCGCCAAGCCCACGTCGGCCCCCAGCGTGTGGCGTACGGCCGCCGCCAGTGCCGCGGTGGTATCCGCATTGGCAAACGGGGCAGGCGCCACGCCCAACAAGCGTTGCTGGGCTGCAGGATCAGCCAGCATCAGCCCACCCAAAAACGTATCGGGGGCCATCGGGCTGGTGCTCAATCGCAAGCTGAGCAAGCCACCGGTGGCGGTTTCCGCCACTGCGAGCGACCAGCCCCGTTGCTTGAGTCCCTGCAAAATAGCGCTTTCCATGGTCTGCTCATCGATGGCAAAAATGCAGTTACCGAGAATAGCCCGCACCACGGATTCAACCCGCGCGATGATGTCATCGACGGCTTCGACTTGTGCGGCTTTGGCGGTAATGCGGACTTTTATCCCCTCCATGCCGCTCGCCTGGAAAGCCAGCGTGGCCTGCCCGCTGGCATCCAGTTCTAGCATATAGGCGGCCAGCATTTCGGCGAGACCCGATTCCGAATGCCCCCAAGTACGTAGCACACGGCTCTTGATGACCGCCCGCACGCCGGCGCGGCGTTGCAGATCGGGGAGGATGGTGCCGAGCATCATTTCGCGCATTTCGCTGGGCACGCCCGGCACGGCGTAGAGCACTTTGTCGCCCACCGGACAAATGAGTCCGGGTGCGGTGCCCGGCATTTCGGGGATGGTGGTCGCGCCCTCGGGCACCTCGGCTTGGAGCAGATTGTTCTCGGGCATGGTGCGACCACGCGATTCAAACATCTGCCGAATGCGCGCGCCGATCACGTCATCTGCGACCAATCCGACCCCCATCACCTCGGCCAAGGCCGCGCGGGTGATGTCGTCCTGAGTTGGCCCTAGCCCGCCACAGCAGATCACCGCGTCGCTGCGCGCCAATGCCGTGCGCATGCTGGCGACGATGCGCGCGTGGTTATCGCCCACTTTGACTTGGTAAAACGAGTCGATACCCGCCAGCGCGAGCTGCTCACCAATCCAACTCGAGTTGGTATCGGTAATCTGACCGAGGAGTAGCTCGGTGCCGATAGCGAGAACTTCACAACGCATATAAACCTCTCAAAGGGATCCGCAGGGGGGTCATTTTTCGCGCTACCATGGCCAACACGCAAGCATTACTAGGACTAGCGCCATGAAAATACGCATCGAATACTGCCAGCAGTGAAACTACGAGCCCACGGCTCTCCGTGTGAGAGACCAGTTGCGCACCGCCGGCGTCACGCACATTGAGCTGGTGCCCGGCGCGGGCGGCGTTTTTGAGGTGACCGTCGATGGCGCGCTGAGATTCTCTAAGCGCGCGCTGCGGCGTTTCCCCAGCGAGGCGGAAATCGCCAGCTGGCACGCCGCCTAAGCGCACTTAAGCCTTGGGTGCCAAGGCCAGCAACGCGCTGCGCGTGGCACTAAAACGCTCTTCATTAACCGGGCTCACCGCCAGCACCGGGAGATCGGCACCCGCCGCACGAAACGCCGCGAGTTGGTCGCGCGCGTGCGCCGCGCTGCCATACACACACACTTCCGCCACCAGTTCATCCGGGATTTGCTGCGCGGCGGTACGGCGCGCCCCCGACTCCCAAGCAGCTTTAACCGCCTCCATGGCCACCCCGTAGCCCGCACGCCGCCACTGCCGACGGTAGTTTGGCAACTGCGCAAAGAACGCCAAATTGTAGCGGGCAGCTGAGCGGGCGGCGTCTTCGTCCTCGCTAATGAAGGTGGGGATACTCAAACAACAACCAAAGCCCCGCGGGTCGCCGCCGCGCTGCGCAACCGCTTCATAAGCCGCAGCGAGCAACTTGGGCAGATAACTAAGCGGCGATAAAAACGGCATCAGTCCATCGCCAAGGGCCCCCGCAATTTGCGCACTTTCCACCGTGTTGCCAGCCACGTACACCGGCACGGGATAGGCCGTGGGCGGTGGATTGAACAAACCTTGGGTTAGCTGCCCCGCCAGCGCCTTTTTGACGTACGCCACGTACTCGCGCAAAGTCTGGCGCCCGTCGCCCATTTCGATACCCAAGGTGGCTAACAACCCACGGTGGCTCATGCCCACACCCAGCAGCAAACGCCCGCCGGAGATTTCAGCGATGGTACGGGCCGTAGCCGCGCACAAAAACGGATGCCGAAAATAAATGTTAGCGATATTGGTTCCCACCTGAATATCGGTGGTGGCGCCGGCAATCGCCAAACTGGCCGCCAACGCATCCGCCCGGCCTTCGTTGACCAACACCGCGGAAAAACCCTGTGCTTGCGCTAACTGGGCCAGCTCGATCATTTCGTGCACGGTGGTGTCGGTAACGCTGGATAACACCACCCCTAAGGGTTGGCGATGGGGCTGGGTCATGGCAAAACTCCTGTGCCTGAATTTTTTATCAACATATCGTTAACCATTTTCCACCGCTGAACGCCGGCAGCGCACCGCCGACCGCCAGAATCCCATAGCCAAAATCCACCACGCGGTTGCGCTGGGGCGGTGTACCCACCCAGTCCCTGCATCGACCAGTCTCGCGACTTTGCGTGCCGACGCACTGCCAGCGAACGGCGCGCGATTCACCAGACTTAAACGCACGCCGCCGTTTGACCTGTCGTCTTAAAACCACCGTTTTTAAAACGCAGCAGCCAGTACTGCTGAGCGCGGCCTTGGGGGTCGCCAGATCACGCCGCCAGGCCGCGTGAATCGCTGGCCAAAACACCATTGCGAGAACGGCGCCTACCGACCACCCGTGGGCGGGCGGGCTAAAAATGGCGCATCGCAACGCTGGCTGGATCCATTAACAATTGAGTTTTACCCCATCGATTTGACCCCATTTTCAATCGAGTCTGACCCTATCCGCATCAATCGAGTCTGACCCCATCGATTCGATCTTTGCGCGCATCAATCGAGTCTGACCCCATCGATTCTGCCATCGATTAATTTCAATCGAGTCTGACCCCATCGATTCCACGCCGCTACGCCAGTCGATTGGCCGGCAAAAACGCCGTTGCAGGAACGGCGCCTGCCGACAACCCGTGGGCGGGCGGGCTAAAAATGGCGCATCGCAATGCTGGCCCGATCAGTTGACCTTCGCTGCATTTTCAATCGAGTCTGACCCCATCGATTTTCCATGACCCCATCGATTTTCCATCGATTTGACCCCATTTTCAATCGAGTCTGACCCCATTGATTTTGATTTTGACCCCATCGATTATCTGCGCATCAATCGAGTCTGACCCCATCGATTCGAGATCAATTAACAATCGAGTCTGGCCACGGTTTTTACCCCACCGCCGTCCTTAACGCTGCATGGCTGTCGAGCAGTTTTAAGGTCGCGTCTTTCGAGTCTGCGGGGCAGGCCATGATGGCTCGGTGGACACCGAGATCGCGATACCGCTTAAGCTCATCGGCATCCGTGGGTGCCCAGAAGAATGAAATCTCGATATCGGAAAGCTGCCGCCCGTGACGAATCAGGCGGGTTTCTAGATCGGCCAGTTCCGCTGCGATATTTTTCATCTGCGCCGGCAATGGCACCCAGCCATCGCAATACTGGGCAACCCGTTCGCGGCCCCAGGAGGACGCGGCACCCATGATGATCGGCGGATGTGGCCGTTGTACTGGCTTCGGCCACGACCAAATGGCATCAAAATTAACGTGCTTCCCGTGATAGACAGAATCGTCCTGGGTCCAGCACGCTTTCATCGCTTCAATGCGTTCTTCTAGTACTTTCCAACGGTCGGCGAACGCGGTGCCGTGGTTTTCCATTTCTTCGGCATTCCAGCCCGCGCCAATGCCAAACAAAAAACGGCCGTTAGACAAAAAATCGAGCGAAGCCACCGCTTTGGCCGTCACGATGGGATCTCGCTCGGTGATCAGGCACACCCCCGTTGCCACCTTGATCGTTTTGGTGGCGATGGCCGCGGCCGTGAGCGCGATGAACGGATCGTGCATATGCCAATAGTCCTGTGGCAGCGCACCCTGCCCGGGGAACGGCGTACGGCGACTCGCTGGAATATGCGTGTGCTCCGGAAACCACACCGACTCAAAGCCACGTTCTTCGCAAGCGACTGCAAACTCATCTGGCCGCATGGCGTAATCGGTCGAATAAAGCATTGTGCCGAATAACATGAAAGAGCCTCCTTTGGGTTAAGCATTGGTCATGAAGCCGCGCAAGCGGCGCTAAATCTCACGAATGACCACCGCGTTGTGGTCGGCAAGTTCTCTGAAAATTATTAACGATCACCAGCCCCGCTAGCCCCTAACTCGCGCGATACACCACCTGCCCGTCTAGCATCGTCAGGACCACCTGGAGATCCTTGATGTCATCTTGCGCGCAGGCCATTAAGTCACCCGACAAAACCACCAGATCCGCCCGTTTACCCACGACTATCGAGCCAATTTCGGTTTCCATTTTGAGCGCCCAGGCGCCGTTGATAGTGAACGCGCGGATGGCTTCTTCGCGAGTAATTTGCTGTTGCTCTCCCACCACTTGGCCTGTTAGCCCGGCGTGGCGCGCCAAACTCTGCCACAACGTGAACAAGGCTGAGCGTGGGCCCCAGTCCGTGCTTTGGGCAATTGGCACACCGGCATCCAACCAATCGCGCATTGGAATAGCGCGCTCCGCCAACTGCGGGCCCAGTCGTGCTTGGTACACCTCCGCCCCTTTACCCCAGATAAAGTTGGTACTGGTGGTCGGCGCAACACCCATTTGGGCGCACAGTTGGATTTGTTCCAGCGTGGGAAATTCCACGTGCTCGATCACATAACGCTGTTCGCGGATAGGTGTTTGCGCGTCAATCTCAGCGAAAGCCTTGAGCGCCATCGCGATGGAAGCACGCCCCGCAGCCTCGGCATGAATGCGAAAATCCAACCCCGCCGCCAGCGCCAAAATGGCCCGGTAATGTTCCCAAGTCACTAGCGGATCGGGATTCACCATTTCCCCAAACGGCCCCATATAAGCTTGCCCGTGCGCCGCGGCACCGTGCCAGTAGGGCCCATCTAGACCAATACTCACCCCAATGACTTTGAGTTGTTGGGATCCAAAACCCCCGTCTGCGGCAAACCGCACGGTGCGTAAATAGGCCGCGATTTCGTCGAGCGTTTGGCGTGAATCGATCTCAAAGGTATAGAAAACCCGCACCGGCAGGCGATTGGCGGCGTGTAATTCGGCGTAGGCGCGTAGTTCTGCCGGATC